>NZ_LMMW01000001.1:0-621690 GCF_001422845.1 Methylobacterium sp. Leaf100 | reverse complement strand
TGGCCTGCCCCCATTCAGTGGCCCAGGTTTGAAGTTAGTGCATCGTCGGTCGTGTGACGATGGCAGGGCGAGCGGACGGCACTGATCCGCTCGGTTCGGTCGGCCAGAGGACGACCTCTGGCGCAGGCGGGTGGTAGCCAAGCGACGAGTGCGGTCGGAGGGTGTTGTAGTGCCTCCGCCATTGCTCGATCACGACGCTGGCCTCCTTGAGGGTGTAGAACACCTCGCCGTTGAGGAGTTCATCCCGCAGCTTTGCGTTGAAGCTCTCGCAGTAACCGTTCTCCCACRGACTGCCCGGCTCGATGTAGGCGGTCGTCGATCCAACCGCTGCGATCCAGTCCTGAACCGCTTTGGCAATGAACTCCGGTCCATTGTCGGAGCGGATATGACCCGGCACACCGCGAAGGCTGAACAGGTCCGTCAGCACGTCGATCACGTCGAGGGCCTTCAGCTTGCGTGATACACGGATCGCCAGGCACTCACGCGTGAACTCATCAATGACGTTCAGCATCCGGTACTTGCGCCCGTTGTGCGTGCGGTGCTCGACGAAGTCGTAGGACCAGATGTGGTCGGGCCGCTCCGGCCGCAGCCGCACGCACGAGCCGTCGTTGAGCCAGAGGCGCGACCGCTTCGGCTGGCGAGCGGGAACCTTGAGGCCCTCGCATCGCCAGATCCGTTCGACGCGCTTCACGTTCACCGTCCAGCCATCGCGCCGGAGCAAGGCCGTGATCCGACGGTAGCCGTAGCGTCCGTACTGCAGCGCCAGGGCGACGATGGCAGCCGTCAAAGCAGCCTCGTCCTCGACCATCACGGCGACTTTGCGCTGSGTCGAACGATGCTGACCCAGGACACGGCAAGCGAAGCGTTCGGACACACCGTGCTCGGCAACGACGTAAGCGACACAAGCCCGGCGGCGAGCCGGGCTCAGAAGTTTCCCGAAGCCGCCTCCTTCAAAATGAGCTTCTCCAGCGTCAGGTCCGAGATCGCCCGACGCAGACGCAGGTTCTCCGTCTCCAAGGACTTCAGCCGCTTGACCTGATCACCCTTCAGACCGCCGTACTCGGAACGCCAACGGTAATAAGTGACCTCGGTCACCTCGATCGAACGGATTGCTTCAGCAACNCAAGGACTTCAGCCGCTTGACCTGATCACCCTTCAGACCGCCGTACTCGGAACGCCAACGGTAATAAGTGACCTCGGTCACCTCGATCGAACGGATTGCTTCAGCAACCTTGCGACCCTGCGAGACCAGGACATCTACCTGCCGCAGCTTAGCGACGATCTCTCCAGCCGTATGATTCTTCCGTCCCATAAAAACATCCTCCAAATGACCCAAGGCCATACATCAGGGAGGACCACTTTTCAGGGGGCAGGCCACCTTAGCGACGATCTCTCCAGCCGTATGATTCTTCCGTCCCATAAAAACATCCTCCAAATGACCCAAGGCCATACATCAGGGAGGACCACTTTTCAGGGGGCAGGCCAGGCTGACCACCCGACGATTCCGACAGTTCCAAACTAGGCGGGAAGCGGATGGGTTTTTGACCAGAGCTAAGAGCGAGGTCGCCGCCGGTAGTCATGTGCCGGACCGGACAGCCAGCACGGTCGACCAAGCCTATGAACTGCTTATCACGGCGCTGGAGACGGACCATGCCGCGAGATCAACGATAGAGAATTACCGGACCTATTTCGGAGGCCACGTCCGCCCCTATCTCGGTTCTCGACTTCTCCCAAAGCTTCATCCCGCCGACATTGGAGATTGGCTGGAGCGATTGAAGGCAGAGGGGCGCACGGACGACACCTGCCGGCGGGCGCGGGTTGTGCTGGGCGCGATTTTCGACGAGGCGATTCGTCGGCGTCTCGCGTTTGCTAACCCCGTACGGTCGCTGCGTAGCCGGAGGAAGACGCGGCGCGCTGAGATCCGTGAGGCAGAGGATACGATTCGCATACCAGAGCGAGAGGCCGTTCGCGCAATGTTGGCGACTGCGGCGGACGTAGATGGCCTGTTCCTCATAGCTCGGAAGCGCACGGAGTTGGGCCTCAGAACGATCGAGGTCCGACGTGTATCGCCAGATCACCCTATCAAGGCGATGCGGGCATTTAGGGCAGAGCATCAGGGAGCCGAGGTGGAGGGGTTTCGCCCGACGTCGTGGTTGCGCCCCATGATGGCGACGATGGCCCTGGCTGGCCTACGCATCGGGGAAGCAAGGGGCCTTGCGTGGGGACGGGTCCTCCCTGAGCACCTCGAGGTGCGCGAGGGCGTTGACCGGTTCAACACCCTAGACCGGGTGAAGACGGTCGCCGCACTGCGCAGCATCCCTATCGGGCCGCAGCTCGCCACGATCCTGGCAAACTGGCAGGCCGCGGCGGGCCGCTCAAATGGCTTGGTGTTCCCATCTGACGTGGCGACGCCGTTGGGCTACCCCAACATCGTCAACCGCCAGATTGGCCCCCTTCAAATTGCCCTCGGAATCGTCGCCGCCGATGGGTCCCCCCGGTGGACGCCGCACAGCTTCCGTCACTTTGCCGTGTCGCTCTGGATCGACGAGGGAGCCAACATCAAGCAGGTAAGCGAATGGGCCGAGCATGAGTCGCCCGAGTTCACACAGCGCGTCTACGGCCACCTATTTGCCGCCGGCCGCGCGGATCGGCGCGCCGCCACGGCAGGCGAGCTTTCGGTTCTTGGCGCAATTGAGCCTGCAACACAGACGCAACACGGCAACGACAACACCGTGAAAAACAGCGTTGCGGCAATAGTTTAGATATCTGGCTGAACCGCCTTGTAAGCGGTAGGTCGCGAGTTCAAGTCCCGCAACCGGCACCACTTTTCCGATCCAGATTCGACCGCCCGACACTGGGTCGTCATTCCGGCGCACCGCATGCATTGCCGTGGCCGGCCGTTCAGGCCTATCCCACCCCATGACCGAAAAGCTGACGATCCTCGCCCTGTGCGACCTCGGACTCATCGCGGAGGCCGAGGTGGAGGCCGCCATCGCGGCCTTCATGGCCGATCCGATGGCGCTGCCCTACACGTTCAAGGAGGGCTACCGGCTCAATCTCGGCAAGGCGATACGCCGACACCCGGGTGCCAACGACTTCGTCAACCGCTCCGACGCCGGCCCGCAGCTCAAGCGCCCGTTCGTGCGCGCCGCCATCCTGCAGGCCCGGCCCGAGCGGGAATAGGTCTACGCCTCGGCCTCGCGGGTGTCCTGCCAGGCCCGGAGGCCCGCGAGGGTGACGACGTGACCGGGCCAGGCGGTGCCGGACAGCAGCGTATGCGGCGCGTCCGGTTCGCCGAGGTCCGAAACGGCCGAGAACGCGCCGTCGAGGCGGTGGGTCCCGGTGTAGCGGCTGCGGGTGGCGATGACCGGCAGCCCGGCATCGAGGGCCGAGCGGATGCCGGCCACGGAATCCTCGAACGCGATGGCCTCGGAGGCATCGACGCCGAGGCGCGCCAGGGCGAGTTCGAACACGTCGGGCGCGGGCTTCTTGCGGGCGGCCTCGTCGCCGCAGGCGATCACGTCGAACGGGACGTCGCCCCGGGGGAAGTTCATCCGCAGCAGGGCCTCGACGTTGGGCCGGCTCGTGGTGGAGGCGACGGCGAGACGCAGGCCGGCGGCCCGGGCTTCCGCGACGAGTCGGGCGATGCCGGGGCGCAGGCCGAGGCGCCCGTCCTCCACCAGTTCGCCGTAGATCCGGGTCTTCCGATCGTGGATCTCGGCCAGGCGTGGACGAAGGGCGGGCAGATCCCCGGCATGCCGGGTCTCGACGTAATGGGCGAGGCGCTCCTTGCCGCCCATCACCGCGAGCAGGTCGGCGTAGAAGGCCGAGTCCCAGGACCAGGGCAGGTCCATCTCGGCGAAGGCTTGGTTGAATGCCTGCCGGTGGAGGTCTTCCGTTTCGGCCAGCGTCCCATCGACGTCGAAGATCAGCGCCCTCAGCATGACACCGGATCGCCGCCGGCATTGGCGCGGATCGCCGCGATCCGGTCGGCGTAGCCGGCCGGGCCACCCTTGAACACGGCGTTGCCGGCCACGAACGCGTTCGCGCCGGCCCGCGCCGCGAGCCCCACGGTCTCGGGGGTGATGCCGCCATCGACCTCGATGTCGAGGGGACGGCCGGCCGCCATGGCGCGGATGCGGGCAATGGTCTCCAGGGTCGAGGGGATGAAGCTCTGGCCGCCGAAGCCCGGATTGACCGTCATCACCAGCACGAGGTCGACCATGTCGAGGAGGGGTTCCACGGCGGAAGCCGGCGTACCGGGGTTGAGGGCGATGCCGGCGCGCTTGCCGAGGTCGCGGATGGTCTGGAGCGAACGGTGGATGTGGGGACCGGCCTCGACATGGACCGAGATGGTGTCGGCCCCGGCCTCGGCGAACGCCGCGAGGTAGGGATCGGCCGGGGCGATCATGAGGTGCACATCGAAGGGTTTCGTGCTGTGGGGCCTGAGCGCCTTCACCACGGCGGGCCCGAAGGTGAGGTTGGGCACGAAATGCCCGTCCATCACGTCGAGGTGGATCCAGTCGGCCCCGGCTTCCGAGACGGCGCGCACCTCGGCGCCGAGCTGGGCGAAATCCGCCGAGAGGATCGAGGGCGAGATGATCGGGCTGGTCACGGTTCTGTCCTCTCGGGCGCGCGGCGCCCTTCAACGCGTGCGGCGTGCGCCTCACGCCAGGCGGCGCGGTTCCTACGCCATACGGCGCTTGCGCTCGACGAGTTGCATGATGATCGGGGTCAGGATGAGCTGCATGGCGAGGTCGAGCTTGCCCCCCGGGATCACGATGGAATTCGCCCGGCTCATGAACGAGCCCTGGATCATCGAGATGAGGTAGGAGAAGTCGATCCCCTTGGGGTCCTTGAACCGGATCACCACCAGGGATTCGTCGGCGGTGGGAATCCACCGGGCGATGAACGGGTTCGAGGTGTCCACCGTTGGCACCCGCTGGAAGTTGATGTCCGTCCAGGTGAATTGCGGGCAGATGGTCTGCACGTAGTCGGGCATCCGCCGCAGGATCACGTCGGTGACGGCCTCCGTCGAGTAGCCCCGGGTCGAGCGGTCCCGGTGCAGCTTCTGGATCCATTCGAGGTTGATCACCGGCACGACGCCGATCTTGAGGTCGGCGTAGCGGGCGAGATCGACGTTGTCGTCGACGACGCAGCCGTGCAGGCCTTCGTAGAACAGGAGGTCCGAGCCCGGCGCGAAGCTCTCCCACGGGGTGAAGGTGCCGGGCCGCGTGCCGTAGAGTTCGGCGGCGGCCGCGTCGTGGACGTAATGCCGGGTGCGGCCCGTGCCCGATTCGGCGTAGGTGCGGAACACCTCCTCGAGCTCGGGCAGGAGGTTGGCGCGCGGCGCGAAGTGGCTGAGGGTCGGTTCGGCCGCCATGGCCTTGCGCATGGCGATGCGGTCCAGGGCGTGGAACGCGTCGCCCTCGATATAGACGGCGCTCACGTCCTCGCGGCGGAAGATCTGCTCGAAGGTGTTGCGCACCGAGGTGGTGCCCGACCCCGACGAGCCCGTGACCGAGATGATGGGATGACGCGACGACATGCGTTCTGGCCCAGGCGACCCCTACCGCTAGCCGCGCATCAGGCCGCGCTGCCCGAACAAGGGCGAGCGCCCGGCCGCCGGATTGCGGCCGCCATAGTACTTGGCCACGCACGCCACCTCGTCGGCCGAGCCGAAGATCAGCGGCACGCGCTCGTGGATGGCGCTCGCGCAGATGTCGAGGATGCGGCGCTCGCCGTCGATGGCGCCGGCGCCCGCCTGTTCCATGAGGAAGGCGATGGGAGCGGCCTCGTAGAGGAGGCGCAGGCGCCCCTGCGCGTAGCCCTTGCGATTGTCGCCCGGGTACAGGAACACGCCGCCGCGCAGGAGCACGCGCTGGGCGTCGGACACGAGGGAGCCGAGCCAGCGCATGTTGAAGTCCTTGTCGAGGGGGCCTTCCGCGCCGCGCAGGCAATCCTCGATATAGGCCTTCACGGGGGTGTCCCAGTGGCGGGCGTTGGAGGCGTTGATGGCGTATTCCTTGGCGGCAGCCACCACCTCCATGCGCGGGTGGGTCAGGCGGAAGGCGCCCTCCGCCCGGTCGAGGGTGTAGGTCTGCGTGCCGTGGCCGAGGGTCAGCACCAGGGAGGTGGCCGGGCCGTAGGTTACGAAGCCGGCGGCGCGCTGGAGCGTGCCGGGCCCCGTGAACGAGCCGAGGGGGTTCTCGGGCGTCGAAGCCGTCGGCCAGATGCCGAAGATCGAGCCGACCGCCATGTTGACGCCGATGTTCGACGAGCCGTCGAGGGGATCGATGGCCACCGCCAGCGGTGCGCCGGGGTTGAGAAGCATCACCCCTTCGGATTCCTCCGAGGCGACTTCGGAAACGGGCGCCCCGCGCAAGGCCTCGGTGAAGCGCTCATGGGCCAGCACGTCGAGGAATTTCTGAACGTCGCCGTCGCTGTTCTGCGCGCCCTGGGCGGCGAGGTCGCCGGCGAGGGCACCGCGCCCGATCACCGTGCTGACCTCGATGGCCGCCGTGGCGCAGGCCGCGATCACCTCGGCGACATCGGACAGCGTCGGGTCGGCGGCGACGGCCGCGGCGAGGCACGCATCGAGGCGAGACCCGATCTCCAGAGATCCCATCGACATCGGCTCACCTTCTCTCAGGATTCATCGTCCGCACGTAGGCCACCGCCCACGCCGCGTTTTCATCTCCTTGCCACGAGTGGGCCCGTGACAACCAGAGCGCTGGAGGGCGCGTCCTCATCAAAACAAGGAATTTGAAAAAACTTGCGGGCGGTTCCAAAAAAACTAAAACCGGCCCATGCGCAACCTTTCCCTGAAGCAGCTCCAGGCCGTCGCGGCCGTCGCCCGACTCGGCACGATGACCCGGGCGGCCCAGGAACTCAACGTCACCTCCGCCGCCCTCTACGCGCGCATCCGCCAGTTGGAGGAGGAGGCGGGCCTGCTGCTGTTCGACCGGACCCCCACGGGCCTCCGGCCCACGGATGCCGGCCGGGAGATGCTTTGGGCCATCGACAGCATCAACACCGTGCTGGAGACCTGTGCCGACCGGCTGGAGACCCTCAAGGGCGGCGCTGGCGGGCGGGTCGCCATGGGCGTGGTCTCCACGGCGAAGTACTTCGCCCCCGGCATCATCTCGGGCTTCGTCGGCACGCATCCGGCCGTCGAGATCAACCTCGCGGTGGGCAACCGCGGCAACATGGTCGAGGCCCTGCGCAACTACGAGATCGATTTCGCCATCATGGGCCGGCCACCGCGGGATTTCGCCATCGAAGCGGAGACCTTCGGTGTCCACCCCATCGTGGTCGTCGCGGCGCCGAGCCACCCTTTCGCCGGCCGCACCGGACTGACCCGGGAGGATCTGGCCCAGGAATCCTTCCTCGTGCGCGAGGAGGGGTCGGGCACCCGCACGGTGTTCGAGGAGTTCATGAACGGCATCATGATCAAGCGGGCGCGCCTCGGCATCGATTCGGGCTCCAACGAGACCATCAAGCAGGCGGTGATGGCGGGCTTGGGCATCGCCCTCATCTCGGCCCACACGGTGGCGGCCGAACTCGGAAGCGGCCGCCTCGTCCTCCTGGACGTTCAGGGATTGCCGATCCGGCGCGACTGGTACGCCGTGCGCCGGGCCGACAAGGTGCTCGGCCCGGCCGCCGCCGCGTGCTGGGATTACGTGGTCAAGGATGGCGGCCGCTGGCTGCCGCAACTCGCCCTGGTGCCGCGGGTCTCGGCGGTCACCGCGGAGTTCGAGGCGTGAGCGCGGGCGTGGTGGTGGTGGGTGCCGGGCAGGCCGGCTTCCAGCTCGCCGCGTCCCTGCGCGAGGCGGGCTACGCCGATCCCATCACGCTGCTGGGCGACGAACCGGATCTGCCGTATCAGCGGCCACCCCTGTCGAAGGCCTATCTCGCGGGCAAGACCGACGCGTCCGGCCTCGAACTGCGCCCGGCGGCGTATTTTTCGGATCATCGCATCCACCACCGCCCCTCCGTGCGGATCGACGCCATCGACCGGGCGGCGCGGCGCGTGCTGTGCGCCGACGGGACGGCCGTGGCCTACGATCACCTCGTCCTCGCCACGGGCGCGCGCAACCGGGCGCTGCCGGTCCCGGGCGCCGACCTGGCCGGCGTGTTCCAGCTGCGCGGACGTGCCGACGCCGACGGTCTGAAAGCGGCCCTCGCCGATGCCCGTTCGGTCGCCGTCGTCGGAGCGGGATTCATCGGGCTCGAATTCGCGGGCATCTGCGCCGCGCGCGGCCTGTCCGTCACCGTTCTCGAATCGGCGGAGCGGCCGATGGCCCGGGCCGTCTCGGCCGAGACGGCATCGTTCTTCACCCGCGCCCACGGGAATGCCGGCATCCGCTTCCTGTTCGGGGCGGGCGTCACCGCCATCGAGGGGGAGAAGGGGGCCGAGACCGTGCGCCTGCGCGACGGCTCATCCCTCGCGGCCGATCTCGTTCTCGTCGGCATCGGCGTGATCCCGAACCAGGCGTTGGCCGAGGCGGCCGGACTCGCCGTCGGGGACGGCGTCCACGTCGATGCGTTCCTCGCCACCGACGATCCCGCCGTCTCCGCCATCGGCGATTGCGCCCGCGCTCCGAGCCGCTTCGCCGATGGCGCGTCCGTCCGGATCGAATCGGTGCAGAACGCCCTCGATCAGGGTCGGTGCCTCGCCGCGCGCCTCGTCGGCCGGCCCGCCGCCTACGACGCGGTGCCGTGGTTCTGGAGCGACCAAGGTCCGCACAAGCTGCAGATCGCGGGCCTGTCCGCTCCGTCCGACGCGGCCGTGGCGCGGCCCGTCGCGTCGGGGCTCTGCGTGTTCCGCTTTCGCGAAGGCCGGTTGTCCGCCGTCGAAACCGTGGATCGCCCCGGCGACCACATGGCTGCGCGGCGCATCCTTGCGCAGGGTCGGACCTTGAGCCCCACCGCGGCCGCCGATCCCGCCCACGATCTCAAGGCGCTGGCGACGGGGCGGTGACGTCCTAAGCAGGGTCTCGTTGGCAAGCCAACGCGAACCTGCTTAGCTTATTGATCTGTCGCAGGTTTTCGACGCGAAACCGGTGACCACTTTTGCGAAACCTGCTTAGCGGTCGTTCTCGGTTGTGAGCGCACCGAGGCGGGTGCCCTCGTCGCCGCCCCGGTCGCTCAGGCGGACGCCGGCCGAGCCGTCCTCCGTGAACACGACGCCCGCCGCCATCAGGGCGCTGCGCAGGGCCTCGATCTGTCCCGAGGCGAGGTCGCTCCCGCCCGATTCGAAGGATTCGACGGTCTCCTCGCCGAACCCGACTTTCCCGGCGAGATCGCCCTGAGACCAGTCGAGCAGCGCACGGGCCGCGCGCGACTGCGCCGCGCTCATGGTGTTCGGGTTCATGCCGCTCGCTCCGCCCTCGTCCGATCCCGCCACCGTGCATACCTCGTTCGCCGTCAGGCCGTCTCGCCTGACCCGACAACGGAGGATGAGCGCCTTCGTTCAACTCAAACCGCTGCGATGGTCCGTGGACGGCTGGAAATCACCTTTCACGGGGTCTTGACCATATTTGTGCTGGAATCTTATCCGATTGGCCCTGGCGCAGGCTCGCTCCGTCGACGGTCCCGCGCGCTCCGCCGCTGCGAATCGTCCCGCGTGAACGAGTGAATTTTCGTCCACCGACGCGACGCGTGCGCGCTTGAACTGAGAAAGGGCCGAGGATGAGAGCGATCCTGATCGCCGCGATGGCCGGTGCCATTGCGGCCAGCGCGGTGACCACCGCCACGCAGGTGCGGGCCCAGATGGGCGGCAACGTCACCGGCTTCGGCAAGGACGCGCGCGAGAAGCCTGAGAAGAAGCAGTATGTGCCCGCCGCCAAGGCGCAGGAGAAGATCTTCCCCCTCGACGCGACCTGGACGGCCGTGAGCCTCAACGGCAAGGCGTTCAGCGGCAACGACCGGCCGAGCTTCATCGTCGACAAGCAGTACCGTGCCCGCGGCTACGGCGGCTGCAACACCTTCGCGGCGACCGCCTTCCCGCTGAAGGAGCAGCACCTCGCCGTCGGCCCCCTCGCGCTGACGAAAAAGCCCTGCGACAAGGGCCTGGGCGCCAGCGAGCAGGATTTCTTCATCGCCCTGCGCACGGCGGCGCAGTGGGACCTCGTCGGGTCGCAGCTCGTGATCAAGAGCCAGAAGGGCGAGCTGCGTTTCGACCGCGCGCTCTGATCGAATCCGGTTCCTCTGTCCTCGTGGCGTTAAGCCCGCGTTGAGGACGATCCGGACTCTACGGATCGAGTTTACCCCTCGTTCAACGCCCCCGGCGCCTGCTGATCCCCATGGCAGGCACGGGGAATTCGATGGGAACGCGGCTGGAATGGACGACGGGAAGCCGCGGATTGCGGGCCGGTGCGCGTGAGGACACGCGCTACACCTTCCTGTCCGGGCCGCATCCCAGTGCCCTCGTCATCGCTTCCGCGAGCGGAGCCTTCGCCACCCTTGCCGTCCTGTGCGTCGCCCTCCTGCGGGCCTGATGCGGGGACGACCATGATGCCGGGCGCCTGATCCCTTGCGCCCCGCGTGTCACGTTATCTCCGGCCTGCGCACGGGCGGGGCCGAGACCATGCTGGTCGCCCTGTGCGGGGGCCTCTTGGCCCGGGGCATGCCGCAGCACGTGGTGAGCCTGACCGGCGACGGCCCCAACGCCGCCGCCCTGGAGCGCCTCGGTGTCACCGTCCATCGCCTCGCCCCGCGCGGGGCCGCCGGCTCCGCCGTCGCGCTGCTGCGCCTCGCGCGGCTGATCCGGTCCCTGCGTCCCGCGGTGGTGCAGGGCTGGCTCTATCACGGCGACCTATTCGCCGCCGGCGCACACCGCCTCGCCGGGGCGCCGCGGGACGCGCTCCTCGCCTGGGGCCTGCGCAATTCCGACATCGATCATGTCCGCTACGGCCGCCTGCTCGCCATCGGCCGGCGCCTATCGGGCTGGCCCGGCCTCGTCGTGTCGAACAGCCAGGCGGGGGTGGATTTCCATCTGGCCGAAGGCTACCGCCCGCGCCGCCTCGCCGTCATTCCCAACGGCATCGACACCGTGCGCTTCCGGCCCGATCCCGCCGCACGGGCCGCCCTGCGCCGCGAACTCGGCTTGTCCGACGAGGCGGTGGTGGCGATTCACGCGGCCCGCCTCGATCCGATGAAGGACCACGCCACCCTCCTGGCCGCCGCGGCGTGCCGGCCGGAGGTCCACTTTCTCCTGGCCGGGGAGGGGACGCTCGGCCTCGACCTGCCGGCCAATGCCCGCGCCCTCGGCCGGCGTGACGACCTCTGGCGAATTCAGGCGGCGGGCGACATCGCCGTGTCGTCCTCGGCTTTCGGTGAGGGCTTCTCCAACGCCGTGGCCGAGGGCATGGCCGCCGGGCTGGTACCGGTCGCCACTTCCGTCGGGGATGCCGGCGCGATCCTGGGTGGCCTCGGGTGCCTCGTGCCGCCGCGTGATCCGGCCGCCCTGGCGGAAGCCCTCCGGGCGATGGCGACCCTGCCTGCACCCGCCCGCCGGGCCGCAGGCCTCGCCGCGCGGGCGCGGATCGAGACGGCCTACGGGGTGGGCGCGATGGCGGAGCGCTTCCTCGCCGCCTGGATCGCAGCGGGCGCGGTGATCGGTGGAGGTGGTCCTCGAACGGGTGGCGGGGAATGAAATTCCAACTTTGTCGGAATGGGCAGCACAAAGATTCTAAGTCGCCCACGGAAGCCCGTTGACGGAGAAGATTTCCCTTTGCCCGCAGGCTGTTGGCGATTGCCTCGCCCCCGCCGACGCGATATCCCCCGGCGCGAGACCGAAACGCCCGCGACAGGAGATCACCATGGCCGAGTCCGTCCACGCCGCCACCCGCACGCCCGGCCACGGCCATATCTTCGGATCCATCACCGAAACCATCGGCAACACGCCCCTGGTGCGCCTCAACCGCATCACCAAGGAGCGCGGCATCGATGCCGAGATCCTGCTGAAGCTCGAGTTCTTCAACCCCATCGCCAGCGTCAAGGACCGCATCGGCGTCAACATGATCGACGCCCTGGAGGCGTCCGGCAAGCTCAAGCCCGGCGGCACCCTGGTCGAGCCGACCTCCGGCAACACCGGCATCGCGCTGGCGTTCGTGGCGGCGGCGCGCGGCTACCGCCTCATCCTCGTCATGCCCGAGACCATGTCCCTGGAGCGCCGCAAGATGCTGGCGTTCCTCGGTGCGGAACTCGCCCTCACCCCCGGCCCGCAGGGCATGAAGGGCGCCATCGCGAAGGCCGAGGAACTCATCAACGAGATCCCGGGCGCGATCATGCCGCAGCAATTCTCGAACCCGGCCAATCCGGAGATCCACCGCAAGACCACGGCCGAGGAGATCTGGAACGACACCCAGGGCCAGCTCGATGCCTTCGTGGCGGGTGTCGGCACCGGCGGCACCATCACGGGCGTCGGCTCGGTCCTCAAGCCCCGTCTGCCCGGCCTCAAGGTCGTGGCCGTGGAGCCGACGGATTCGCCGGTGATCTCCGGCGGCCAGCCCGGCCCCCACAAGATCCAGGGCATCGGCGCCGGCTTCATCCCGGACAACCTCGACCGGTCCGTCGTTGACGAGGTGATCACCGTCTCGAACCAGACCGCCTTCGATACGGCGCGGCTGCTCGCCAAGCTCGAAGGGATCCCCGGCGGCATTTCCACCGGCGGCAACGTCGCCGCGGCCCTCGAACTCGCCGCCCGCCCGGAATTCAAGGGCAAGCGCATCGTCACCGTCGCCTGCTCCTTCGCCGAGCGCTACATCTCCTCGGCTCTGTTCGAGGGCATCTGAGACCGCCTGTGGGGCACGGCCTTTCCCGTGTCCCACCCGCCGGTTTCGGCGAAGCCGTGAGTCCAGGCCACCGACCCCTCGACCAGAACGGTGTGATCCCTTGGCCTCCACGGTGCTCTATCATCTTCGGCGCGGTGCCCGCCGACCGTGGGTGCGGGTCGCCCTGTTCAGCGTGGCGGGCGTGGGCGCGGCCCTCGCCTCGGCCCTGCTCGCCCCCCTGATCCCGCCCGATCTCGGGAACTCCATCGGCGCCAACGCCGTCGACCAGATCCTGTCGCTGCTCGCCACCAGCATGCTGCCGGTGGCGACGTTCTCCCTGGCCACCATGGTCCAGGCCTATGGCGGCGCCACCAACACCGCAACTCCGCGGGCCGTGACGTTGCTCATGGAGGACACCCGCGCCCAGACGGCGGTGGGCAGCTTCATCGGCGCGTTCGTCTACGGTGTCGTCGGTCTCATCGCCCTCAAGGCCCATATCTACGGCGAGCAGGGCCGCGTGATCCTGTTCGGCCTCACCCTCGTCGTCCTCGTACTGGTGGTGGTGACGCTGGTGCGCTGGATCGACACCCTGTCGCATCTCGGCCGCGTCGGGGAGACCATCGACGCCATCGAGGTCGCCGCGAGCGACGCCATCCGGCGGCGGGCGGACGCGCCCTATCTCGGCGGCCTGCCCTGGTGTCCGGCGCCCGCAGGCGCGACCCGGATCGTGGCGGCGCGCGCGGGCTACGTCCAGCATGTCGACGCCGCCGGCCTTCAGGCCGCCGCCGAGGCGAAGGGCCTCGTTGTTCACGTCGCGGCTTTGCCGGGCCGTTTCGTTCATGCCGGACGCCTGCTGGCAGAGATCGCCGCCCCGACCCATGGACCCGTCGACGACGCGACGCAGGCGCGTCTCGTCGCTGCTTTCGTCATAGGGGCACGCCGCACCTTCGACGACGATCCCCGCTTCGGCGTCATCGTCCTCACGGAGGTGGCCTCCCGGGGCCTGTCGAGCGCCATCAACGATCCCGGCACCGTCGTGGACGTGCTCGGGGCCCTGGTGCGCGTGCTCGCCCTCTGGAGCGAGCGGAGGGCCATGGCCCCGGCCGCGCCCCTCCATCCGCGCCTGCGCGTGCCCGGCATCACCACGGACGAGTTGTTCGAGGACGCGTTCGCCCCCATCGCCCGCGATGGGGCCGGTACGGTGACGGTCGGCCTGCGCCTGCAGAAGGCGCTGTCCGCCCTGTACGCGGCGGGTGACGCGGAGTTCGCCCGCGCGGCGCGGCATCACGCCGACCTCGCCCTCGTGCGGGCGGAAGCGGTTCTGTCCATCCCGGCCGATCTGGCGGTCCTGCGGGCGGCCCGCGACGATCTCGGTCGTCCGGATTGAAGCAACCGGGCGCCCCCAGGCGCCGTTGTTCCCGTAACCACGGAGGACACCCATGACCGACGAGCCACGCGAGCGCCCCTCGCTGAAGGATTTCGACGCTTACGCCGATCGCAACGGCCAGGATCTCGGCCAGGACGACGCCCGCGACATCGGCCTTCCCTCCCGGACGCAGGCGGACTTGAGGGGCGATCCGTCCGGCGAGGCGGAGACCGCGCGTATCGCCTCGGGCACGCCCGGCTCCGATGCCACCGACGAGACCGAGGCCGAGACGCCCCCGGAGAATCTGCGCCGCCTCGGCGATGCCGCGCAGAAGTCCGGTGGCCCCGAGGGTGCCGCCGCCGAGGCCATCGATCGGGCGACCGCCCCGGTCGGCACCGACGCGAAGGCCTAGAATCATGGTGGAGAAGTCCAATCCCACCGACGCCGCCACCCGCAAGCCCGACGACGACGTCGGCACCCCCGGCGAGCCGGCCGTAGGCGGTGGCGGTCACACCGCCGATCAATCCGCCATCACCGACCAGACCCCCGGCGGCCTCGCGGACGGGCAACGCAAGGATGACTGGGACCAGGGAGGTGCCCCGGGCCGCAATCCGACCCCTGTCGGCGGATCCTCGGACGGACAATCCGACCGCAGGCGCTCCTGAACCACACGGGTTCCCGCCGAGCATCGAGCGTGTCCGCCTGTGGTGGGCCCGTTCGATGGGCCGGCGTGGACCCGACTCGCCGGATATGCCAAACGAGCGCCCGGGCGAAACTCATTCGCACGGCTCGAGCAGGACTTCATGCGGCGCTTCTCCAGGACGATCGCGGATTTCTCCAAGTCCCGTGCGGCGCGACCTTCGCCCAAGACGATCCGTCTCTTCGACAAGCTCTTGGATCGGACGTTCTACCTCGCCGACAATCCGGACGTCGCGGCGCAGGGCACCGATCCCATGCGCCACTTCATCGAGCACGGCGAGGCCGAGGGGCGAAGCCTTCATCCGCTGTTCGATCCGGTCTGGTACCGGGAGACCAACCCGACGGCCGGTCCGCTTCCCCTGCGGCACTTCCTGTCCGGCCAGGGGGGCGATCCGCATCCGCTCTTCGACGGCCGGTGGTACCGCCAGACCTATCCGGACGTGGTCGGCTCGAACCTCGATGCCTTCCTCCACTACATCGCGCACGGTGCCCGCGAGGGCCGCGATCCGCATCCGCTGTTCGATACCGCCTGGTATGTCGCACGCCATCCCGAGGCCCGCCGCGCGCCCCTCGTCCATTACCTCTCCGGGCAGGGGACCTGGCCGCATCCGCTGTTCGACGACGTCTGGTACCGACAGGCGCATGCGAAGTCCCTCGCCAGCGGTCTGAACCCCCTTGTCCAGTACGTCGCCGGGGGATGGCGCGAGCACAATCCGAACCCGTTCTTCCACCTCTACTGGTATTCCGATCAGGTGCCCGAACTGGCCGGGCGTGCGAGCAATCCGCTGATCCACTATGTGCGGACCGGTGAAGCCGCCGGCCTCCAGCCGCATCCGCTGTTCGATCCCGAGTGGTACCGCGCGCAATGCGCCGGAGCCGCCCTGCCCGGCGAGCCCCTGGCCTCGCCCCTGGCCGATTTTCTCCACCGGGGTGGTCCCGCCGGCTTGAGTTCGCACCGGCTCATCGATCCGGCCTGGTATTATTCCGTCAATTCCGACGTGGCGGAACAGAACGTTCCGGCGGCGCGCCACTACCTCGCCTATGGCTGGGTCGAGGGCCGCAATCCGCATCCGCTGTTCGACATCCATTACTATCGGCGCACGAACCAGGACGTCGCCGATGCCGGCCTGGAGCCCCTGACGCACTACGTCGCCAATGGATTTCGCGAGGGCCGCAGCCCGCATCCGCTGTTCGATACCCGCTTCTACGGGCGTCACAGCCCCGACGTGATCGAGGCCGGACGCGATCCCCTGACCCATTACCTCACCTACGGCGCCGCCGAGGGACGCGACCCGAACGGGTTTTTCGATTCCCTCTGGTACACGCGCCAGCACGAGAGCCGGCTCGAGAACGGCAGCCTCAACCCTCTGATCCACTACCTCTCGGCCGGCGCCCGCGAGAACCGCGATCCCGGCCCGCTCTTCGACCGCGAATTCTACCTCGCGCATAACCAGGACGTCCTGCACGCCGGCATCGATCCGCTGCTGCACTACATGACCGGTGGTCACGTCGAAGGCCGTCAGACCCGGCCGCCCGACCGCTGGAGCGAGATCTGCTCGGTCACGGACATTCCGAGCGAGATCCGTCGCGACCCGCCGCCCCTGGCCGACCGCGATGTCTGCTTCTTCGTGACCTACACCCCCGACGGACGGGTCCACGACCACACCCTGACGTATCTCTCCGCCCTCCAGGCCGAGGGGCTGACGGTGGTGGTGATCGTGGCGACGGACGGTCTGTCGCGCGCCCTGCCGCCGGACCTCGACGCCATGGACGGTCTGCTCGTCCGGATCAATCACGGCTGGGATTTCGCCGCCTGGGCGGCAGCCATCGCGACCTTCCCCGATGTGTGGAAGGCCCGTTCCCTCATCCTGACCAACGACAGCATCTACGGGCCGGTCGATCGCGGCGATTTCGCCCGGGTGATCGCCCGCGTGCGCACCAGCGAGGCCGATCTCGTCGGCCTCACCGACAGCTACCAGGCCCGCCCGCACCTGATGAGCTACTTCATCGGGCTCACCCGCACCGGCCTCGCCGCACCCGGCATCCGGCGCCACTGGGCGAACGTGAAGAGCATCCGCGACAAGCTCGAGGTCATCAAGGCCTACGAGATGACGCCGCTGGCCCATTGGGACGAGGAAGAGGTCGCCGTCGAAATCCTGTTCCCGACGGACGACGACGAGGACCTTCCCGTCAACCCGACCCTCGTGCGCTGGCGCGAACTCCTCGCGCGCGGCTTTCCGTTCCTGAAGGTCCAGCTGCTGCGGGACACCCTCGAACAGGCCGACCCCACGGGTTGGGAAACCACCCTCGACGGCAACCCGACCCTGCGCGGAGCCATCGAGCGGCACCTCGCCGTCGTCGCCCCGACGGCCATGATCCCCCCGAAGGGTGTCGCTGTCCCCGGACCGGATGTCGACGCCGGCAGCATCCTCGAGGACGAGCCCGAAGCGGTGGCCGCGCCCGAGGCGAAGCCCGGGCCGACCCTGCGCCCGGTGCCGGCGCCGCGCCGGCGCTTCAAGCGCAACGTCGCGGGCCAGACCTTCTACGGCGCCACGCAGAGCATGCGGCCGCGCGAGGCCACGGATCTGGCCCTCGAAGTCCCGTTCGCCTACGGCCCCGCGGCGGCGGGCGGCCCCGTGGCGGTGATCCTCCACGTCTTCTATCCGGAGATGATGCCCGAGCTGCTCGGGCGGATCGCCAACATTCCCGTGCGGGCCGACCTCTACGTCTCGACGGACACCCCCGAGAAGCAGGCCGCCATCGAGGCATCGTCCGCCGCCTACGCGAATGGGTCCGTCGAGGTCCGGGTGTTCCCCAACATCGGCCGCGACATCGCCCCGACGCTCATCGGATTTCGCGACGTCTTCACGCGCTACGACACCTTCCTCCACATCCATTCGAAGAAGTCGCCCCACGATCCGCGCTTCGCCGAGTGGCGGGACTACCTCCTCGACAACCTGCTCGGCTCGCCCGAAGTCGTCGCCTCGGTCCTGCGCCTGCTGGCCGAGGGTGATGTCGGCGTAGTGTTCTCGCAGCATTTCGGCGAGGTGCGCCCCCTCCTGAACTGGGGTTACGATTTCGACTTGGCAAAGGACCTCCTGGCCAGGGCCGGCGTGACCCTGCGCAAGGACTACGTCCTCGATTTTCCGTCGAGCTCGTTCTTCTGGGGCCGCACCGCCGCCCTGAAGCCCCTCCTCGATATCGGGCTCGACTGGTCGGACTTCCCGGCGGAAGCCGGGCAGATCGACGGAACCCTGGCGCATGCCATCGAGCGCTCGCTCCTGTACTTCGCCGAGGCCGCCGGCTTCCGCTGGACCAAGGTGGCACGCGCCGGCACCGGCACGGACGAGACCCTGGTTCCCGTGCCCACGGAGGCCGACGTGGCGACGGGCCTGACCCGGGTCTATCGTCCCCTGCTCGGCAATCCCCTGCGGCCGAGCCAGCAGCGGCACCTATTTCCCGACGTGACGCCCGTGGCGACCCGGTCCGATCCGAGCTCTCGCCCGCGCCTCAACCTCGTGCTGCCGACCCTGCACCCGAAGCACATCTTCGGAGGCATCACCACGGCCCTGCGCACCTTCGAGGGGCTGGCGGCCGCACTCGGCGACGGCTTCGACCGCCGGATCATCTGCGGCTACGTCCCCATCGACCTCGAAACCATGGCGGGCATGCCCGATTACCGCCTCGTCTCCCTCGGCTCGCCCTACGACGCGTTCCCGCGCACCGTCGTCGACGTCAACGATGTCGACAGCGGCGAATTGCCGATCCGGGCCGGCGACATCTTCATGCCCACCGCCTGGTGGACCGCCACCAGCAGTTATCTGTTCCAGGAAGCACAGGGCCGCTACCACGGCCGCGAACTGCCGGTGCTGTACCTGATCCAGGACCACGAGCCGGGCTTCTACGGCTGGTCGTCGAACTACTCGATGTCGCGCGCCACCTACGCCAACCCCGACAAGACCATCGCGCTCATCAATTCGGAAGAGCTGGCGAACTACATGCTGCGGCACTACGCACTGACCGATGCCAGCATCGTGCGCTACGCCGCCAATGCGAAGATCCGCGGCGCCTTGAGCGTGAAGAAGCGCGAGCGCATCATCCTCGTCTACGGGCGTCCCTCGACCCCGCGCAACTGCTTCGAGACCCTGTGCGCCGGCCTCTCGCTCTGGCAGCAGGCCGAACCGACGTTGGCGGCGAAATGGCGGATCGTCTCGGCGGGCGAGGATTACGATCCCGCACGGGCCGGCGGCGTCTACAACCTCGAGGTCTGCGGCAAGCTCTCCCTGGAGGATTACGCCGACATCCTCAGCCGCGCCTCCGTCGGCGTGTCCCTGATGGTGTCGCCGCATCCGAGCTATCCGCCCCTGGAGATGGCCCATGCGGGCCTGCGCACGATCACCAACGCGTACGAGTGCAAGAATCTGAGTGAGCGCAGTCCCAATCTCACGTCCCTCGATTCGCTCACGCCCGACACCCTGGCGCAAGCGCTCACCGCCCTGACGCGGGAAGCCGAGGCGGAGATCGGCCGTGTCCGGCCGTTCTGCGAAATCGCTGCCCTGCTCTGCCCCCTGCCGGATTACGACCCGGCGGTCCTGGCAGAACGCCTGCAGGGTCTCGTCGGGGCGCCGGCGGAGGCGTGACGGCTTTCGGCTGACCGTCGAACCCCGGAAGATCGGGGGCCCCGCCCAGGGTGGCCCTGCGCAACGGTTCGTCGGCGCTCGCGATGCCTTCGAACCGGAGGCGAATGGCGGAGGCGCCGATCGCGGCACCCTCGCGGCCGTCATCCGGGGACCGGGGAGGGGACCCCAGCCCGGATGGGAGGCCGCTTGGCAGCCCTGTCATTCTATGACCATGTGCGCGGGGTCGGGGACGGGTCTCCCCGCACAGGGGAGGCGGCTTGAATGGCGATCGACGGGATCCAGGTTCTGGTCCGGACCGTGACCGGCCATGAGGCCGCGATCCTCGAATCCTGGCTCGGTCTCCTGAAATCGGGCGGCTCCCTCCAGACCGGGCGCATCCGCGAGGTCGAACTCCAGGCCCAGGCCCGTACCGTGTTCGGGCAGTTGCGCGCCGCCCTGGCGTCCGGAGAGGGCGATGGGCACGCGGCCCCCTACGAGACCCTTCGGGAGACCCTCGCGAATATCTCGCGCTCCCGGGCGATCCAGGGCTTCACGCCCACCGACACGGCCAATTTCGTGCTCTCCCTGAAGGAGCCGATCCTCATCGCCCTGGATGCGGCCAACGCCGGCGACATGGCATCCCTCGTCGCCGGCACGCGGGCGGCCAACCGGCTCCTCGACGGCCTCGGCCTCTACACCATGGAAGTGTTCCAGACCGGTCGCGAGGAGGTCATCGGCCGACAGAGCCAGGAGATCGCCGAGCTCTCGACGCCCGTGGTCCAACTCTGGGACGGCATCCTCGCCCTGCCGCTCATCGGCACCCTCGACAGCGCCCGCACGGGCGTCGTCATGGAGAACCTGCTGCAGGCCATCGTCGACGAGGAGGCGGAGATCGCCATCATCGACATCACCGGCGTGCCCACCGTCGACACCCTGGTGGCCCAGCACCTCCTCAAGGCCATCGCGGCCGCCCGCCTCATGGGTGCCGACTGCATCATCTCGGGCATCCGCCCGCAGATCGCCCAGACCATGGTGCATCTCGGCGTCGAGCTGAACGTCGTCTCGAAGGCGACCCTCGCCGACGCCTTCGCCCTCGCACTCCGGCGCACCGGCCGCACCGTGGTGCGCCGCGCCGCGCCCGCGCCCGTCGCGGCCGACGACCGGCGCTGACGGTCCATGGACCGGATTCCGATCCTCAAGCTCGGTGGCGCCCTCATCGTCACCATCCAGGTCGACATGCACGACCGTCTCGCCATGGCCCTCGAGGAGGACCTGACGAGCCGGATCGCGGCCACGGGCGCGCGCGGCGTGCTCATCGA
The DNA here is from genome assembly GCF_001422845.1 of Methylobacterium sp. Leaf100. Classification (NCBI taxonomy): domain Bacteria; kingdom Pseudomonadati; phylum Pseudomonadota; class Alphaproteobacteria; order Hyphomicrobiales; family Methylobacteriaceae; genus Methylobacterium; species Methylobacterium sp. Leaf100. Next base: position 600,908 of record NZ_LMMW01000001.1, on the reverse strand, counting down.
GATCTCGGCCCTCGAGATCGTCGATTCGTTCATCGGGCGCATGCTCGACAACATCGCCGCCATCTCCCGGGTGCTCGATGCCGAGACCGTGGTGGTGGGCATGCGTCCGGCCGTCGCCATCACCCTGGTCGAGCTCGGATTGACCCTGACGGGGATCAAGACGGCCCTGAACGTCGAGCGCGGCATGGCCCTGATCCAGGCCCGCCTCGACGAGGACGGCGACCTGGGGAACGCGCGTGCCTCCCGCGAAGATTGAACTCCTCCCCATCCGCTCCGGCGACGACGTGGTCCGGGTCCGTCAGGCGACGCGCGCCCGCGCCATCGAGATCGGCCTCAGCCTCGTCGATCAGACCAAGATCATCACCGCCGCGAGCGAACTCGCCCGCAACACCCTCGATTACGGCGGCGGCGGCGAGGTTACCGTCGAAGTGGTGCAGGCGGGCACGCGCCGGGGCGTGCGCCTGACCTTCGAGGACAGGGGGCCGGGCATTCCCGACATCGCCCGGGCGCTCACCGACCACTACACCACCGGCGGCGGCCTCGGCCTCGGCCTCGGTGGAGCCAAACGCCTGTCCAACGAGTTCCATATCGAATCGACGCCCGGCGTCGGCACCCGCGTGGTGATCGCGCGCTGGAAATGAGCATGATCTCCGTTGCCGTCACCGAGTCGAGCCAGGTGGCCGACGCGCGCCGCCGTGCCGTGGCCTGCGCGCACGACCTCGGCTTCGACGAGACGGCGAGCGGACGCGTGGCCATCGTCGTCACCGAACTCGCCACCAACCTCGTCAAGTACGGCAGCGCCGGCGAGATGCTGCTCGGCCCGTTCCAGGACGAGAGCGGGACCGGTGTCGAAGTCATCGCCCTCGACAAGGGGCCGGGCTTCGCCAACCTCGACGAGGCCCTGCGCGACGGGCATTCCACCGGTGGCAGCCCCGGCACGGGACTCGGCGCCGTACGCCGCCAGTCGCAATCCTTCGACATCGCCGCTTGGCCGGGGCGGGGCACCGGCCTCGTCGCGCGAATTCAGGCGGATGCCCGTGCGACCCCTGCCCAGCCGTCCCACGGCGCCGTGGCCGTGCCCCTGCGCGGCGAGGAGGTGAACGGCGACGCCCATTGCTTCCTCGGCGCGGGGGTGGGCGAGGAGGTGGGCTGGACCCTCCTCGTCGCCGATGGCCTCGGGCACGGGCCGCAGGCGGCACAGGCCTCCACGGAGGCGGTACGCCTGTTCCGCAAGAATCCCGAGGCCGCTCCGGGCGAAATCCTCACCATCGTCCATGCGGGCCTGCGCCACACGCGCGGCGGGGCGGTGACAATCGCCCGCTACGAGCCCAACCGGGGTGTGGTGACGGTCGCCGGCATCGGCAACGTCACCGGCGCGGTGGTGAGCGGCGCAACCGTCCGGCGCACGGTGTCGCTCGCCGGTACCGCCGGGCACGTCGCCCGCCGCATCCAGGAATTCGAGTATCCGTTCCAGGCCGACGACCTCTTCGTGCTGTGCTCGGACGGCCTCGTGACGGGCTGGTCCCTCGACGGCTATCCGGGGCTCAACGGCGCCCATCCGAGCCTCATCGCCGGCATCCTCTATCGCGATTTCGCGAGGGGGCGGGACGACGCCACCGTCGTGGTGGTCCGGGGCATCACGCCATGACGCTCGCCCTCGTCTCGATGCGGATCGAGAGCGAGGACGATGTGACGGCCGTACGTCAACGGGCCCGCCACCTCGCGGAGCATCTCGGCTTCGGCGTGCAGGACCAGACCCGCATCGCCACGGCCGTGTCGGAGATCGCCCGCAACGCCTACGGCTACGCGAAGGGTGGCCGGGTCGAGTTCCGCCTGGACCTCATCGGGGGAAGCCAGGCCTTCGTCATCCGCATCGCCGACCAGGGGCCGGGAATCGCCGATCCCGCCGCCATCCTGGAGGGGCGCTATCGGTCGCGTACCGGGCTCGGCCTCGGCCTGATGGGCGCGCGCCGCCTCATGGACCTGTTCGACCTCGAAACCGAACCGGGCCGGGGCACCCGCGTCACCCTGGGTAAACGCCTGCCGGCGGGCCTGCCCGCCCTGACCGCACCGCAGGCGGCGGCCATGGTCGACGCCGTCGCCCGGGCCCAGCCCGACGATCCCCATGCGGCCATCCGCGAGCAGAATCAGGCCCTCCTGCGCAGCCTCGCCGAGATCGCCGAGCGCGAGGAGGAGGCCCAGCGCCTCAACGCCGAACTCGCCGAGACCAACCGCGGCGTCGTCGCCCTCTACGCCGAACTCGAAACCCAGGCCGGTCAGCTGCGCGAGGCGGGCGCCACCCTGGAGGCGCAGGTCGCCGCCCGCACGGCGGAACTGGCCGAGGCCAATGCACGCCTGCGCGCGGAAGCCGCCGAGCGCGAGCGGATGGAGGAGGATCTTCGCCAGTCGCAGAAGATGGAGGCGGTCGGCCAACTCACGGGCGGCATCGCCCACGATTTCAACAACCTGCTCACCGGCATCGTCGGCTCCCTCGACCTGATGCAGAGCCGGATGGCCCAGGGACGCCACGAGAACCTGCAGCGCTACATCGAAGCCGCCATGTCCTCGGCCAACCGGGCGGCGGCCCTCACCCACCGCCTCCTCGCCTTTGCCCGGCGCCAGCCCCTCGACCCGCGCGCGACCGACGCGAACGCCCTCATCGTCGGCATGTCCGACCTGCTGCGCCGGACCATCAGCGAGTCCATCGACCTGCGGATCGAGACCGATCCCGGTCTCTGGCCGACCCTGTGCGATCCGAACCAGCTCGAGAACGCGATCCTCAACCTCGCCATCAATGCCCGCGACGCCATGCCGAATGGCGGCACCCTGTCGATCCGCACGAGCAATGCGCGTTGGGACGAGGCCGAATCCGGCAAGCCCGGCGATCGCTCCGAGTATGTCCGCATCCGCGTCGCCGATACCGGGACCGGCATGACGCCGGAGGTGATCGCCCGGGCCTTCGACCCATTCTTCACGACGAAGCCCCTCGGGCAGGGCACGGGCCTCGGCCTGTCGATGATCTACGGCTTTGCTCGCCAGTCCGATGGCCATACCCGCATCGAGAGCGTGGTCGGGCATGGGACGGCCATCACCCTCTATCTGCCGCGCCACCGGGGCGAACTCGACGAGACCGTCCCGGACGCGACGGTGACGACGCGCCCGCGCGGCGACGGACAGACCGTGATGGTGGTCGAGGACGAGCCCGTGGTGCGCGACGTCATCATGGAGGTGCTCCACGACCTCGGCTACCGGGCAATCCAGGCCGTGGACGGACCCTCGGGCCTGCGCGCCCTGTCCGTGGCGGGCCGCATCGACCTCCTCGTCACCGATGTCGGTCTGCCGGGCCTCAACGGGCGCCAGCTCGCCGATCAGGCCCGCCTGGCCCGTCCCGATCTCAAGGTCCTGTTCATCACCGGCTACGCCGAGAGCGCGGCCGTCTCGGCGGGCTTCCTCGAACCCGGCATGGCGATGATCACCAAGCCGTTCTCGGTGGACACCCTGATGACCCGCATCCAGGCGATGATCCGCGATCCCGTGGTGTGACGTGCGGGCTCCCTGCGATGGAAGGCGTCATCCCTCCGTCGCATCCTCCTTGTGCGGCCGCAGCTCCGGCACGCCGTGGTCGATCCCGGCCTCGACGGGGGCCGAACGGCTCTCGACGCGGGTGCTGTCCACGAAGATGCGGGCTTCGCCCTCCTTCAGGCCGAGGCTGCGCAGGGCGTAGAGGGTCATGCCGAAGGCGAGTTCGCGTTCGGCCATGAGCACGAGGCCCACCCCCCGCTCCTCGAAATGGCGCCGCTCCGTGTCGCTGTGGGTGCGCACCAAGGTATCGATCCCCGGGCTCATCTCGCGGGCGAGTTCCACGAGGCGCCGCGCCGTGTGCGGCTCGGGCGTCGCGATGACGATGATCCGCGCCGCCTCGATATCGGCCGCGTGCAGGATCCCGGGCGCCGTGGCGTCGCCGAACACCGCCTCGATGCCGTCCTTGCGCAGGTCGAGGACCCGGCGGCGGTCGCGGTCGACGACGATGTAGGGCAAGTCCCAGGCCTTGAGCGCCTTGCCGATGGTGCTGCCGACGCGGCCGTAGCCGACGACGATGGCGTGACCGCGCCGGGAAGCGGTCTCGAGGGAGACGGCCAACGCGTCCACGCCGCGCCGCTCGAAGCGCGCGGCCAGCTTCGGCCGGGCGGCGACGGACCGTCCGACCCAGTCCGTCAGGGCGAAGAACAGCGGGTTCAGGGTGATGGACAGGATCGCGCCGCCGAGAATGAGATCGCGTCCCTCCGTCGGCAGGAGTTTCAGCGACAGGCCGAGGCTGACGAGGATGAACGAGAACTCGCCGATCTGGGCGAGACTGGCCGCGATGGTGAGCGCCGTACCGAGGGGATGCTTGAAGGCCAGTACGATGGCCACCGCCGCCGCGGACTTGCCCACCAGGATCACGCCGAGCACCGCCAGCACCGACAGGGGCTCGCGGATGAGGATGCCGGGATCGAACAGCATGCCGACGGACACGAAGAACAGCACCGCGAAGGCATCCTGCAGGGGCAGGGAATCGGCCGCCGCCTGATGGCTGAGATCGGATTCGGCGAGCACCATGCCGGCGAAGAAGGCGCCCAGCGCGAACGAGACGCCGAACAGCTCCGCCGAACCGAAGGCGATGCCGAGCGCCAGCGCCAGGACCGCGAGGGTGAACAGTTCGCGCGAGCCCGTGCGCGCCGCCTGATCGAGGAGCCAGGGCACCACCCGGCGGCCGCCCACCAGCATCACCACCGCGAACACCGCGACCTTGGCGAGGGTCAGACCCAGGGTGAGCCAGATGTTGCCGTCGCCGACGTGGTGCGCGCCGCCCGCGCCCTCGCCGCCAAGGGACGGCGCCAGCGCCGGCAGCAGCACGAGGGCCAGCACCATCGCCAGATCTTCGACGATGAGCCAGCCCACGGCGATGCGGCCCTTGTCGCTGTCGAGGAGGCGTCGTTCCTCCAGGGCACGCAGGAGCACCACGGTGCTGGCGACCGACAGGGCGAGGCCGAAGACGAGGCCGGCCCCGACGCCCCATCCCCAGGCCCAAGCCAAGCCTCCGCCCATGGCGGTCGCCGCCGCGATCTGCACGATGGCGCCCGGCAGGGCGATGGTGCGGACCGCCATCAGGTCCTTGATCGAGAAATGCAGGCCGACGCCGAACATCAGCAGGATCACGCCGATCTCGGCGAGTTGGCCGGCAAGCGCGCTGTTGCCGACGAAACCCGGCGTGTAGGGGCCGACGAGAACACCGGCCAGCAGGTAGCCGACGAGGGGCGGCAGCCGAAGGCGCTGCGCCAGCATCCCGCACACGAAGGCGAGCACGAGGCCTAGGGCAATGATGGCGATCAGCTCGGTCGCATGCGGCACGGGGCGTCGGTCTCCAGTCGAGGTTGCGCGGGATCGGGCTACCGGTCGCCCCTTCGCCCGTGTCGCGGGCAGGGGCAAGCATCGTTCCAGCCTCCTAACGACGCGGATCGTTAAAATCCGTACCGTGAGTCACCCTGGAAGGAGGATCGGGCATCCTGGATGCGCCGATGGATATTGAATTCACGTTCGCGTGAAACTTCGGTGACTCCTGGCCGGTTGTCGAGGGGGTAGCGTGCCGCGTCGCGGGCCAGCGCCTGGAAGGACGAAGGTATGGCAGAGCGCAACGACGCCGAGATTTCCGACGGCACGGCCCCGAACGGTCCGACTATGGTCTGGACCCTGGCCCTGGCGACGGCGCTTCTCGGCTTGGTGGCGCTTCCGCGTCGGACCGGACGGGAGGCCCTAACGGAGCGTCCGGAGCCCACCCGCGAGCCTTCGCCGTCCCATGCGGGGGCCGACGCCAAATCCGTCGCCCGGGCCGAGCCGGAGCGGGGACGCGGAGCCTCGAAACCGTCCGAGATTCCCGCCAAGGGTTGGAAGGACATCGCCCTGCGGGTCTTCCACGACATCTCCGAGAACGCCATCGTGTCGGTGGCGGCGGGCGTGACGTTCTACGTCCTCTTGGCGATCTTCCCGGCGGTGGCGGCCCTCGTGTCCTGCTACGGCCTCGTCGCCGATGTCGCGACCATCAACGATCATCTCCAGAACCTGCAGGGCATCGTGCCGTCCGGCGCCCTCGACATCGTCGGCGACCAGGTCAAGCGCATCGCAGAGAAGGGCGACACCACCCTCGGAATCACGTTCTTCACCGGCATCGCCCTCTCGCTGTGGAGCGCCAATGGCGGGATGAAGGCGGTCTTCGCCGCCCTCAACGTCGTCTACGAGGAGCGTGAGACCCGCAACTTCGTCTGGCTCAACCTGCGCTCCCTCGCCTTCACCGCCGGCGCCCTGCTGTTCGTGGTCCTGGCGCTGGTGGGCATCGTCGTGGTGCCGGCGGTGATCGGCATCGTCGGCCTCAGCACCGAGGCCTGGTACATCGCCCTCCTGCGCTGGCCGGTGCTGCTGCTCGCCGTGCTGGGTGGCCTGGCGCTGCTCTATCGCTACGGCCCGAGCCGGGATGCGCCGCGCTGGCGCTGGGTGACCTGGGGCAGCGCCCTCGCGGGGGTCGCGTGGCTCGTCACGTCCCTCGGTTTCTCCTGGTACGTCGCCAACTTCGGCAAGTACAACGAGACCTACGGCTCGCTCGGGGCCGCCATCGGCTTCATGACCTGGATCTGGATCTCCACCACCATCGTGCTCGTGGGCGCCGAGATCAACGCCGAGATGGAGCACCAGACGGAAGTGGACACCACGGTGGGGGCGGAGCAGCCGCTCGGCACCCGCGACGCGCGGATGGCCGATACGGTGGGCGCAGCGCGCTGAGGGGCTTCGAGGTGCTTCAGCCGATCCTGGATTTCAGCTAAGGTCCTTTTCATGGACCGTGCAGCCGCCATTGATATTCTACGAAGCCACGAGGGCAAGCTGCGGAAACGCGGTGTTCGGCACGCTGCTTTGTTTGGCTCAGTCGCACGGGGCGATGCCACGGCAACGAGCGACGTCGATGTCGTGATCGTGCTCGACCGTGAGACCGTGCGTGATGTGTACGACTATGTCGGCGTCGTCCATTTCATCGAAGACATGTTCCCCGTCACCGTCGATGTCGCCAATCGCGAGACTTTCGAGGAGCGTGTGCGCCAAAACGCTGAACGCGACGCAATCGATGCTTTCTGAGCGCGAGCATTCTGCGTGCAGCGATATTATCGCGAATGTCGAGAAAGGTCGCCGCTTCACTCGTGGGATGACATACGAGACGTTCGCTGCCGATGAGCGCACGGTCTACGCAGGGGTGCGTTGTCTCGAAATCAACTCTGAAGCGAGCCGGCGCCTCACGGCGGAAACCAAAGAGCGGCACCCGCATGTTCCTTGGCGTGTGGTCGCCAATGCGGGAAACGCCTATCGACACGGCTACCATCGCGTCGAACTCGACATGATGTGGTTCACGCTCACGGAGCGCCTGGACGAACTCGTCGCAGTCTGCCGTATCGAACTCGCGTCGACACCTCCTTAGGGTCGGCAAACTCACGAATCCCTCTCTCGAACCTGCTTGGCCGATGACCGCTGTCTCCTCCGAAAAGCCCGTCGGCCCCGGCGATCAGATCATCCTCGTCGATGGCTCGTCGTTCATCTTCCGCGCCTACTTCCAGTCGATCAACCAGGACCAGAAGTACAACACCCGCCCCTCCGACGGCCTGCCCACGGGCGCGGTGCGATTGTTCTGCACCAAGATCGCCCAGTTCGTGCAGGAAGGGGCGGCGGGCGTGATGCCGACCCACCTCGCCATCGTGTTCGACAAGTCCGAGGGCTCGTTCCGCAAGGAACTCTATCCCGACTACAAGGGCCACCGGCCGGACGCGCCTGACGACCTCAAGCGCCAGATGCCGCTCATGCGCGATGCCGTGCGGGCCTTCGGCCTCCAGCCCATCGAGCTCATCCGCTACGAGGCCGACGACCTCATCGCCACCTATTCGCGTCAGGCCGAGGCGCGGGGGGCCGGCGTCATCATCGTCTCGTCCGACAAGGACCTGATGCAGCTCGTGGGCCCCCTGGTGCGGTTCTACGATTTCGAGTCGGGCACCAAGGGCAAGGCCGGGCACCGCCCCGAGCGCAACCTCGACCGCGACGCCATCATCGCCAAGTGGGAGGGGCTGACCCCCGAGCAGATCGGCGACGCCCTGGCGCTCATCGGCGACACCTCGGACAACGTGCCGGGCGTGCCCGGCATCGGCCTGAAGACGGCCGCCGCGCTGATCAAGGAATACGGGAGCCTCGACGCGCTGCTGGAGCGGGCGGGCGAGATCAAGCAGCCGAAGCGCCGCGAGACCCTGCTGGCCAGCATCGATCAGGCCCGGCTCTCGCGAAGGCTCGTGGCCCTCGAAGAGAACGTGCCGGTTCCGATCCCGTTGGACGACCTGCGCCTGCCGAAGCCCGATCCGCAGAAGCTCGTCGGCTTCCTGAAGGCCATGGAGTTCAACACCCTGACGCGGCGCATCGCCCAGATGCTCCACGTCGACCCCGAAGCGGTGCAGCCCGATCCGGCCCTGCTGCCCCAGCGGGCCGAGGCCGAGGACGCGCCCTTCGCGGCGCAGGCCCTCGGCGACCCGGTGCCCCTGGCCCCCGGGGAGGGGCCTGAGATCGATCCCTTCGCCGATCTCGGTCTGCCCGATGTCGCGCCGAAAGCCCGCCGATCCTCCGAGGCGACGCCCGCCGACCTCGTGGCGGCGCGCGCGGCGGAGTCCGTCAAGCCGTTCGACACCGCCGCCTACGAGACCATCGGCCTCGTCGAGCAGCTCGACGCCTGGATCGCCGAGGCCGAGGAGGCGGGAATCGTCGCCGTCGACACGGAGACCGACGCCCTCGACGCCATCAATTCCAATCTCGTCGGCATCTCGCTCTGCGTCGCGCCGGGGCGCGCGGCCTACATCCCCCTGCGCCACCTCGATCCCGTCACGGCGAGCGAGGGCGACCTGTTCGGCGACGCCAAGGCCGCCACCGACGTGTTCCAGCCCGCCGCCGGGCAGATCGATCTCAAGGTGGTGATCGCCCGCCTGAAGCCGCTCCTCGAGAATCCGGGCGTGCTCAAGGTCGGCCAGAACCTCAAATACGATCTGTCCGTGCTAACACGCTACGGCATCGACGTGGCGCCGTTCGACGACACCATGCTGATCTCCTACGTGCTCGATGCCGGCAAGGGCGGCCACGGCATGGACGAACTCGCCCGCCGGCATCTCGGCCACCAGCCGATCACCTTCACGGACGTGGCCGGGACCGGCAAGGCGAAGATCACCTTCGACCGGGTGCCCCTCGACAAGGCCACCGCCTACGCGGCCGAGGACGCCGACGTGACCTTGCGCCTATGGCGGATGATGAAGCCGCGCCTCGTCGCCGAGAAGCGCGTCACCGTCTACGAGACCCTGGAGCGCCCCCTGGTGTCGGTGGTCGCCCGCATGGAAGCGCAGGGCATCCGGGTCGACCGCAACATGCTGAGCCGCCTGTCGGGCGACTTCTCTCAGATCCTCGTGCGCCTCGAGGAGGAGATTCAGGAGGATGCGGGCGAGAAATTCCAGGTGTCGTCGCCGAAGCAGATCGGCGACATCCTGTTCGGCAAGATGGGCCTGCCCGGAGCCAAGAAGACGCCGAACGGCCAATGGGCGACGCCCGCGACCCTGCTCGAGGAACTGGCCCAGGCCGGCCACGAGTTGCCGAAGAAGATCCTGGAATGGCGCCAGCTCGCCAAGCTGAAATCCACCTACACGGATTCGCTGCAGCAGCACGCCGACCGCGAGACCGACCGGGTCCACACCTCGTTCTCGCTCGCCGCCACCACCACGGGCCGGCTGTCGTCGTCGGACCCGAACCTGCAGAACATCCCGATCCGCACGGAGGAGGGCCGTCGCATCCGCCGCGCCTTCGTGGCGGCGGAGGGCAATCGGCTGATCTCGGCCGATTACAGCCAGATCGAACTGCGCCTCCTCGCGCACATCGCCGATATCCCGCAACTGCGCCAGGCGTTCGCGGACGGCATCGACATCCACGCGGCCACCGCCAGCGCCATGTTCGGCGTGCCGCTGTCCGAGATGACGCCGGACCTGCGACGCCGCGCCAAGACCATCAACTTCGGCATCATCTACGGCATCTCGGCCTTCGGGCTCGCCGACCGCCTCGGCATCGGCCGCGAGGAGGCCGGCGCCTTCATCAAGCAGTATTTCGAGCGCTTCCCCGGCATCCGCGACTACATCGACACCACCAAGCGCCTGTGCCGGGATCTGGGCTACGTCACCACCCTGTTCGGCCGGGTGTGCCACTATCCGCAGATCCGTTCCAACAACCCCAACGAGCGGGCGAGCGTCGAGCGCCAGGCCATCAACGCCCCGATCCAGGGCTCCGCCGCCGACATCATCCGCCGGGCGATGATCCGCATGGAGGACGCGCTCAAGGCGGAGCGCCTCAACGTGCGCATGCTGCTGCAGGTGCACGACGAACTCGTGTTCGAGGCGCCGGAGGACGAGGTCGAGAAGGCCCTACCGGTGATCTCGCGGATCATGGTCGAGGCACCGGCGCCCGCTTTAACGTTGAAGGTGCCTTTGGTGGTGGAGGCGCGGGCGGCGTTGAACTGGGAGGAGGCGCACTGAGCTACCGCAAAAGGTCCTCAGCCTTCGAAGGTTATGTCCGAACCGATCAGCAGGTGCCGGGCATTCTTCGGAACCGTGAAACCGTAGCCATCGCCGGCCTGCTCCCATACGAGATGGCCGGCGCGATGATGAGGGCTCCGATAAAGATCGAAGCCGATCCGTTGCAGGGCCAAGTGCAGGGCCTGAACTTCGTCGACCCCGGTGGCGAAGCTGCTCACTCGGCCGTCGGGCCAGTGGAAGTCGTAATGGCAGGTCCAGGCGCCTTCGTCGGGTTCGGGGCCGCCGAGTTCAATCACGACATCGGTCGTAATGTTATCCTTGATCAGTCTCAGCGTTCTCGACGCAACGATCATCGGCGACTCCCGAGTTTCAGAACGGCCATCCGCCCTGTCAATCGGCCGAGGATACGAGGAAAGGCTAGGACATGTTCGCTTCGACGCCCGGATCTCGCAGCCCTCTCGCTCTGGGGCATGCACGCATAACGTGAAGCTTGGTGCGCTGCAGCACAGCCATGCACTCCAAGCGGGAACACCCCCCTTAAGAAAGCGTTGCCGGCGGACGACACGTTGCATCACCACAAGCGCCATCAAGGCGCGTGAGGACATTCTCCGCCATGATTAACACCAAGCTTCTCGCCGCCCTCGGCGTCTCCTTTGCCGCCCTCGCCACCCCGGCGCTGGCCCAGGAGCCCCTGTCGTTCCGCGTGGCGCCGCAATACGACGCCAACTCCGTCGAGGCCCGTGACACCTCGGCCTTCCGCTCCGCCGCTCTGAAGTCGGATGCGGTCAGCATCGAGTCGAGCCGCATCGCCCTGGAGCGCTCGCGCAACCCGAACGTACGCAACTACGCCAAGAACGTGCTGGTCGAGCGCGAGGCCACCACCAAGGCGCTGCTGCCCGAGGGTACCTCGCTGACTGCCGGCGGCACCGTCGTCTCCGACAGCCAGCCCTTCGATACCCGCCTCGACAACCCCGTCGGCGTGGTGCTCGCCCCGGTGACCATCTCGGCCTCCATCGCCCAGAAGATCGTCGGCGGCGTGCTCGGCGGCGTCGGCCTCGTCGACAACAGCCCCGGCGAGCCCGGCCGCCGCGTCGCCATCGGCCCGGAGGGTCAGGCCCGCATCGACAGCCTGAAGAACGCCCGCAGCGCCCGCGAGTTCGACCGCACCTACGCCCGTCAGCAGGCCCGTTCGGACGCCCGGACGCTGGGCCTGTACGAGGCCTATTCGCGCAACGGCGACAACGCCCAGGGCCGCGAGTTCGCCAATCAGGCGCTTCCCTACATCGCCAACCAGCACGGCCACTCGGCGGTCCTGGCCGATCGCATCGGCGGCTGATCCGCACCGCGTCTCCTAACGAAAGGGCCGCCCCGATGGGGCGGCCCTTTCTCGTTTCAGATGGCGGCGGCCGGGTCTCCGCCGAGGGGATTGCCCTCGTCCTCGTTGCGAGGGTCGGCCCTGCGGCGGGACCCGCGATCGAGGAGCGAGCGGCCGAGCGCCCGGAACGGCGCGGTCAGCCGCCGCGCATCGTCGGCGCGCTCCATGAAGCGCTCGCCGTTGCGGATCTCCTTGTCGAGCTTCGCCATGGTGCGGGCCAGCGCCGGGTCGTCGTCGTCGAGCCAGACGTCCACCGTCCCGGCGAAGGCGATGACCACGCCCTGAAGCTTGAGGCGCCCGAGCGGCCCCTCGGTGTTGATGCCGGCCGCCGCCAGCATGAAGCGGTGCGAGTTCAGCGCGACCCCATTGAGGGCCAGCATCGAGAGCGGATCGCCGCGCAGGGACTGGGAGATGCGCCGAAGGGCGTCCTTGTAGGGCGTCATCGCATCGAGGCGGCGCATGAGCACGTCGAACAACCGCTCGCGGGTCGGCTCCTCGGCGAGATCGGTGCTGTCGCCCTCCAGAACCTTGCGGTCGATGATCCTGGCGAGTCCACCCAGGACTGCCCCCTTCGACGGAAACAGGTCGCGGAACTCGGCGAGACTCAAGCCCGCCTCGCGGGCGATGTCGCCGACCTCGATGTCGTTCCAGGGCTGCTCGGCGGCGAGCCGCATCAGGGCTTCGACGGCCGCCTCGCGGGGCGAGGATTTCGGCGCGGCCGGGGCCGTGTCGGCAGCGTCGCTCTCGGCGGCATGACGCGGGGAAGATTTGGGCATGGATGGTCCTCGGGGAGTGCGATCCTCATTCGTGTCCCCTTCCATGTAGGGTGACGGCGGCGGCCTCGTTAGGGCAAAGACCCTACCCGGACAATTCGCCCGCACGGTGCCGCCCCGCCGCCACCGCCTCGCGCAGGAGGTCGGACACGCCGCCGTCCCGCATGAGCACCGCCAGGGCGGCGGCCGTGGTGCCGCCCGGCGAGGTCACGTCCTGGCGCAGGAGCCCGGCGTCGCGGTCCGTGGCGTCGAGCAGCGCGCCGGCCCCCGCAACCGTGGCGCGGGCAAGGCGCGCCGCCATGTCGGCTGGCAAACCGGCGGCGACGCCCGCCTGCGCCATCGCCTCGGCCAGCAGGAACACGTAGGCCGGGCCCGAGCCCGAAACGGCGGTGAGCGCATCGAGGAGGCCCTCGTCGTCGAGCCATTCCACCGAACCGACGCTGGCCAGCAGGGCCTCGGCCTCGACGCGCCGGGACGGCTCCGTGCCGGCACTCGCCACGGCGCCGGTGGCCCCCCGGCCGATGCTGGCCGGCAGGTTCGGCATGGCCCGCACGATGGCCCGCACCCGCGGCAAGCGTGCCTGCAGGTCGGCGATGGTCTTGCCCGCGAGGATCGAGATCACGAGGGTGCGCGCATCGGCGAGCCCCGCCAGCATCGGTGCGGCGGTGTCCAGGCCCTGCGGTTTCATCGCCAGTACCAGGGCGTCCGAGGCCGGCACGGTGGCGGGGTTGAGGGCGAGCCCCCGCGTCGCGCACAGGGCCTCGACCTCGGGGGAGGGATGGGGATCGAGAACCGTGGTGCGCGCTGCATCGAGTCCGCCGGCGAGCCAGCCGGCGAGCATCGCGCCACCCATCTTGCCGGCGCCGACCAGGGTGAGGGAGGCGGGAAGCCGGTTCACGCCTCGCCTTCGGTCTCGAACAGCACGGCGTCGAGGGATTCCCGCGCGGACTTGCCGGCCCAGATCACGAACTGGAACGCCTGATAGTAGCGCTCGCACGCATCCACGGCCGATTTCAGCATCATGGTGCATTGGTTCTGGGTCGGGGTGGAGCCGCCGGTGAGCAGGAGCGAGTGGCGGAACATCACCACGCTGTCCGTGGACCACAGGTCGAAATGCCCGACCCAGAGCTGCTCGTTGATGAGCGACACCAGCCGGAGCACCTCCGTGCGGCGGCGCTCGGGCACCTTGAGGTCGAAGGCGCAGGCCACGTGCAGGGCCTCCACGTCCTCGATCCAGGTGAAGGCGACGTGATAGTCGGCCCAGCGCCCGGCGACCGACACCGACATCTCGTCGGTCTCGGCCCGGTCGAAGATCCAGTCGCGCAGCGACGCGAGGCGCTCGACGATGTCGAGGGGGTGCTCGTGCCGGTCGTGATCTTCGATGTGGAGTTGGGTCATGGCGGTCCAGTTTGGCGATCCGGCACGGATCGTCGGCGTGTTGTGAAGCGGTCTGACGCCCCCGCGTCGCCGTCTTCCGCGATCGGCCAAGCTCATCCCGCGGCGGATGCGTTCGGCGTCAGTCGAGAACGGAACAGGGTGGTTCGAAGCAGGGGCGAATCAGGTCATAGGTCACTATAGACCGTGCCGGACTCGGCTTTCAAAGCGCGCCCGGAAGCCGGTGAACAGGAAAGCGACTGTCCACCGTTCCTTCCTGTGCACAAGCGCCGCGCCCTCCGCAGGAGGGGACGCCGGGTTTTCCGGGTCGACCTCAGAGGATCTCGGTCGCGCCCGCCGCCGGCTCGGAGCCGCGTTCGGCTTCCAGGGCGGCGACGCGATGGGCGAGGGCATCGTTCTGGCTGCGCAGGGCGGCGACCATGTCGCGCAGGACGTCGAGTTCCTCCCGGGAGGCGATGTCCATGTCGCGGATCAGGCGTTCGAACTGCGCCTTGACCACCGTCTCGGCTTCGCGGCGCACCCCTTGGGCGGCACCGGCGGCGTCGGTCATCAGGCGGGCGAAATCGTCGAACAGGCGGTTGGTGCCGGGCCGGTCGGAGCTTTGCATCGGTCGTCTCCCAAAGGGGGCCGCGCTCCGCATCCACGAGCGTCACGAAACCGGCGTCCTATCGCAACGACATAAGAATCGGCGCGGCGTCCGGCAATCCATCGCCGGCGCGCGCTGGCCGCGAAACAGCCGGTTACAAATCCGTGGGCGCCCGGCCCTTCGCCATGCGGGTGCGAGCGGCCATAATCGATGCAGCACATTCCGAGGCTCAACGACCCGCGTCATGACCCAGCCGGCGACCCCTCACATCCTCGTGGTCGAGGACGACCGCGAGATCAGCGCCCTGGTGGCGCGCTATCTCCGGGCCAACGCGTGCCGTGTCACGATCGCGGGAGACGGTCCCGCCATGGACCGGGCGCTGGCGGAGGCCCGCGTCGATCTCGTGGTCCTCGACCTGATGCTGCCCGGCGAGGACGGTCTGAGCCTGTGCCGCCGCCTGCGCACCACCTCGAACGTCCCGATCCTGATGCTCACCGCCAAGGCCGAGGAGATCGACAGGATCGTCGGCCTCGAGATCGGTGCCGACGACTACCTCGGCAAGCCGTTCAACCCCCGCGAACTCCTGGCCCGCATCCGTGCCATCCTGCGGCGGGGCTCGGCGGGGGAGGGCGAGGACGAGGGCGGTGTGCGCCGCCTGCACTTTCTCGACTGGACCCTCGACGTGTCGTTGCGCCAGTTGCACAGTCCCGAGGGCGCCCGCATCGCCGTCACGGGCGCGGAATTCGATCTTCTCCACGCCCTGTGCCTGCGGCCGGGCCGCGTGCTCTCGCGCGACCAGCTCCTCGACCTGACGCAGGGACGCGCCGCCGGCCCGTTCGAGCGCAGCATCGACGTCCTCATCAGCCGCATCCGCCAGAAGATCGAGCGCGATCCGCGCAGCCCCGAGATCATCCGCACCATCCGCTCGGGGGGCTACCTGTTCACGCCGGAGGTCACGCGCACATGAGGGCTTTCGCCAGACGCCACCTCGCCGCCCTGTGGCCCGGCAGCGTCGCCGGTCAGATCGCGCTCCTCATCGTCGCCGCCATGGTGGTGACCCACGCGGTGGCGACCCTCGCGTTCTTCACCCTGCGCGAGCCGTGGCGGCCCGACGATCACCCCGGCGTCGCCGCCACCCGGATCGCGACCCTGGCGCGCCTCCTCGACGCCACGGCGCCGAACGCGCGCGACGCCCTCCTGCGCGGTGCCGCCAGGACCCTGCCGACCCTGCGCATCGCCCCGTGGCCGGCTTCGGCGCCCGAGGGGACGGCGAGCGAGGCTCTGGCGTCGCACACGGTGGTGCAGCGGGTGCGCGACGGATTCGGACGGCCGCTGGCCATCGCCGATCTCGACGCCGCCGACACCCCGCCCGGCATCCGGGTCGGGATCACGACGCCGGAGGGGGCGCGCTTCTCGGCCCTCGTGCCCGACGACGACCGGCCGCCGATCCGGCAGGGGGCCATCGTGGTCACTTTCCTGTTCCTCGCCGTGGTGCTGTCGCTGATCACCATATGGGCGGCGCGCGCGCTGACCCGGCCGCTCGCCCGCCTCGCCCAGGCCGCGGAGGCGTTCGGCACGCGCATGAACGTGGTGGCCTTGCCGGAGAACGGGCCCCAGGAGGTCATCGCCGTCGCCCAGGCCCTCGACCGTATGCGCGCCCGGGTGCGCCGCCTCGTCGACGACCGCACCCAGATGCTGGCGGCCATCAGCCACGATCTGCGCACGCCGATCACGCGCCTGCGCCTGCGCGCCGAATTCATCGAGGACGACCACGCCCGGACCATGACCCTGCGCGACCTCGACCAGATGAACGGCCTGGTCGAGGCGGCCTTGTCCTTCGTGCGTGACGGCCAGACCGGCGAGGGGCGCGCCGTGACGCTCATCGACGTCGCCTCCCTGGTCCAGACCGTCAGCGACGCATTCGCCGATATCGGCGCCGATGTCCGCGTCGCGGCCAGCCGCCACGTTCTCGTGCGGGGCCGGCCGGAGGAACTGCAGCGCGCGGTGACGAACCTCGTCGACAACGCGGTGAAGTACGGCGGCGGCGCGCGTCTGGGCATCGTCCAGACCGAGCATCGGGTGCGGGTGGACGTCAGCGACGACGGTCCCGGCATCCCCGACGCCGAGCGCGAGGCGATGCTGCAGCCCTTCGTGCGCGGGGACCGGGCACGCAACCTCGACACGGCGAGCGGGTTCGGCCTCGGCCTGTCCATCGTGGTCGCCATCGCGGAGGCCCATGACGGGCGCCTGACCCTGATCAACCGCAGCCCGCGCGGTCTCACCGCCCGCCTCGAACTGCCCCTCGCAGCCGGGGCGGTCCGGCCCGGCTCCGACCGGATCGCGGCAGAATAGGCAGCAACAAAATGGCGGTGCGGCCCGGGAACAGTGGCAGCCTTAAAGATTCTAGGTGTTCAGTCCCGCGGTGCGACGGCCCCAGTTTAGCTGATCTGGCTGCATACGGGGAGGCGTCAGGGGACGGGTTCTTCACCGCTGCGCCACGACCACGCACGCGGTCAGAACAGCGCTACGGCGATCGAAAGCTTCGCTTGAAGATCCTGCCGCACAGCGTGGACTGAACTCCAAGTCGGTCGCGAAGTGGCGCAGACGTACCTTCGTGCATGACGCTGCGATGGGACCGAAGACGCCGCGCTCGACCGTGCTCACGACCGGAGAGGAGGCGATCACCTTTGCCTTCCGCCGGTACACCATCCTGGCCGACAACCTGCCGAGCCTGGGCAGACGATCCAAGCCACATCGTTCAGGGCCCGTGCGATCACCCGGCGCCGCGGGACGGTCCTATCCCGATCCTGGAACGCCCGCGTCGGCCGCCATGGAGCAGGAGAGGTCGCTCGACGACAGGGCCTCGGCCACGAACCGGTCGAACGAGGCCACGCAGCGCGGCGTCAGGTGATGGAACACGCCGGCTGTCCCCGAGCGCTCCCCTAGGCCCGCGCCCTCGGCATCGCGCAGGACGTTGCGGACATGGGAACGGGACATGCCGAACCGCGCCCCGAGGTCGGAGAACGAGAGTTCGCGCACCGGCCTGTCCGGCCCCGTGGCGCCGAGCTCGACGAACTTCATCAGGATGTGGATCGCGCATTCGACAACACCGGCGCCCTCAAGGCGTCGTCGAACGCCATCGGCGGCAGCGCGACGGTCAGCCTGACGGGCGTGAGCGACACGGCCAAGCTCGGCCTCGGCAGTACCACGCCGGCGAACGGCACCTTCACGGCCGGCCTCGGCGCGCCGGCCGATGCGGTGGTCTCGTCCGGTACGGATGCCACGGACGGTTCGTCGGTGGCCTCGATCAAGGCCAACACCGCCGTCTCGTCGAGTGTCGCCCTCGCCGCCAACGCCAACGCCTCCTTCGAGCTCACCCTCGGCAGCGGCAGCACCACGACGATCAACCTCATCGGCAGCGCCAAGACGGCCACCGCCGCCGGCCTCGTCGGCGAGATCCAGAAGGCCATCGTCAACGACACCGGCCTCAACGGAAAGGTGAAGGTCAGCCTGGGGAGCGACAAGAAGCTCGCCTTCTCGACGGTGGCCTCCGGTGCGGACCAGAAGCTGACGATCAAGGCCGCCGGGACCGCCGATATCGGCCTGGGGCTCAACACGGCCGGCGCCCTCAAGGGCAGCGGCACCGACAAGGGCGGAAGCCTGGGCGCCAGCTCGCTGCGCTCGACCCTTGCGACGCAGTTCAACAACCTGCTGACCCAAATCACCCAGCAGGCCAAGGATTCGAGCTACAACGGCGTCAACCTGCTGTTCCGCAACGGTAGCAACGCCCCCGAGAATACCCTTCACGTCAGCTTCAACGAGAAGAACACCTCGGCCCTCGACATCCAGGGCGTGAAGTTCGACGCGGAGGGCCTCGGCCTCACGGCGATGACGGGCAACTTCCAGACGGACGAGGAGATCAACGCCGTCATCGAAAAGCTCACGAGCGCCACCACCACCCTGCGGACCCAGTCCTCCACGTTCGGCGCCAACCTCTCGGTGGTGCAGAACCGGCAGGATTTCACCAAGAACCTGACCAACATCCTCGACACGGGGGCGGCCAACCTCACCAACGCCGATCTCGACGAGGAGGCGGCCAACTCGCAGGCGCTCTCGACCCGCAACTCCCTGGCGGTCTCGGCCCTGTCGCTCGCCAATCAGGCGCAGCAGGGCATCCTTCAGCTCCTGCGGTAAGCCACGGCGATCCCGAAAGAGAGGAATCGCCCGTCTCCCGGAGAGGCGGGCGGAAGGCGGTCGAGGCCGGCGCGGCGAGGGGCTGGATGCCGCGGGTCCTCGGACCCGACCGGCTCCAGCGACGACAGACCCCAGGGCAGCTGCAACCCCCGGGAAGGACGTCGGGACCGGGCCGGTCCCGACGTACGACTGCACACACGTGGCGGCGGGCGCCGCGTTACGAATCCTTCAGTCATGCACGGCTTATGGAGAGGGGCGAGCGCGCCGACGCGCCGTGCTCGGCTCAGACGAGGAACGACATGGCGGCCAAACTCGCGATCGCGGAGATTGCGGACGATGCGGATTGGGATCGGCGGGTCTGGGCTCGGCCGCGGGCAAACATCTACTGCGCCACCCCTTGGGGATCCTACAAGGCGCGGCGCGGCCTGACGGTCCGGCGCGCGGTCGTGACCGCCGATGGCGAGGAACTCGCGTTCGTGCAATGGCAGGAGCGTCGCAAGGGACCGGTCCGTTTCGTCCATGTCCAGGGTGGACCGTTGCTGACCGGTGCGGGCGAACGCCGTGCGGAAGCGGTGTTTCGGAGCTTCGTCGCGCATCTCGATCTCGGGCGGCTCGATCTCCTCGCCATCGACTACGAGGGGTTCGAGAGCCAGGATGCGACGCTCGCGCTCCTGATGCTCGGTTTCGCCCCGGTCGTCCAGGCGCGCGACCACACGTTCGAGCTCGATTTGGGCCAGGATCTCGAAACGATCCGGGCGGCGATGGAGCCGCGCTGGCGTAAGCCTCTGAACAAGGCCGAGCGGAACGCCGACCTGACGACGCACTTCCTCGAGGAGCGCACGGAACGCCTGGCGGCGTTCGACGACTTCACGGCTATGTACGCGCGGCTGCGGCAGCGCAAGGGGTTCGCCACCACCCTCCAGACCGACGCCTATCGCGAAGTCGCGGCCAGCGACCCGCGCGTCCTCATTCTCGATGTGCGTGAGAAGGGGGAGCGCGTCCTCGTACGGATCGCCCACCTCTCGGCCGAGCGCTGCACCGACTTCTACACGGCCTCGAACGATCGTGCCCGCGCCACGAGCGCTGCCAGTCTCGCGGTCTGGCGCCTCGTCGAGCGGGCCAAGGCGGAGGCGTGCCACGTGTTCGATTTCGGCGGGATCGATCCGGCTTCGAACCGGGCCGTCTTCGACTTCAAGCACGGTCTCGGGGCGACGGTCGTGCAGCACGATCCGCTCTGGATCTACGCGAAATCGCCGGCGGTCCAGAAGGCTGCCGGCCTCCTGCTGTCGCTGCGCTGAACGCCGCGTGCCGCATGGCCGTCGGAGGCGCGGCCGCATGGCCCTCGGAGCCGCACCTTCGCCGAATGCCCGGAACGACGCATCGTACCGCGGTTCAGGACATCCGGGCGGCGGTTTGGCTCAGCGCGGAGTGGCGATAGTCGCGCGGGCTCAAACCGTATCGATCGCGAAAGCGGCGCGAGAAATGGGCTTGGCTCGCGAAGCCGCATCCATGGGCCAACTCGCCCAGTTGCACGTGTAGGCAGGCCGGATCGGACAGGCGCTTCGCCGCCCGCTCCAGTCGCTGGTGCCAGATCCAGGCCGTGACGTTGCGCCCGTGCTCGCGGAACAGCGCCTGGAGTTGACGCAACGAAACACCCACCGCCACGGCGACCTGCGACACGTCGAGGCCCGGGTCGCCGAGATGGGTCGCTACATAGGCCTTGGCCCGTTGGACCGTCAGCGTCCCGTGCAGGGCCTTGGGCGTCTCCAGCGCCATGCGCTCGGCGAGGCTCGCGGCCACGAGGTCGATGCCGATGGACGTCATGCGTTCGGCCGCATGCGGCGTCAGCCGATGCCCCACGCTCATGAGATTGCGAAAGTAGGACCGGGCGAGAATCGTGACCGGCCGGCTGCCATCCATCGTCAGACCCGCGAAATGGCGCGCCGCGCCCAGCTGGTTCTCCAGGCGGTCCCGGGGGATCTCGATGGCCAGCACGTCCGAACGATTTCCGTGCTCGATCCTCCAGGGCGAGTTCGTGTCGCGTATGGAGAGATCGCCGGGTCTGTCGGTCGTGGAATGCCCATTCTGTTCCGAACTGACGGTGCCGGACAGCACCAGGCTCAGGAATAGCTTGTCGGTCCTGTTGTTCTGGTGCCGGATCGTTCGTGAGTTCGTCGCGCACTTGAGGTTGCTCAAGCCGAACTGCGTGAAGGACATTCCGCCGACGCTGGTGCCTTCGATCACCGCATCGAACGCCTGGTCGTTCAGACGACTTTGGTCCATGGGAACGAGACGATCTTCGCAGATCTCCCGCCAGAGGCCGAAGCGGTCCTGAGACTTCACGTCGTTTGTCGAGAATATCCTCTCCAAATTCATGATCCTGCTGCACGCGTGCGGGGAACCCGCCGAGGACTGTCATGCCCTCCCCGATCGGAATGGCGCTTCGCCCCCGGGACGGCACACCCGATCGTGTGTTCGCATCGGCGACTGCGGGCAATGCGAACCCGTCCGGTGGCGACAATCTTAACATGGATCAGCATCGAACGGGAAGGCGAGCCCCTCGGCTGCGTTCGCCGGGATCCTCGCGACCCGGTCCGCGGAATCGCGGCGATCGATGGGTTTCGGACCAGGTGCGAGACTTCGGACCGGGACGCCGAACGCGGGATTCGGTTAACCCCGCGGCCAAGCTGTCGGGTTTCGATTCAAACGAACGGTTCTTCGCCGCGTTGTTCGTCTGCGCTGTCCCGAAATCGATGCCGGTTGCGCAGCGGCTCATGAGTGAAATTCCGCGATGATCCATCAGCTTGTCTATTACAGCCGTAACGCCGTTCTTGGTAACGATCGTGCCATGCTGACGAACCTGCGAGAGATCGTGTCGGCCTCCCAGCGAAACAACAGCCGCGATGGGATCACTGGATTCCTGATTTTCGACAAGACATGGTTCATCCAGGTCCTCGAAGGGGAACAGGCGCAGGTGAGTGCGACCTACACCCGCATTGCCCGCGACCCGCGGCATATGACGGCCACGATCATGGATGCCCGCAATGTTCAGGGCCGGTCCTTCCCGAACTGGACCATGGGCGGCGCCATGCGGACGCCCGAAGTGGAAGAAGTCTATCTCGGGCACGGCATCGGCAGTGCCATTGATCCGACCCGCCTGAAGAGTGCGACGATCATCGGGCTGGCCCTCGATCTCCAGGCCTTCGACGCCGCGAAACGTCAGAACCAGCGCCTCGCGAGCTGAAGATCCGCTTGCGGGCGGCCCGTGCCGTAATCGGGTGCCGCCTTTTCTCGGGTCATGTCGGTCGCGGCGTACAGTGCACCGATCGCTGCCACCGACACAGAAATCTCCCCTCGTTTCAGGGCGAACCCCACCGCATGCGGCCGAGCCTGCGTCTGGGTGGGGTGCGCTCGGCGACGATCGCTCATCGTTCGGATGATGCATCGTACCGGCAATCGGTGGCACCGGATCCCGGGGGAGGGAAATATAGTAATAATATAAATTTAGTGATTTTATGATCTTTTGAGTGGGAGGTTCATAGGCTGGATCTTGAGAGATAAGCGAAGGTCCGTGATTTTAAGGACGGCAATTCAAATGTCGCGCTCGAGTTTTTCAGGAATGCGTCTTGGCGTATCGGGACGCGCGACCGCTTTGATCCTTGTGCTCGTCTTTGCCGGTTTCGCCGCCTGTTCCGCGTACATCTACCGCTCGCAATCCGCGGCTTTGCGCGCCGATGTGCAGACCAACATGTCCGCCTTGAGCACGACCGCTGCACGTGCTGTCGGCAACTGGCTTAGCGGCAAGCTCGACCTGACCCGGCTGATGGCCCAGCAGGTGACCATCGCGGGCACCGGTTCGAATACGGACGATATCCTGAATGCGCCGATCGCCCGCGAAGCTTTCGTGCTGAACTTCTTCGGGCGCGCCGACGGCTACTACACGAAGATGCCGAAGAGTGAGATCGCAGCCGGCTACGATCCCCGCCAGCGCCCCTGGTACAAGGGCGTGGTCGAGGCCAACGGTCCCGCGCTGACGGAGCCTTACGTCTCTTCGACCGCGAAGCAGCTCACGATCACGGCTTCGGCGCCGGCCGCCAGTGGAACGGGCGGCCTCATCGGCGTGGCCGGCAGCGATTTCGACCTCGGGGCCCTCTCCAAGATGATCAACGAGGTCGAGACCGACGGGCATGGCTACGCCTACCTCGTCTCCGGCGCCGGCAAGATCCTGATCCACCCGCGCGCTGAACTGATCGGCAAGCCGCTGTCCGAGCTGCTCGGCGGTTCCCCGCCGAAGATCGGCGGGTTGCCCGTCGAGACGCGCGAGGGCGAGCGGGCGACGCTCACGGTGTTCGCGCGCGTGCCGAATCTTCCCGCCGCCCTCGATTGGTACGTGGCCCTGTCCGTGGACAGCGCCAAGGCCTTCGCGCCGGTGATGCACCTGTTCGAGATCATGGTCGTCGCGACCCTGGCCGTGCTGCTCGTCCTCGCCATCGTCGTCAGCCGGATGATGGCCGTCACCGTCGCACGTCCGCTGAAGCGCCTGGTGGCCGCCCTGGAGCAGATGGCCCAGGGAGCCGTGGACGCCAAGATCGCCGAAGCCGGCCGGCATGACGAGATCGGTGCCGTCGGGCGCGCGGTCGAGGGGATCCGCGGGATGGTGGCGCGCAAGGCACTCGAAGAGGCCGAGCGGAAGCAGCTCACCGAGGAGGTCGCCGCGGCCGAGCGCAAGCGCACGATGATCGCCCTGGCGGATGGCTTCGAGGCGGCGGTCGGCGGGATCGTCGGTCTGGTGTCCTCCTCGGCCACCGAACTCCAGGCGACGGCACAGAGCATGACGGCGACGGCGTCGGAGACGGCCGTGAGATCGACGGGCGTCGCGGCCGCCGCCGAGGAGACCGCCACCAACGTCAACACGGTCGCGGTTGCGGCCGAGGAGCTCGGCGCATCGGTGCAGGAGATCGCGCGGCAGGTGGCGGGTTCGGCGAATCTCGCCCAGACGGCGGTTCTCGAAGCCGAACAGAGCGCGCATCTGGTCCAGGAACTGCACGAGGCGGTGTCGCAGATCGATGCCGTGGTCGGGTTGATCTCGACGATCGCAGGCCAGACCAACCTTCTCGCCCTCAACGCCACCATCGAAGCGGCGCGGGCCGGCGCCGCGGGCAAAGGATTCTCCGTGGTCGCCGCCGAGGTGAAGGCCCTGGCCGACCAGACCGCCCGGGCGACCGGGGAGATCACGGGCCACATTCGGCGTATCCAGAGCTCGACCGGTCAGGCCGCCTCGGCGATCGACGGCATCGGCACGCGCATCCGCGAGATCGACGGCCTGGCGACATCCATCGCGTCGGCGGTCGAGGAGCAGGAGGCGGCGACGCAGGAGATCGCCCACAACGTCGTGCAGGTCGCCAGGGGTACGAGCGAGGTGACGGACAACTTCGCCAGTGTGGCGCGCGCATCGGAGGATACCGGGGCCGCTGCGAGCCAGGTGCTCGCATCGGCGTCCGAGCTGTCGCGGCAGTCGGAACACCTGGCCGCGGAGGTCGGCCGGTTCGTCGCACGGGTGCGTGCCGCCTGAGATCGGGGCGAGGGATTCGGGGCCGCGAGCAGACCCCCGGACACGGGCGAGCGCCGGCGGGATCGGGGCTTTCCGCATCGGCCCTTCACCGCGATCCGCGAAGGCGCTCAGGGCTGCCGCTCGGTCGTCCGTTGCCAGCGGCCCGGGCTCATCGCCTCCTCACGGGCGAAGACCCGGGTGAAATGGCTCTGATCGGCAAAGCCGCAGGCGAGGGCGATCTCCGCCAGGGACCGGTCCTGCGCGCGCATCATCACCTTTGCGCGGGCGACGCGCTGGCGCACCAGCCATGCATGCGGAGATGTCCCTACGGACTGCCGGAAGGCGCGCGTGAAGTGACTCACCGACAGGCCGCACGCCGCCGCCACTGCTCGCAGGCACGGAGCAGCGCCGAGTTCGGCGCGAATGCGCTCCTGCGCGAGCCGAACCTGCCAGGGCGCCAGGCCGCCTCGGGTGCGTGTGGGGACGTGTCCGGCCTCCGCATGGACACCGAGCAGGTGAGCCGCCAGGGCGCGGGCGAGCTGGATGCGGAAGATGGCGGCGCCGCGGTCCGGGCGATCGAGGGTCGCCACGGCGCTCGCCGCGAGGTCGTGAATGGTGGGGTCCACCAGGGTCCGGCCATGCACCGGTTTCAGGGCCTCCATGGGGTCGAGATCGCGGAGGCCCATGCTGTCGGCCACGTCCGCCAGAACCCTGCTCGACAGCCAGACCTGGACGGTTCCGGCGCGATCCCGGCAGACGGACCGGGCGCGGATGTCGAGGAGGATCACGGCGCTCGGACAGATCCGCTCGGGTGCCCCGTGATCGCCGCCGCCCCCGTACGGGCTGCCCGGATGGTCCGCCAGCGGCACCTGGAGCACCAGCCCGTCGCGCGGTAGGGTTGGACGACGGTGCGCTCCCGTCGGCGCCTTCGTTCGCCAATCGACGAAGGCGATGCCGTCGGTCCCCCTGTCCGGCCGTCCGCCCTGCCGGATCCGGGACCGGTCCCCGCTCCGGGGCGGTGCGTCCAGGACAATCGGAGTGCCGCGCGAGCGTCGGCCGGGGGTTGGGTCCGTCGGGGCGATGGTCGCACTCCGCATGCTGCCGGAATCTCCTCACGAGCCTCTGGTCGAACTCGTTCTGCGTGGGGAAAGCGTACCTTGTCTCTCGGCATCCTGCTCGGCCATGTCCTCCGGGCCGGTTGCATCCGACAGCCGAGATGATGAGCCTGGAAGGGGCACGCGCGATGCCGCATTCCTTCAAGTCGCGCGCCGATTCGGCAAGCCGTTTTACCCCCGAGCCCCCATAGCTCCGGTCGGCGGTCGCGAGGGATCGCGTCGGTTTCGCCGTCGCCCGGCGGAGCCGAACGGAGGGACACCGAGCCATGCCGATCGGAGGCACACCCATCCCCGGAAAACGCCTCGCCGCCGCCCGGCTCCGGACCTTCGGGTCTATCGTCGCGCAGGTCCCCGCGAGCCTCGACCGGGTGTCGAGCCATGCCTTTGTCTGCAACGTCGTCGCGATGACGGCCGCGCTTCGGCACCCGCCTGCATTCCGGCTCGAACGGATGCACACCGGGACCCGCGTGACGACCATCGAGATCGACGAGGATTACGGCGACGCGTCTAGCCTGGGAATCGACGGCGCCGAAACGATGTTCGGGGCTTCCGAAGATCACCGAGATGGTCTCAACTGCATCACGCGTGCCCGTAACGGCCACGACGTTCGCTTCCTCTAGGACAGGACACTCTCCATGGCCTATGTCACCACCGCCGACGGTGTCGAGATCTTCTACAAGGATTGGGGCCCCAAGAGCGCCCAGCCGATCGTGTTCCACCACGGCTGGCCGCTCTCGTCGGACGACTGGGACACGCAGATGCTGTTCTTCCTTCAACAGGGCTACCGCGTCGTCGCCCATGACCGGCGCGGCCATGGCCGCTCGGCGCAGGTCGATGGCGGCCACGACATGGATCACTACGCCGCCGATGCCTTCGCGGTGGTCGAGGCACTGGATCTGCGAAACGCCGTGCATATCGGCCATTCCACCGGCGGCGGCGAGGTGGCCCGCTACGTGGCACGGCACGGAGAGCCCGCCGGCCGCGTCGCCAAGGCGGTGCTGGTCTCCGCCGTACCGCCGCTCATGCTGAAGACGGACGCCAACCCCGAAGGCCTGCCGATCTCGGTGTTCGACGGTTTTCGCGAGGCCACCGCCGCGAACCGCGCGCAGTTCTTCCTCGACGTTCCGACCGGACCTTTCTACGGCTTCAACCGCGCGGGCGCGACCGCACAGCCGGGCGTGATCCAGAATTGGTGGCGCCAGGGCATGATGGGCAGCGCCAAGGCCCATTACGAGGGCATCAAGGCGTTCTCCGAGACCGACCAGACCGCGGACCTTCAGGCGATCTCCGTCCCGACCCTGGTGCTGCACGGCGAGGACGATCAGATCGTCCCGATCGCCGACGCGGCGCTGAAGTCGATCGGGCTGCTGAAGCACGGCACCCTGAAGACCTACCCGGGGTTCTCGCACGGGATGCTCACGGTGAACCACGACGTCGTCAATCCCGATCTCCTGGCCTTCGTGAAGGGCTGAGCGCGATCGTCGCGGGGGTCGTCTCACGCGCCCCTGAACCGTCCTCGGCGCGAGCGCGCCGGTCCGCATCCTCGTCGGGACGCCGGAGCAAGCGAGCCGGTCTTGACCGAACATCACAGACAGGAGATCACCCCATGAGCTGGCACGGTGCCGACGATCCGATCCCGGGCGATCATTTCACCTGCGACGCGATCAAGACCCTGATCGTCCCGCGCTCGCGCGACCTCGGTTCGTTCGCCGTGCGCAGGGCCCTGCCGTCCACCGAGTGTCGGATGGTCGGGCCGTTCATCTTCTTCGACCAGATGGGGCCGTCCGAGTTCCTGCTCGGCCAGGGCATGGACGTGCGGCCCCATCCCCATATCGGCCTGTCCACCGTGACCTACCTGTTCGAGGGCGAGATCATGCACCGGGACAGCCTCGGGACCGAACTGCCCATCCGCCCGGGCGAATTGAACTGGATGACGGCGGGCCGGGGCATCACCCATTCGGAGCGGACGGGACGTGACCTCCGGAAGACCGGTTCGACGCTGTTCGGGCTCCAGAGCTGGGTCGCCCTCAGCGGCCGGGACGAGGAGACCGCCCCCGCGTTCGAGCATTACGAGGCCGGGGCGCTGCCGGTCCTGACCGGAGAGGGCAAGACCGTCCGGCTCATCGCCGGCGAGGCCTTCGGTGCGAGATCCCCGGTACGGACCTCAAGCCCCATGGTCTACGCAGACGTGGCCCTGGAGGCCGGCGCGGTCCTGCCCCTCGACCCGACCTACGACGAGCGGGCGATCTACACGGTCTCGGGCGCCATCGAGATCGCCGGCGACGGCTTCGGGCCGGGCCAGCTTCTCGTCTTTCGACCCGGCGACCGCATCAGCGTGCGGGCGACCGAGGCCGCCCGTTTCATGGTGCTGGGCGGCGAACCCATGGATGGGCCGCGCCACCTCTGGTGGAACTTCGTCTCGTCGCGTCCCGAGCGAATCGAGCAGGCCAAGGAGGATTGGCGCCAGGCCCGCTTCGACACGGTTCCGGGTGAATCCGAGTTCATCCCCCTGCCTGAAACCCCCGCGCCCGTCCGCTACCCTTGAGCGTGCCTGCGCGGCCGGCCATGCCCGGTCCGAATCCCCCGTCACCGAGATCGAGACTTCATGGCTGCTGAAGCATCCGGCGCTGCCGGCGAACTCGTCCAGGTCGTCGCGCTCCTGGCGGCGGGCGTGATCGCCGTCCCGCTGTTCAAGCGCATCGGTCTCGGCTCCGTCCTCGGTTACCTCGTGGCGGGGTTGTGCATCGGCCCGTTCGGCCTCGGCCTGTTCACGGACGCGCACGCGATCCTGCACGTGGCCGAACTCGGCGTGGTGATGTTCCTGTTCCTCATCGGCCTGGAGATGGAGCCGTCGCGGCTCTGGGGCATGCGGCGCGAGATCTTCGGCCTCGGGCTGGCGCAGGTCGGAGCCTGCATCGCAGCCCTGACCCTCGTCGGCCTCGCCCTGGGCTTGTCCCCGGCCGTGGCGTTCGTGGCCGGGACCGGCTTCGTGCTGACGTCGACGGCCATCGTCATGCAGCTCCTCGAAGAGCGCGGGTCCCTTTCGACCCCGAAGGGACAGCGCATCGTCGCGATCCTGCTGCTGGAGGATCTCGCCATCGTGCCCCTCCTCGCCATCGTCGCGTTCCTCGCGCCGGGCGGCGCAGCGGCGAGTACGGCCGACCGGGCCTACGCCATCGGCCTCGCGCTCCTGTCCGTGGCCGCCCTGGTCGCGGCGGGACGCTGGCTGCTCAATCCGATGTTCCGCCTGCTGGCGGCGTCGAAGGCGCGGGAGGTGATGACCGCGGCGGCGCTGCTCGTCGTGCTCGGCTCGGCGCTGGCCATGCAGTTCGGCGGACTGTCCATGGCCATGGGCGCGTTCCTGGCCGGGGTGCTGCTCTCGGAATCGAGTTTCCGGCATCAGCTGGAGGCCGATGTCGAGCCGTTCCGCGGCATCCTGCTCGGCCTGTTCTTCCTCGGCGTCGGCATGTCCCTCGATCTCACCGTGATCGGGGCGAACTGGGCGCTCATCCTGACGGGCGTCGCCGCCTACATGGTGGTGAAGAGCGTCGTCATCTACGGGATCGCGCGTCTCCTGCGGGCGTCCCACGCCGAGGGCGTCGAGCGGGCGGCCCTGATGGCGCAGGGCGGCGAGTTCGCCTTCGTGCTGTACGCCGCCGCCGCGGGCGTCGGGATCATCGACGGCACCACCAACGCGATCCTGACCGCGACCGTCATCCTCTCCATGGCGCTCACCCCCCTGATGGTGATCGCCTACGACCGCCTCGGACCGAAAGCGTCCGTATCGACGGACGGCGTCGAGGTTCCGGAGAACCTCGTCGGCAGCGCCCTGATCATCGGGTTCGGGCGCTTCGGGCAGGTCGTCAGCCAGCCGTTGATCTCGCGGGGGTGCTCCGTCTCCATCATCGACACCGATCCCGCGCAGATCCGCGTGGCCGAGGCGTTCGGGTTCAAGGTCTATTACGGCGATGGGACACGCCTCGACATCCTGCATGCGGCGGGCGCCGCGACCGCGCGGACGATCCTGATCTGCATCGACGACCGCGACGCCGCCAAGCGGATCGCCGCGATCGCGCGGGCCGAATTCCCCCTGGTTCCGGTCCTTGCCCGGGCCCGGGATCGCGAGCACGCCATCGCGCTCATCCAGGCGGGCGTCGCGTATCAGCTCCGGGAGACGTTCGAATCGGCCCTGGCTTTCGGCGAGCAGGCCCTGCTCACCATCGGCGACGATCCGGACGCCGCGCACGCGGTCATGGCCGAAGTCCGCCGCCGGGACGTGGAGCGCCTCGACCTGGAAACGGTGGGCGGCCTCTACGCCGGACGCGACCTGATCCAGGGGAACTCGCACCACGCGCCGAAGGCCCCCGGCGATTCTCCGTAAGGGATGCGCGCGAGGAACAGGGCTCGTTCGCCGCGTCGGCATACCTCCTCGCTGGGACGAGGCGCCGTCGCATGGCCGGCGCCACGTGCCGAGATCCGCCGCCGCCGTCACCGGGCGCTTTGCCCGGGAAGCCGAGGGGCGGAATCGTCAGGGCCGCCCGCCGAGACTCCCGGCGCGCGCCGAGACCCGGGTCAGCGCCATCGCCATCGCCACGCCGAACCCCCCTCCGGCGCCCTTCACGAGGAAGTCGCCCATCCGGCCATGCCGTGTCGCCTCGATCATCTGGAGAGCCTCCAGCCCGGCTCCCGCCAGGGTGACCAGAGCCAGGACCTCCCAGCGTCGCTGCGGGTATCCGTAGGCGAACAGGAAGCCGAGGGCGGCGAACGCGCCGAACCGCTCCAGGCCGACGGGCGCGCCGCTCACCGGCCGCAGCCCGATGGGGGCCAGGGTCGCGAAGATCAGAGCGGCCAGGAGAAGCCATGCGAGGGGCCGGGCGAGGTTCGTCATGGCAGCCGGTGTGCAGGGCCAGCTTGGCGGCACTGAGGCGGATATGACGGTTCGGTGAAGGGCACGGGTTCGCGACGCCGGAGCAAGGGGTTGAAGGTCTTGGTGGAGGGAATGCCGGTCGGTCCGAGACGGAGACCGGACGATGCGGGAAAGCCTCGTTGCCGTTTCCGGGAAGCTCACTTCGGTGCAGGGATGCGGAAGAGGCGTTTGGTCGTAGCCCATCGAAACGCACGGATCGTGAATTTTCCCTATGGAACTGCGTCATCTGCGCTACTTCGTGGCCGTGGCCGAACATCTCAGCTTCACGGCGGCTGCCGAGAGTCTCGGCGTCGCGCAGCCGCCGTTGAGCCAGCAGATCAAGGATCTCGAGGCCGAGATCGGGACCGAGCTGTTCGAGCGCACGACGCGCCGCGTCTCCTTGACGCCCGCCGGCCAGGACTTCCGAATCGAAGCCCTCGCCATTCTGGCGAAGGCCGGCGAGGCCATGGGCCGGGCGCGGGCCATCGGCGCCGGCACGGCCGGCATCATCAATGTGGGGCTGACGGGCTCGATGCTGGCCGGGCCCCTGGGCGCCTCGATCCGCGTGTTCGCGGAACGCTATCCCGACGTCGATCTGCGGATCCACGAGATGTCGCCCGACCGGCAGATCGCGGCCCTGAGGACCGGGCGGACCGATGTCAGCTTCCTGCGCTGCCCGCCGCGGGACCTGGATCTCGTCAGCGAACTGGCCTGGGAGGAGGCCGTCCGCCTCGTCCTGCCGAGGGGGCATCGGCTCGCGACGGAGACGATCGCCCTAACGGACCTCGCGGCGGAGAACTTCGTCTTCCTGCGGCTCCACGATTCGCTGTTCGCCAAGTACCTCTGGACCTGCTGCGTTGAGGCGGGCTTCACGCCCCGGATCTCGCATCAGGTGGTCGAGGCCGCGTCCCTGACCAGTCTCGTGGCGGCGGGGCTGGGCCTCGCCATCATTCCGGAATTCGTCGCGCGGCTGGCGCACCGGGACGTCGTCTATCGACCGATCGCCGGACGGCCGATCCGGGCCGACGTGCACGCTCTGTGGACGAAGGCACGGGCGCCCCTGATCGAGAACTTCATCGCCCTGGTGCGTCTCGGCAGCGTGCGGTTCGCGGAGGAGATCCGGACCGGCGCGCGGTGAGTGCGGTCACCCCTGCGCCCACCGGTGACGTTCGCCCGTGCGCCGGGAATCCTATCGGGCGGGTGAAGCGGCGAAGGGGATCGATCCGGGCGGGATCGGGCCCGGTGGAACGGGACCGGTGGGCAGAGCGGGCGCGACCTTCGGCGGCGCAACCTTGGGCGTCGCCGTCCTCACCGGTCCCGCCTGGGGCGACACGATCCCGGCGGCGGCCGGCTTCATGGCCCGGCCCGTCGGGCGCGGCGTGATCGAGCCCGTGGTCGCCACCTCGGGCATCGGTACCGCCGGGCTGTCGATGCCGTAGATGTCGTCGCGGAAATGCGCGCGGCCGTCCGGTGTCGCGTAGCCCGTGAGGTACACGAAGGTCACGGGGATCTGTTTCGGCAGCTTGATGTCGAGGCGCTCGTTGGTGGCGATGTGGCTCTCGATCTCCATGGGACCCCAGGTCGAGGCGCCGCCGTTCGGGCCGGGGGTGCCCTCGAGCAGCCAGCCGGCCAGTTCCTTCACCTGCGCCACCCGCACGCAGCCGTGGGAGTGGAACCGCACTTCGCGGGCGAACAAGGATTTCGAGGGCGTGTCGTGCATGTAGACCGCCTGTTTGTTCGGCATGTCGATGCGGACCTGGCCGAGGGAATTGTCGAGGCCGGAATCCTGCCGTAGGGTGTAGTTCGCCGCCTTCTCGCTGGCCCAGTCGAGGGTGGTCGGATCGACCTCCACGCCGCCGGGGCCGAGGATGCGGATGCGCTCGCGGGCGAGGTAGCCCGGGTCTTTCCGCATCTTCGGGATGATCTCCTTCTTGATGATCGAGACCGGGAGGGTCCAGGTCGGGTTGAGGTTCACGTCGGTGATGCGGGCCTCGATGCGCGGCGTCGCCTTGTCGGGCTTTCCGACCACGGCGACGTACCGGCGCACCACGACGCCGCGCTCTACAGCCTCGACGGTGGCGGAGGGGATGTTCACCACCACGTAGCGGTCGCCGAAGGCGAAGGTCGACCCGATCTGCCGGGCGGCCGACGCGGCGAGCTGGCGCTGGCGGGTGGCCGCCGGCACGTTGAGCGCCGCCACGGTCTGGCGGCCGATGAAGCCGGTCTCGGGCAGGCCGTGCCGGGCCTGGAAGCTCTTCACCGCCGCCACCAGGGGCGCATCGAGAAGGTCCGAGGCCGGCGCGTCGGCGGGCAGATCGCCGACCAGCGCGAGGTGCTTCCGGAGGGCGGGAATCGCGGGATCGCGGGCCCCGGCCTTGACCACGAGGCCCGGCGGCAGGCTCGCCCACCCGCCGGCATCCGCCATGGCCTGATAGCGATCGGCCATCTTCAGGGTGTCGAGGAAGGTGGCGGGGCTGAGCGTGGGCGCCGGATCGGCCGAGACGCGGGCGACCACGAGGGGCGGCAACTCGCGCGACTTCTTGGGCGCCGCCTCCTTCGAAGCCGCCTCCTTGGCCAGAGTCCCGGCATCCGGCGTGCCCACCGGTACGATGGCCTGCACGGCCGGCGTGGCCGGGGCCGAAGCCGCCAGGGGATCGAGGCGCGGGGCCTCGTTCGTCGAGGCTTCGCTCTTGGGAGTCTCGCTTCTGGCCGGCTCGGCCTTGATCCTGGGCTTCGCGAGCGGCTTCGACGGAACGGGTTTCGGCGGCACGGGCGCGTCCTGCGCCATCGCCCCCGTGGCGGCGGCGAGGGCCGACAGGCTCGCGCACAGGGCGGTAACGAAGAGAACGTGGCGCGAAAGCATCGCGGATCCCCGAAGCGACTATCGTCCACGACCATGCGGCGCGAGGGTTACCAATCCCCTGCCATGCCGGCCGCGCCCGTGACGCCTCTGCCCACACGCCCTACCTCATGGGCGAAACCGCACATGGGGAGACGGGCATGCAGGCGAGCGACGCTCGGGTCGGCCGGGGTTCAGGGGAGCATCCGGCCCTTCGCGCGGGCGGCACCGCCGTCGTCACCGGAGCGGCGAGCGGGATCGGCCTCGCCGCCGCCACGCGCTTCGCCGCCGCCGGCATGGCCGTGTGGCTCGCGGATCTGCCCGGCGACGCCCTCGAGGGCGCGCGCGCCACGGTGGCGGCGGCCGCCCCGGGGAGCGCCCCGATCCGGGCGCTCGCGACGGATGTGGGCGACCGGCACGCCGTGGAGGCCCTGCGGGACGTGGCCTCGGCCGAGGGACCGCCGGCCCTCGTCCTGCTCAACGCGGGCATCGAGGCGGGCGGCACCCTGTTCTCGGACGCCGACACCTGGCGGCGCATCCTCGACACCAACCTGTGGGGCGTGATCAACGGCCTCCACGCCTTCGCGCCGGCGATGATCGACGGGCCCGAGCCCGGCGCCATCGTGGTCACCGGCTCGAAGCAGGGCATCACCACGCCGCCCGGCAACACGCCCTACAACGTGTCGAAGGCGGGCGTGAAGGCGGTGACGGAGGCCCTCGCGCACGACCTGCGGAACCGCACGGGCGCGCAGGTCAGCGCCCATCTGCTCATCCCGGGCTTCGTCTATACGGGCCTGACCCGGGCCCGCGGCGTGGCCGAGAAGCCGGCGGGCGCCTGGACGCCGGAGGAGACCGTGGATTTCCTCCTCGCCGGGATGGCGCGCGGCGACTTCTACATCCTGTGTCCGGACAACGAGACCACCCGCGCGCAGGACGAGAAGCGCATCGCCTGGGCCGCCGGCGACCTCATCGAGAACCGCCCGGCCCTGTCGCGCTGGCACCCGGATTTCTCGGAGGCGTTCGCGGCATTCATGAAGACGTAGGCCCCCGGACATAGGGGAGCGCCCGCTGGCGAAGCTCTTGCTTGCGGTCTAAGCCTTGCGCCACGCTCCGTGGGTGGCCGGGCAGGCCCGGCCCCACGGACCCCGTGCGAACCGAACCCGGGAGCCGCCCTTGGCCACCATCATCCCCGTCGCCTCCTTCGATTGCGTCGTGTTCGGCGCCACCGGCGACCTGACCACGCGCAAGCTCCTGCCGGCGCTCTACTATCGGTTCAAGGACGGGCAGATCCCCGGCACCAGCCGGATCATCGGCGCCTCGCGCTCGGAGATGAGCGCCGAGGCGTTCCGCGAGCGGGCGCGCGACGCCATCAAGCGCTTCGTACCGGCCGCCGATGTAGCCGAGGACAGGCTGTCCGCGTTCCTCGACCACCTCGACTACGTCGCCGTGGACGGGGCCGGCGACGACGGCTGGGAGGATCTCGCCGCCAAGCTCGCCGAGCGGCCCGATCAGGTGCGGCCCTACTACCTCGCCACCTCGCCCGACCTCTACGGCTCCATCTGCCGGAACCTCGCCGCCCATGGGCTCATCGGCGAGAAGTCGCGGGTGGTGCTGGAAAAGCCCATCGGCAAGGACCTCAAATCGGCCCGCGCCATCAACGACGCCGTCGGCGAGGTGTTTCCCGAGGAGCAGATCTTCCGCATCGACCACTACCTTGGCAAGGAGACGGTCCAGAACCTGCTGGCCCTGCGCTTCGCCAACACCATCTTCGAGCGCCTGTGGACGGCCGACGTCATCGATCACGTCCAGATCACGGTGGGCGAGACCGTCGGCGTCGAGGGGCGGGCCGGGTACTACGACACCTCGGGCGCCCTGCGCGACATGGTGCAGAACCACATGCTCCAGCTCCTCTGCCTCATGGCGATGGAGAGCCCGCTGTCGCTCGACGCCAACTCCGTGCGCGACGAGAAGCTCAAGGTGCTGCGCGCCCTCAAACCCATCACCCCCCACGACGTGCAGACCGTGACCGTGCGCGGGCAGTACGGGGCCGGCGCCGTGGCGGGCCAGCCGGTGGAGAGCTACCGCACGGATCTCGGCGGCGACGCCCAGAGCCGGACGGAGACCTTCGTCGCCCTGAAGCTCGAGGTGCAGTCCTGGCGCTGGGCCGGGGTGCCGTTCTACCTCCGCACCGGCAAGCGGCTGCCCCAGAAGCTGTCCGAGATCGTGGTGCAGTTCCGCGCCTCGCCGTTCTCGATCTTCCCCACGGAGGCGTTCGGGCGCGAGCCCAACCGCCTCGTCATCCGGCTCCAGCCGGAGGAGGGGATCAAGCTCGAGGTGATGACG
Organism: Methylobacterium sp. Leaf100; assembly: GCF_001422845.1. NCBI lineage: Bacteria > Pseudomonadati > Pseudomonadota > Alphaproteobacteria > Hyphomicrobiales > Methylobacteriaceae > Methylobacterium > Methylobacterium sp. Leaf100. The sequence goes on along the minus strand of NZ_LMMW01000001.1, from coordinate 565,212 downwards.
AAGGATCCCGGTCCCGGCGGCATGCGCCTCAGGCCCACCAACCTCGACATCTCCTTCGAAGAAACCTTCAAGCAGCGCTACCCGGATGCCTACGAGCGCCTGCTCATGGACGTGGTGCGCGGCAACGCCACCCTGTTCATGCGCCGCGACGAGGTCGAGGTCGCCTGGGCCTGGGCCGATTCCCTGCTCAAGGCCTGGGCCGACCGGCCCGAGCCGCCCCGTCCCTATCCGGCCGGAAGCTGGGGGCCGACGGCCGCCATCGCCCTGATCGAGCGAGACGGGCGCACGTGGCACGAAGAAGTGCGATGAAGAGATAGGAGAGCACCCCTATTTGAACCGCCTGTCCCTCGACACTTGGACAGGCGGCTCCTAAAATGGGAAGTATAGGCCTTTCGACTTTTAAAATTGCTGACTGATGAACAAGATCGAGCCGGGCATCGGCATCAACCGGCGTTATCTGCACGACGAGGTCGTCGATCGGATGCGCGATCTCATCCGCTCCGGTGAACTCGAGCCGCGCGCTCGTATCAACGAGAGCGAATTGACCGAGCGCTTCGGCATCTCGCGCACCCCCTTGCGCGAGGCCATCAAGATCCTGGCGACGGAAGGTCTGCTCGAACTCCTCCCCAATCGCGGTGCGCGGGTGGCGAGCCTGTCGCAGTCCGAGATCGAGGAGATGATCGAGGTCATCGCCGGCTTGGAGGCCACGGCCGCCGATCTCGCCTGCCGCACCATCACCGACGAGGAGATCGCCGGCATCGAGGGCGATCACCGCGCCATGGTGGCCGCCTGGAAGGCCGGGGAGGAGGGGGCGTATTTCGGTCTCAACCGCGCGATCCACGAGGCGATCATGGCGGCGAGCCGCAACGCGATCCTGGGTGGCCTCTACGCCAGCCTGTCGGGGCGTATCCAGCGCTCGCGCTACGCCGTGCACCAGACGGCGGAGCAATGGGCGCGGGCGGTGTCCGAGCACGAGCGGATGATCGAACTCCTGCATGCCCGCGACGGCGAGGCCCTGGCCCGGCTCGTGCGGGCCCATATCCGCGCCAAGACCCCGGTCATCGCCGAGAATTTCGGCGCGACCTGAGCCCCCTGCGCCGATCACGCCGCGTCGTTGATCGCCCGCAGACTCGCCACCAGATCCGAGAATCGGTCGCCCTGCACGATCACGTGGGCGCGCAGCCGCTCCGCCGCGCCCGTCTCGTCGCCCGCCACGATGGCGGCCACGATGGCTTCGTGTTCGGCGAGCGACTGCCCGAGGCGGTGACGCGCCCGAAGCTGCATCCGACGGAACGGCGCGAGGCGCCGATGCAGCAGCCGGGCCTGCTCGGCGAGGAACCCGTTGCGGCAGGCCTGATAGACCACCGTGTGGAACACGTAGTTCTCGTCGTAATAGCGCTCCGGATCCTGGGCCTCGGCCGCCGCCGCGCAGGCCGCGAGGGCCGCCTTGAGGGCCGCCTCGTCGGCCGGGATCAGGCGGCGCGCGGCGAGGCGTCCGCACGCGGCTTCGATCTCCGCCATGGTCTCGAACATGGCGATGAGAAGCTGCGGGTCGGGGGCGCTGACCAGCGCGCCGCGGCGCGGCTTGATCTCCACGAGTCCCGTCATCGCCAGCTGCAGCAGGGCCTCGCGGATCGGCGTGCGCGACACGCCGAAGCGTTCCGCCAGTTCCGTCTCGTCGAGGCGGGCGCCGATGGCGAGGCGGCCGTCGACGATCTCCGTCTCGATGGTCTGGCGCAGGCGAAGGGACTGGTTCATGCGCTCGGGTTCCATCGGTCCGGTTCCTTCGCCGTGGGCCTGCCCTTCGCCGGGACAGTTACTGCTGTCTACCTTATGCAACCCGGTTGACAAAATATACAAGGCGTCGTTCTCTGGTATAAAGAGCGGGCAGCGCAGTATAAATGCTGCACCGCAAAATGGGCGGGCGGCCAGCTTGCCGAAGGAGGAAGACGCCATGACGTTGACACGCCGCACCCTCGTCGCCGCCGGTCTCGCCGCGCCCGCCATCCTGTCCCTCGGCTCGCGGGCCCGGGCGGCGACCACCCTGAAGATCTCGCATCAGTTCCCCGGCGGCACCATCGACGAGGGCGACTTTCGCGACCGCGCGTGCCGCAAGTTCGCCGCGGCCCTGGCCGAGCGCTCGAAGGGCGCCCTGGAGCTCCAGGTCTATCCGGGCTCGTCCCTGATGAAGACGAACGCCCAGTTCGGCGCCATCCGCAAGGGCGCCCTCGACATGACCCTTTACCCGAGCCCCTACGCCGGCGGCGAGGTGCCGGAGATGAACATCGGCCTGATGCCGGGCCTCGTCACCTCCTACGCGCAGGCCACGGCCTGGAAGACCGCCCCCGTCGGCCGCAAGCTGACCGAGATCCTCGAATCCAAGGGCGTCGTGGTGGTCTCCTGGGTGTGGCAGGCCGGCGGCGTCGCCAGCCGCGACCGGCCGCTCTTCACGCCCAGCGACGCCAAGGGCCTCAAGGTCCGGGGCGGCTCGCGCGAGATGGACCTGATGATGAAGGCGGCGGGCGCCGCCACACTCTCGATCCCGTCGAACGAATCCTACGCCGCCATGCAGACCGGCGCGTGCGATGCCGTCATCACCTCCTCCACCAGCTTGATCTCGTTCCGCCTGGAGGAACTCTCGAAATCCCTTACCTCGGGGGCTCAGCACACCTATTGGCTCATGTGGGAGCCGATCATGATGTCCAAGATCGTGTTCGACCGCCTGCCGAAGGACCAGCAGGACCTCATCATGACCATCGGCGCCGAGCTGGAGGCCTTCGGCCAGAAGGGCGCCAAGGACGACGACACCCGAGTCGAGCAGGTGTTCGCCAAGGCCGGCGCCAAGGTGCAGCAGCTCGACGAGAAGACCCTCGGCCAGTGGCGCGACATCGCCAAGGACACCGCGTGGAAGGACTTCGCGGGCAAATCCGCGAGCTGCGCCGAGCTCCTCAAGCTGGCGGAGCAGGTGTCGTGAGCCACGCCTTCGACGCGGCCTCCGCCGCCTCCGAATCCGTACGGGCCGCGCCCGAACCTCGCGTCCCCGGGCTGCTCGGGGCCATCGACCGCGGGATGAAAGCGATCAACGGCGTGGTGATGATCTTCGGCGGGCTCGCCCTCGTCGGGGCCTGTCTCGTCCTCAGCTACAGCGTGTTCGTGCGCTACTGGCTGAAGGAGCCCACCGACTGGCAGGACGAGATGGCGGTGTTCCTCATCGTCGGCGCGACCTTCTTCTCGGCGGCCGCCGTCCAGGCCAAGCGCGGCCACGTCGCCATCGAGGCGCTGAGCGGCCTGCTCTCGCCGCGGGTCAACCGCGCCCGCCTGCTCATGGCCGATATCATCAGCATCGTGTTCGTGACGTTCTTCGCCTGGAAGAGCTGGAGCCTGTTCCACGAAGCCTGGGTCGACGGGCAGGTCTCCCAATCGACGTGGGGGCCGCCCCTGTGGATTCCCTACGCCCTCATGGCTTTGGGCATGAGCTTCCTGTCCCTGCAGTTCCTCCTGCAGATCGCCGAGGCCCTGAACTACGGCCCCCGTTCCGCCGGCTGGGCGAACCCGAAGGTCGGCCTCGGGGCCGACCTGAACGCCGATCCCCTCAAGACGAGCCCCCACCCATGAGCGTCGCGGCCATCGGCTTCCTCTACGCGGGTGCCACCCTCAGCGCGATGCTGGCCGGCATCCCCATCGCCTTCGCGCTGGGCTTCGTGGCGCTCGCATTCATGTACTTCTTCATGCCGGGCGCCTCCCTCGATACGGTGGCGCAGAACGTCTACGAGGAGATGGCCTCCATCACACTCCTGTCGATCCCGCTCTTCATCCTGAAGGGCGCGGCCATCGGCCGTTCACGAGCCGGCCAGGACCTCTACTCGGCCATGCACGCCTGGATGCACCGCATCCCCGGGGGGCTGGGCATCGCCAACGTCTTCGCCTGCGCGCTGTTCGCCGCCATGGCGGGGTCCTCGCCCGCCACCTGCTCGGCCATCGGCTCGGCGGGCATCCCGGAGATGAGGAAGCGCGGCTACTCGCCGGGCTTCGCCGCCGGCATCATCGCCGCCGGCGGCACCCTCGGCATCCTGCTGCCGCCCTCCATCACCATGATCCTCTATGCGGTGGCGGCCGAACAGTCGCTCGGGCGCCTGTTCCTCGCCGGTATCGGGCCGGGCCTGCTGCTGGTCGGCCTGTTCGCCGCCTGGTCGGTCTATCGCTTCCGGGCCGAATACGCGGCCGCGAAGGACGCCTTCGAGCGCAACGGCACCGCCTCGCCGATCCTCGCCGAGGACACCTACAGCATGCGCCAGCGCTTCTCGACGCTGCCGCGGGTGCTGCCCTTCGTGGTGCTCCTCACCGGCGTCATGGTCGCCCTCTACGGCGGCTACTCCACGCCCTCCGAGACGGCGGGCCTCGGCGGTCTCCTGGCGCTCGGCCTCATCGCGGTCATCTACGGCGTCTGGCGCCCGAAGGACGTGAACCCGATCCTCGCCGCCACCTTGCGGGAATCGACCATGCTGATGCTCATCATCGGCATGTCGCTCCTTTACGCCTACGTGATGAGCTACCTCCACATCTCGCAATCGGCGGCCAACGCCATCGTGGCGCTGCAGCTCTCGCCCTGGGTGCTGCTGGTGACGATCCTGGGCCTCGTGATCCTGCTCGGCTTCTTCCTGCCGCCGGTCTCGATCATCCTGATGACGGCGCCGATCATCCTGCCGCCCCTGAAGGCCGCCGGGTTCGACCTCGTCTGGTTCGGCGTCGTCATGACCATCACCATGGAGATGGGCCTGATCCACCCGCCGGTCGGCCTCAACATTTTCGTCATCAAGAACATCGCCCCCGACATCCCGCTGAAGGACATCATCTGGGGCACGCTGCCCTTCGTGATGCTGATGGCGGTGGCGATCCTGATCCTCTGCCTCGTCCCCGGCATCGCCCTGTGGCTGCCGAACTGGCTGCTGCCCTCCACGCGTTAGGGCGAACCAGCCTCGAAACGGCTGGGCGGCCCGGACCTCTGGTTCGGGCCGTTCGCTTGCGTCTGATCACAGATCGACCCCATTGTGTCACGACAAAATTGTCGTTACATTTTTGCAAGTCGATTCGCTTCGCATGGGACGCGGCCAAGGCCGAAAGCAATCTGCGTAAGCATCGCATCAGCTTCGAGGTTGCGTCCCGAGTCTCTGCCGATCCTTACGCATCGAGTTCGCAGGATCGGATCGAGGACGGTGAGTATCGCTAGCAGACGATCGGCCTCGTGGATGGCGTCATGATGGTGCTGGTCGCTCACACGATCTTCGACGCTGACGATGGAACGGAGATCGTTCGCATCATTTCGGCTAGACATGCCGACCGGCAGGAGCGCAAGCGCTATGAACGAGACCGATCCCGTCATCTTTGAACTCGACCTGCCCCGGCCCGCCGCCCTCACGCCGGAACAACGCGCGGAGTTGGAGGCGCTCGCCGCGACGCCGGATTCCGAGATCGACTACAGCGATATCCCGCCGCTGACGGAGGCGTTCTTCGCCAACGCCCAGCGCAATCCGTTCTACCGTCCGATCAAGGCTCAGGTCACCGTTCGCCTCGACGCGGACGTGCTCGCTTGGCTCAAGACGGGCGGGCGCGGCTACCAGACGAAGCTGAACGCGATTCTTCGGCGTGCCATGCTCCAGGACGTTCCGCCGAAGTGACCGGTTCTCACCGCCCCCGCCAATCCGGCGCCCGCTTGCCCAGGAACGCTTCCATTCCCTCGCGAAAATCGGCGCTCGTGTAGCAGAGGCGGATGAGGTCGTCACCGGGGCGCTCGCCGGCCGTGTCGTCGGCGTCCTGAAGCCGGCGCAGGCCCTCCTTGGTGGCGTGGAGGGTGAGGGGCGCGTGGCCGGCGACGAGGGTGGCGAGTTCGGTGGCGCGGACCGCGAGGGCATCTGCATCCGCCACCACCTCGCCGACGAGGCCGATGGCCAGCGCCTCCTCGGCCCCGACGAGGCGGGCGGTGAAGATCATGTCCTTGACCCGGGCCGGGCCGACGAGCCCGGAGAGGCGCTTCAGGTTGGCGAGCGACAGGCAGTTGCCCAGCGTCCGCGCGATGGGAAAGCCGAAGCGCGCGTCGCGGGTGGCGACCCGCAGGTCGCAGGCCGCCGCGATGGCCGCCCCGCCGCCCGTGCAGGCCCCCGCGATGGCCGCGATGACGGGCACCCGCAGGCGCTCGAGGGCACCCATCACCCGGTCCATGAACCGCTCGTAGTCCAGGGCGTCCTGGGCCGAGGCGAAGCCGCGGAACTGGGCGATGTCGGTACCGGCCGCGAACGCCTTCTCGCCCGCGCCCGTGATCACCAGCACCCGCACGGACGGGTCGGCCTCGATCCGCGCGCAGCGGTCGATGATCCCCTGATACATCGCGAAGGTGAGGGCGTTGCGGGCCTGGGGCCGGTTGAGGACGAGGCGGGCGATGCCGGCCCCGTCCTGCGTGAACAGGAGCTCGTCGGTGTCGCGCGCAGGGCTGGTCATGGCGGGTCCGGGGTCGCGTGGAATTCCAGCCCCGGGTCTGCCCATCCCGGCGGCCCGGATCAACCCGGGGGCGGTCGTCTCAGAACAGGCTCGGCACGAACATCTCCGGCGGGACCGGCTGGCGGGCGTAGTCGTCGTGGCGCTCGCGCTCGGGCAGCTGGACGGCCGGGTGCGCCACCGCGCCGTAGGGGATCTGCGACAGGAGGTGGGCGATGCAGTTGAGCCGGGCCTTCTTCTTGTCCACGGCCTCGACCACCCACCACGGCGCCTCGGGGATGTGGGTGCGGGCGAGCATCACTTCCTTGGCCTTGGTGTAATCCTCCCACAGGCGGCGCGACTGCACATCCATCGGCGAGAGCTTCCACTGCTTCAGCGGATCGTGGATCCGCATGGTGAAGCGCAGCTCCTGCTCCTCGTCGGTGATCGAGAACCAGTATTTCAGCACGATGATCCCTGAGCGCACCAGCATGCGCTCGAATTCCGGCACGGAGCGGAAGAACTCCTCCACCTCGTCGGGCGTGCAGAAGCCCATCACGCGCTCGACGCCGGCGCGATTGTACCAGGAGCGGTCGAACAGCACGATCTCGCCGCCGGCGGGCAAGTGGGTCACGTAGCGCTGGAAGTACCATTGCGTGCGCTCGCGCTCGCTCGGGGCCGGCAGGGCGGCGACGCGGCAGACGCGGGGGTTGAGACGCTGGGTGATGCGCTTGATCGCCCCGCCCTTGCCGGCGGAATCCCGGCCCTCGAAGATCACGACGACGCGCAGCTTCTGAGCCTGCACCCAATCCTGCAGGCGCACCAGCTCGTGCTGGAGCCGGAACAGCTCGCGGAAATAGCGCCTGCGGTCCATCTGCGGCGCGCGTGGACCGTCCCCGACGGCATCGGCGAGGCGTTCGAGACGCTCCTCCTCCATCTCCATTTCGAGTTCTTCGTCGAAATCGTCGGCGACTTCACGGCGGATCGCCTCGATGTCGAAGGTGCCTGCCCGTTGCCCCTGATCCATTGCCGCCGTCCCGCCCGTCGCTCGAATCCCGATCGCTGGCGTTAGAGCAGGCGCGTGTGACAGTGCTGCTACGGGCGATCGGTGCGCCATCGGTCTATGGGTGATGCCGCCGGCCGCCGGCGCCGAACCCGGCCGTGTCGCCCTCGAAAAGCCGCCGCCCCTCCGCAACTGTCATCGAAGCGTCACGTCCCGTCGCGAACGGTGCGCGCCAAACACCACGGAGCCTTTTCCCGCATGGACTTCTTCCGCCGCTTCACCGTGCTGATGTGCGCGCCGAACTTCGATCCGGACGATCTCGAGGGCGTGCGCGTCCAGCAAATCCTCACCTCCATCGAGAAGCTCGGCTTCGAGGTGGTGCGGGCGCGGCGCGTCGAAGATGCGGCCATCGCGGTCCAGACCGACGCCGCCATCGGCTGCATGGTGGTGGATTGGGGCAAGCGCGGGCTGGACGGCAAGGCGGCGGCGCTCATCAACCTGATGCGGAAACGCGGGCTGGAAATGCCCATCGTGATCATGGTCCGCCGCAAGCGCCTGGAAGACATCCCCGTCGAGGTGCTGGACTTCATCGACGGCTACATCTTCCTTGCCGAAGAAACCCCCGAATACATCGCCCGCGGCCTCGTCAGCCGGGTGAAGCAATACGCCGAGACCCTGAAAACGCCGTTCTTCGGCGCGCTGGTCGACTACGCCGAGCAGGGCAATCAGCTCTGGACCTGTCCCGGCCACAACGGCGGCATCTTCTACAACCGCTCGCCCATCGGCCGCATCTTCGTCGAGCACCTCGGCGAGGCGATCTTTCGCGACGACCTCGACAATTCTGTCCTCGATCTCGGCGACCTCCTCGTCCACGAGGGGCCCGCCCTGAAGGCGCAGAAGGAAGCCGCCGTCATCTTCGGGGCGGAGAAGACCTACTTCGTCCTCAATGGCACCTCGGCCTCGAACAAGATCGTGCTGTCGGCCCTGGTGGCGGAGGGCGACCTCGTGCTGTTCGACCGCAACAACCACAAGGCCGCGCATCACGGCGCCCTGTTCCTCGGCGGCGCCGTACCGGTGTTCCTCGAGACCGATCGCAACTGCTTCGGGTTGATCGGCCCCATGTACGCCGAGGCCCTGGACGAGACGGCGATCCGCGAAAAGATCCGCACCAATCCCCTGGTGAAGGACCCCGACGCGTGGAAGCGCGAGCGCCCGTTCCGCGTGGCGGTGGTCGAGCAATGCACCTACGACGGCACGATCTACAATGCGCAGATGATCCTCGATCGGATCGGGCACCTCTGCGACTACATCCTGTTCGACGAGGCCTGGGCGGGCTTCATGAAGTTCCACCCGCTCTTCGCCGGGCGCTTCGCCATGGGCCTGAAGGGGCTGGACGAGACCTCGCCGGGCATCATCGCCACGCAATCGACCCACAAGCAGCTGGCGAGCTTCTCCCAGGCCTCGCAGATCCACACCAAGGACAGCCACATCCGCGGCCAGACCCGCCGCATCGAGCACCGGCGCTTCAACGAGACCTTCCTCGTCCACGCCTCGACCTCGCCGTTCTATCCCCTGTTCGCCTCCCTCGATGTGGGCGCGCAGATGATGAAGGGCCGCTCCGGCGTCGTCCTCTGGGACGACACCATTCGGCTCGGCATCGAGTGGCGCAAGAAGGTCCGGGCCATCCGCCGCGAGTTCGAGGAGAAGGAGGGCGATCCCCTCCGCCGCTGGTTCTTCGACCCCTTCGTGCCCGACACCGTGAAGGGCCCGGATGGCAAGGTGCCGTGGGAGAGCATCTCCACCGACGAACTCGCCAGCAACGCCAAGTACTGGGAATTGACTCCGGGCGCGGCCTGGCACGGCTTCACGCACGTGGTGCCCGATTATGCCATGACCGACCCGAACAAGCTCACGGTGCTCACCCCGGGCTTCGACCGGCGTACAGGTGAATACGCCGAGCACGGCGTGCCCGCGCCCATCGTCGCCCAGTACCTGCGTGAGAACCGTATCGTGCCGGAGAAGAACGACCTCAACTCGCTGCTCTTCCTGCTGACGCCGGGCGTCGAATCCTCCAAGGCCGGCACGCTGATCTCGGGCCTCGTCGCCTTCAAGCGCCTGCACGACGACAACGTGCCGCTCGAAGAGGCGATGCCCGAGTTCGTCCGGCGCCGGCCCAACCGCTACAAGGGCGTGCGCCTGCGCGATCTCTGCGCCGATTTCCACGCCTTCCACCGTGAGGCCGGCACCAGCGCCCTCCAGCGCAAGCAGTTCGAGCCGGGGCACCTGCCCGAGATGGTGATGACGCCCAAGGAAGCGGTCCAGCAGCTCACCCGCAACAACGTCGATTACGTGCCCATCGCGGAGGCGGAAGGGCGCGTGGCGACGACCTTGCTTCTGGTCTACCCGCCGGGCATCGGCACGGTGCTGCCGGGCGAGCGATTGGACGAGCGGGCGAAACCCATGCTGGACTATTTCAAGATGTTCGAGCGCTCCGCGAACCTGTTCCCCGGGTTCGAGGCCGAGATCCAGGGCGTGTTCCGCAACGTGGATCCGGACGGCACCATCCGGTTCCACACGTATGTCATGCGCGAGACCCGCTGATGCCGGCGCTGGCCGGCGACCCCGACCTCGTCATCCGACCCTCGTCGGATGCCGACGTGGCGGACATGGTGGACATCTACGCCCACCACATCCGGCGCGGGGTCGGCGATGTCGGCGATTTCGAGGAGGATCCGCTCCATCCGGACGACCTCAAGAAGCGCCGCAAGGCCATGCGCAAGAAGCGCCTGCCGCACCTCGTCGCCGACCGCGACGGGGTGGTGGCCGGCTACGCCTACGCGGTGCCGTTCCGCAAGCGGCCGGCCTACCGCTACACCCTCAAGCACTCGATCTACGTCCACCACGAGCACCTGCACGCCGGCATCGGCCGGCGCCTGCTGCCGGCCCTCATCGAGGCCTGCGCGGCCGGCGGCTACCGCCAGATGATCGGCTACATCGACGCGAAGAACGAGGCCTCGTTGCGCCTGCACGAAGCCTGCGGGTTCGTGCGCGTCGGGCTGCTGCCGGCGGTGGGCTACAAGTACGGCCGCTGGAGCGACAGCGTCATGGTACAGTGCGCCCTGGGCTCCGGCGCGACCGACCAGCCCGGCACCTGGACGCGTCCCGTCGAGGCGGTGGTGGCCGGCCACGACTGGATCGGCAAATAGCCGGTCACCGAGGAACCTACTCGGCGTCCCGCCAACCGCTGCCATGCCACAGCCGCACGGTCACGGTGGCGGCGCCGTCCGCGATGACGATGCGGTTGTAGGCGTTGGGTTCGGAGCCGCGCAGGCGGGTCGAGGTGGCCGAACCCGCTTGGACCGCGAGCAGATGCCCGCGTCGGCCCCGCATGACGCCCCGGTCCACCGTGTCGTTCGCAGCACCCGAGGCGTCGGCTTCGGCGAACCGGGCGTAGTGCCGGTGGAGGTGGCCGGCGAGGGTCAGTCCGACGCCCTGGCGCCGGAACGCGGCGAGCGCCAAGTCGGCGCGGCCGACGAGGCGGGCTTCCTCGTCCCAGGGCGGCGGCATGAACGGGTGATGTCCCACCACGATCCGGAACACGTGCGCCGGCATGGCGGCGAGCCGCGCCTCGGCCTGCACGATCTGGCGCCGCCGGATCTTGCCCTGCGACCAGTCGGCCTCGGGCGCCCAGGTCCGCACTGTGTTGAGGCAGACGATGCCGATCTCGTCGTCGAGATGGGTCGGCTCCGTGCTGGGCGCGATGTAGCGGCGGTAGCGCGCGAACGGCCGGAGGAAGCGCTGCACGAGGTGGAACGGCGAGATGTCGTGGTTGCCCGGCACGGCGATCCACGGCGCGTCGAGGCGTGCCAGGAAGGCCCGGGCCGCCGCGTACTCCACCCTGCGCGCACGCATGGTGAAATCCCCCGACGCGATGACGAGGTCGGGACGATCGCGGTTGAGTTCTGTGATGAGCCCCTCGACCACGGCCGGGTTCGTTCGGCCGAAATGCAGGTCCGAGATGTGGGCGAGGCGCCGCAACGCCTGTTTTATTGCTGGGCGCGGTTGATGATCGCCTGGAGCGCGCGGGCCACGGGCTCGGTGACGGTCTTGCGGTACTTGCGGTGAACCAGCTGGCCGTTGTGGTAGATGTCGTGCTCCACGTAGAGCTTCTCGCCGTCCCAGCGGACGATGTTGTCCGTCTCGGTGGTCTCCTCGACGCCGAGATCCTCGCGGAAGGTCACGCCACCGGCTTGCGCAAACATGGTCGGTCCTGGGCTCGATACGGCTGGCGTCGCCGCGGTGTCAGTGTAGGCACCCGCCGCGCCCGACGCTACCCGTCCCGCATCCTCAACGCACCGTGACCTGATCCTTGATCCGCTCGTAGGTCGCCCGGCTCAGGACGCGCTTCGACAGGAGCTGATCGACGGACGCGTAGGGCCGCTTCTGCACGATGGAGCGGCCGATCATGCCCCCGCCCTTGAGCCCGTTGAGCTCGGCGACGCTCGCGGTGTTGAGATCGGCGATGGCCATGGCGCGCGGGCCGGCATTGTCGGACGCGCTGGCGACCTCCCCTTCGCCCGCGGCGATCGAGGGCTCGAACGTCAGGGGGGCGGATGGGGCGGATCTGGCGGGCACGGACGGCGTCGGGGGCGTGGGCGTCGGTGCGAGGGGAGGGGGCATCGGAGCGGCGGATGCGACAGGGGCCTGCGGTATCGGCTGGACGGGCGCCGGGGGGGCTGCCGGAACGGGCGCAGGGTCGGCACGGCGCACGGTGCGCGGTGGATCCACCGGCACGGCCGCGGGCCCCGGATCGGGGTCGACGGTCGCGGGCGACCAGTAGCGCTGGACGATTCCAGCCAGCCCGGCCGCCACGATCAGGAGAACCACGACCCGCAGGAAGGCTGAACCGCTGAGCATTCGGTGGCGGCCTCGGATACGAGAAACGATCCCTCGTTTATCATGGGTTACAGGTCGATGCCCCGGCGCGGACGCGACGGGCGGCAATCTCCTGTCGATAAAAGCCCCTTTTGCCACCCGTCCGATCGCACGGGGATAGTCCGATCTCTCAAGGCACCGGCGCCACGGCCTGCGACAGCCCGGCACCGCCGGCCGGGATCGACGCATGGGCCCGGCCCCGCCATGGTCCGCGCCGATGCCAGCACCCCGTCCCGACCCCGCTCCCTCCACCGCGCCGCCGGACGGTGCCCTCGCCGAGCGCTTCGGCGCCCTGCGCCATCTGCCGGCCCTCGCCCGCCTCGTCTACGCCGCGAGCCCGCGCCTGCTGCCGGCGAGCCTCGCCCTGCGGCTCGCCCGGGCGAGCCTGCCCGTGTCGATGCTCTACGTGGCGAAACTCATCCTCGACGCCATCGTGGCCGAACATGCCCGACCGCACCCCATCGGCCTCGGCATCGACGCCTGGATGGCCGATCCGGCCTTGAGGCACCTCGCCGGACTCGTCGTCCTCGAATTCGGACTGGCGATCCTGTCCGATCTTCTGGGCCGTGCCAGCACCCTCGTCGACGGCCTGGTCGCCGATCGCTACGGCAACGCCGCCAGCCTCCGGCTCATGCGCCACGCCGCCGACCTCGATCTCGCCCAGTTCGAGGATGCGGCCCAGCAGGACCGCCTGGAGCGGGCGCGCCGGCAGGTCACCGGCCGCTCGAACCTGCTGTTCCAGCTCTTCGGCCAGGGCCAGGACCTCATCACCCTCGCGGCCTTCGCCATCGGGTTGGCGGCCTATGCGCCCTGGCTCATCCTCCTCGTGGCCCTGGCCCTGGTGCCGGCCTTCCTCAACGAGACGTACTTCAACCGCCAGGGCTACCGCCTCGCCTGGACACGCACGCCGGAGCGGCGACAGATCGATTACCTGCGGACGCTGGGTGCCAGCGTCGAGTCGGCCAAGGAAGTGAAGCTGTTCGGCCTCAACGGCTACATCGCCGAGCGTTACGGTGCCCTCGCGGAAAAGCTCATCGCCGACAACCGGGACCTGGCCCTGCGCCGCGCCGCCTGGGGCGGCGGCTTCGCGGCCCTCGGCAGTCTCGCCTATTACGCAGCCTATGCCACCCTGGTCTGGCGTACGGCGGCCGGACAGTTCTCCATCGGGGATCTCGCGTTCCTGGCCGGATCGTTCCAGCGCCTGCGCTCCCTCATCGAGGGCCTGCTGCAGGGGGTCTCGCAGATCGCCTCCGGGGCACAGTACCTCGACGACCTGTTCGCGTTCTTCGCCCTCGTGCCGTCCGTCCGCTCGCCGGCCTCGCCGATTCCACTCCCGAACCGTATGGTCGAGGGAATCGTCTTCGAGGATGTGGGCTTCCGCTATCCGGGCACGGATGTCTGGGCGGTGCGCCACCTCGGGTTCCATCTTCGCGCCGGCGAGGTCCTGGCGCTCGTCGGCGAGAACGGCGCCGGCAAGACGACCATCGTCAAGCTGCTGACCCGGCTCTACGACCCGACCGAGGGCCGGGTTCTCCTCGATGGACGCCCTCTCCCGGACTACGATCTCGACGCGCTGCGCGCCCGCATCGGCGTGATCTTCCAGGATTTCGTGCGCTTCAACCTCACCGCCGGCCAGAACGTCGCGGTGGGCCGGATCGAGGCCCGCGCCGACGAGGCGCGCATCGCCCGTGCGGCGCGGCGCAGTCTGGCCGACGCCGTGATTGCACGCCTGCCGCTGGCCTACGACCAGCCGCTCGGCAAGCTGTTCGCCGAAGGCGTCGACCTCTCCGGCGGCCAGTGGCAGAAGATCGCGCTCAGCCGCGCCTACATGCGCGAGGCCGAGATCCTCATCCTCGACGAGCCCACGGCAGCCCTCGACGCACGGGCCGAGTTCGAGGTGTTCCAGCGTTTTCGCGACCTCAGCCACGGGCGCACGGCGGTGATCATTTCCCACCGCTTCTCCACGGTCCGCATGGCCGACCGCATCCTGGTTCTGGATGGTGGCCGGGTCCTCGAAGCCGGCACCCATGCCGAACTGCAGGCCACGGGCGGCCGATACGCCGAACTGTTCGAGCTGCAGGCAGCCGGCTATCGCTGACGCCGTCCCGCGCCCGCGTCAGTCCCGCAGGCTGTCCATCTGCGCCCGGTAGTCCGGGGCCAGGTTCAGGCCCAGGGGCGCGTCCATGGTGGGTGGCGGATTGCGCACGCAGGCCTCCAGATACGCGATGGTATCGAGGATCACCGCTTCGCTGAAGGGTTTGGCGATCACACCGACCGCTCCCTCGAAATCCTCGGAGAAGCGCCGGGCGTTGGCGGTGACGAACACGAGCATGGCATCGGATTCGTCCCGCAGGGTCCGGACGATATCGAGGCCGGACGAGCCCCCGCGCAATTGCAGATCGACGAACACGATGTCGGGCTGGGTTTCGCGCGCCAGACGGATCGCGCCCTGTGCCGTGTCGGCGGTCCCGACGACCGCGTGACCGCAATCCTCGAGGAGAAATTCGAGCTGCATCGCGACGAGGGCTTCGTCTTCCGCGATCAGGACCCGAAGGGGTTCGCTCACGCTGTCTCCCTGCTGGTGGCGGTCTCGAGCGGCAGGCGGATGTCGATCCAAGTTCCGGGCCGCGCTCCGGTATTGGCAGGCTGCCAAGCGATACTCGCGTTCAACTGACGTGCCAAGCTTTCGATGAGGCGTTTGCCGAAGGAACGATTGCCCAGGACTTCGCGCGGCATCCCGACCCCGTCGTCGGAGATCCCGACGATGAAATGATCGCCGTCGGGTTTCACCACGATGGACAGCAAGCCCTGCGCTTCGCCCGGAAAAGCGTGCTTCAGGGCGTTGGTGATGAGCTCGTTCATGATCAGGGCGATGGGGGGCGCCTTCTCGACCGGGACCTCAACCGCTTCGAGGTCGAAATGCAGGCCGATGCCGGCCCGGCCCGAACCGCGGACAAGATCGGAGGCGAGCTCGCGGGCGAATTCGGCCACATCGAAGCGACGCACGTCCTGTGATTGGTACAGCCGCTTGTGGACCGTCCCGAGGGCTTCGATCCGGGTCAGCATCGTCTTCATCGCCTCGCGCGCCGCCGGATCGACGATGGCACGGGTTTGCATGGTCAGGAGCGAGGCGATCATCTGAAGATTGTTCTTCACGCGGTGGTCGACCTCGTGGACCAGCATGGTCTTCGCCGCCAGCGCCTCGGTCAGATCCTGTGTCCGCTTGCCGACCTCGCGCTCGAAATGTTCCTTCTCGTGCTGGATGCGCTTCTGGGCATCGACGCGTTCGGTGATGTCGAGCTGCGAGGCGAAGAAGTAGAGCAGTTCGCCCGCCTCGTTGATGACCGGGCTCATGTAAAGGGCGTTCCAGAACGTCGTCCCGTCCTTGCGGTAGTTCAGGATGTCGATGGAGATGTCGCGCCGCGCATCGACGGCCTCGCGGATCTGGCGAACGGCGTTGGGATCGGTGTCGGCGCCCTGCAGGAATCGGCAGTTGGTGCCCATGATTTCGTCTCGGCGATAACCCGAGAGCCTGAGGAAGGCGTCGTTGACGAACACGATGGGATTGTCGCCCCGGCGCGGATCGGTGACGATCATCGCCATGCGCGTCGCGCGAATGGCGGCGGCGAAGGGATCGCCCTTGCCGTGCTCAACCATCAGGTCGTCCGTGAGGTGCCAGGCGTCGTCCCGTTCCATCGTCCTGCCTTCTGCTGGAGGCCCGGGACCCCCGGGCGATCCTGTTCGTGCCGCTCGTTCTCGCTGTGCACCCGCTTGGTGTCCCCGCTTGCCGAAAGTCCCGGCGCGCGGAGCCGCAGGGTTTGCGCCTCGGGCGATGGCGCCGAACGGGTTTTCGTGACGGGTTTTCGTGGAGGCGCCAGTCCGATCCGGTTCGTAACCGTGACCGTGCACCGCTTTAAATTCGGGACGCGGGTGAAAGTTCAATCCGTCCAGTAACCTGAAGCGGCGACCACGCCTCAGGCCGCCGGCGACCGGATGTGTCCCCGATACCACGCCTCGACGGAGAAGCGAGACGGGCCGGAACACCCCAACGGCCAAGCTGGTTCTCGTGCTACGTAGATCCGGTGGGATCGGGCGGTTAGGAAATATCGATGTCTCGTCGTCTCGGGTGGTCGCGCGGCGTCCTCGCCCTTCTCCTGGCCGGTCAGCTCGGCGCCTGCGGCTCCACGCCCCGCGTTTCCTACACGGCGAGCGAGGCCGCCGCCGCCACGGTGCCGGGCATGGACCTGTCCGTGCGCGCCTACGCGGACGCGTCCGAGACGACCTTCACGGAGATGGCCGCCCGGCCCGAGAACAAGAAGGTGCCGTTCGCCTATCTCGCCCTGTCGGGCGGCGGTGGCGACGGGGCCTACGGCGCCGGAATTCTCAACGGCTGGACGGAATCCGGCAAGCGCCCGGAATTCTCCCTCGTCTCGGGTGTCTCCACCGGAGCGCTCATCGCACCCTTCGCCTTCGTCGGCCCCGAATACGACGCGGTCCTCAAGGATATCTACACGAGCGGCGTCGCCTCCACCCTGGTTCAGTCGCCGAGCGTCGCCAATGTTCTGTTCGGCTCCGGCCTGTTCGGCGATGGGCGACTGCGCGACCTCGTCCGCCGTTACGTGACGCCGGACCTCCTCGCCGCCATCGCCACCCAGCACGCCAAGGGCCGCCGCCTCCTCGTGGTGACCACCAACCTTGATTCCCAGCGCGCCGTGATCTGGAACATGGGCGCCATCGCGACCAATGGCGGACCCACCGCCCTGGACCTGTTCTCGGACGTGCTCACGGCCTCCGCCAGCATCCCGGCGGTGTTCCCGCCCCAGCTCCTCGACGTGCAGGCGGAGGGCCGTGCGTTCCAGGAAATGCATGTGGACGGCTCGGTGGTGACGCCGGTGTTCACCCTGCCGCAATCGTTCCTGCTGCGCGACGGGCGCTTCAAGGCCGGCGCGAAATCCGACATCTACGTGATCATCAACGGTCGTCTGGAGCCGGAATTCGACCTCGCGCAGAACAACACCCTGTCCATCGTCGAGCGCTCATTCACCACGGCGAGCCGTGCCCGCAGCCGGGCCACCATGGCTACGACCTACGCCTTCACCCGGTCCAACGGCATCGGCTTCAACCTCACCTACATCGACGAATCGGCGCCCAACACCACCGCGGCCCGGGGCTTCGACACGGGCTACATGCGCAGCCTCTACGAGAGCGGCTTCCAGGCCGGACGCACCGGCACGTTCTGGCGCAAGAACGTGCCGACCGCGCCCCTGCTGAAGACCGTCGCGGAAGCCCGCTGAGGCGGCACCACGCATCACGAGGGCCACCCCTGTTGGGGTCGGCCCGGGTCTCCGGAGCCGAGAACGAGGGCCACCCCTGCGGGGGTGGGTCTCGTGTCTCATGCTGCAATGCGATAGGAAGCCGGTTCCCCGTGGGTCGCTCGTGAGCCCGCGCCCCTTCGGCGAACCGTGGCTGCATGATCCAGATCGAAGACCTCACCTTCAGCGCCTGGGGCCGGCGCTTTTTCGACCGCGCGAGCGTCGCGGTGCCGCCAGGGTCCAAGGTCGGGCTCGTCGGTCGCAACGGGGTCGGCAAATCGACCCTGTTCAAGATCATCCTCGGCGAATTCCAGCCCGATGGCGGCGCGATCCTGCTGCCGAAGACCGCCCGTGTGGCGAGCGTCGACCAGGAGCACCCGGCGACGCCCATCAGCCTCATCGACACGATCCTCGCCGCCGACACGGAGCGCGAGGCCCTGAACGCCGAGCTCGAGACCGCCGAGCCCGAGCGCATGGGCGAGATCTACGGCCGCCTCATCGAGATCGACGCCGACCGGGCGCCCGCGCGCGCCGGCGAGATCCTGGCCGGCCTCGGCTTCTCCGTGGCCGACCTCGAACGCCCTATGGCCGAGTTCTCCGGCGGCTGGCGCATGCGGGTGGCCCTCGCCGCCGCACTGTTCGCCGAGCCGGACATGCTGCTCCTCGATGAGCCGACCAACTACCTCGATCTCGAAGGTGCCCTGTGGCTGGAGGCGCGGCTGAAGCGCTATCCGCACTCGGCGCTCATCATCAGCCACGACCGCGAACTCTTGAACAATTCCGTCGACGCCATCCTGCACGTGGCCGGCGAGAAGCTCGAGCTCTACACGGGCGGCTACGACGACTTCGAGAAGCGCCGGGCGGAGAAGGCCCGTCTCCAGGCCTCGACCAAGGTGAAGCAGGAGGCCGAGCGCGCCCACCTGCAGAGCTTCGTCGATCGCTTCAAGGCCTCCGCCTCCAAGGCCGCACAGGCGCAGTCGCGGATGAAGCGTCTGGCCAAGATGGAGCCCATCGCCACCACCATCGAGGAGCACGTGGCCCCGTTCCACCTGCCGTCGCCGAAGCGGCCCCTGGCGCCGCCCCTCATGCACCTCACCGGCGCCAGCATCGGCTACGGCGACGACGCGCCGATCCTGCGCGACCTCAACCTAACCCTCGACGTCGACGACCGCATCGGGTTGCTCGGCGTCAACGGGGCGGGCAAATCCACCTTCGCCAAGATGGCGGCCGGTGCCTTGTCCGTCCGCGACGGCCGGATGGTGCGCGAGGGGCGCGTGCAGGTCGGCTGGTTCCACCAGCATCAGATCGAGGCCCTCGATCCGAAGGACACGCCGCTCGCCATCATCCGCCGCGAGCGGCCCGACGACAGCGAATCCGCCCGCCGCGCCAAGCTGGCGAGCTTCGGGCTTCCCTTCGACAAGCAGGAGACCACCGTGGACGCCCTGTCGGGCGGCGAGCGGGCGCGCCTGCTTCTGAACCTCGTGGCCATGCAGGCGCCGCACCTGCTCATCCTCGACGAGCCGACCAACCACCTCGACATCGACAGCCGCCGGGCGCTCCTCGATGCGCTCAACGATTACGGCGGGGCGGTGATCCTCATCACCCACGATCGCTCGCTGATGGAGCTCGTGGCGGACCGCCTGTGGCTGGCGGCGGACAACACCGTGAAGCCGTTCGCCGGGGATATGGACGATTACGCGAAGTTCGTTCTCGACCGCACCCGCGCGGGCCAGCGCGCGCCGGGGCAGGGGCGGGAGAAGAAGGGCAAGCGCCGGGCGGCGTGAAACTGACGCTTCTTCGACCTCGAACTTCATCCTGAGGTGCCGCGAAGCGGCCTCGAAGGAGGGCTCCAGGGAACGCGGCGCCTTCTGGAACCCTTCTTCGAGGCCTCCGCTTCGCTCCAACGCCTCAGGATGAGGAGGCGGGAGGGGAACACTGAAACGCCGCCATCCCGAGGGACGGCGGCGCTTTGAAATTCCTACTTGCGCAGCAGCTTGGTGACGAGGCGGCCGATCGGGCTGCTCGACTCGTAGTTGCGCTCGTCGCGCACCACGGGGCGGTCCTCGTTGCCGAGGATCTTGGTGACGAGGCGTCCGATGAGGCTCATGGCTGGCTCCGGGTGTCGAGGGGGAGCGCCGGCGATAACGGCGCAGCTTGACCCATCAACACGCAGGTCCCGATACCTGTTCCCATGGGGCGCGCGCCGTGACGGCATCGGCCTTGCTGGCGAAGGCCGAAACACGCGAGGCCGGATGACCGACAAGCTGCTCCACGCCGGCGCGAGCCTGGCCTTTCTCCTCGCCGTCGGGATCCTGTTCTCGACCGACCGCCGGGCGATCCGCCCCCGGGTGGTGCTCTCGGCCCTCGCCCTTCAGATGACGCTCGGGGCCCTCGTGCTGTTCGTGCCCTGGGGACGGGCCGGGCTCGCGGCGGCGGCCGGCTTCGTCCAGACCGTGCTCGGCTATGGCGACCGCGGCACCGCGTTCCTGTTCGGCGGCCTCGTCGAACCCAGGATGTTCGAACTGTTCGGCGGCAGCGGCTTCATCCTCGCCTTACGCATCCTACCGCAGATCCTCTACGTCTCCGCCCTCATCGCGGTCCTGTACCATTTCGGCGTGATGCAGGCGGCGGCCCGTGCCGTCGGGTCGGTGCTGCAGCGCGTGCTCGGCACCTCGCCCATCGAGACGTTCTCGGCCGTCATCACCATCGCCATCGGCCAGAGCGAGATCGCCATCGCGCTGCGACCCTTCCTCATGGCGCTGACCTCGGCCGAACTCTTCGCCGTGATGTCGAGCGGGGCGGCCTCGACCGCCGGTACCATCCTGGCCGGCTACGCGGCGCTCGGCGTACCCATGGAGTACCTCTTGGCGGCGAGCGTCATGGCGATTCCGGGCGGCCTGCTCTACGCCAAGATCCTGGTGCCGACGACGGAGCCGACCCGCATCGTCTCCACCCACGTCACCTTCGGCGAGACCCGGGCCGTCAACGTAATCGAGGCGGCGGCCGACGGCACCCAGAAGGGGCTGGGGGTGGCCGTGTCCGTGGGGGCGATGCTTATCGCGTTCACGGGCCTCATCGCCCTGCTGAACGGCTTCGCCGGCTGGGCCGGCGGCGTGTTCGGATGGCCCGGCCTCAGCCTGGAAGGCGTGCTCGGCGCCGCCTTCGCGCCCCTGGCCTGGCTTCTGGGGGTGCCCTGGAGCGAGGCCGGCTTCGTCGGAGGTGCGCTCGGCCAGAAGATCGCCTTCAACGAGTTCCTGGCCTACGCCCGGATCTCGCCCGTCCTCAAGGACGGCAGCCTCGATCCCCGCACGGGCGCGATCCTGTGCTTTGCCCTGTGCGGGTTCGCCAACCTCACCTCGGTGGCGATCCAACTCGCCAGCCTGTCGAGCCTGGCGCCCGAGCGCCGTCCCGAGATCGCCCGGTTCGGCCTGCGGGCGATCCTGGCCGGGACCCTGTCCAACCTCACGAGCGCGGCCCTGGCGGGCCTGTTCATCGGAGGGTGAAACGCGAAATTTCCGTCTGAAATGCGAAGCGCGCGCGGAGGGCTGCACCCCGCGCGCGCTTCGAATTGTCGAGCCTGGCTCAAGCCGCCTTGCGGGCCACCAGGGGGACGGGCAGTTCGATGTCGACGCCGAGGGTCGAGACGTCCTTGCCCCGGTCCAGGCGGATCTGGACCTTGTCCTGTTCGACGATGACGTGCTTGGCGATCACCGCGAGGATCTCCTCGCGAAGAATCATCACGAGGTCGGAGCCGCCGGCATTCCCGCGCTCATGCGCGAGGATGAGCTGCAGGCGGTCCCGCGCCACCGGCGCGGACCCCCGCCGGTTGAACATCTTGCGAAGGCTCATGCCGCCCTCCGGGTGAACAGCTTGTTGAGAAGGGACTTCTTGTCCGACGGAATCGCCATCGGCACCGTATCGCCCTTGAGGCGGCGGACCGCGTCGATATAGGCCCGCGACGGGGCGCAGAGCGGGTTGTTGAGGGTCACCGGGCAGCCGACGTTGGAGGCGCGCAGGACTTCCATGCTCTCGGGGATGATGGCCAGCAGCGGGATCGAGAGGATCTCGAGCACGTCGTCGATCTTGAGCATGTCGCCCCGGTCGGCCCGGGCGGCGTCGTAGCGGGTGAGGATGAGGTGCTTCTCCATGGTCTCGCCGCGCTCGGCCTTGAGGGTCTTCGAATCGAGGAGCCCGATGATCCGATCCGAATCGCGCACCGAGGAGACTTCCGGATTGGTCACCACCACGGCGAGATCGGCGTGGCGCATGGCCAGCGTCGCGCCGCGCTCGATGCCGGCGGGCGAATCGCAGATCACCCAGTCGAACTTTTCGCGCAGCTCGTTCATGACGCGGGCGACGCCCTCGTCCGTGAGCGCGTCCTTGTCGCGGGTCTGCGAGGCGGGCAGCAGGGAGAGGTTCTCCAGGCGCTTGTCGCGGATGAGGGCCTGGTTGAGCTTGGCGTCGCCGTTGACCACGTTGATGAGGTCGTAGACCACGCGGCGCTCGGCGCCCATCACGAGGTCGAGGTTGCGCAGGCCGACGTCGAAATCGACCACCGCCACGCTCTGGCCCGCCTGCGCGAGCGCCGCACCGAGGGCCGCCGTCGTCGTCGTCTTGCCGACGCCGCCCTTGCCTGATGTCACGACCAGAATCTTGGCCATACGAGCTGTCTCCCTCAATCCAAGGATGCGAATTTGATGGCGCCGCCATCGAGCCAGATCTGCACGGCCTGGCCGCGCAGGTGGGTGCCCATGTCCTCGGCCGTGCGGACGAGGCGGTCGATGCCGAGGAGTTCGGGCTCGAACTTGCGGCAGCAGATGCGGGCGCGGGGGTTGCGGGCGGCGCCGGCGATGGCGCGCCCCCGCAGGGCGCCGTAGACGTGGATGGACCCGCCGGCGAGGATCTCGGCCCCCGAGGAGACCGAGCCCATCACGGTGACGTCACCGGTGGGGTGGACGATGGACTGGCCCGACCGCACGGACCCTTCGATGGTCAGCGAAGTCGTGGCCGGCTCCGGAGGCGTCGGCGGCTCCTCCGGCACGGTCGGGATCTCGACGGTCGAGACCCCGCGGCCCGCGCCGAGCCAGGGCGGGCGCCCCGGACCGATGAGGGGCAGTTCCGAGCCCTCGATGCCGAGGATGCGGATGCGGCGGCTGCCGAGATCGGCGAGCAGCCGGTCGAGGCCGGGGGCGTCCGGCGCGAGTGCCGCGACGTCGAGGATCAGGGCGCGCCCGTCGAACAGCGTCGGCGAGCGCTTCAGGGCCTCGTCCAGATCGGCGAACCAATCGGGAAGCGGCAGCTCCGGGGCCAGGACGAGCGCCTTGAAGGCACGGCCACGAAGCTCAACGGATCGGCGGGGAGTGGGGGCGCTGGTCACGGCGTCTCGCGATTCCTTACCAGACCATTGATGCCCGGTATGGTTACCGCTTCGTTAACGAGCCGTGTTCAAAGGATTAAAGATTGCCCCTGTCCCGGGATACCGTGATCCCCGGAGCACAGGACGGGCCCGGTGAAGGAAACAGGCTGGGCCGAAGCGGGGCGCCGGGCCGAGGCTCGCTCAGTCGAGAGCCGCCACCTTGATGGTGTCGCCCTCGAGCCGCACCTGCGCAGGCAGGCCGCGCTGGACGGGCCCGAGGTCGTCGGCCGTGCGGTAGAGGCCGTCGATGGCGATGAGTTCGGGCTCGAACTTGCGGCAGGTGATGCGTGCCTCCGGGTTCCCCGCCGCCCCCGCGATGGCCCGCCCCCGCAGGGCGCCGTAGACGTGAAGCGAGCCGCCCGCGATGATCTCGGCGCCGGACGCCACGGAGCCCATCACGGTGATGTCGCCGTCGAGGTGCAGCACCGTCTGGCCGGAGCGCACGGGCGCGTCGAGGATCAGGGAGCGGGCCGGCGCCGGTGACGAGGCCACCGACATCCGGGCCTCGGGCGCCTCGGCCTCCGGAGCCGCAACCTCCTCCACGGGGCGTCCGCCGGCCAGGGGCGGCGGCAGGCCGTCGCCCAGGAGACCGTGCGCCGCGCCCTCGATGCCCATCACGGTGACGTTGCGGCCGGAGAGGTCCGCCACGAGGGCCCGCAATCCCTCCCGGTCGAGGCCGGCGCCCGAAATTTCGAGGATCACCGGCCGCCCGACGAAGAAGGCCGGCGAGCGCCGGGCGAGGGCGTCGAGTTCCTCCAGCCATTCGGCCACCGGCGGCACCGGCGCGAGGACGAGGGCCATGAACGAACGGCCGCGAAAGCGGATCGGGGGGCGGGCGGGGTTCGACGGACTGACAGCGGAACTTGCGGACACGACATCTCTCTTCCGAGGGGAGGGGCCGCGGCCCGTTGTGAACGGAAGCCCCGAAATGGTTCTTGGCCGGCGAAGTGGTTCTCGGCCGACATGTTAACCCGGAGCGAGTCTCCGAGTGGACCTCCATTCGGACCGTCAACACGATTTGAAACGGCTTATTCCACGGCTGCGCTCTCGGTCAGAAGGAGGGCTGCGGGAGGTTTCGGCAAGGACACCGATATTCAGCAAAGCAACTTTGGAATGGTTCCATAACATACTGATTGCCCGCGTAAGTGGGAGATCGGTATAGCGGAGCGCATCCAATCTGAGACGGCAATGCGTAGCCTCGGGGCGATGGTCCCGGCCTTGCCGTCCGTGCGACCGCCGATCGAAAGTGCCGCCGATGCCGGACGAAACCGCCCTGCGAAACCCCGGTCGAGGCCTTGGCTGGCGTGTGCGTGCCGCCGTCGCCGGCCGCGTCGTGCTCGCCACCTTCGGCGGTTACGCCATTGCGGCGCTTTCCACCGCGTTCCTGTCCCTCGTGCTCCCCATGGTCCGCTCCGAGGCCGTGGCGACGGCGACCCTGCTCAGCTTCGCCGTCATGGTCGGCGCCGTGGTCTGGGTGTTCGCCGCCCGGACCCTCGTCCGGGCCGCCCTCGGCCTCGCCATTCCGGGCATCCTGCTGGGCGGTGGCCTGTGGCTCGCCCTCGCCCTCGTGGACACGGCGTCGCCGGCATGAAGCAGGGGTTCCGCCAATCCATGGCGTGGCTGCACACCTGGGCCGGTCTCGTGACCGGCTGGGTGATGTTCGCCGTCTTCGTGACCGGCACAGCGACCTACTACCGGACCGACATCTCCCTGTGGATGCGCCCCGAGCTGCGGGCCGCCGCCGTCGAGCCGGGAATCGCGGCCGAGCGCGGCGCAGCCTACCTCAAGGTCCACGCGCCGAAGGCCGTGTCGTGGTTCGTGTCCGTGCCGCACGACGACCGGCCCCTCATCGGGGTGTACTGGCTCGACAGCTTCGAGGCGCCGATCCAGCAGGCGACCCTGGACGCCGAGACCGGCGCGCCGACCACCGCGCGGGCGACGCAGGGCGGCGATTTTCTCTACCGCTTCCACTACGAACTGCAGATGATGCCCGAGGTCGGGCGCTGGATCGTCGGGGCCAGCGCCATGGTGCTGCTCGTCGCCCTGGTCTCCGGCATCGTCACCCACCGGCGGATCTTCGCGGACTTCTTCACCTTCCGGCGGGACCGATCGGCCCAGCGCGGCTGGCTCGACGCCCACAACGTCACGGGTGTGCTCGCCCTGCCGTTCCACCTCATGATCACCTACACGGGCATCGTCACCCTGGCGTTCACCCTCATGCCCTGGGGCGTCGCCTCCGCCTACAAGGGCGACGCCATGCGGTTCTTTGTGGAGACCGGGCAGACTCCGGCCTGGCGCGCCGCCGCCGGGCGCCCCGCCGAGGCCCTGCCCCTGGCACCCCTCATGGCGCGGGCGCAGGCGGAGGTGTCCGAACCCCTCGAAATGGTCATCGTCAACAATCCGGGCGACGCCGCCTCTACGGTGGCGGCTGTCTTCGAAGAGCCCAAGGGCCTCGCCCACCGCCACCCGCAGGTAGTGTTCGAGGCGGTCTCGGGCGCGGTGATCGCGCGCCTCGGGACCTTGAAGCCCGTCGCCCACGTCTTCACGAGTTTCCTCGGCCTGCACGAGGCGCATTTCGCCGGGCCCGCCCTGCGGGTGCTGTTCTTCCTGTGCGGCCTCATGGGTTCGGCCACCATCGCCACGGGCCTCGTCCTGTGGGCGGTGGCGCGAGCGCCGAAACCCGGCACCGCGCCGGACTTCGGCCTGCGCTTCGTGCGCGGCCTCAACCTCGGTACCATCCTGGGCCTGCCCATCGGAATCGCGGCGTTCTTCCTCGCCAACCGGCTCCTGCCCGTGGCCCTGGAGGCGCGCGCTACCTGGGAGGGCGGGGTGTTTTTCGGTGCCTGGGGGCTCGCTGCCGTCGTCGGTCTCCTGCGCCCCCACGACCGGACCTGGCGTGAGATGGGCACGGCCGCCGCCCTCCTGTTCCTCGCGATCCCCCTCGTGAGCGCCCTCACCACGGACCGAGGCTTCGACTTCATCGGGTTCGACGCCGCGATGATCGCCATCGGCCTCGCCCTGGCCTGGGGCGCCCGCAAGGTATCGCGGTATCGCGGTCCGGCCCGCACCCGCCCGGCCACCGCCCCCGAATCCCTGGCTCGCGCATGACCCCGTCCTCCGTCGCCCTCAATCTCGCCCTTAGCTTCGCGGGGCTCGCCGCCCTCTGCCTCGCCATGGACCGCCACCACCGGGCGATCTTCCACGGCGCCCCTTCGCGGGCACGGGCGCGGGCCCTGCGCTGGACCGGCTGGTGCGGGATCGCCGCCTCCTTCGCCGCCGCCGTGATCACGGCGGACTGGAATTTCGGACCGGTGCAGTGGATCGGGTCGCTCACGGGGGCGGCGCTGATCCTCGTCGGCCTGGTCTCGTACCGGCCGCGCTGGATCCGCCCGGCGGCCCTGGCCGCCCTGCCGCTCGCCGCCGCCGCGGCTTTCCTTACCTGAAGTGTCCTGCCTCACCTGAAGCGTCCTGCCTCGCCCGAGGCGCCGGGGCGTCCTATCGTCGGCCGATCCGACAGGAGTGCCGATGCCCCTCGACCCCGCCCTCACCGCGCGCATCGCCGCCTCCGTCGCGGCGGGATTCCCCGAGCAGGTCGCCCACACCCAGGCCCTGGTGAGGTTCGGGTCCGTCCGGGGCCATGAGGGCGCGATCCAGGATTTCGTGTTCGATGCCTATGCGGCGCGCGGCTACGCGCCGGAGCGCCTCGCCCTCGACGGACCGGCGCTGGCGGCCCATCCGGGCGCCGGACGGGTGACGGAGGCGCAGTCGCGCGCGCCCCTGGTGATCGCGACGCATCGGCCCCGCGACCCCGTCGGCCGCTCCCTCATCCTCCAGGCCCATGTCGACGTGGTGCCGACCGGCCCCGCCGATCTGTGGACCCACGCGCCGTTCGATCCGGTCATCGACGGCGACTGGCTGTACGGGCGCGGCGCCGCCGACATGAAGGCCGGTCACGCCGCCAACCTGTTCGCCCTCGATGCCCTGCGCCGCATCGGCCTCCAGCCCGCCGCACCGGTCATCCTGCAATCCGTGGTCGAGGAGGAATCCACCGGCAACGGCGCCCTGATGACCCACTTGGCGGGATACCGCGCCGACGCCGTGCTGATTCCCGAGCCCGAGGACGAGAAGCTCGTGCGCGCCAATGTCGGCGTGCTGTGGTTCACCGTGGCGGTGCAGGGCCGCCCGACCCACGTGCGCGCGATGGGCGCCGGCGCCAACGCCATCGATGCCGCCTACCGGGTCGTCGGAGCCCTGCGCGCCCTGGAGGCACGCTGGAACGCCGACAAGGCTGGCCGGCCCCACTTCGACGGCGCGGCGGACGCCATCAACCTCAATGTCGGGCGGATCGAGGGCGGCGACTGGGCTTCCTCGGTGCCGGCCTGGTGCCGGATCGCCTGCCGCATCGGCCTGTATCCGGGCGTGGCGGCGGCGGACGCCGCCCGTGCCGTCGCGGACGCGGTGGCGGCGTTCGCCCGCACCGACCCGTTCCTCGCCGCCGCCCCGCCCGTCGTCACCTTCGACGGTTTCTTCGCCGAGGGCTACGTCCTCGAACCGGGCTCGGAGGCCGAGGCGGTGCTGGGCGCAGCGCACGCGGGTGCCACGGGCCAGCCGCTCCAAAGCTTCATGTCCCCGAGCTACCTCGATACCCGGGTCCACGCCCTCTACGACCGGGTGCCGGCCCTGTGCTACGGCCCCATCAGCCACGATATTCACGGCTGCGACGAGCGCGTGAGCCTCGCCTCCGTCCGGCGCGTCACCACGGCGATCGCGCTGTTCGTCGCCGAATGGTGCGGGGTCGAGGCGATCGCGGCGGACTGATCCGGCCGACCGCCGCCGGGTGACGGCCCCGTCCGCGACGCCATGTGGACGGGTGGGTCTGCGTCCGATCGGACCCCTTTTGCCGGTCCCGCGCGCACGCTACCACTCTCGCCCGTGACACAGTTCCGCTTCATCCCCCGTCTGGTACGCCGCGCGACGCGCTTGTTCCTTCTCGCCATCGGGCTCCTGCCCCTGGCGACGCCGGGTGCGGCCCAGGCCCCCGACCCGGCCTGCTTCCCCACCGCCGGGGGCGCCCTGGAGATCTGCCGGGGCGGCGAGGCCGAGGGCGTGTTCTTCGCGCCCCGGGCCTGCGAATCGGCCTCGAACGTGCAGATCGTCCGCACCGCCGGACGCACCGGGCGGCTACAAGCCATCTACCAGGCCGAGGCGCCCATGGGTGGACGGCGCGGGGGCGAAACCTGCCCGGCGCGCCGCGTCGTCAGCCCCCTCGATGGCGGAGCCGTCCGGTCGGGCGCGATGCCCGAGCAACTCGCTACGGTCATGCCGCCGACGGAGGCGCGCCTGTGGGAACTGGCCCGCGTGGTCCGCCGCGAGCCGCGGAGCCGCCGGCGCGGACGCGAGCAGGCTCCGGTCATCGTCGAGGCGGCGCCCGAGGGGATCGCCGCGCGCCATCCCATGGTGGTGGCCGGACGCGATTGGAGCGGGGACGACTACTCCTACGTCTTCCTCCTCACCACCGTCCCGGGTCCGAGCGGAAATCGCCATGCCCTGATGCAGGCCCGCACCGCGGATTTCGAGCGTTTCGACATCCGTGGGCGAGCCGAGGACGGGGTCGCCTGGGTGCCGTTCACCCCGGAGGGCGGCAAGCGGCGCCGATCCCGGCGCGGCGGCGCCGCGCCCGCCCCCAGCGCCGTCCTCGACGAGACCGGCGCGCCCGTCGTCGGCCATTGCCCGGGCGAGGGCTTCGACCGGAACGACCTCGTCGGCTCCATCAGCGTGGTCGATCGGGTCTACCACTACTTTTACACCGACGTGCTGCCCTCCGATTGCGACGCTCCCATCGCCCGGCGCCGCCTCGGCCTCTACCTGCGCACGAGCCGGGACCTGACGGCCGACCGGCCGTGGTCGTCGGCCCGCCTCGTCGCCGAGCCCCTGCCGGGCCAGGCCCTGGTGCGCGTGGCCAAGGCCAAGGGCATGGACCGATGGGCCGTGGCCTACAGCTGCAACCGGCCGGCCAACACCATGGACGGCCCGGTGGCGGACCTCTGCGTCCAGTACACGGCCGACCTCGCCATCGGATCGCTCGCCGGCCTGACGTGGTATTCCGAGCCCGTGGCGATCATGCGCTCCCCGGCCTATCTCGGCCTGCGTTCGGGCGGCGACGGCAGCGGCCGCTACGGACGAGCGCAGCATTTCTGGATGACCGACCGCTACGGCAACCTCGACACCCCGGGGAGCTATCCGGCGAAGGCCGGCTTCATCACTTGGCTCGACCGTCTCGCCCCGGGCTACGACGAACCGGGTCCGTCCTCGGTCTTCGGCCGGCCGGTCTACTGGGGCACGTGGTCCGTGCGGCCGGTGGAGGCGCGGTGAGCCTGCCCCGAGCCCGGCTCCGCGTCCGGCGGGGAGCCGCCATGCCCAGGCTCGGAGCTCCGCCCCCTTGCCGGAACGCCCGACACCTTCTATTGCGACGCGATAGCTCGATCCCGTGACCCGGCGCAGCCGGCCGCATTCCTGCGGCCCGTCGCGTGACGGGCTCTTCTCGCTTCCGGATACCCTATGAAGCTTCGCAACATCGCCATCATCGCCCACGTCGACCACGGCAAGACGACGCTCGTCGACAAGCTGCTGTCGCAGTCGGGCTCGTTCCGCGAGAACCAGCGCGTCGAAGAGCGCGCCATGGATTCCAACGACCTCGAGAAGGAGCGCGGCATCACGATCCTGGCCAAGGCGACCTCGGTCGTCTGGAAGGACACCCGCGTCAACGTCGTCGACACCCCCGGCCACGCCGATTTCGGCGGTGAGGTCGAGCGCATCCTCTCCATGGTCGACGGCGTGATCGTGCTGGTGGATGCCGCCGAAGGCCCGATGCCCCAGACCAAGTTCGTGGTCGGCAAGGCCCTCAAGATCGGCCTGAAGCCGATCGTGGCGATCAACAAGGTCGACCGCCCCGACGCCCGCATCACAGAGGTGGTGAACGAGGTGTTCGACCTCTTCGCGGCCCTCGACGCCACCGACGACCAGCTCGACTTCCCGATCCTGTACGGCTCGGGCCGCGCCGGCTGGATGGCGACCTCGCCCGACGGTTCGCAGGAGGACGGCCTCGCGCCCCTGTTCGACCTCGTGCTCGCCCACGTGCCCCAGGCCAAGGTCGAGGAAGGCGCGTTCCGGATGCTCGGCACCCTGCTCGAGGCCAACCCGTTCCTCGGCCGCATCATCACCGGCCGCATCGCGTCCGGCACGGTCAAGCCGAACCAGGCCATCAAGGTCATGGACCGCACGGGCAAGCTCGTGGAGACCGGCCGCGTCTCGAAGATCCTGGCGTTTCGCGGCCTTGAGCGTTCGCCCATCGAGATCGGTGAGGCGGGCGACATCGTCTCCATCGCGGGCCTCGTGAAGGGCACCGTCGCCGACACGTTCTGCGATCCGCAGGTCGAGACCCCGATCCAGGCCCAGCCGATCGATCCGCCCACCGTCACCATGTCCTTCATCGTCAACGATTCGCCCCTCGCCGGCACCGAGGGCGACAAGGTCACGAGCCGCATGATCCGCGACCGCCTGTTCAAGGAGGCCGAGGGCAACGTCACGCTCAAGATCGAGGAGGCCGAGGACAAGGATTCGTTCTACGTCTCGGGTCGCGGCGAATTGCAGCTCGCCATCCTCATCGAGACCATGCGCCGCGAGGGCTTCGAGATCGCCGTGTCGCGTCCCCGCGTGGTGCTGTCGAAGGACGAGGACGGCGGCGTGCTGGAGCCCGTCGAGGAGGTCGTGATCGACGTCGACGAGGAGTATTCCGGCGTCGTCGTGCAGAAGATGTCCGAGCGCAAGGCCGAGATGATCGAGATGCGGCCGTCGGGTGGTTCCCGCCTGCGCCTCGTGTTCCACGCGCCCACCCGTGGCCTCATCGGCTATCAGGGCGAGCTCATGACCGACACGCGCGGCACCGCGATCATGAACCGCCTGTTCAAGGCCTACGAGCCCTACAAGGGCGAGATGATGGGCCGCCGCAACGGCGTGCTGATCTCCAACGACAAGGGCGAGGCCGTGGCCTACGCCATGTGGAACCTGGAGGATCGCGGCCCGATGATGATCGAGCCCGGCGCCAAGGTCTATCAGGGCATGATCATCGGCGAGCACAACCGCGAGAACGACCTCGAGGTGAACGTGCTCAAGGGCAAGAAGCTCACCAACATCCGCACCACCTCGAAGGACGAGGCCGTGCGCCTGACCCCGCCGATCCGCATGACCCTGGAGCGCTCGCTCGCCTGGATTCAGGACGACGAGTTGATGGAAGTCACGCCGAAGTCGATCCGCCTGCGCAAGACCTACCTCGACCCCAACGAGCGCAAGCGCTTCGAGCGCTCGGGTGGCGCCGCGTAACGCGCCGCACCATTGGACTGGGGAAAAGGCCGGGCATTTGCCCGGCCTTTTCTTTTTTTGCGAAACTCGCGCGCGGACAACATCGGGTGTGCCGATGTCCGTGCGACATCGAAACGCCGCAGCGGAGGTTTCGAAGTGAACCACCCCAAGCTGTCGGCGCTGCTCGTCGGCGCCCTGACCGCGATCGGTACCTTCGCCGCTGGCCTCCTGGCGTTCAGTCTCGGCATTCGCTGGCTTGCGACGGGCGACGGGGAGAAGGCCGCGTTCATGATCTGGATCTTTTCGCCCGTTCTGATCCTAGCCCTTCTAGGGAGTGCTGGGCTGGGCCTCTGGCAATCGCATCACCGTTATCGCCGCAGTCTGAATGGGCGCCATTGCGGATCGAAAAGTCCGGCGGGGTCGTGATGAGATCGACTTCGGATCGCGCGAGCGCGACCGGCTCCCCCGCCTGGAAGGTGTGGGGACACCCGTTTCACCACGTCACCGAACTCATCCGGCGGCGACCATGTCATTCGGCCTTCGCCCGCTCCCGCAAAAGATACTTCTGCACCTTGCCCGTCGCGGTCTTGGGCAAGTCCCCGAACACGATGTGGCGCGGCAGCTTGTAGCCTGCCAGCCGCTCGCGGCACCAGGCGATGAGGGCGTCGGCCTCGAGGGTAGCGCCGGGTTTGAGTTCGACGAAGGCCATGGGGGTCTCGCCCCATTTCGGGTCCGGCCGGGCGACCACGGCGGCGGAGGCGATCGCCGGGTGGCGGAACAGGGCGTCCTCGACCTCGATGGAGGAGATGTTCTCGCCGCCCGAGATGATGATGTCCTTCGCGCGGTCCTTGAGCTGGATGTAGCCGTCGGGGTGCTTCACCCCGAGGTCGCCCGAGCGGAACCAGCCGCCCTTGAAAGCGGCCTCGGTGGCGGACGGGTTCTTGAGGTAGCCGCGCATCACCACGTTGCCGCGGAACATCGCCTCGCCCATGGTCGTCCCGTCGGCCGGTACGGACTCGCAGGTTTCGGGATCGCGGATGTCGAACCCTTCGAGCACGGGGTAGCGCACGCCCTGGCGCGCCATCTTCTCGGCCCGCGCATCGGCATCGAGGGCGTCCCAGTCCTGGTGCCAGGCGTTCACCACCGCCGGTCCGTAGGTCTCCGTCAGCCCGTAGAGGTGGGTCACGTCGAAGCCGGCCGCCCCCATGGCGGCCAGCACCGCCTGGGGCGGGGGCGCGGCGGCGGTGAGGAAGGCGACCCGGTGGGGGAGGGGGCGGCGCTCGCCGTCGGAGGCTCCGAGGAGGAGCTGCATGACGATGGGCGCGCCGCACAGATGGGTGACGCCGTGCTCGGCGATCGCCGCGTAGAGCGCCCCGGCCCGCACCTGCCTAAGGCAGACATGGGTGCCGGCCACCACCGAGAGGGTCCAGGGGAAGCACCAGCCGTTGCAGTGAAACATCGGCAGGGTCCAGAGATAGACCGGATGCTGCCCGAGGTTGCCGGTGATGACGTTGCCGAGCGACAGCAGGGCCGCGCCGCGATGGTGATAGACCACCCCCTTGGGGTCGCCCGTGGTGCCGGAAGTGTAGTTCAGCGCGATCGCGTCCCACTCGTCCGCCGGCATCGCCCAATCCGCCGCCGGATCGCCCTCGGCCAGAAGCGCCTCGTAACCGAGGCTGCCGACGGCCGAGCCGTCGCCGGTGAACACCGGATCGTCGACATCGATGACGAGGGGTTTCACCGTCGCCTGCGCCAGGGCGCACGCGACCACCGTGGAGAACTCCCGGTCGATGACGAGGATCTTCGCTTCGCCGTGATCGAGGCAGAAGGCGAGGCCGGCGGCGTCGAGGCGGGTGTTCAGGGTGTTGAGCACGGCGCCGGTCATCGGCACCCCGTAATGGCACTCGATCATCTCGGGCGTGTTGGCGAGCAGCACCGCCACGGTGTCGCCCCGGCCGATGCCGCGTGCGGCCAGGGCCGCGGCGAGGCGTCGGCTGCGCGCGTAGAGGTCGGCGTAGGTCCGGCGCAGGGGCCCATGGATCACCGCGACGTGGTCGGGAAACACCCGCGCCGCGCGATCGAGGTAGCTCAATGGCGTGAGCGGCTGATGGTTGGCCGGGTTCTTGTCCAGATCCCGGTCATAGATCGAGGGTCCGGCGGCCGGGGCCGAATCGGAGGCGTTCATGGCGTGTCTCCCTTTCGGGATACCGTACCGGTCGGCCTTCGGCCGACAAGTGGCCCCCGGCCGGCAAAGGTCCTTCGGTCGACAAGGGGCCCCGGCGGGCAAGGGACGCCCCGCAAAGGGCGCGTCAGCCGCCGCCGGGATCGGTCTCGTCGTCCGGCGTGCCGCCGCCCTGGGGACCCGCGCCGGGCTTGCCGTCGGTCTTCTCGTTGGGGTCCATCACCGCGTCCGGGGCCGCGTTGGCGGGCTTACCCTCAGGGGCCTTCCGGGTGTCTTTCGCGGCATCCTGAGACGTGTCGTCGTGATCGTCGGCCATGGGCGTCCTCCTCGGTGTTCGCTCCTAACGCGCCGCACCGAAGGCGGTGCCCGGCGCCTCGGCC
Source organism: Methylobacterium sp. Leaf100 (assembly GCF_001422845.1). Lineage (NCBI taxonomy): Bacteria > Pseudomonadati > Pseudomonadota > Alphaproteobacteria > Hyphomicrobiales > Methylobacteriaceae > Methylobacterium > Methylobacterium sp. Leaf100. The sequence continues at coordinate 531,158 of NZ_LMMW01000001.1, read as the reverse complement.
TCGGCAAGGCGAAGGATGGTGGCGCGCAGCCAGCGATGGGCCGGATCGTCGTCGTAGGAGGCGTGCCACAGCATCGAGATCGCCACATCCTCCAGCTCCACGGGGGCCGGGCTGACGCTGAGCCCGAGTGCCCCGGCGAAGAAGGTGGCGAGGCGCGCGTGCATGGTGGTGATCACCGGGGCGCTGCGCACGAGGAACGGCACGGCGAGGAAGCGCGGCGTCGTCACCGCCAGGGTCCGGCTCATCCCGAGTTTCGCCAGGGCGTCGTCCACCACCCCGTGGGCGGTCTCCTTCAGGCTGGTTAGGACGTGGGGGAAGCGGACGTAATCGGCGAGCGAGATCGGGGGCGTGATGCCGACGAGGTCGGCGTTGAACATGCAGAGGTAGTTGTCGCGGTAGAGCAGGCGGCGCTTATGATGCGTCTGCCCCTCCGTGAAGAAGCCGATGCCGAGGTCGACCCGGTCGGCGTCGAGCTCCTGCAGGATGCGGATGCGGTCGATGGAGCGCAGCAGCAGGCTGATCCCGGGCGCCTCCGCCCTCAGGTAGGCGAGCAGCCGGGGCCCGAGCAGCACCTCCGCGCTGTCGGGCAGGCCGATGGTGAAGGTGCGCGTGACCGTGCGCGGGTCGAACACCGCGTCGCGTCGGACCAGGGACTGCACCTGCCGCAGCAGGGTGCGGACGGGCTCGGCGAGCGCCAGGGCGCGCGGCGTCGGGCGCATCCCCTCGGGCGCCCGGGTCAGGAGTTCGTCGCCGAACAGCACCCTTAGGCGCGCCAGCGAAGAGCTCATGGCGGATTGGCCGATGCCGATGCGTGCGGCCGCGCGGGTGACGCCGCGCTCGGACAGGAGGGCGTCGAGGGCCACCAGGAGGTTGAGGTCGATCCGTGATAGATCGACATGGTCAATAGTCATTATCGATGCGTTCTGTTTGATCCATGGTGCACCGCACTGCATATCGGGTCCAGACGCAAGGGCACACCGCTTCTTGCCCACACCGCGAGACCCGACACCATGACGTTCCGGACCTTCACCGCCGCCGCCGCCCTCGCCGCCGCCCTCACGGGCACCGCTTCGGCCGAGACCATCAAGCCGCTCGATGGCGGCAGCATCAACCTCGGCGAACTCGCCGGCGTGGCCTATTACACCGCCGAGCCCAAGGGCTACCGGGTCGTCGTGACCCTGGCCCGCACGGATGCCGCCCGCGCCGTCCGCTTCGAGACCGTCCTGGCCTCCGGCCAGAGCGTGACCCTCTCGACGCCGCAGGAACGCGGCGCGGCCGCCGAGGCCGTCGAGATCAGCCGCACCGGCGACACCGTCGCCGTGTCCCGGCCACGCCCGGCTCCGACCCGGGAAGCGGCGGCCCTCGACTGAAGGGTCTCGCCGTTGCCGCCCTTCGCTCTCCCGGCCCGTCCCGGCCGGGAGAGTTTTTCGTCGATCCGGTGACAAGTCGGGCGTGCTGCACCCCGAATGGTGCCCATCGCTGTCTTTTTCACCTGGGCGCGGGTGGTTGCACGGGCCACAATAGCGGGAACACCGTCACCGACCCAGGACCGATTCATGCGACGCACCGCACCGGCCACCCTTCTGGCGCTCCTCATGGCGGGAAGCCTGCCCGTCGCCGCCCTGGAAGGCCCGGCTCCCGCCGCGCCCGGCACCACCGCCCCGGCGGCTGTGACGGCAAAACCACGCGTCGTCATCGTCGCCACCGGCGGGACCATCGCGGGGGCGGGGGCGGATGCGGCCAACAGCGCCACCTACCAAGCCGCCAAGGTGCCGGTGGACAAGCTCATCGCCGCCGTGCCGGCCATCGCGGGCGTGGCCGACGTGCGCGGCGAGCAGGCGTTCCAGATCGCCTCCGAGAGCTTCACCAACGCCCAACTCATCCAGCTCGCCAAGCAGATCTCGGCCCTGGTCAAGCGCGACGACGTCGACGGGGTGGTCGTCACCCACGGCACCGACACGGTGGAGGAGACGGCCTACTTCCTCGACCTCGTGGTGAAGACCGACAAGCCCATCGTGATGGTGGCTTCCATGCGCCCCTCCACGGCGATCTCGGCGGACGGGGCCCTCAACCTCCTCGACGCCGTCGTGGTGGCGAGCGCCAAGGAGGCGCGCGCCAAGGGCGTGCTGCTGACCATGAACGACGAAATCCAGGCCGGCCGCGACAGCACCAAGCGTGTCAACATCAAGCCCTCCGCCTTCTTCAGCCAATGGGGACCGCTGGGCATGGTGGTCGAGGGCAAGACCTACTGGTTCCGCGCCCCGGTGAAGCGCCACGGCACCACCTCCGAGTTCAATATCGACGGGATCGACAGCCTGCCCGAGGTCGCCATCGTGTACGGCTCCGGCAACATGCACCCGGAGCCCTACACCTCGGCGGTCGCGGGCGGCGCCAAGGCGATCATCCACGCCGGCACCGGCAACGGCTCGGTGGCCGGGTACCTCGTCGACACCCTGAAGGACCTCCGCGCGAAGGGCGTGCAGATCATCCGCTCGTCGCGCGTCGGCGACGGCTTCGTCCTGCGCAACGCCGAGCAGCCCGACGACAAGTACGACTGGGTGGTGGCCCACGACCTCAACCCGCAGAAGGCCAAGATCCTGGCCGCGGTGGCGCTGACGAAAACGCAGGACACGAAGGAGCTGCAGCGGATCTTCTGGGAGTATTGAGTGGCGGATGACCGGCGGTCGAGGGACGGCGGCGGACGTGCCGCTCGACACCCGTCCCCTCGATTCCGGAAGATCTCGGAGGCGGATATGGGTCTTCCGTCTCACGACGCCTGTTTTAAGATGCCAACCGGATGAGGCTTGGCGCTATCGACCTTGCGGTTTGCAACCCGCCCCACGGGCCGCTCCGTCCGCGCTCCGAATGCACCAACTCGACGTCTTCTGCCATGCTTCGGCTCGGGTTCGGGCAATGCTCGGTTCGCAAGTCCGAAGCGCTCCGTCCTGTTCCAGCTAGTTCCAGGGCACGCGCTTCGTTCATCACGAGCAGTGCTGCGAACCGACTCCACAGGTACGAACCGGCCGGATTGAGTGGTCGACCCGAAGCCGCATCGGACTTTCGTGGATTCCGATCGGCGTCCAGCAGGCCGTCGACCCGGATTGCCCTTGCTAGGCGACGGCTCGGGAGAAGCCACGTCGCGCCCTCACGCCCTGGCGCGTCAGGCAGCCTTCACAATCAGGCCGCCTTGACGGTTTGGAGGAACCGGTTGACCTCGCCTCCGAGTTGATTGGCTTCCTGCGCCAGTTCCGAGGCCGAGGCGAGGGCCCGGGCCGCCGCCTCGCCGGTCTCGCCGGCCGAGTGGGCGACGCCGCCGATGACGGCCGTGATTGCCCCGGTACCGGTGGCTGCCTCAGCCACATTGCGAATGATCTCCTGGGTCGCCGATCCCTGCTGGTCTACCGCCGAAGCGATGGCGTCCGCCGTCCGGCTCATCGTGCGGATCTGCGCAACGATCGCCTCGATGGCCGTTACCGCCTCACCGGTCGTGCCTTGAATCGCGTTGATCTGCTGCGTGATGTCCTCGGTCGCCCGGGCGGTCTGGTTGGCGAGCTCCTTGACCTCTGCCGCCACGACCGCAAAGCCCCGTCCGGCTTCCCCGGCGCGCGCCGCTTCGATGGTTGCGTTGAGGGCCAGGAGGTTTGTTTGGCCGGCAATGCCGGAAATCATTCCGACGACGTCTCCGATCCGGGCTGCGCCCGTGCTCAAAGCATGAACCAGGTGACCGGTGGCGTTGGCTTGACCCACCGCGCCCTGTGCCACCCGCGCCGATTCCGCCACCTGGCGACCGATCTCCTGAACGGAAGCGCCGAGTTCCTCGGCGGCACAGGCCACTTGGCTGACGTTGTGCGCGGCCCTCTCGGCGGCGCCGACCACGGACATGGCCCGGTCCGTCGTGCCCTCCGCCGTCCCCCGCATGACCCGGGCGGTGTCCTGCATCGCCGCCGCCGCTTGCGTGACCCGGCCCAGGATGCCGCTCACCGTGGATTCAAAGTAGTGGGCGGTCTGCTGCATGGCGGCCCGGCGCTGCGTATCCGCTCCGGCCCGCATCAGCACGGTCTCCGATTCCAGTGCCCGCATCCGCTCCATTTGCTCCCGGATCGCGCCCTCGGCGGCAGCTTGTGCGGCGAACACCGTCGCGATGGTGCGCGCGATCCAGGCCAGCACGCACGTCTCGAAGATTAGCATGACAGCATGGAGTACCACGCGTGCCGTGTCCGAGTTCTTGGCTCCACCGGGAAAGATCAGCGCCGGCATCGCGATGTTCACCGCGAGATGGTGACCGGCGATGGCGGCGGCGCAAACGACAAGAACGGTCCAGTCGCACCACGCGACCAGCACTGCCAGGCAGACGAAGAAGTACATGTGCAGGTCGATCTGCCAGAGATGCCCCGTCAGCGCAGAGATCAGGATCGCGGCCATTTGAACGAGCGATAGGCTGCAGACCAGGCGGGTGGCCAAGCCTGTCGGCGAGTTCCACCACACCAAGGTGCTGAGTCCAGCCAGGAGGCCGGCGACCACGAGGGGTACCGTCGGCGCATTTCCAGCGACCCAGGCGCTGAATGCGATGACCGGGAGATGCATCCAGAGGAGGGTGATGAGATATCGGCCGAAAATTTGCCGGAGAGAATCCAGGTTCGTCATCGCGGGCCGGGGTCCATTGCGCTGGTCAGATTCGGGAGGATGGCGTGCAGGCTGTGGCAAACTGGGCGTCTATGACGAGCCAAGCTCCGGAGGCGTAGAGGCGAGCGACAAAATCGGTCGACCCGGCCCGCACCACGAGGACATTGTCCCAGCCGCCGAGACGCAGAATGGTGCCTCTAGCCCGTGCCACGATGGCTGCTGTGTCGCGCCCAGGCGGACCAATCACAGCCACGGTGTCCGAGGTCGGGACCGCCATGACGCTGACCGGGAGAACCAGGATCGCGAGCGCCGTGCCCCAGAGGAGGAGCAAGCCTGCGCGATTGGATGATGTGACTTGTGTCACTGGCGAAACCGGATCGATTGAATATGATCTGTGTTAGTAGGGACTACGTTCTAAAAAACCGTTACGGATTGTTTTTATTGTTGAATTGTATTCGCTCGGATCTCTAGTAAATACGAATATACGCAAGACTAAGTCATTGCATTTGATCTCTTGTTTTTGTGGCGATCGATTCCACCGGAGGTTATGCTACAGGTGCCCTCGAAATAAATAACAACCGAAATTTATCGAGCCTAGATCGTATTGCGGTACCTGTTGCGAGACTTGGAATCTGACGATATCGAATTATGGTCGGACCAGGCGCGAGGCCGCGGTATTTGCCGCCTAGCATCATGCGCACTGCGTGCCGTCTCCCATTTCGCGAGTTTCTCATCGTGCTTTCCGCCATCGCGCGTCGGTTTCCGCAGCGTGATAGAAACGTCTGGCTGATACGAAGAAGCGGGACTCGTCGTACAGTTCGTCCCTGGATACCTGCACGACCCGCTGAACTATCTCGCATTCGACGACCTGCACGGACGAGCGAGGCGTCGCATTCGATCGCCGCACTGTGAACCGCTTGGTTGTGGTCGTCGCCCCGTCGACCAATGCGCCACGACGGCAAATCTGCGTCCTCAGGCCTGCATCGGCGGTGCGGCTGCCGAATGGGGACGGGCGGAATGCTATTCCTGGCTGGCGATCGAAGGGGCAGCCTGCCTCTGCCGACAACGGCGACGTCGGTCTCTCACGTCAGCCAATACCGCTCCGGCTTGAGCGCCGGAGGGGCCGGCTCGCCGAGCGCGTCGAGGACGACGCCGTCGAGGGTGTGGAGGAGCGCGTCCAACGGCAGATCGTTGGGCTCCGTGCCGAACGGCTCCTCGAGTTCGTCGCCGAGGGCATCGAGGCCGAAGAACGTGTAGGCGACGAGGGCCACGGCGAGCGGCGTCGCCCAGCCGAGGGAGGCCGCGAGGCCGAACGGCAGCAGCAGGCAATAGAGCCACGCCGTGCGGTACAGGAGCAGGGTGTAGGCGAACGGCAACGGCGTGCCGTGGATGCGCTCGCACACGACCTGCGCCTGGGAGAGGGCGGCGATCCGCTGTTCGAGGAGGCCGAACAGCACGTCCGTGAGGGCGCCGGTTCGGTAGGCCCCGGCCAGATCGGCGGTGAGGCGCACCAGCACAGCATCGGCCGCGCTCGGCCCCCGGACGAGGGCGTCGGCCTCGCTGGGCGGAAGCCAGGGGCTCGCGGCCGCGACCTCGTTTCCGCCCCGCACCTGCGCATGGAGGGCATGGGCGAACCCCGAGATCCGCCGCAGGACCCGTCGCCGCAGGTCCTGATGCTCCGGCTCGGGCAGGAGTGCGGCCAGCAGGCGGGCGATCCCCCGCGTCTCGACGATGAGCGAGCCCCAGGCCCGGCGCGCCTCCCACCAGCGATCGTAGCAGGCGCCGTTGCGAAAGCTCAGGAAGATCGAGAGGGCCAACCCGATGAGGGTGAACGGCCCAACCCCGGCGGTGATGGGGAATGCTTCGGGCCACCGCATCTCCGCCGCCACCACGGCGAGCGCCACGGCGGTGATGCCCAGAACCTTCGGCGCCACCTGCGGCAGGATCGAGCCGCGCAGGGTGAACAGGATCGTCAGAAGACCCGGACGCGAGCGGACGATCATTTTTTTGGGTGCTTCGGTGTTCGAGCGCGAGACCCCTCCCCCCGCTGCGGGGGAGGGTGGCCCGCGTGAGCGGGTCGGGAGAGGGGAGCGCTGCCCTCTGCGAAAAGGTCGCGCCCCCCCTCTTGCGGGACTTCGTCCCGGCCCGCCCGTTCCGTAGGCACCCTCTCCCGCAGGCGGGAGGGGGTTTTTTACGCCGCCGACGCGATGGCCGTGGAGGCGCGGCGGACCTTCTTGTCGAGGCCGTCCACGAAGGCGTGGGCGTCCTCCTTGCGCTCGAACACGTGCGGGGCGAGCCCGCGCCGGTTGAGGGCTTCTTCCATCTTGAGGCGCAGGAAGGCGCTCGTGGCGTAGCGGGTGGTGGTCGCGTAGTAGTTCGCCGCCAAGTATTGGATCATGCTCGCGTAGTCGTCGTAGAGGTTCTCGTTGATGCGGAACCCGTCGTGGTTGACCACGGAGTTGACCCGCTGGCCGGCCTTCTTGCAGGCGCCGACCAGAACCTTGCGCAGATCGTCGATGTCGCTCTTCACGCGGGCATGCCAGCCCTCGAGGTTGACGAACAGGATGTTGCGCTCGGAATCGTAGCTGACGCGCTCCGACAGGTTGAGGTTCAGGAGATCGGCGAGGAGCTCCATCGGCTCGTCGCGGAACAGGCGCGCATCCATGAGCGCCGGCTGCTTGATGATGGGCGTGAAGCCCATATGGGGCAGGATGTCCCGCTCGATGTCGATGCCCGGCGCCACCTCGATGAGTTCCAGGCCTTCGTCGGTGAGCTGGAACACGCAGCGCTCGGTCACGTAGATCACCGGCTGCGAACGCATCTGCGCGTAGGAGCCGCTGAAGGTGATCTGCTCCACCTGGGGCAGGAACTTCTGCGCGCGCCCCTCGGTGACGATGCGGAGCTTGCCGTCCTCGATCACCGTCTCCAGGCCGCCCACCGTGAACGTGCCGGCGAAGACGACGCAGCGGGCGTTCTGCGAGATGTTGATGAAGCCGCCGCAGCCGTTGAGGCGGCCGCCGAACATGCTGGTGTTGACGTTGCCGTGCTGGTCGCACTCGGCCAGCCCGAGGCAGGTCATGTCGAGGCCGCCGCCGTCGTAGAAGTCGAACATCTGGTTCTGGTCGATGACGCAGTCGGCATTCGTCGCCGCGCCGAAGCTCGACCCGCTGGCCAGCACGCCGCCCACCGCCCCGGCTTCCGTGGTGAGGGTGATGTAGGGCGTCACCTTTTCCTCGTTGGCCACCGCCGAGATGCCCTCCGGCGCGCCGACGCCGAGATTGACCACACCGTTGGGCGGCAGCTCGAAGGCGGCGCGCCGGGCAATGATCTTGCGGGCATCGAGCGCCATCTTCTTCATGCCGGTCACCGGCACGCGGATCTGGCCGGCGAGCGCCGCATCGTGCTGCACGCCGTAGTTCATCCGGTGCATCTCGGGCTCGGCCAACACCACGCAGTCGACGAGGATGCCGGGTACCCGCACGTCCTTCGGCAGCAGGAAGCCGTCGTCGACGATGCGCTCGACCTGGGCGATGACGATGCCGCCGTTGTTGCGCGCCGCCATGGCCTGGGCGAGGCAGTCGAGGGTGAGCGCCTCCTTCTCGAAGGAGATGTTGCCGGCGGGATCGGCCGAGGTGCCGCGGATGAAGGCGACGTCGATCTTGGTGGCGGTATAGAACAGCCACTCCTCGCCATCCACGTCCACCACCTTGACGATCTCGTCCTGCGTCAGGGTGTTGACGCGGCCGCCGCCGTGCCGCGGATCGACGTAGGTGTGGAGGCCGACCTTGGAGAACAGTCCCGGCTGGCCGGCGGCGCAGGCGCGGTAGAGCTGCGAGATCACGCCCTGGGGCAGGTTGTAGCCGGTGATCTTGTTCTCCTGGGCCGCCTTGGCGACCTTCGGCATCCGGCCGAAATTCGCCGCGATGACGCGTTTGAGCAGGCCCTCGTGGTGGAGACGCCCGGTCCCGAGGCCTTTGCTGTCGCCGGCACCAGCGGTCATGATCAGGGTGAGGTCGCGCGGGGCGCCGGTCTCGACGAAGCGCTTCTCCAGGGCGGCGTGCAGCGCCTCCGGAATGCAGCTCTGAACGAAGCCCGTTGTGGTCACGACATCGTTCTGCCGGATGAGCGCGATGGCCTCTTCCGCCGAGATGACCTTATTTTTCTTCATTGCCCCGTTCTCCTCCCCGTGCCTCCACTGTCGATGTCAGGCGGCAGGATCTATTGTGCCGGTTTCGGTGTCGTGGAAGTCTTGTTGGCTGAGCCGAGCGTAGAGGCCGCCCCTCGACTTCGCAAGAGTGTCACGGATCGTGGTGCGGTGCGTTTAAGCGCTGTTGCGCTGCACATATGCATTGTGCCCGAACTATCCCCGGGACCTGTTTCCAGGCCCTGGAGGGGCTCGGGACGGGTATCGCGGCTGGCCATGACTGGCGAAGTCGCTGATCGGCCCAAGATTATACATTATTACGCGCCGGATTGGCCTCCGAGAAGCCGGTCCTTGTCCACGCTCAGGGCCGTGGCGATCTCGGCCAGGGCGCGATGCTCGACGGCGCTGATGCCGGCCTGATCGGCGACATCGGCGGCAATGAGGAACACCGCCTCGCGCTGGCCCGCCTCGCGCCCGACGAGCCCCGCGACGTGCTGGAGGTTCTCCGCGCGGCCCGCCCGGGTGCGCGCTCGCTCCAGGGCCTCGAACAGTTCGGCTTCGAGCTTCAGCGTGTCGTAGCCCTTCTCGAGGATCGGGTTGGCCCGCATGCCCGCGAGTGCCGTCTCGACCTCCTCTTCGTCGATCTCGCTGTCGGCCAGGATGACGTTGGCGGCGGCCGAGACCGCCGCCTCCATCAGCACCCGGTCGCCGACATAGGCGGCGACGTTCTGCGTGAAGCGTCCGACGAGGTCCTGGATCAGTCCCATGATGCTCCCTGTTTCGGTTTGGCGTTTCGACTTCGTTTCGGCTTGGCGTCACGCCTTGGCGGTACCGGGTGCGGCGCGACCGCAACAGACGGCCGGACAGTGACGGGGCGCCACCCCACTTAACAAAAAATTAACCATTTTCTTAACAAAACGATACCACCAAACGGCGCCGCGTCGCGGCGGATGTGTCGAGGATAGTCCAGGTTTCGTCCGGGTTATCCAAGTGTCCGTCGACGCCGTGCGAAGTGCGATTCAAGATCAAACCGAAATCGAAGCAGATCGGGTGCACGGCTGTGCTTGGCCGGGCGAACCCGCATGCGTGGAGCGAGACGGCGTCATGTACATCGTGGTCGATGAGCGTAGCTGCGTGGCGAGCGAGACCGTTGCGGGCTTCGGCGCCCAGGGCGTCACCGCCCACAGCCTCGCGGCGGACGCGTTCCAGGCCTGGCTCGACACCGCCCCGGCCGGAGACCTCGCCGCCGTGCAGGGTTTCGTGCTCGGAGAATCCGCGAACCGGACCCGCAGCACCGCGGCGATCCGCAGCCTGTCGCACGCCCCGATCATCGCCCTCAACGAGACCCGCTCCCTGGAGCAGACCCTCGACCTGTTCACCGCCGGCATCGACGACGTGGTGCGCCGCCCGGTCCATGTCCGCGAGATCCTCGCCCGTGCCGAAGCCATCCGCCGGCGGATGGGCCGGGGCGAGGGGCAGGGCGCGGCCCAGGACAAGGCCGGCCGCCTCAAGATCCACACCGACGGCCGTGATCCCGAGATCGACGGCACCAGCCTGACGCTGCCCCGGCGCGAGCGCCACATCCTCGAATATTTCGCGCGCAACCGCGGCCGCCAGCTCACCCGCGCCCAGATCTTCAACGCCGTCTACGCCGACCACGGCAGCGACGTGGAGGAGAGCGTCGTCGAGGGCCACATCAGCAAGCTGCGTAAGAAGCTGCGCATGCGCCTGGGCTATGATCCCATCGAGGCCAAGCGCCTGGCGGGGTACACCTTCGTCGGCTGACGGCGCTTTCTGTATCCGCTCAAACGAAAGAACCCGCGCTCTCGAAGGAGAACGCGGGTTCTTTCGTTCGAGCGCGACCGTCCCCGGAGCGGAGCCCGGGGACGATGCTCGATCTTACCGGAACAGCGAGAGCACGCCCTGGCTGGAGGAGTTCGCGATGCTGAGCGACTGAACGGCCAGCTGCTGCTGGGTCTGAAGGGCCCGGAGCTTGGTGGACTCCTCTTCGATGTCGGCGTCGACCAGGATGCCGATGGTGCGGTCGTTGGCCTTCATGAGCGTATCGACGAAGCTCTTCTGACCGTCGATCTGGGTCTTGCTGGCACCGAGCTTCGTGCCCGAGTCGGTCACGGACGCGATGGCTTTGTCGACCTGTGTGATGATCGCACTGAGGCTGGTGTCACCCGCCGTGCCGACGAGGCCCGAAATGTTGATGGAGGCGATGGAGAACCCGGTACCCACGTTCACGGTATCGAGGATGCCCTGTCCGCTGGTCGTGGACGCGGCCGTGCCTTCGCCCTTTCGGGCGTCCGTCGCAGCAACGCCGGTGCCGAAACCGATCCCGAGTTTCACGCCCGCCGTGATTCCGCCATCGTTCACGGCAGCCAGGTTGAGGATGGTGAGCTTGGCGTTGGTGCCCGTGCCGGTCGCAGTGGTCTGGAAGGTCAGCCGGCCACCGGAATCGAGGGAGGCCTTGACCTTGCCGGCGAGCGGCGTCACCGCCGTGTCGGCCGCGATCTGGTTGTTGATGGCTGAAATCAACTCTTCCGTCGTCACCTTCGCGAGGTTGGATACGGCCGAGGCAAGGGTGGATTGATCGAGGCGGATGGTCGCCGTGTTGCCGTCGTCGAGGGTCAGGCTGAAGATTTCCTGGTTCTGTCCGCTGAAGTTGGCAGTCCCACGCGTTGCAACGGGATCCGCCGGACGAAATGCGGCGGTGCCGGTGAGGGACGTCGATCCAACGACGCTACCGGCGGTGCCCGTCGATACGACCGTTGAACTCGTCACATCGTAGAGCTTGATTGCCTCGACATCGATGTTGACCTTCGAGAAGTTGATCGTTCCGGTCGTGTCACGCGAGAAACCCGCGATCACGGAACGCTCGTCCTGATAGGATGCGGCGCTGGAATCCACCGAGAGCCAGTTCTGGCCGCTCGACACCGATGAGTCGGCCGTACCCTTCATCTGATTCTGAATGGCGGCGACTTCGGTCTGGACCTTGGTCCGATCCACGCCGGGCTGGAGGGCGGTCTGCAACTTGGCGCGCAGGTTCTGCAGGTTGGAAAGGACACTGTTCAGGCCGTTATAGGCGGTGTCCACCGCCGACGAACCGAGACCGAGGGAGTCCTTCACGGCGCTGAGGGAGGCGTTGTCGGTGCGCACCGTGGTGGCGATGGACCAATAGGCTGCGTTGTCGGAAGCGTTCGACACGCGCTGGCCGGTGGAGACCCGGTTGCTCGTCATGTCGATCTGCGAATTGATGCTCTTCAGGGTCGTCAACGCCGTCATCGCGGCGTTGTTGGTCAGCAGGCTGGTCATGGCGGGTGTGATCCGGGACTGAAATTCTACGGGAGTTTCTGTAATTCGGCAGTCGGCCGACCTGTCGTGAAAAGCGCCCGAAGATAAAGGTCTTCGTTCTCAAGTCACGATTCATTACATTCCGGGTTTTCGCCGGACCAGTGGGGCGACGTCATGTCTATGAACCAGATCGGTTCATCCACTGCACTCGCATCGAACTCGTGCCGGTTCCGTGGGGAGAACCGTTTGTCGATGGATGCATTCTGCGGGGAGCGCGTTAGCAAGCGCTTAAGCGCACCGGCCCGGCCCTGTGCCCGAATGCACCGTCTCACACCAAATCCGGTCGATCGCTTCGCGATGCGGATTTGGGCTTCGCTCAGGCGCCGCGCGGGCTGCCTGAGACTGTCTCCGAATGGATCATCCGGAAAACAGTCTCAGGGGGCGGGATCGCCTGCCGGTGCGAACCGCACGCCCGCGACCTCGCCCCGCTGCCAGCGCAGGCGGACCGACACCGTCCTGAGGTCGTGGGCGGCGATGACGAGATCGAAACTGTCCGGCAGGGGGATGGGTCGCGACAGCACGATCTTGGCGCCCGCCGGTGAAAGATCGCGCACCACGCAGGGCAGGAGCGTGTCCGGCCCGAGGACGATCCGGCCCTGCTGCATCACCCGGTGGCGTCGGGGCGAGCGCGGCCGTACGGTCCCGGCCCGACCCTCCGCCTCGCGCTGTCCGTCCGTCATTCGCCCTGACCCCCACGCCGCTCGCTGCGGCTATCACCCATCATCGTTAACGACTCGGCCGCATGCGCCCGGGGAGGCCGGCCGGATTAACCTTTCGTAAACCATATCCACGCAACGTTCGGGGCTCAGGAACTCCTTCGCTCCAGGCGCCATGCCCGTTCGCCTCACACCCGTGCCCGCCCATCGCCGCCCGCTCGCCGGGGCCCAGGCCCTGCGGCGCGCCCGCGACGCGGCGTTCGAGCGGGCGGCCATCGGGGTCTGCCTCGTGCTCGCCGCGGCCTCGAGCGGGTTCGCCGTCTACACCATCACCAGCGGCACCCACGACTACGCCGTGCAACGCTTCCTCCCGGCCTCCATCGGCACCTTCGCCTGGAAGAAGCCCGTCGCACCTGTGCGGACCGCCGTCCTCGATCTCGACCCGACCACCACAGGCGCGCTGCCCGATCGGCCCGCCGGCCCCGAACTCGGCCGTTCCGACCCCGCGGACCGGGCCGGACCCGGCGTCGCGGCGCGCGGCTACGTCCTGCGCCGGGTCTCCGGCGACGGGGCCTGGGTCGAAGGTCCGAACGGCCTGAGACAGATCGTGCCCGGCGCGGTCCTGCCCGGCGCCGGCCGGGTCATCTCGATCCAGCCGACGGGGGCCGGCTGGGTCGTCGTCACCTCCGAGACCATCATCGGGCCGACACGGCTCTGACCCCCGCCCCTCATCCAGGCCGGATCAAACGATGATCGCCCGCGCCGCCCCTATCCTCGTGCGCGCGCCCCGGGCCGCCGACCGGGAGACCTTCGCGTGCTGAGCACCTTCACCAACTACACGCTGATCACCAAGGACCTGACGGCCTCCCTGGCCCGCAAGGCGGCAGCGCCCGAAGTCGCGCGCGAGACGGCGTATTTCCAGGCCAACATCGGCAGCGTGACCTCCATCGACGCCTTCCTCGGCGACCGCCGCCTCTACACCTACGCCATGAAGGCGTTCGGCCTCGAGGACATGACCTACGCCAAGGCGTTCATGCGCAAGGTCCTCACCGAGGGAACGGACACGCGGGCGAGCTTCGCCAACCGCCTCGCCGACGACCGCTACGTCGCCTTCGCGCGCGCCTTCGACTTCGCGCAGGGCGCCTCCGCCACCGGCCGTGCGGGCACGATCACCGAGGCGGGCCCGACCGCCGCCGGCACCGCGCAGCTGAACGGTGCCCTCGACCTGTCCGGAACCTTCGACTTTTCCGGCACCAACGCGGTCTCGTTCCAGCTCTCCACCCGTGTCGATGCCGCGACGACGAGGTCGGCCACCATCGTCCTGTCGAACAAGACCCTGGCGTCCGTCGTCCAGAATCTGTCCCAGGTCACGGCCGAGGAGATCGCCGCCGCCATCAACGGGCAGATCGCCGCCTCGGGAGACGGCAACCTCGCGGGCAAGGTCCAGGTGGGCATCGGTGTCCGCAGGAACCTGTTCTTCGAGACCACGGCCTACGCCAACCTGGGCGCGGATGGCGTCGCGGGCGGCACCGGCCTCGCGGCCGACACCCTCTACGAGGCCGGCGGCACCAACCGGACGCTCGCGATCCGCAACGTCGCCCCGTCGGGGGCCGGGCAGACCCCCCTGGACATCGGCTTCGGCACCGATCTGCCCATGGACGCGAAAGCCAAGAGTGTCACCGAGGCCTACCTGCGCCAGACCCTTGAGAGCGATGCCGGCGCCGAGGACACCGGCGTGCGCCTCGCCCTCTACTTCGCCCGCATGGCGGGGGGCGCCACCAGCGGCTACGCGATCCTCGGCGACTCGGCCCTGTCTCAGGTGGTCAAGACCGTGCTCGGCCTGCCCGCCGGAGGAACCTCGTCCGAGGCCCTCGCCCGGCAGGCCGAACTCATCGAGAGCAAGGTCGATCTCGCGAGCTTCCGGGACCCACAGAAGCTCGATCAGTTCATCAAGCGCTTCACCGCGATCTGGGATGCGCAGAACAACACCGCGTCCGATCCGATCCTCGCGCTGTTCGGGAACGCCTGAGCCATGCAGAACGCCCTCTACGTCGCGCTCTCGGGCCAGATCGCCGTCGAGAAGCGCATGAATGCGGTGGCCAACAACGTGGCCAACCTCGCGACCTCCGGCTACCGCGCCGAGGACACCAAGTTCTCGGCCCTCCTCGCCCAGGCGAGCAAGGGCGCGATCGCCTTCGCCTCCTCGGGCGACACCTACCTCCAGACCAAGTCCGGCCCGGTGACCAAGACCGATTCCCCCCTCGACGTGGCGATCCAGGGCGATGCCTGGTTCAGCGTCGGCGGCGCGAGCGGGCCGGTCTATACCCGCGATGGCCGCCTGACGATGGACGCCACGGGGCGCCTGCGCAACGTCAGCGGCCTGCCGGTCCTCGACGCGGGCGGCGGCCCGATCCTCCTCGATCCCCAGCAGGGACCGCCGACCATCGGCCGCGACGGCAGCGTCTCGCAGGGCGTGAACCAGGTCGGCTCCATCGGCCTGTTCACCCTCGACCCCAAGGGCACCCTGCGGCGGGCGGAATCGAACGGCGTGGCTTCGAGCCTTCCGGCCCGGCCCGTCCAGGATTTCACCCGCACCGGCATGGTCCAGGGCTTCGTCGAAGGTTCGAACGTCAACCCGATCCTCGAGATGACGAAGCTCATCACCATCCAGCGCGCCTTCGAGAGCGCGGCCAACCTCACCGCCGAGACCGAATCCTCGTTCCAGGGTTCCATCCGTTCCCTGAGCCCGCAGGGCTGAGGTGATGCAGGGCGAACCCACCGAAGCCGCTGCCGGCCCGGACGTCATCGACCGGCTTGCCGCCGCCCTCGCCTCCGGGCGCGAGGCCCTGCCCCTGGTCCGGGTCGCGGGTCCGATCCAGGAAGTCACCGCGACCGCCGCCCGGGTCGGCGGCGTCGCCCCCTTCCTCAAGCTCGGCGACCGGATGGGTTTCCGGGTCGGCGGCCGCGAGCAGGTCGGCGAGGTGGTCCGCATCGATGCCGGCGGCGTCACCCTGAAGCCGTTCGAGGCGCGCATCGAGGCGGGGATCGGCACGCCGGCCTATCGCCTCGGCGACCCGACCCTGCGGCCCCATGCGGGCTGGAAGGGCCGGGTCATCGACGCGCTGGGGCGCCCCATCGACGGGCGTGGCACGCTCGTGCCGGGACCGCGCGCGGTGCCCATCGACGCTGCTCCGCCGCCCGCCATGGCGCGCGGCCGGGTCGAGGCGCCGCTTCGCACCGGCGTGCGGGCCCTCGATCTGTTCACCCCCCTGTGCCTCGGGCAGCGCATCGGCATCTTCGCGGGCTCGGGCGTCGGCAAATCCACGCTGCTCGCGATGCTCGCCGGCGCCACCGGCTTCGACAGCGTCGTCGTCGCCCTGGTGGGCGAGCGCGGCCGCGAGGTGCGCGAGTTCCTCGAAGGCCCGATGGCAGGCAACCTCGACAAGGCCGTGGTGGTCGTCTCCACCGGCGACGAGAGCCCGATGATGCGGCGCCAGGCGCCCAAGGTCGCCATGGCCATCGCCGAGGCATTTCGCGATGCCGGCGACTCCGTGCTGCTCATCGTCGATTCCGTGACCCGCTACGCCCATGCGGCCCGCGACGTCGCCCTGGCGGCGGGCGAGCCGGCGGTGGCCCGGGGCTACCCGCCGAGCGTCTTCTCGGACTTGCCGCGCCTCCTCGAACGGGCCGGCCCCGGCCGCGACGGTTCCGGCTCCATCACCGGCATCTTCTCCGTGCTGGTGGACGGCGACGACCACAACGACCCCGTCGCCGACTCGATCCGCGGCACCCTCGACGGTCACGTGGTCCTCGACCGGGCCATCGCCGAGCAGGGCCGCTACCCGGCCGTCGATCTCCTCGGCTCGATCTCGCGTCTCGCCACCGCCGTGTGGACGCCCGAGCAACGCGAACTCGTGCGTCGCCTCAAGGCGATGATGGCGCGGTTCGAGGAGACCCGCGACCTCAGGCTCATGGGCGGCTACCGCGCCGGCGAGGACGCCGAACTCGATCAGGCCATCCTCCTCGTGCCGCGCATCTACGAGGCCCTGCGCCAGGAGCCCGGCATGGCCCCGAGCGCGGACGCCTTCCTCGAACTCGCCCAATCCCTGCGGAGCTGACGCCCAAGGACGCGACCAGCCCCGCGCAAGCCATCCTGCCTTTAGTGCCGTCCAGCACGGCCCGCCGTTTCACCGAGGTCATCCCATGAGTCTCATCAGCGTCCTGCGCACCGGCGTCTCCGGCATGAACGCGCAGTCGAGCCGCATCTCGACGGTGGCCGAGAACATCCAGAACGCCGGCACCACGGGCTACAAGCGCACCGGCACCGAGTTCTCGTCCCTCATCCTCGATTCCAGCAGCACCGGCGATTACAATTCCGGCGCCGTCGAGACGGTGATCCGCCGCTCGGTCTCGGCGCAGGGCCCCGTCTCCTTCACCACCTCGAAGACCGATCTCGCCATCCAGGGCAACGGCTTCTTCGTGGTGCGCGACAGCAACAATGCCACGTCGCTGACCCGCTCGGGCAACTTCGTCGAGGACGGGCCGACGGGAAACCTCGTCAATTCCGGCGGCTTCACCCTCATGGGGTACGCGGTGGGCGAGAACGGCGAGGCGACACCGGCCCTCAACAGCACCGCCAACATGGTGCCGGTCAACGTCTCCACCCTCGGGATGAGGGCCACGGCGACCAAGGCGGCGACGATCAGCGGCAACCTGCCGGCCGACGCTGCACCCCTGGCCGCCCCCCTGTCGGATACGGTCTACACCAAGAAGACCTCCATGGTGACCTACGATCAGCTCGGCAACAAGGTCACGCTCGACATCGTCCTCGGCAAGTCCCCCACGGCCAACCAGTGGCAGGCGCAGGTCTACGTCCCGGGCAACAACACGGCCCTCGCGACCGTGACCCTGGGCTTCGATGCCAACGGCCAGATCTCCGATCCGGCGGCCGTCACGGCGGCGGTCTCCCGGTTGGCCGCCGCCAACGGCACGTCGATCAACCTCGATATGTCGAAGATCACCCAGCTCGCCGGTAGCTACGATCTCAAGGGCACCGCAGACGGCAAGGCGCCCTCGGCGGTGACGGGCTCGGACTTCGCTTCGGACGGCTCCGTCTATGCCCTCTACGAGGACGGCAGCCGCGCCCTCGCCTTCAAGGTGCCGCTGGCCAACGTCGCGAGCCCCGACAACCTCGAGCCGCGCGCCGGCAACATCTACCTGCCCACCAGCACCTCCGGCGACCTCCAGATCGGCTTCGCCGGCCTTTCCGGGCTCGGTTCCATCAAGTCGAGCGCCCTGGAGCAGTCCAACGTCGACGTCTCGTCCGAACTCACGGCCATGATCGAATCCCAGAGCGTCTACACGGCGAACTCGAAGGTGTTCATGACCGGCAACGAGCTCCTCGAGACCCTGATGAACCTCAAGCGCTGACGCGTCGGCCGGCACCATCGCGGCGGCCGGCCCCGCGCCGATCCCTGGACGTCCCGGCCTCTCCGTCCGCATCGCCTCCGACACGCCCGCTCCCTCAGGAACCCCACGATGGGCCTCTCCCTGGCGCTCAACAGCGCCCGCACTTCCCTGGCGGCCTCCGCCGCGCAGATCGCCGTCACCGCGCGCAACACCGCCGGGGCGAACGATCCGTACTATGCGCGCCGGATCGCGACGGTTGTCACGGCGGGGGGCGGAAGCGCCGTCAACGTCCTGCGGGCCGCCGACGCGGCCCTGTTCGGCCGCAAGATGCTCGCGACCTCCGAGGCCGCCGGCAGCCAAGCCGTGCTCGATGGTCTCCAGACCTTGAGCCAGACCATCGGCGACACCGATTCGACAACGTCGCCGGCCGCCCGCCTCGGTGCTCTCAACGCCGCCCTGCAGGCGGCGGCCAACAAGCCCGATTCCGTCGAGTTGGCACGCAACGCCGTCGAGGCCGCCCGCGATCTCGCCGGGAGCCTCAACACGGCCGCCGCGGCCGTCCAGACCGTGCGCCAGCAGGCCGATACGGCCATGGCGACCTCCGTGGTGCGGATCAACGATCTGCTCGTCTCCTACGAGGCGGCGAATCAGACCGTCACCCGCGGCACCGCCATCGGCGCCGACGTCACCGATGCCCTCGACGACCGCGACCGCATCCTCACCCAGCTCTCCGAGGAGATCGGCATCACCACCGCCGTCCGCGCGGGCAACGACGTGGCGATCTACACTGACAGCGGCGTGCCCCTGTTCGAGCGCGGCGCACGCAAGGTGACCTTCGAACCGACCGCTGCGTTCAGTGCCGGTTCGACGGGCAAGGCCGTCATGATCGATGGCGTGCCCGTCACCGGGGCCGCCTCGCCGATGCCCGCCCGCTCGGGCCGGATCGTCGGCCTCGCCACGCTGCGCGACGACGTCGCCGTGCGTTACGAGACCCAGCTCGACGCCCTCGCGGGCGGGCTCGTCACCGCCTTCGCCGAACCCCGCACGAACGGCACGGGACCGGCCGCCCTGATGGGCCTGTTCACGGACGGATCCGCGGGGGTCCCGGCCCGGTTGCCCGTCGCCGAGACGGGGCTCGCCGCCAAGATCCGCATCAATGCCGCCGTCGATCCCCGCATGGCCGGCAGCGCCCTCGACACCCTCCGCGACGGCGGGATGAACGGGGCCGACTACCGCAGCAACACCGGTGCCGCCGCTTATGCCGACCGCCTGCGCGGCTTGGTGTCCGCGCTCGGCGCCGACCGCACCTTCGATGCCGCCACCGGCCTGCGCACCAGCGACAGCCTGCTGTCCTTCGCCACGGGGTCGGCCGGTTGGCTCGAAGGCCAGCGCAAGTCGGCCGCGTTCCTGGCCGATTACGAATCGACCCTGCTGGCGCGCACGAGCGACGCCCTGTCCAACGCGGTGGGGGTGAACACCGACGACGAGACGGCGAGGGCGCTCGAACTCGAACGGTCCTACACCGCCTCGGCCAAACTGCTGACCCTGGTGAACGACCTTCTCAAGACCCTGATGGATGCGGTGCGATAATCGCCATGCGGATAAATGCCACCTCGACCTTGAGTCTCTGGAACGCACCGCGCACCGGCGCCCAGCGAATGCAGACGGAGATCGCACAGGGCACCAAGGAGCTCGCCACGGGCCGTCACGCCGATGTTGGCCTCGAACTCGGCAGCCGGACCGGCCTGGCCCTCGGACTGCGCCAGCAGAAATCGGAGCTTCAGGCGCTGCAGGACGGCAATGCCGGGGCGACCCTGCGTCTGAGCACGACCCAGGCGGCGCTCCAGCAGATCCAGGCGGCCGCGGATTCGACCCTCAAGACCCTCATCGGCGTACCGGTGGCGGACCGCGCGGCCGTGGTGAAGGACATGGCCGCGAGCCAGCTCGCGGCGCTGACCGCCGTGCTGAACACCGCCGCCGACGGCCAATCCGTCTTCGGGGGGACCAACACGGGGGCGTCGCCCATGACTGCCTACGGAGCCGGATCGGCGGCGAAGTCGGCCGTCGATGCGGCCTTCACCCTTGCGGGCGGCACGTCCATGAGTGCCGCAGGGATGGAGGCCTTCCTCGCGGAGGGCGGCCCCCTCGACACCCTGTTCGGCAACGGCGCCTGGAAGGCCAACTGGTCGAAGGCGTCGGATACCACCCTCGACAGCCGCATCTCCCTCAGCGAGACCGTGGAGACGTCCGCGACGGCCAATGCGCCCGCCATCCGCCGGCTCGCCATGGCCTACGTCGTCGCGTCGGGCCTCGACCTGTCGCGCCTGCCGGCCGACGTGCAGGCCGTCGCGACCGATCGGGTCGCGGGCCTGCTCGGCGAGGCGAGCAAGGGGCTGGTGTCGATCCAGGCCAATCTCGGTCGCGCGCAGGCGCGGATCTCCGATGCGAACACCCGTCTCGATGCGCAGAAGGCGCTCCTCGACAAACAGGTGCAGGCGATGGAGGGGATCGATACCGCCGAGACCAAGACGCGGATCGACCAGCTGACGACCCAGATGCAGATTTCCTACTCGTTGACCGCCCAGCTGCGTCAGCTGAGCCTGGTCTCCTACCTCTGAGGCGACCCTTTCCCGGCGCGGCGGCCTGGCCGGTGCGCGGGACACGACAGCCCCGAAACGCGACAGCGGCGCGGCGGGCCCGGACACAACGAGGCGGATTGCCATGTACCAGTTTTCCTACGCCGAGATTCTGGAAGACGCCCCCGAGATCGGCCGCGAACGCGAGCGCGCCGCCTTCGACCGGGCGCTCGATCTCATGCGCATCGCCGATCATCCGGCGGCGGCGGTGGCCGACCGGACGGCGGCGGCCGAGTTCATCCAGAAACTCTGGGCGGTCCTCATCGACGACCTCACCAGCCCCGAGAACGCCCTGCCCGAGGCCCTGCGCGCCGACCTCGTGTCCCTCGGCCTGTGGAGCATGCGCGAGTCCAATGCCGTTCTCAGCACGCCCACCCACGGCTTCTCCGCGCTGATCGAGGTCAACGCCTCGATCCGCAACGGCCTGCGGTGAGGTCCGGCATGCGCCTGTCCCTGCGCGCCGGCGAGCGGGTCTTCATCAACGGCGCCGTCCTGCGCGTCGACCGCAAGGTCTCCCTCGAACTTCTCAACGATGCGACGTTCCTGCTGGAGACCCACGTGCTCCAGCCCGAAGAGGCGACGACGCCCCTGCGCCAGCTCTACTTCGCGGCCCAGACCATGGTGATGGAGCCCGCCAACGCCGCGCGCGCACGCGACCTCTACCGGACGCTCCAGGCCGGCATCCTCGCGGCCGTGACCGAGCCGGACATCCGCGACGGTCTCGCGGCGGCGGGCGCCTGCGTCGAGGCCGACCGTCTCATCGAGGCGCTCAAGCTGATCCGCGGCCTGTACAGGGCGGAGGCGGCCCTGCTCGCCGAAGCCTCCGGCGTCGCCGGTCCGGAGCTCTCCGCCCCACCCGCGCGCGGCCCCGGCCGCGCGCCATCTCTTCCCCGCACGGCCTGAAGGCCCTCACCCCGGAGACCCGATCGTCATGGCCGTCGGAAGCAGCACCAGCACCCCCCCCACGCAGACGGCCACGGCCGCCACCGCGGCGAAATCCGCGAGCGGCGTCGCCGCCTCGATGAACGCGGACACGTTCCTGACCCTGCTCATGGCGCAGCTCAAGAACCAGGATCCGACGAAGCCGATGGATTCCACCGCCTATGTCGGTGAGCTCGCCACGTTCTCGCAGGTCGAGCAGGCGACGAAGACCAACTCCAAGCTCGACTCCCTGCTGTCCTCGAGCTTCCTCTCGCAGGCGGACCAGATCATCGGCCGCACCATCACGTCCGCCGACGGCAACACCACCGGCGAGGTCCAGTCCGTGAAGATCACGAGCGAAGGGGCGCTCGCCCGCCTCACCAACGGCAAGGACGTCCTGCTCGCCGAGGGGATCTCGCTCTCGCAGTGAAGTCCACTCACCCCACGGCTGAAATCCGTGTAGGACCGGCAACGGGCGGGACGCGTGAGCGACCCATCACGGATCACCACGCGAGAAAGGTCACCGGATGAACGAGGTCGATGCCCTCGAACTCGTGCGTGCCGCGATCTGGACGGTGATCGTCGGCGCCGGCCCGGCGATCGGCGCGGCGATGCTCATCGGCATCGCCATCGCGCTGCTGCAGGCGCTCACCCAGATCCAGGAGGTCACCCTGACCTTCGTGCCGAAGATCGTGGTGATCCTGCTCGTTCTCCTCATCACCTCGTCGTTCATCGGCGGCCAGATTTCGACCTTCGCCGAGGCCACCTACGGGCGCATCGTCACGGGGTTCTGACCGGCATCGCCGGTGCTCCCGGCGGTCTTGGCGGGCCGCTGGGCGAATACCGGTCCGGCGTCAGGAATTGTAGGTCACCAGGGCGACCACCCACGACCCGTGTTCATGCACGAGGGTATGGGCCTCGGTGTCGTTCGCCGTGGCACGATCCGGATCGGACTTCTCGATCTTGTAGACGTCGTAGCTCGCGGACTTGCTCGCGGGACCGACGTGACCGAAACCGCGGGGAGCCCGTCGGAATTGGCGGTCGAACAGACAGACCGCGTCGACGGGCGAATCGACATCGCCGGCCTGACCAAACCGAGCCGTGTCGCCGTAGACCTGTCCCGTCGCCTTTTCGATCGCGATGAAGCGCGCCATTCCAATCCTCAATGGTGACCCTGCGGCCGAGGTGGTGCCACGGAGCGCCCGCTGCAAGCGCGAGGCCTCAATTGATCGAAGAGCCATCCGGCCGCGCCGGGTGGGGGGGAAGCTCCAGCACAAAGCGCTCGGGAGGAGGCGGAAAGCGTGCTTCGCTTTCCTGCGGCACGGCGTTCCTACGACACGGCCTTCAGCTTGTCGGCCATGGACTGCACCTTGTCCCGGCGCGACGAGAACGTCATCGTGAAGAACACGCGGTCGACACCGAGTTCGGCGAGGCGGGCCTCGCAGGCCTCGGCGAGTGCGCAGATCTCGCTCAGTTCGCCCTCGATGTTGGTGCCGTTGGCATGCATCTCGGCGGTGAGCGGGCTGGCGTCGATGATCGCCTTGATTTCCCGCACGTAGGGCGAGACCGACGGTCCGACCCCCATGGGGACGATGCACAGATCCGCCACGACCTTCATGAGACGACTTTCATGGGCTTGTCTCCCGCGCGCCCGACCTTCGGACGAGGCGCCCTTCTATCACGGCCGGCCGTGCCCGGGGCGATGAAGCGGCACGCCCCCATCCCCACGCAAGCTTGAACCGCGACAAGGCCCCGTTCATTCACGGGGTAGGCATCCGCCATGGCGGCAAGCGACGCGATCGTCATCGAGCGCAAGTCCCAGCGGGATATCGGCTTTGCCGCCGGGATCATCGCCATCCTGGCGATCCTGTTCCTGCCGGTGCCGGCGATCCTCCTCGACATCGGGCTCGCCTTCTCCATCGCCCTGTCGGTGCTGATCCTGATGGTGGCGCTCTGGATCAAGAAGCCGCTCGAATTCTCGGCCTTCCCCACGGTGCTGCTCATCGCGACCCTGCTGCGCCTCGCGCTCGGCATCGCCACCACGCGACTGATCCTGGCCAACGGCCAGCACGGGGTCTCGGCCGCCGGTCACGTCATCCAGGGCTTCTCGCAGTTCGTGATGAGCGGCGACTTCGTCATCGGCATCGTGGTGTTCCTCATCCTGATCACGGTGAACTTCCTCGTCATCACCAAGGGTGCCACCCGCATCGCCGAGGTCGGGGCGCGCTTCACCCTCGACGCCATCCCCGGCAAGCAGATGGCCATCGACGCCGATCTCAACGCCGGCCTCATCGACGACAAGGAGGCGCAGGGGCGCCGCCGCGAACTCGAGGAGGAGAGCGCGTTCTTCGGCTCCATGGACGGCGCGTCGAAGTTCGTGCGCGGCGAGGCCATCGCCTCGCTCATCACCATCGCGGTCAACGTCTTCGGCGGCATCATCATCGGCACCACCCGCCACGGCATGCCGCTGGGCCAGGCGGCCGACGTGTTCACCAAGCTCTCGGTCGGTGACGGGCTCGTCTCGCAGATCCCGGCCCTGATCGTCTCGCTGGCGGCGGGCCTCCTCGTCTCGAAGGGCGGGACCCGGGGCACCGCCGAGCAGGCGGTGATGGGCCAGCTCGGCGCCTATCCGCGCGCGCTCGCCGTCGCCGCCGCCCTGATGTTCCTGTTCGCCCTGGTGCCGGGCCTGCCCTTCCTGCCGTTCATGGTCCTGTCGGGGCTGATGGCGTTCACCGCCTACGCCATCCCGAAGAAGATCGCCGCGCAGAAGGCCGTGGTCGATGCCCGGACACTCGCCGTCGAGGACCAGAAGCAACTCGCCGCCCGGGAATCCCTGTCCGTCAAGGAATCGCTCAAGACCCCCGAGATCGAGCTCTGCCTCGGGCGCCAGATCTCGGCCCAGTTCGCCACCTCGCAATCCGAGCTGTCGCATCGGGTCGCGAAGATGCGCCGCAAGTTCGCCCGCCAGTACGGCTTCGTCGTCCCCGACATCAAGCTCACGGACAGCATTGCGCTGGCTCCGAAATCCTACCAGATCCTCATCCACGGCACCGTGGCGGCGACCCAGGAGATCCGCCCAGGCCAACTCCTCGTCGTCGTCGGCGATGGACCCGTCCCGGATGTGCCGAGCGACGAAGTCCGTGAGCCGGCCTTCGGCATGAAGGCCCGCTGGGTGCTCGATTCCTACGGGGCCGAAGTACGGCGCGGCGGCTTCGAGCCCATCGACGGCGCGTCCGTGCTCCTCACCCACCTGTCCGAGGTCATCCGCAACAATCTGCCCCAGCTCCTGTCCTACAAGGACATGCGCGGCCTCCTCGACCGCCTCGACCCCGAGTACAAGCGTCTCCTCGACGAGATCTGCCCGTCGCAGATCTCGTATTCGGGCCTCCAGGCGGTGCTGAAGCTCCTGCTCTCCGAGAGGGTCTCGATCCGCAACCTCCACCTCATTCTCGAGGCGGTCGCCGAGATCACGCCGCACGCCCGCCGCGCCGAACAGATCGCCGAGCACGTGCGCATGCGCATCGCCCAGCAGATCTGCGGCGATCTCGCCGAGAACGGGACGCTCGCGGTGCTGCGGCTCGGCAGCGCCTGGGACCTCTCGTTCCACCAGAGCCTCAAGCGCGACGCCAAGGGCGAGGTCGTCGAGTTCGACATCGATCCGCGCCTCGTCGAGCAGTTCGGCACGGAAGCCGGTGAGGCGATCCGCAAGCACATGCGCGAGACCCGCAGCTTCGCCCTCGTCACCGCGCCGGATGCCCGCCCCTACGTGCGGATGATCATCGAGCGGCTCTACCCGACGCTCGCCGTGCTCTCGCACCTCGAGATCGCCCGGGGGGTGGAGATCCGGTCCCTCGGGACGATCTCGTAAGGCCACTGCGCGTGGTCGCCGGGGCACCCGAGGGCATTCTGGCCGCCTTCCTGATCTTCTGCCGGGTCGGCGGGTGCCTCCTCGTGGTGCCGGGCTTCTCCAGCCCGCGCGTGCCCGGGCAGGTCCGCCTGCTCATCGCCCTCACGGCGTCGCTGGCCATGACGCCCCTGATCCAGCCGCTGTTCCAGGGCCGGCTGGCGGCACAGGACCCGGCCACCACCCTGGCCTGGATCGCCAGCGAGACCATGACGGGGCTGGTGATCGGCTTTCTCGGACGGATCTTCTTCACGGTGCTGGAAACGGCGATGAATGCCGCCGCCACCATGGTGGGGTTCGGCGGCATGCCGGGCTCCGTGGCCGAGGGGACCGATCCGGTGCCGGCGGTCGAGGCCCTGATCATGATGGCGGCCACCGCCCTGCTGTTCGCCGCAGACCTGCATTGGGAGCTGTTTCGCGGATTGGTCGATTCCTACGCTCGCATCCCGCCGGGCGAGGGCATCGGCACCCAGGCCGCCCTGGTGCGGATCGTCGATCAGATCGGCACCGCCTTCGTGCTGGCGTTGCGCATCACCGCGCCGTTCATCGTCTACGCCGTGGCAGTGAACCTGACCGCCGGCTTCATCAACAAGCTGGTGCCGCAGATCCCGGTCTACTTCATCGCGACGCCGTTCATCATGTTCGGCGGATTGCTGCTGCTCTACTACCTCTCGAACGAGTTCATGACACAGTTCCTCATGGGTTACGTCGACTACCTGCGACGGGGTTAGGGCATGGCCGTCACCACCCGCCAGCGCCTGGAGCGCGCGCGCCGGCTCCTCACCGTGCAGGAGCAGATGCGGGGGATCGCCGAGCGCGACCTCGCCGCGACCCGGCGCGACCTCGCCCGCGTCGAGGCCGACCGCGCGGCGATGCTCACGACGCTTGCCGGCGAGACCATGCACGGCCTGTTCCTCGATGCCGCCGCGCGCCGGCTCAAGGCCCTGGCCGGGGAGGCGACGCAACTCGACGCCACCGCCACCCATCGGGCCGGGCTCGTGCGCGAGCGGGGCCTCGCCGAGAAGCGCGTCGGGCGCCAGGTCGAGGCGCTGGCCGAAACCCGCGCCCGCGAGCGCGAACGGGCCGACATGCTGGAACAGCTCGACCTGCTGGCCGCCCGTGGCGGCGCCTCGTGAGCCTTCCCGACGCAAGCCTTTCCGACGCAAGCCTTTCCCACGCAAGCCTCCCGAAAGCCACGGGGCCTATCCCCTATCGCCGACGGGCCATTCCCTTCGAAGCGTCGCGGCAGCCATGAGCATCTCCACTCCCACCGACATCGTTCTCGACGTGGCCCGGGCCGCCGATCCGGCGCGCTACCAGGAGGCGACGGCCAAGCTGTCTGCGCCGGGCGCCACCGATCCGGCCGCCTTCAACGACGCGTACCGCATGGCCGGCACGTCCGTGCACATGCCCCTCGACGCGCGCTCGACCCTCACGGCGCTCCAAACCGACAACGTGATCTCGGGCGCGGGCAAGATCGGCGATCCCTACAAGCAGTTCGAGGCCTTCGTCCTGCGCCAGTTCGTCGAGACCATGATGCCGTCGAAGGCCGCGTCGGTGTTCGGCAAGGGCAATGCCGGCGGCATCTGGAAGTCGATGCTCGCCGATCAGATCGGCACCCAGGTCGCCAAGGCCGGCGGCCTCGGCATCGCCAAGATGCTGGACGCCGCGCGTCCCCTGGAGAAGACGTCGCTGGACAAGACCGCCCCGGACAAGACCGCCCCGGACAAGATCCGCCCGGCCGGCTCGGTCGATCAAGCGACGGGCGCGTGAAAGGACCGACCATGCTGATCGCATCCCTGAAGCGGCTCGAAGCCGTCGTCGCAGCCGAGACGGAGGCGCTCCTGACCCACCGTCCGTTCGATCAGGAAGCGGTGAACCTGCGCAAGAGTCAGAGCCTCCTCGAACTCACCCGCCTGACCCGGGGCCTCGACCCGGACCAAATCGCGCCCGAGGTCGCCGACCAGCTCGCGCGCCTGAGCCGGGCGTTGAACCGCAACCAGGGCGTCGTCGGCCAGCACCTGCGCGCCGTCGAGGAGATCTCGGAGATCGTCACCCAGGCGATCCGGGATTCGGAATCCGACGGCACCTATTCCGGCCACCTGCGCCGTTGATCCCCTATCGGCACCAGGCGTGAGCGCATGAAAATCCTCTTCACCGGCCTGTGGATCTGCGCCGTCACCATCCTGTCCTGCTACGGGGCGGTGACCTGGGGCAGCGGTCTGTTCGCCAAGAAGGAGGAGCCGTATCTCGAGGGTCTACAGTACCAGAAGCTGCCGCCGATCAATGTTCCCATGGTGGCGGACGGCAAGGTGCAGGGTTACATCGTTGCGGTTCTTGTCTTCACTGCCGATGCGCGGTTGATGCACACTCTTCCGGTGCCACCCAACGCCTTCGTGGTCGACGAGACCTTCCGGCAGATCTACGCCGACCCGCAGATCGATTTCAAACGCCTGTCGCGTTACAACGTCACCCAGCGCCTCGCGGAGGTCCGCAAGGCGGTCAACGCGCGACTCGGCGCCGACGTGGTGAAGGATGTTCTCGTCGAGGAGTTCAACTTCGTCGCCAAGCGCGAAGTCCGCTCGTGACGCGAAGGTCTCCCCGGCCCTGGAGGCCGGAGAGACCAAAAACTACTTCAGGCGGGCGGCGGCCCAGGCGATGTGATCGGCCATGAAGGTCGAGATGAAGTAGTACGAGTGATCGTAGCCCTCGCGCATGTTGAGGGTCAGGGCGATCCCGGCCGTCTTGCAGGCCTCGTCGAGCAGCCAGGGGCGAAGGCCGTCGTCGAGGAAGCTGTCGGCCGTACCCTGATCGACCAGGAACTCCGGGAAGCGGTGGCCGTCCTCGATCAGTGCCGTGGCGTCGTGGGCGCGCCATGCGGCGGTGTCGGTTCCGAGGTACTTCTCGAAGGCCGGCTTCGACCATCCGGCCGTGGAGGGCTGGGCGATCGGGGCGAAAGCCGAGCAGGACTTGAAGCGGTCGGGATAGGTCAACGCGATGGTCAGCGCCCCGTGGCCGCCCATGGAGTGGCCGAAGATGCCCTGGCGGGTCATGTCGGCGGGGAATTCCTTGGCGATGAGGGCGGGCAGCTCCTCGGTGACGTAGCTCCACATCCGGTAGTTCGTGGCGTAGGGCGCCTGGGTGGCGTCAACGTAGAACCCGGCGCCGGAGCCGAACTGCCAGTTGCCGTCCTCGTCGGGGATGCCGGCGCCGCGCGGGCTGGTGTCGGGCGCCACGATGATCACGCCGTGCTCGGCCGCCGCCTTGCGGTACTCGCCCTTGTCCATGACGTTGGCGTGGGTGCAGGTGAGGCCCGACAGGTACCACAGCACCGGCACCGGACCGTTCTCGGCCTGGGGCGGCACGAACACCGCGAAGGTCATCGGACAGCCGGTGGTCGTCGCGTCGTGCTTGTAGACGCCCTGCGTGCCGCCGTGGGCGCGGGCCTTCGAGATGGTTTCCATGTGTGCTCTCCTGCTGGGGGCATGGATTTTCCCTCCCCACAAAGGGGGAGGGAGGCAGTGTCAGCCAAGATCCGTCTTAGTATACCACCACCGACCGGATCGACTTGCCCTCGTGCATGAGGTCGAAGCCGTGGTTGATGTCTTCGAGCGGCATGGTGTGGGTGATCAGATCGTCGATGTTGATCTTGCCCTCCATGTACCAGTCGACGATCTTCGGCACATCGGTGCGGCCGCGCGCGCCGCCGAAGGCCGAGCCCTTCCAGACGCGGCCGGTGACGAGCTGGAACGGACGGGTCGAGATCTCCTTGCCGGCCTCCGCCACGCCGATGACGATCGACTCGCCCCAGCCGCGGTGGCAGCATTCGAGGGCCTGGCGCATGACGTTGACGTTGCCGGTGCAGTCGAACGAGAAATCGGCGCCGCCGCCCGTGGCGTCGAGGATCGCCGCGACGACGTGATCGTTGCCGACCTCCTTCGGATTGATGAAGTGGGTCATGCCGAACTTGCGGGCCATCTCCTGCTTGTCCGGATTGATGTCGACGCCGATGATCTTGTCGGCACCGACCATCCGGGCGGCCTGGAGTACGTTGAGGCCGATGCCGCCGAGGCCGAACACCACCACGTTGGCGCCGGGCCAGACCTTGGCGGTGTAGATCACCGCGCCGATGCCGGTGGTGACGCCGCAGCCGATGTAGCAGATCTTGTCGAAGGGGGCGTCTTCGCGGATCTTCGCCAGGGCGATGGCGGGGAGGACCGTGAAGTTGGAGAAGGTCGAGCAGCCCATGTAGTGGAACACGGAGTTCGAGCCGCCCGGGCTGCCGCCGGTGGAGACGCAGGAGAAGCGCGAGGTGCCGTCCGGCATCACGCCCTGGCCCTGCGTCGCGCGGATCGCGGTGCAGAGGTTGGTGCGCTGCGACAGGCAGGACTTACAGCTGCGGCATTCGGGCGTGTAGAGCGGGATGACGTGGTCGCCGACCCTGAGGTCCGTGACGCCGGCGCCGACTTCGCGGACGATGCCCGCGCCCTCGTGGCCGAGGATCGCCGGGAATTTGCCCTCGGAATCGAGGCCCGACAGGGTGTAGGCGTCGGTGTGGCAGATGCCCGTGGCCATGAGTTCGACGAGAACCTCGCCGGCCTTGGGTCCTTCGATATCGATCGTCTCGATGGTGAGGGGCTTCTTGGCCTCCCACGCCACCGCTGCGCGCGTCTTCATACGGATGCTTCTCTTGTGCTTGGCGATCACGGGCGGCGTCGAACTGCCGACTCTTCGGCTCGCGGCATCTTGACGATGGCGATCCGAACGGCCCGAAAATCTGGGTCGTGTGATGATGGTTATGGCGCGGATATGCAACGCCTTGACCGCGCCGTGTCGCGCGGACCTGCCTTGCGCCGTTCGCTCGGGATCAGCGTCCCGCGAGCAGGCCCGACACCGCCGCCTCGGTCACGAGGCGGGCGAGGCGCGCTTCCCCGGATGCATCGGACCCGAGGATGACGCCGCCGCAGGCCCCGGTCCGGCCCGCGATGGCGTAGCGCAGGACGCTCGCCGGTCGGAGCGGCCCGCCGCCGTCCGAGACGAAGCCGCGGAGACCGCCCGGGTGTTCGTTGCAGCCGATGGCGAGGGACAAGCCCGCCGTCCGGCCCGTCAGCGCCACGGGCACGACGGAGAGTCGGGCGCGGCCGGACTGCGCCATGGCCCGGCGCGGGCCGGCCAGGGCAGCGACGATGTCGGGGCCGAAATGGACGAGGCCCTCGAACGTCACCGGCCCGTCACCGGCCGTGAACCGGTCGAGCACGGCGAGGCCCGAAAGGTCGTCGAGGAGGACGAAGACGCGGCGGTGATCGTAGGCCGGCCCGTGCACGGTGGTGGCGATGGCGCAGGCCTGGGCGCCGTCGAGGCGGATGGCCCCGGCGAGCCGGGCCGCGCCGGCCCCGGGTTCGCACCCGTCCGGCCAGGCGACGTTGTGGCCATGGGCCGACAGGATGTGGTGGCGTGCCGGCCCGGTCTCGATCTGTGCCGAGCCCCCGGCCTCGACGACCCAGCGCACGCCCTCGCTGGCATGGACGAAGGAGGTGCAGTCGCGGTGCCCCTGACCGGTGGAGGTCTGGCCCGTGAACGTGCAGGCGAAGTGGGACCAGCCCCGTCCGGGGGCATCCGAGCGGGCCGCGATCATGTCCGTCCCGGCATCCGACGGCAGGGGCGGGACACTCGCGGCGGGGCGACCGCGCGGGTCGCGGCGCTCGGCCACCAAGGTGCTTCCGGAGCGTGCCACGAGGCGCCCGATCCAGCCCGCCGCATCGCCGCCAGCGGGCGTTTCGCCGAAGGGCGGCAGGCGTCCCCCCGGATCGAGGAGGCCCGCGAGGCCCGGCAGGACCTTGGCGACCCGGCCTGAGAGAAACCCCGCGAGGCCTTCGTCGCCCACGCTCCGGGCGAGCACCCGCAGGAGGGTCGCGAGTTCGAGGCGCTGGTGGAGGGACGGCGCCGCGAAACGCCCCTCGGCGTCGAGCTGGCTCTCCACGCCGACGCGCAGGCCCGCCTCGGCGAGGCCGAGCCAATGGGTGGCCAGGGGCAGGCGCGGCAGGGCGCGGGCGACGCCGTGCAGCACCGCCGCCGCCTGAATCTGGTGTAGCGAGCGCCCGAAGGTGTTCTGGCCGACGATCTCGGCAAGGGCGAAGCCATGGCGCACCACCTCGCCCGTCAGCACCAGGGCGGCGGCACTGCCCGGCGTGCCCGCACGCCCGAGGAGATGGACGAGGGTTTCGGTTCGGGTCGCAAGGGCCGAGGGGTGCAGGGCGAGGCCGTCGGCGGGCGACCCCCACGGGTTGGCCCGCGACCACGACACGGCGAGGCCGAGGGCCGTGGCCGCTCCCCCGGGCGTCCCCGCCAGGGCGACGAGCCAGCCGAGACCCTGGTATTCGATCCGCCATGCCACCGACCGGAAGGGGTCTTCGCTCCAGTCGGGTCGCTCGGGCACCGTCCACGCCGTCTGCGAACCGAGGCGCAGGACCCGGTCGAGGCCCGTGCGCGGGGCGCCTTCACCGCGCTGGAGATCTCGCGCCAGGGCGAGCACCTGCGGGATCGCGGCCGCCTCCGGGCCCGGGCACCAGCCGGCGATGGAGGCGACGGGCAGGTCGAGGCGCTCGGCGAGGCGGGCGAGGAAGTCCGGCGCGTCGAGGGCATCGTCGCCGCACAGGTTCTCCAGGCGCAGGCGATCCTCAAGGGCGATCTCGGGAGCGGCGAGCAGTTCCGCGTCCGGGCTCCCGGCGTCCCAGGTGGCAAACCCCACTTCGACCCGCTCCGCACCCGGCACGGGGGCGAGTTCCAGGGTGAAGCGCCGGGCCTGCTGGTGCGCGGAGAGATCAACGAGGGCCCCGAGGGACGGCACCGAGATCGTGCCCGGATAGGGCGGTTCCAGCGCGGCGCCGGCGGCGTCCCGGTAGACCACGCGCGCCAGGGCCGCGTGGCTCCGCGGGACGGCCGTGAAGATCTGTCCCCGCAGGACGAGACCGCAGCCCGGCACCAGGGCATGGACGATCCAGTCCGGCTCCGGCGCGAGGCGGCGACGCACGCGCGGGGAAGGGGAGGGGCCGCCCTGGGCCAGGGTGGCCTCCGCCACCGTGAACGGGCGTGTGTTGCGCCAAGAGCGGATGGTGACGGTGATCGCGGCGGCGGGGGCCGGCAGCAGGAAGGCCAGCCGGCAGATGCCGGCGCGCAGGGCCCGGGCCTCCGCCGGCAGGTAGGCCGGTCCGGGAATCCAGGTGCCGTGCGGGTCGAGGAGGGTCCGGTCGAGGCCCGGCACGTGGTCGAAATCGAGGCTCGATCCGTCGGGGGCCAGGCAATCGATCCCCACGAGGGCGAAATCCAGGGTGCCCGCGGCGGCTTCCTCCGCGTCCCAGCCGAGCCGGAAACGCAGGCTGCACCACGCGTCGCCGGTGAGGTCGGGGAAACCGAACACCACCCGCGAAAACCGGTTCTTGGCCGGAATCCAGTGCTCGTCCTCGCCGGGGCCGACGGTCGCGCCCCCGGCATGGCGGGACGCCTGCGGGCGTCGGGCGTCGGGACCGCTCAAGCGGATCGACCGGGGACGCGGGGCGGAAACGGGACCGGCATGGGACGCCTGATGAGAGGGCTCGGCGCGTGGGCGCAGCACGATCAAGGGGAGGGTGGCACTGAGGCGCAGCCGATGACCCTGTCAAGCCGCCGGCCGGGCCACGTCGCGCGTCAGCCTGGGACAAGATTGGTTCCCTAGGAAGCGGATATCGAATGCATTCGGAGCGCGCGGTGACAGGCGTCTATCTTTTCGACCTCGCCTCGCAGCAGGCCCGGTATCTCGGCGTGCGGCAAGCGACCATCGCCAGCAACGTGGCGAACGCCAACACACCCGAATACAAGGCCCGCGATGTCGTGCCCTTCGCCGACGTGATGGCCCGCACCGGCGCCGCCGGTCTCGCGATGACGGCGAGCACCCACGTCGCCTCGGAAGAGGGACGCATCCCCACGAAGCCCGTCACGGCGGCGGACGCCTGGGATGCACTGAGCACCGGCAGTTCCGTGAGCCTCGAGCAGGAGATGCTCAAGGCCGGCGAGGTCAGCCGCGACCACGGGCTCAACATGGGGATCGTCAAGGCATTCGACCGGATGCTGAAGGCGGCGGTGCGCAGCTGATGATCGATCCCCTCGCCGCCTCGACCCGTTTCGCCAGTGCCGGCATGGAGGCGCAGTCCTTGCGCCTTCGCATCGCCGCCGAGAACGTCGCCAACGCCCAGTCGGTGGGCGATTCCCCCGGCGCCGACCCCTATTCGCGCAAGACCGTCAGCTTCTCCGCCGCCATGGACCGCGCCGCCGGCGGGTCCAGCGTCAAGCTGCGCAGCATCGGTACCGACACCAGCCCGTTCCGCATCGAGCGCGATCCGGGGAGCCCGGCGGCGGATGCCGAGGGCAACGTCAAGCTGCCCAACGTCAATGCCCTGATCGAGATGGCCGACATCCGCGAGGCCAACCGCTCCTACGAAGCCAACGTGCAGGTGATCAAGCAGGCTCGCGCCATGGTCTCCAGCATCATCGACCTCCTGAGAACGTGAGTTTGCGCCGATGATCGAAGCCCTCGCCTCGCTTTCGGCCTTCGACAGGGCCGCCGGCCTTTCCGGTCCCGCCGCCGCCGCTCCGTTGCGGCCGGCGAGCTTCGCCACCATGCCGGCGGCGTCCACGGGCGGCGCCCTGCCGGGGGCCGATTTCGGCGACGTCATGGCCCAGCTCGCCGCCGGGGTCCGCACCTCGCTGCGCACCGGCGAGGCCACGGCCATCTCGGGGATCCAGGGCAAGGCCTCGACGCAGCAGGTCGTGGAGGCGGTGATGTCCGCCGAGCAGAGCCTGCAGACCGCCATCGCCGTACGCGACAAGGTCGTCGCCGCCTATCTCGAACTCAGCCGCATGGCGATCTGAGGTCGGCGCAGCGCTTCACGACAAGAACCGGTTCCCCTTGTTCGGGCTGAGGCTCGAAGGACTCCCAAAACCATGAGAGCACTCGCCATCGCCGCGACGGGTATGAACGCCCAGCAGATGAACCTCGAGGTCATCGCGAACAACATCGCCAACCTGAACACCACCGGGTTCAAGGGCGCGCGGGCCGAGTTCACCGATCTGCTCTATCAGGCCGAGCGCCAGCAGGGCGTCCCGAACCAGGCCGGCCAGGAGCCGGTGCCCGAGGGCGCGATGCTCGGCCTCGGCGTGCGCACGGCCGCCATCCGCAACCTGCACCGGCAGGGGCCGCTCGCCAACACCGCCAATCAGCTCGACATGGCCATCAACGGGCGCGGCTACTTCCAGATCACCAACCCCAACGGCGAGATCAACTACACCCGGGCGGGCTCGTTCAACCGCAACAACACCGGGCAGCTCGTGACCCTCGAGGGCTACACCGTCGAGCCCGCCATCACGATCCCGGCCAACGCCGTCGACGTGGTGATCAACGGGTCCGGTCAGGTCTTCGCCAAGATCGACGGCCAGGTCCAGGCCCAGAACATCGGCCAGCTCTCGCTCGCCAACTTCGCCAACGAATCCGGTCTCGAACCCCTCGGAAACGGCCTCTATCGCGAGACCGCCGCTTCGGGTGCCGCCGTGGTGGGGGTCGCGGGCGACCTGAGCTTCGGCAAGATCCAGCAGGGATACCTCGAGAGCTCCAACGTCGATCCGGTGAAGGAGATCACCAACATGATCACCGCCCAGCGCGCGTTCGAGATGAATTCCAAGGTGATCCAAGCCGCCGACGAAATGGCCGGCACGGTCTCGAAGGGCATCCGCTGAGTCAGCGGACGCCGCCCATCCCGAACCCACCCCGATTCCGACGCCATCGAACCCGGCCGGCGACGGCGGACCGCCCGCGCCCCGCGCGCCCGCCGCCCGGCCCTTCACAGCGAGGCACGACCACCATGGGCCATACGACTTTCGGCGGCGGATTCGCGGGTGGCCTCACGGGCCTGGCCCTGGCGCTCGCCTGCGCCGTCCCGTTCGGCCCCGTCTCGTCCCGGGCCACCGAACTGCTCCTGCCGGTGCCCACCGTGACGATCTACGCCGGCGACGTGATCAAGCCGGGCATGCTGCGCCTCCAGGCCTACCCCGAGAGCTTCAAGGCGCGTACCGCCGTCATCGACGCGCCCATGGCCATCGCCGGTCGTACGGCGCGGCGGATGCTGCTGCCGGGCGAGCCCGTGCCCGTCAACGCCGTCGAGGATCCCCGCCTCGTGAGCCGCAACGTGGCGACGCAGATCGTGTTCGAGGAGCAGGGCCTGCTCATCACCGCCGTCGGTTCGCCCCTCCAGAACGGGGGACTCGGCGAGACCATCCGGGTGCGCAACGCCGATACGGGACGCATCGTCCTCGGCACGGTGATGGCCGACGGACGCATCCGCACCGGCTCCGGCCAGTGATGCGCCTCTGGTTCCTCGCCCTGGCGCTTGTCCTGGCCGCGCTGCCCGCCGAGGCTATGGGCACGCGCATCAAGGACATCGCCAACCTCAAGGGCGTGCGCGACAACCAGCTCGTGGGCTACGGCCTCGTCACCGGCCTGCAGGGCACGGGCGACACCCTGCGCAACGCCCAGTTCACCGAGCAATCCCTGCAATCCATGCTCGACCGCATGGGCATCAACGTCCGCGATGCGCGCCTGCGCACCCGCAACGTCGCCGCCGTGATGGTGACGGCCGACCTGCCGCCCTACACCGGCACCGGCTCGCGCATCGACGTCACCGTGACCTCCCTCGGCGACGCCACCTCCCTCAAGGGCGGCACCCTGCTGATGACGCCCCTCATGGGCGGCGACAGCCTGACCTACGCCGCCGCCCAGGGACCGCTCGCCGTGTCGGGCTTCGCCGTGGGCGGCGCGGCAGAGACCATCACGCAGGGCGTGCCCACCGCCGGGCGCATTCCCAACGGTGCGATGATCGAGCGCGAGGTGCCGGGTACCTTCCGCGACCTGCCCGAACTCGTGTTTGAACTGAAGAACCCCGACTTCAAGACCGCCACGATGGTGGCCGACGCCATCAACGCCTACGCCCTGCAGCGTTTCCGCCGCCGGGTGGCCACCGCCCGCGACCAGCGCGCCATCGCGCTCATCCGGCCGCCGCAGGTGACGCAGACCCGGTTCATCGCCGAGATCGGCGATGTCACCGTCCAGCCCGATGCGCCGGCCCGCGTCGTGGTGGATCAGCGCACCGGCACGGTGGTGATCG
The DNA here is from genome assembly GCF_001422845.1 of Methylobacterium sp. Leaf100. Lineage (NCBI taxonomy): Bacteria > Pseudomonadati > Pseudomonadota > Alphaproteobacteria > Hyphomicrobiales > Methylobacteriaceae > Methylobacterium > Methylobacterium sp. Leaf100. The sequence goes on along the minus strand of NZ_LMMW01000001.1, from coordinate 494,316 downwards.
GACGCAACGTGCAGATCTCCACCGTGGCCGTGACGCACGGCAACCTGACCGTACGGGTGACGGAAACCCCCGAGGTGGCCCAGCCGGCCCCGTTCTCCAACGGCGTCACGGCCGTGGTTCCGCGCACGGAGGTCGCCGTCAACGAGCAGTCCGGCCGCATGGCGATCATCGGCGGGTCCGATCTCCAGACCCTGGTGCGGGGCCTCAACAACGTCGGCCTGAAGCCCAGCGACATCATCTCGATCCTCCAGGCGGTGAAGACCTCCGGGGCCCTGCAGGCGGAGCTCGTGGTTCAATGAGTTCGACGAAGGCTCTGCGAATCGCCGGCGAGGCGGCCCGGATGGTCGTCCCGGGCCACGCGCGGACGGTTCCGTCCCGGGGGCTTGCCCCGATGGCCGTGCGGATGCTGGTTTGCCTGGGGCTGCTTGCCGTGGCCTCCCTCGCTCTCGGTCCCGTGCGCGCCCAGGGCAGCAAGCCTGAAGGTGGCAAGCCTGCGGTGTCCGGCCTCAATCCCGGCCCGTTTCCGAAGTCGACTCCGGGCAAGTCCAAACTCGCCGACATCAAACCGATCGACACCAAGCTGGTCGAGTCGAAGCCGGCCGAGGTGGCGCCCGACGCCGTGCGGCTTCCCGAGGTCGCTCAGGTGGCCGAGGTCCGGTTGCCCGAAGCCCCGGCCGCGCCGGAGCCGGCCAGATCCGCGTCCGCCAATGCCACCCCCGCCAAGCCGTCGCCCTACTGCGCCAGCATCGCGGACGCGGCGGCCGATGCCCGCTTCGCCTGGCAGAAGGAGCAGCTCGCGATCCTGGAAAAGCAGGTCGACGAGCGCATCCGGCGCCTCGAGGAGAAACGCGCCGAGTACGAATCCTGGCTCGCGCGCCGTAACGAGTTCCTCGCCAAGGCCGATACCGGCGTGGTGGCGATCTACCAGAAGATGCGCCCCGACGCCGCCGCCCTCCAGCTCGCGAACATGCCCGACGAGGGCGCGGCCGCGATCCTGACGAAGCTCAACGCCCGCACCGCGAGCGCGATCCTGAGCGAGATGGAGGCGGCCCGCGCCGCCCAGCTCGCCCGGATGATGACCGATGCGGGCAAGAAAGCCCGTGAAAGCGAGAAATCCTGATGCCTGCCACCCGTCTGCGCGCCGGCTTCGTCCTGGCACTCCTCGCGCCTGGGCTCGGGGCCTGCAACACGCCCATGGCCCAACTCGGCCAGCCGCCCCTCCTCACTCCGATCGGCACGGGCCTGTCCCCGCCGCGCGAGGCCCTGCCCACCACCTTCGGTTCGCTCTCGCGCCGGACCTACCACTCGACTTGGTCGCCTTCGAGCGTCGACCTGTTCCAGGACCCGCGTGCGCGCAACATCGGCGACGTGATCACGGTGTCGATCCTCATCGACGACAAGGCCCAGTTCGGCAATTCGAGCGACCGCTCGCGCAGCCAGAAGTCGAGCCTCGGTTTCGATTTCGGCTACGGCGTCTCGGCGCTCAGCGACAAGGCGACGGCCGATGCGGGCATCCGCTCCGGCACCGAGACCAAGGGGGCGGGCAACATCGACCGGTCCGAGGTGCTGCGCCTGTCGGTCGCCGCCATCGTCACCGAGCAGATGCCCAACGGCAACATGGTGATCTCGGGTTCGCAGGAGGTCCGGGTCAACAACGAGGTGCGCGTGCTCAACGTCGCCGGCATCGTCCGCCCGCGCGACATCTCACGCAAGAACACCATCGACTACGACAAGATCGCCGAGGCGCGCATCTCCTACGGTGGGCGGGGGCGCATCACCGACGTGCAGGGCCCGAGCGTCGGCCAGCAGGTCTTCGAAACCCTGGCCCCGTTCTGACGCCCCCCTGAAGCGGAGACGCACGCGATGGCGGCCAAGGACGACATGAAGAAGGGCGGCGGCAAGGGCTGGATCGCCGCCCTGGCGCTGGTGAGCCTCGTCGCCATCGGCACCGGCGGAGGCTTGGGGATGTATCTCCTCTCCAAGGTCGAGAAGGCCGTCGACAGCAAGACGAAGGAGGCCGAGAGCAAGGCGGTGAAGGTGCTGAAATACACCGGTGATCTGGCCCTGCGCCCCGTCGGCTCCGTGGTGACCAACCTCGCCGATTCGGGTGATGCCTGGGTGCGCCTCGAATCCTCCGTGGTGTTCAAGACCGGCGCCGTCCCCAATCCCGATATCGCCCTGGCCGAGATCCGCGCCGACATCGTCGCGTATCTGCGCACGGTCTCCATGCGCCAGATCGAGGGAGCCAGCGGCCTCCAGCACCTGCGCGAGGACCTCAACGAGCGCGTCGCCCTGCGCACCAAGGGTCAAGTGCGTGAACTGATCGTCGAGATGCTGGTGGTGCAATAGCGGGCACCTTCCCTCCCCCTTGCGAGGAGGAGAGCCGCCAGGATCGACGCGGGCGCGACCAACGGAAAACCCCATGAGACGCATCACCACCCTGGCCTTCGCGGCCGCAGCGACCCTCGCCTTCACGGGCGTGGCCGGCGCGCAGTCGGCCACCGGCCTGCCGGCCCTCGATGCCCTGCTGCCGGCCGGCAACGGCGCCGCGAGCGGGCGCATCCTGCAGCTCGTGGCGCTCCTCACGGTGCTGTCTCTGGCGCCGGGCCTCCTCGTGATGGTGACGAGCTTCACCCGGTTCGCCATCGCGTTCTCGTTCCTGCGCTCGGGTCTCGGCCTGCAAAGCACCCCGGCCAACATCTTCCTCGTGTCGCTGTCCCTGTTCATGACGTTCTACGTCATGTCGCCGACCTTCGACCGGGCCTGGAACGAGGGGCTGCGGCCGCTGACCGAGAACAAGATCACCGAACTCGAGGCGATTCCGAAGATCGTCGAGCCGTTCCGCGAGTTCATGGTGGCGCATGTCCGCCCCAAGGACCTCCAGACCTTTACGGATCTCGCCAGCCGCACCATCCCGAAGGCCGAGGGCGGCGAGACCGTCGACCTGCGCATCCTGATCCCGGCCTTCATGATCTCCGAGTTGCGGCGCGGCTTCGAGATCGGCTTCCTCATCGCCCTGCCGTTCCTCGTCATCGACATGATCGTGTCCACGGTGGTGATGTCCATGGGCATGATGATGCTGCCGCCGACGGTGATTTCCCTGCCGTTCAAGGTGCTGTTCTTCATCCTCATCGACGGCTGGAACATGCTGGTGAGCGGGCTGGTGCGATCATTCTTTTAGGCGTTCCCCCAAAAGGTTCCCGTCCGGCATCGCATTTCGATGATGCGGCGCAATCTCCGCGCAAGGCAGCATCGTGAAAAGGGCTCCATCAGATCGCGGGTCTGAAGCGGAGCAGCCCACCGAATGTCCGGTCTCCAACACGCCGAACGCCTCTGGAACAACATCCTCGCCCTCGGGGGACGGCGGATCGCCGCCCTCTCGCTCATCGGCGTGGTGGTCTTCCTCGCTGTCGGTCTCGGGGCGTACTACCTCAGCCGCCCGGCCCAGGAGACGCTCTACACCGGCCTCAGCCGTGAGGATGTCGGGCGCATCGGCAGCGTCCTGAAGGACGCCAACATCCCGTTCGACGTGAGCGCCGACGGCGCCGCCGTCCTCGTCTCCTACGGCAACACCGCCACGGCCCGCATGCTGCTGGCCGAGAAGGGCCTGCCGCAGAGCGCGAAGTCCGGTTACGAGCTGTTCAACGATCTCGGCTCCCTCGGCATGACCTCGTTCATGCAGGAGGTCACCCGCGTCCGCGCCCTGGAGGGCGAGATCGCCCGCACCATCCAGGGCATGAAGGGCGTGAAAGCCGCCCGCGTCCACATCGTCCTGCCCGACCGCGGTTCGTTCCGCCGCGACCAGCAGCCGCCCTCGGCCTCCGTCGTCGTCCGGACCGAGCCCGCCGACGACGTCAGCGGCGCCCAGTCCATCCGCCACCTCGTCGCCTCGGCGGTGCCCGGCATGAAGCCCGACCGCGTCACCGTGATCGGCTCCGGCGGCTCGCTGCTCCTGTCGGGCGACGACACCAACGCCCAGCCGACCGGCAAGATGGCGACCCTCGAGAAGACCATCGGGCACGAGGTTCAGGACAACATCCGCCGGACCCTGACCCCCTACCTCGGCGTCGGCAATTTCGAGGTGAGCGTCGCCGCCCGCCTCAACACCGACAAGACCGTCAAGAACGAGACGATCTTCAACCCGGACCAGCGCGTCGAGCGCTCGACCCGGGCCGTGCGCGAGACCGAGAACGCCCAGAACCGCAACGCCGCCAAGACCACCTCGGCGGCCCAGAACCTGCCCGACGCCCGCACCCGCTCGGACGGCAACGACTCCTCCAGCAACGAGACCCAGAAGCGCGAGGATCTCACCAACTACGAGATTTCCTCGCAGACGATTCAGACGGTGAGCGACGGCTACGCCATCCGCCAGATCTCCGTCGCGGTCCTCGTCAACCGCGCGCGCCTCGCTTCCCTCGCCGGCCCAGACGCCACCAAGGCCCAGATCGACGCCCAGGTCGCCGAGATCGAGCAGCTCGTCGGCTCGGCCGCCGGCTTCAACAAGGAGCGCGGCGACAACGTCAAGGTCGCGGCCGTCGGCTTCGTCAACGACGGCCAGCCCCTGGAGGCCGTGCCGCCGCTGGGGATCATGGACGTGCTGATGCGCCAGTCGGCCACCCTCATCAACGCCGGCACCATCCTGCTGGTGGCCGGCCTGCTGATCTGGTTCGGCCTGCGCCCGGCCATGCGCGCCATCCTCGAAATCCCCGCCGCCCAGCAGGAAGAGGTTCTGGCGTTGGCCGCCGCGACGGCCGCCGCCAACGGCAACGCGGCCCTTGCCGACGGAACCGCGCCGGGGCTGGCCCTCGGGAACAGCGCCGTCGGCGCCGGCGATGTGCCGAGCCTCGCCGCGCCCGCCGGTGGTGTCGCCGGCATGATCGAGGACCTCGCCGACAAGCTCGCCCGCTCGCCGCAGAAGCGACTGGAGCAGATGATCGAGACCGACGAAGCCCAGGCCGCCGAGATCCTGAAGCGCTGGCTCCTGCGTGAGGCCGCGTGATGGCCCCCGCGATCGCCCGCCTGCTCCCCGACTTCTCCGTCCCCGCGACCGCGTCCCGCCCTCCGGCCGCATTCCCTGCGTCGGCGAATTCCGACGCGTCCGAAGGTCTTGCCGTTCTTCTGCGTGTGCCCTCGCCGGCCGTCCCCGCTCCCCCGCCGGAGGACCGGGCCGCGCTTCTCAAGGACGCCGAAGCCCGTGGCCGGGCCGAGGGGCGCACCCAGGCGCAGGCCGAGTCCGCCGCCGCCCTGGCCTTCGCGCAGGCCGATTTCGACGCCCGCCTCGCGGCGGCCCGCGCGGATTGGTGTGCGGCCGAGAGCGATCGCCTCGCTGCCGGATTCTCCGCCGCGATCCATGCCCTCGGGGGCCAGCTCACCGACCGCGTCGGAAATCTGCTGGTGCCGGTGCTGACGGCCGGCCTCCGGCGCCAGGCCGTGGACGAACTCGCCCTGACCCTCGCCCAGCTGCTCGGCGATCCGCGCCACGCCCCCGTGCGGATCGGTGGGCCGGCCGACCTCCTCGACGCCCTCGCGGGCAAGCTCGGCGCGGTGGAATCGACCGTGGCCTTCAGCCCCTCCGAGACCGTCGAGGTCACGATCCAGTCGGACCAGACTTTGATCGAAACGCAGCTCGGCGCCTGGGCCGGACTGCTCACCGCCGCCGTCGAAGGAGCCTAGCGCGATGGCTGACGATCACCACGAGATCATCATCATCAAGCGCCACGCCGACCACGACGAGGGTCACCACGGCGGCGCCTGGAAGATCGCGCTCGCCGACTTCATGACGGCCATGATGGCCCTGTTCCTGGTGCTGTGGCTCATCGGCTCCACCACCAAGGAGACGAAGACCGCCATCGCCCAGTACTTCAATCCCGTGAAGCTCGCCGACGTCACCTTCGATCGCAAGGGCGTGCGCGATCCCACCAACACCCCCGGCGAGCCGTCCCCCGAGGACGGCAAGGCCGAGGAGGCGGGTGGCAAGGGGGATGGCAAGGCAGAGGGGAAGGGCGACGGCAAGGGCGCCGATGCGGCCCCGGGCAGCCGTGCCCGCGAGGCCGCCCTGTTCCAGGACCCCTACGCGGTCCTGGCCAAGCTCGCGGCGGAGGCCGAAGCCGAATTCTCCAGCGCCGACACCGTCGCCTCCGAGACCGGCGAGCCCGGCATCCGGGGCGGCGAGGCCGCGCGCGATCCGTTCGATCCGCTCTACTGGCAGGTCGCCCCCGTGGCGAAGGCACGGACGGAGCAGCCGGGCTCCGCCGCCACGGTCAGCCCCCTGCCGCAGGAGGGCCGCCTCGACGCGCGTGCCGCGACTGCGCCGGCCAAGGGCACCGCATCGACCGGCGCGCCGAAGCCCGCGCCGATCCAGCTCGCCTCGGCCCTGCCCGAGGACGGCGAGATCCGTTTGCCCGCCCCCCTGCCGATGACCCCGAAGCCCGCCGAGGCCGCCGCGCCGAAGCCCGCCGAGGCCGCCGCGCCGAAGCCCACCAAGGAGAACCGGGAGAAGGAAAACCGGGAGGCGAACGCGGTCAAGGCCGCGGCGGACGCCGCCGAGACGGCAGCCGTCGCCGCCCTCAAGGCCGAGATCGCCAAGGCGGTGCAGACCCAGGGCAACGCCCCGGCGCCCCGTGTCGAGGTCCGGCGTACGGGCGAGGGCATCCTCATCAGCCTCACGGACGATGTGAGTTTCAGCATGTTCGGCGTCGGCTCGGCCGAGCCCCAGGCCAAGGTGGTGCGCGCCCTCGAACAGGTGGCCCGCATCCTCAAGGACCGGCCCGGCCAGGTGATCGTGCGCGGCCACACCGACGGGCGCCCGTTCCGCTCCGAGACCTACGACAACTGGCGCCTGTCCTCGGCTCGGGCCCAGATGGCCTCCTACATGCTCGTGCGCGGCGGCCTCGCCGATGCGCGCCTGGAGCGGATCGAGGGCTACGCCGACCGCCAGCCGCGCAACCCCGCCGACCCGAAGGCGGCCGAGAACCGCCGCATCGAGATTCTTCTGCGCGGGCGACCCGAGTGACATCGGTGCCGAAGGATCGCCGGGGCTCTCATAGTCGCGACGGGCTCCCTCTCCTGGAAGGAGAGGGTTGGGGTGAGGTGCGTGGCTTCTCCGGAAAGGTCGCACACCTCACCCTGTCCCTCTCCTGGAAGGTGTGGGGACCCGCGCCCGGATCGACCTGGTGGGCGAACGTGAAGCTGCGGTCGCGCCTCGCCATCGTTGCCTTGGCCATGGGCCTGTTCGCGCAGCCCCTTGCGTACGCCGCCGATTCCCACGGCGGTGGCGGACACGGCGCGGCGCCGGCCGCCCCCATCGATCCCCTGCCGGTCAAGCCCTACACCGTGCCCGTCGAGATGGTGCGGACCCTGCAATTGCTGCAGGATCGGATCGCCCAAGGGTCGGGGCCGGCGCATACGGGCCAGCGCGCCCTCCTGGCCCATGCCGAGGAGCGGATGCGCGCCCTCGAACCGGAGGCCTGGGCCGATCCGGTCAACATCCGCGCGGCCGTCACCTTCGCCCTTGGTGGCGGCGGCCCGGCGCTCCTGCGCCACATCCTCGCCTCGTCCAAGGTTCCTGCGGACAGCACGCCCCTGGTGCTCGGCTCCCTCGCCTTCCTAGAAGGGCGCGAGAAGGAAGCCCGCACGCTCCTGACGAAGATCGACGCCGCCTCCGTGCCCGTGGGCCTCGGGGCGCAGCTCGCCCTGACCCAGTCGGCCCTGGTGGTGCGCGACGACCCCGCCCAGTCGATCCGCCTTCTCGACCTCGCCCGTCTGCTGGCACCCGGCACCCTGGTGGAGGAGGGGGCGCTCCGCCGCGAGATCTTCGTCCTGGCGCAGGGCAACGACCTCGTGAAATTCGAGGCCCTGGCGATCCAGTATCTCCGCCGGTTCCGTCACTCGGTCTATGCCGGCAACTTCCGCCAGCGTTTCGCCGCCGCCCTGACCCGCCTCGATTTCGGGGCCGAAACCGGCCGTTTCGCCCGCCTGCAGGCGATGCTCGACGAGATCGAGCCCGAGGGGCGACGCGACCTCTACCTCCTCGTGGCCCGCGCCGCCCTCGACCAGGGTAAGAACGCCACCGCGATCTTCGCCGCCGAGCGCACCGTGACCCTGACCGAGCCGGGCTCCGTCGCGGCGATCCGGGCACGCCTCTACCGGGCCGCCGCCCTCGTGGTGGTGGACGGCCGGTTCGAGGAGAGCGTCGAGACCCTGCGGATGACCGACCGCAGCGTCCTCGCGGCGGCCGACCGCGACCTCCTCGATGCGGCGCTCGCCACCGCGCGGGAGATCCGCGACGTGCCGGGCGTCCCGGACGCGCCCCCGCCTGCGCCGGAGCCGTCCCGGCTCGCTGCCCGCGAACTTCCGACCACGCCCGCCATCGCCCGTGCCCAGGGGGCGATCGGCCAGATCGACGACCTGATGAGGAAGAGCGGCCGATGAACACGTTCGCTGCGATGAAGCCGGCGCCTCGTCCGGCCGAGGCCGTCGCAATCCGAAGCGGGGCGGAAGCCGTCGAGGCGTCGGCGGACGGCGTCGCCGAAGCGTTCGGTGCCGTCCTCGGCGCGCTCCAGGAGGGTCGTCCCGCCAAGGAGACGGCCGGTCGCGCGGATAGGGCCGGCGACGAGGCGGCGTCCGGCGCGGGCCCGGCTCCGGCTGAACCGGCCAACCCCCTCCTCGGCCTCGTCGTCGCCGTCGATACGGGCACCGTCCCGCAACCGCCGGCGACCACCATGGACCCGGCGGCCCTCCAGGCGCTCCTCGCGCGGGCGGTACCGGGCGCCGTCCCTGCTCCCGTCCTCGCCCCCGCCGTGGCGCCCCGCGCGACCGCTGGGTCCGACCAAGCCGTGTCCGCGCAAGGCGCGGCCGTCCCGGTGGGCGTGGCGGACCTCGCCGCCGGGATCGCTCTGGCGGCCGGGGGGAGTGGGCAGGTCCGGAGCGGCCCGGTCCAGACCGCCCCGATGCAGGATGGTCCCACCCGGGCGGTTTCGGTCGAGGCCGATGCCGTGTCGCGGACCGTTGCCGAATCCCGTCCCCAGGTGACGATCCTCCAGCAGGAGACGCATTTCGCGCCGGTGAGGCCGAGGCTCGTCGCCGGGCAGGCCGCCGCGCTCCCCGCGTCGGCGGGCCAGGCCGGCGCCATCCCGGCGCCCGTCGCCCCCGCGCCGATCCTCCCGACCCTCGCCGCCGCCGTGGCGGACGCCGTGCCCGCGCGCGAGGCGGCATTGCCCCTCGGCGCCGCCGTCGGCGCTGGTGTGGCCGCCGTTTCCGCACCGACAAGCGCCCCGGCTGCCGCACCGTCCGCCATCGACCCTACGGTGCCCCAAGCCGTTGCCCCGGTGCCCCAAGCCGGTGCTCCGGTGCCACCGGCCGGATCGCTGCCCGCGCCGTCGGCCGAGCCATCCGGCAAGCCGCGCCGGGCCGAGGCCGCACCGGCCACGACGGAGACCGCGACGGTGGCCTCGCCGACGGTCCAGCGCCTCGCCGGCCAAGCGCTTCCCGTCGAGGCCGCCCAATCGACGGCGGGAGACGTTCTCACCGCCGAGGCCGGTCCGCGCGAGACCATCGCGCCCGTCGCCACGGCGCCGGCGGGCACCCTGCCGTCCGCCGCCCTCGGCGAGCCGGTCCGTCAGGTCGCCGAGGCCGTGGCCGCCGAACTGGCCCGTCCGGCGGCCACGGCCACAACCGCCGCCGCGACGCCCGGCACCGAGGGACCCCTGCGGCTCCTCACCATCCAGCTCCGGCCGATGGATCTCGGCACCGTCCTCGTGCGGATGCGCCTGCGCGACGGCCAGCTCGAGATGAGTCTCCATGCCAGCCGCGAGGAGACGGCCGCCCTCCTGCGCCAGGACGGCGCCCTCCTCACCGACCTGCTGCGCAACTCCGGCTACCAGCCGGACACCATCACCATCGCGTCGAACGGTGCCGGCGCTCCGTCCCAGGGCGAGGGCGGTCGTCCCGGTGCGGGGACGTCGTTCCAGCCGGGTGGCCAGGGCGGCCAGGCGCAGGGGGGCGCCAACCCCGACCAGGCCCCCCGGCGCGGGGGCGACACGCATGCGGATGAGCGAGCAGACCTGACCCATGAGCGGACCCATGAGACGATTTCTTCCGGCCCTGACCGCAGCGGCCTGTACCTTTAGGGGGATCTCGGCTGCGGTCGGGACCGCCCAGGCGGGTGTTCCCCCGGTGGCGAGCACGATCTGCGAGCGTGAGATGGCGGGCGCGGCGGCGAAGCACGGCGTGCCCCTCGGCGTGCTCTATGCCGTGGGCCTGACGGAGAGCGGCAACCGCGGCTCGCTCCAGCCCTATGCCATGAACATCGCCGGCAAGGCGTACTTCGGCACCAACGCGGCCGATGTGGTGGCGCGCCTCGGCGAGGCTCAACGCAACGGCGTGAAACTCGTCGATCTCGGCTGCATGCAGATCAACCACCATTACCACCGGGCGAAGTTCACGTCCCTGGAGGGGATGATCGACCCGGCGCAGAACGTCGAATACGCCACGCGCTTCCTGAAGGAGCTGAAGGCGCGCGAAGGCAGCTGGACCCTGGCGGTGGCCCGCTACCATGCCGGGCCCAACAACAATCCCGCCCAGAAGACCTATGTCTGCCGGGTGATCGCCAACATGGTGGCGTCGGGCTTCGGCGGTTGGACGCCGGGGGCCAAGACCTTCTGTCAGTGAGCGGCGCGTGGCGGCGTCGGCGGGCTACCCGACGAAGGTGTAGCCCATGAAGCGCTTGGCCTCGATGGGGTCGAAGCCGAGCCGGGCGGAGAGCTTCTTGCGCAGCTTGCTCACGTGCCCCTCGATGACGCTCTCCTCGACGCCGTTGCTGTAGACGCCGTAGACCACGTTGTAGATCTGCGTCTTCGTCATCCGCTTGCCCCGATTACGCACGAGGCATTCGAGGATGTGCCGCTCGCGACGCGGCAGGGCCAGGACTTCGCCGTCCACCTCCGGATCGCGGCCGTCGAAGAACACCTTGAGGCGTTCCATGGGGGCGGGCACGTCGCGAGGCGGAAGGGGAGCGCCGCCGTTGACCCGGCGCCAGATCGCCTCCGACCGGGCCAGGATCTCGCGGACATGGACGGGTTTGGGCAGCACGTCGTCGATGCCCGCCTCGAACAGCAGCAGCGTCTGGTCGAGGGACCGCACGTCGCTCAGCGCGATGATCGGCGCGCGCGAGAGCCGTCGGATGGTGCCGGCACACCTGGCCCTGTCCTCGAAATCACCCAGCAGGAAACCCTGAATCGCTTCACGGTCCAGGCGCGAGGACGCCTGGAACCAATTGGCGAACTCGTCCGGTGCCAGACCGAGGGACGAGATGCCCTCCCGGTCGAAACTGGCCTTGTACCCGGCGTTCACCGATTGCCGGGTGTCGACCAAGATATACATCCATCGCCTCCGACGTCGTGATGGTCAGCCCGCCGGGCTGCCATTCTCCCCCAGTGCTCCGGTGACGTCGTTGACCGGAGCGACTTATGACCGTTCTGCCTTGGATGGCTTGCGATCGAAGAAAGATCGCGGAGCCTATAAATCCTTGCCGAGTTTCCGCTTCTGTAGTTGCGAAGTTATCGGCGATCTTCGCTCTAAAGGCTCGATGGAGATAGAGTATTTTCAATATTGCCCGGCACGAGCCGCTTTATCCAGGTCTGCGTACGATCTGTGGTTGTTCGGTACGATGTCGTCCAAAGCTTTGCGTCATCCACCGATTCGCGTCTGCCGGATCATCCATGTCTGGCGCGCCAGGACAGGTCAATGCCCGATCCCCATAGGTCAGAGTTCCATCACCCGGCATCCATGGGCGTGGGCTCCGATCAAGTCTTGGTGGAATCCTAAAAAACGACGATCTCGGAGACCGCGTGCCCCGTCGCCGAGCGCGATCAGCCCGCCAGCGGGGAGAGCCGAGCCTCGGCCAGGGCGCTCGCGAAGCCGTCGAGGCAGAAGCCGGGTCCCTCGTCCGCCAGAATGCGCTGGATCGCCACACCAACGTAGACGCCGTCGAGGACGAGCTTGAAGAACACCGTCACGGGGGCGGTGACGAACTCCATGTCGAGGACGACGGTGAGGGAGCGTCCCCAGTCGAAGCGCACGTCGGCTCCGTCGGCATAGGCGATGGTCGCTTCCTTGAAGAACGGCTCGGCCGAGGAAGCGACGAGGTCGGCGATGTTGCCGTGGCGCTCGCCCTGCACCCATCCGATCAGGATGCCGCCGTCGAGGAGGCACAGTTCCGCGATGAAGTCCCGGATCGCCGTGGCGAACACGCGCTCGGCCGCCGCGAGCACGTCCGCGGTGTCGCCCTGGTGGGGGCTGGGCACGGTGTCCGGCAGGGGGTCCAGCATGGGCAAAACGCTCATCAGCGGGCTTTCGAGAACAGGAAGAACAGGACCTGGGCCACGGCGCTATAGAACTCCGCCGGGATCATCCGATCGATTTCGACACTGTCGTACAGGGACCTTGCGAGAGGCTTGTCTTCCACCACCGGAACGCCGTTCGCCTCGGCGATTTCGCGGATGCGCAGGGCGAGGAGGTCCTTGCCTTTGGCGAGAACCAGGGGGGCCGGCTGCTCGTCGCGATTGTAGCGGAGCGCAATGGCGTAGTGGGTCGGATTCGCGATCACCAGGGTGGCGTTCTTGACGTTGGCGAGCATGCGCTTGCGCGAACGGTCCTGGGCCATGGAGCGCAGGCGCCCCTTGACCAGGGGATCGCCCTCGGCCTGCTTGTGCTCGTCCTTGAGATCCTGCTTCGACATCCGGATCGAGCGCTGCCAGCGCAGGCGCGACCACACGAGGTCGGCCGCCACGATGACGATGGTGGCGATGCTGACCACCGACACGAGGCGGATCGCCACGGTGAGGATCAGTTCGGGGATTTGGCTCGGGTCGGAGAACATGGCATTCACGGCTTTGTTGCCCTCCGAGCGCAGGAGCAGCAGGGCGACGATGGTGACGCTCAAGAATTTAAAGAGCGATTTCAGGAACTCGACCTGACCGGCCTTTCCGAAGATCCGTCCCCAGCCCTTGGCCAGCGAGATCCTGGACCATTGCGGCCGGATGCGCTCGCCGACCACGCTCGGCACGTTCTGCACCAGGGAGGCGACGAGGCTGCACCCGCCGATGATCGCCAGGATCGGGAGCAGGAATTTGGCCGCCGACAGGGCAGTGCCTTCGAGGATGCGCGCGGCGTCCTGGCTGTTCTCCAGGGCGAAATCGCGAGGGTGGTCGATGAACGTCATGAGATCGCGCACCAGGGGGGCGGTCCCGTCGCGCACCACGAGGCTCAAGGCGATGAGCATCCCGAGGATCGAGGCGAACACGGGCGCTTCGCGGGAGAACGGGACGTCGCCCTTCTCGACGGCGTCGCGCACCCGTTTCTCGGTGGCGTCCTCGGTCTTGCTCTCCTGATCGTCAGACATGCACGGGGCCGCGCAACGCGGGCGCGGTCCGGTCGGCGATGCCCAGACCCGTCATGCGGTGCGGCGCCTCAGCGGACGAGGGGCTCAACCTCGCCTCCGGCATTGATCTCGATGTCGCCGCGCCCGGCCATCTCCATGGCGAGATCCGTGATCGAGCGCCGGGCTTCCAGCACGTCCTTCTGCGCGGCCGGCTCGCCGCCGTTGAGTTCGTGCTCGACCATGCGCTTCACGCGCGCCGACAGGGCGCTCAGAACCACGGTGCGGAACTCGGCGTCCGTGCCCTTGAGGGCCATGACGAGGCGGTCGTTCGGCACGGCATCGAACAGGGTGGTGCGCGCGCGCGGCGCCAGCTTGACGATGTCGTCGAAGGTGAAGAGCAGGCCCTTGAGGATCTCCACGGATTTCGGCCTGGATTCTCCGAGACTCGTCAGCACCTCGTCGATCTGCGTGCGCTCCATCTTGTTGATGATGTCGGCCATCTTGGCGTGGGTGTCGGCCCCCGAATTGCGCGAGCCGTTGATGAGGAAGTCGTCGTGCAGCGCGCGCTGGACCGCTTGCATGATCTCGTCGACCACGGGCTTGAACGTCAGCATCCGGCGCATCACCGTGTTGCGCAGGGGCTGGGGCAGGTGGGCCATCACCTTGGCGGCGGTGGCGGGCTTGATCCGGGACAGGATCAGGGCCGCCGTCTGCGGATGCTCCTTGACGAGGGTGCTCGCGAGCACGGTCTCGGAGACCTCCGACATCCGCTCCCAGACGGACCGGGTGGAATCACCGCGCACATCGGCGAGGATCTCGGCGAGCTGGGCCGCGGGAATCAGACCGGTGAGGAGCTTCTCCACCTCCTGCACGGTGCCGACGAGGCTGCCGCCGTTGGAGAACTCGCCCGAGAACGCATCCACGATGGTGTCGAGCTGACCGGCGCTGACGGAGCCGAGCTGCATCGCCGAGCGGGTGATGCGCTTGATCTCGTCGGCCTCGAAATATTTCAGCAGGCGGCCGGCCGCCGGCTTGCCCATGGCGAGCAGCAGGGCCGCGACCTCGTCCACGGGGGCGAGCTGGCGCGGAAGGCCCGGCGGCGCTTGCGGAATCGGCACGCTGCCCACGCTCATCGGCTCAGCCATTCTGTCCGGAATCCGCCGGGCCGACGATCTCCGTCAGGGAGACGCCGAAACGGGAATTGTCCTCCTCGACCACGACGATCTCGCCACGCGCGACCACGCGGCCGTTCACGGTGACGTCGACGGGCTCGCCGACCCGGTGGTCGAGGGAGACGATGGCGCCGCGCCCGAGCTTCATCAGGTCGGCCACCGGCATGGTCGCCGAGCCGAGGACCACCTGGATCAGCACCGGGATGCGCAGGATCGAGTCGATGTTGCGGTTGTCGCCGATGCGCGCCTCGGCGGCCGGGGCCGGAGACGCCGCCGTCACGGTGGGAAATACGGGGGCGGCGCCCGCCGGGGCGGTCTCCGCGTCGTCGAAGGGGCTGTTGCTCATCGTCCGCTCGTGGAGGGGTGACGTCGTGCGTCAGGATCGGAGGCGTCGGGGATCAGAGTCGGTCGAAGGCGCGAGATGGTCAACCGCCCGGGACCCGCGCCTGCCGGGCGAGGTCGTTCGCAAGGGCCCGGCGGCCGTTCTCGAGGGCGGCGAGGGTCGTGCGCGCCTCCTCGATCTTGCCGTCGAGGGCCTCGAGGATCGCCCGCCCCTCCGTGCTGAAGCCGCGCACGGCTTCGCCCGCCTGGCTCAGGGCGTGGCCCGACTGGGTGAGGATACGGCCGTACTCGGCCTGGGTCCGGTCGAGGCGCTTGAGCTTGAGATACATCGGCACCACGCAGGCGCTCGTCGCGATGAGCGCGAGGAGCAGGATGGTGTCAACCAGAGGCGTCATGGCACGAGGCCTTCCTTCTCGGGGGCGATGGCTTCGTCGATGCGCAGGACGTAGGAGCCTTGCGCCTGCCCCATATGGCACCAGAACAGCGGCCTGTCGTTGCCCTCGAGCTTCACCCGCGTGGTCGGGGTGGCGTCGAGCCCGATGACCTGGCCGACCTTGAGTGCGGAGATCTCGCCGAGGGTCAGGGTGCGCTCCTCCAGCACGGCGCGGAGCGTCACTTCCGCCTTCTGCACCTCGGCCGCGATCTGCTGGCTCCAGATGGGATCGCGGGCCACCGATTCCCCGGTGAGCACCTTGGACAGGCTCGGGCGCATGGGGTTGATCACCGATTGCGGGATGATGAGGAACATCTCGCCGCTGCGGTTGAGCGCCTGGAGCAGGAACTTCGCTTCCACCGCCTTGTTGCCGCGCCCGCCGATGACGGCGAACTCCATACGGGTCTCGGTCCGTTCCAGGCGGAACGGTGTGGCGGCCACGAGGGAGAACGAGGATTCGAGCGCCTTGCCGACCTGCTCCAGCACGATCTGGGCGATGCGGGTCTCGATGCCGGAGAACGGGCGCTCGTCCTCCACCGGCGGCTCGCCGCCATCGGACCCCAGCAGCACCTCCACCATGGTGAAGACGAAGTCGCGGTCGAGGCCGACGAGGATGTGGCTGTCCCAGTCGGGCGCGTGGAAGAGGCCCGCGATGGCGTTGTTGTCGTAGGCATCGAGCAATTCGCCGATGCGGCCGCTCTGGATGCCGCCGAGGGAAAAGTGCACCGGCGAGGCGACGAGGTGCTTGAGGTTGTCCGAGCAGCCCGTGGTCAGGCGGTCGAACACCACGCTGAGCATCGGCAGGCGGTCGAGGGACAGGCCGCCCGCCTCGATGAGGCGTGCGCGGATGTCGGTGTTCGGCGGTTTCTGGCCGGAGGGGTCCTCCGCTGGGGGGACCTGGGGCGTATCCATGGTCAGGCAGCCTCGCGCTGGGCACCGCCGTTCACGGTGGCGTTCTCGACCTCGTCGATGGTGGGGCGGTCGCTGAGCGAGATGCCCTTGCGGCCGTGCTCGACGGCGATCTGCGGCACGGCCCCGCTCATGTACGCGAGCAGGCTCTGTTTGACGATGATGTAGACGTGGGCCTGCTTCTCGCGGATCACCTTGATCTTCGTCGCGAACGGCGCGAGCACGCCGTAGGACATGAACACGCCGAAGAAGGTGCCGACGAGCGCGGCGCCGATGAGGCCGCCGAGGATCTGGGGCGACTGGTCCAGCGCCCCCATCGCCTTCACGATGCCGAGCACCGCCGCGACGATGCCCAGCGCCGGCATCGCCTCCGCCACCATGGTGACGGCGCCGTAGGGCTTGAGCCGGTCCTTGCGGTAGCCGTTGATCTCCTCGTCCATCAGGGCCTCGATCTCGTGGGCGCGGGCATTGCCGATGAGGATCAGGCGAGCGTAGTCGCAGATGAACAGGACGAGGTCGGCGTTCTTGGCGATGGCCGGATAGGCCTTGAACAGTTCGGAATTCGCCGGGTCGTCGAGGTGGGGCTCGACCTCGTTGCGGGGCTTGGCCTTCAGCTCGCGCATGAGGGCGTGGAGGAGGCCGAGAAGCTCGAGGT
Organism: Methylobacterium sp. Leaf100; assembly: GCF_001422845.1. Taxonomy (NCBI): domain Bacteria; kingdom Pseudomonadati; phylum Pseudomonadota; class Alphaproteobacteria; order Hyphomicrobiales; family Methylobacteriaceae; genus Methylobacterium; species Methylobacterium sp. Leaf100. The sequence goes on along the minus strand of NZ_LMMW01000001.1, from coordinate 477,427 downwards.
AGTCCTTGCGCTTGGGCACCTTGCCGGTGAGGGCGTCCATGCTCGCCTTGCCGGAATCCACCACCGTCTTCATCGGGTTGGCCATGACGAAGGCGCCGGCCCCCATGCCGCCGATGATCACGAACTCCCAGGGCTGCCAGAGCACTTCGAGGTGCCCGCCCATGGCGACGAACCCGCCGAGCATGCAGCCGATTCCGATGACGAGGCCGATGACAATGCCCAAGGTCTCTGGCCTCCGCCGGTGTGAACGCGTGTCACGTCCTGAGCGGCGGAGGTACGGCGGCAGGCTTGTGCGGGGCTGGGACCCCTCAACGCGCGGGCGGCACGCGTTCCCGACCCTTGGCCGCCGTCGGGAACAGGACCGTCCCGGCCACGAGCCCGAGGAGTGCGGCGAGCCCGAGCCGGCCCCAGCCCGCGGGTTTCCCTCCGCGCGGCTTCGCCCGTGCTCGCGCGCCGGGCGAGGCGGTGTCGGGGCGTTGCCGGTCGTGGGCTTCGTCGAGGCTGCTCATGGAGATCAACGCCTTGGCGGCGGCCGCGTTGCCACGCCGCATGGGGCCGGCCTATAAACGCCGCCCATTCCCGATGCCGCGCGCCGTCGAGGAGGCCCTGCCTCCTCCGGCGCCGCTCCCTTTCGCGAGAGTCGATCACCCCATGGCCGGCCATTCCCAGTTCAAGAACATCATGCACCGCAAGGGCCGCGTCGATGCGGTCCGGTCCAAGATCTTCGGCAAGCTCGCCCGCGAGATCACGGTGGCAGCTAAGCTCGGCCTGCCGGACCCCGCCATGAATGCGCGCCTGCGCGCCGCCATCATCGCGGCCCGCGCCGAGAACGTGCCGAAGGACAACATCGAGCGCGCCATCAAGAAGGCGCAGAGCGCCGATTCCGAGAACTACGACGAGATCCGCTACGAGGGCTACGGCCCCGGCGGCGCCGCCCTCATCGTCGAGGCGCAGACGGACAACCGCAACCGCACCGCCTCCGACGTGCGCTCGGCCTTCACCAAGTCCGGCGGCAGCCTCGCCGAGACCGGCGCCGTCTCGTTCATGTTCGATCATGTCGGCGTGGTGGAATTCGACGCCGGGGTGGCGGATGCCGACACCATGCTGGAGGCCGCCATCGAGGCCGGCGCCGACGACGTGCGATCGGATGCAGACGGTCACGAGGTCACCTGCGCCCAGGACGCCTACGGCGAGGTCTCCAAGGCCCTCGAGGCGCGCTTCGGCGAGCCCCGCCGCACGGCGCTGGTCTGGAAGGCCCAGAACACCATCGAGGTCGACGACGAGACCGGCGAGAAGCTCCTGCGTCTCGTGGAGGTGATCGAGGATCAGGACGACGTCCAGAACGTGTTCGTGAACTTCGCCCTGTCGGAAGCCCTGATGGAGAAGCTGGCGGGCTGAACGGTCCCGTCTCGTCGCAGGGGCGGTTTCCGGATTGGCAGTTTCCGGATTGGCAGTTTCATTGCGTCGCGGTGAGACTGCCCCTTGAGCCCGCGTGAGACGCTCCGTGCCGCAAACGCCCAGCCCCGACCTGCACGCTGTCGTGCGGGAGATCGCCGAGGAGATGCGGGTCCGGCCCGACCGGGGCGAGATGGCGACCTACATTCCCGAACTCGCCCGCGTCGACGCCGGCGCCTTCGGCCTCGTCGTCATCGATGCCGACGGCACCGTCGCGTCCGGCGGCGATGCCGACGTGGCGTTCTCGATCCAGAGCATCTCGAAGGTGTTCACCCTGACCCTGGCCCTCGGCATGGTCGGGGACCGCCTGTGGCGCCGGGTCGGGCGCGAGCCTTCGGGCAGCCCGTTCAACTCCATCGTCCAGTTGGAGCGCGAGCGTGGCATTCCGCGCAATCCCTTCATCAATGCGGGCGCCATCGCGGTCACCGACGTGATCCTGTCGGGACATCAGCCGCGGGAGGCCTTGGGCGAGATCCTGCGTTTCATGCAGTTCCTGGCCGAAGATCCGAGCATCGCCATCGACGAGGCCGTGGCGGCTTCCGAGCTACGCACGGGTTTCCGCAACGTAGCGCTCGCCAATTACATGAAATCCTTCGGCGTCCTCGACAACCCAGTGGATTTCACCCTCGGCGTCTACTTCCATCACTGCGCCATCAGCATGACCTGCCGACAGCTCGCCACGGCGGGGCGCTTCCTCGTGCATTCGGGGCGGACACCCTCGACGGGTCATTCCGTCGTTTCGGCCGAACGGGCGCGCCGCATCAATGCGGTGATGCTCACCTGCGGGCATTACGACGGTTCGGGCGAGTTCGCCTACCGCGTCGGCCTGCCCGGCAAGAGCGGGGTCGGCGGCGGTATCCTGGCCGTGGCGCCGGGGCGTGCCTCCATCGCCGTGTGGTCGCCCGGCCTCGACGCCTCGGGCAATTCCCACCTCGGCCGGATCGCCCTCGAAGCGCTCACCAAGCGCCTCGGCTGGTCGATCTTCGGCGTCTGATCGGGCACTACGGTGTCCGGGTCTGGTCCGTGTCTGGTCAGGCCTTGCGGGAACGGTCCGAATCCAGCAGCGCGGCTTCGTGATAACCGCAATCGACGTACGTGGCAGGCGACTGCATCGGCTTGGCATCGACAGGCGAGCGGCCAGAATCCCGGCGCTCCGTTCCGAGGCGTCCCCCGACGGGGAAGGCATAGATCTTCGCGGTTTCACGGGTGGCGGAGGGCGTCATGGAATGGGATCTCCTTCGGAGCGAGGCTGGTGGCGCCGCTCGATCACTGTCCGCAATATAGCTCCTTCGCCGCGGAATTGCGCGGCCTGTCGCGAATAAAAGCATTGTTTGCCGGAAATATGCGCAACGGCAGGATTGCAAAAACAGCGAGCAATATTGTTCGCCCAAAGTTCACGGCGGGTCCGGGCTAGATTTTCGCGGGCCTGTCGGCTCGCGTTACTGGCGAATGATTGCCCAAGAACATGGCATGGACACGGTATGATGAATAAATCAGCAATCTGAATAAAATTTGTGCAGAAGCTGCCCGTCCCTGAGAGAAGCAAAGGCGGGGCGGGCTTCACGTCGCTCGTGTTGCTGCGAACGTGAATTGGCATAGCAAATGCTTTTGCGAGGGCGGCAGTTCCCTGGGGCGGCCGACGGTCCGCGCTTGCCGGTGGTCCGCACCGCGAACGGAAGAGAGACTTCACGATGACGAAGTACAAGCTCGAGTACATCTGGCTGGACGGCTATACGCCCGTCCCCAACCTGCGCGGCAAAACGCAGATCAAGGAATTCGACGGCTTCCCGACCCTCGAGCAGCTTCCCATGTGGGGCTTCGACGGCAGCTCGACCATGCAGGCCGAGGGCGGATCCTCCGACTGCATGCTGAAGCCCGTGCGCCACTTCCCCGACACGACCCGCAAGAACGGCGTCCTGGTGATGTGCGAAGTGATGATGCCCGACGGCGTCACCCCGCACGCCTCCAACAAGCGCGCCACCATCCTGGACGACGACGGCGCCTGGTTCGGCTTCGAGCAGGAGTACTTCTTCTACAAGGACGGCCGTCCGCTCGGCTTCCCCACCGCCGGCTACCCCGCGCCCCAGGGCCCGTACTATTGCGGCGTCGGCTACAAGGAAGTCGGCTCCATCGCCCGCAAGATCGTCGAGGAACACCTCGACCTCTGCCTCGACGCCGGCATCAACCACGAGGGCATCAACGCCGAGGTGGCCAAGGGCCAGTGGGAGTTCCAGATCTTCGGCAAAGGCTCCAAGAAGGCCGCCGACGAGATGTGGGTCGCCCGCTACATTCTCCAGCGCCTGTGCGAGAGCTACGAGATCGACGTCGAGTACCATTGTAAGCCGCTGGGTGCGACCGACTGGAACGGCTCGGGCATGCATGCCAACTTCTCGACGGAGCACCTGCGGACCGTGGGCGGCAAGGCCTACTTCGAGGCGCTCATGGCCGCCTTCAAGGACAACCTCGACGACCACATCGCCGTCTACGGCCCCGACAACCACATGCGCCTGACGGGCAAGCACGAAACCGCGGCCATCAACGAGTTCAGCTACGGCGTCGCCGACCGCGGCGCCTCGATCCGCGTGCCGCACAGCTTCGTCAACAACGCGTACAAGGGCTACCTGGAGGACCGCCGTCCCAACAGCCAGGGGGACCCCTACCAGATCGCGTCGCAGATCCTGAAGACCGTTGCCTCCGTGCCCACGGCCGCCGGGGTTTCCGCCGCCGCCTGACGCCTGCCCGATCCGGGACGCCTTTCCCGTCCCTCATGCCGAGAACGGCGCGGCCCTCACCGGGGTCGCGCCGTTTCCATGTTCGAAGGGGCGCCGGCCGTGCGCCGATGGATCGGCCGGACCGGGTTTGGAGAAACCCCTCGTTCACGGTATGTGCCTAACGCTCGACGCTGGCGCCCTCCGCGCCCCAGGGCTCCGACGCAATGACCGCTCCCGTCCGCATCCTCGGTATCGATCCCGGACTGCGCCGCACCGGCTGGGGCGTGATCACCGTCACGGGCACGAAGCTCGCCTATGTCGATTGCGGCGTGGTGACCTCGGACGGTGAGCTTCCACTGGCCCTGCGCTTGCGCGAACTGCACGAAGGCATCACCCGTGTGGTGCGGGGCTTCGCGCCCGACGAGGTCGCCGTGGAGGAGACCTTCGTCAACAAGGACGCCCAGGCGACGCTGAAGCTCGGCCATGCCCGCGCCGTCGCCCTGCTGGTGCCGGCGCTCGCCGGCCTGCCCGTGTCCGAATACGCCGCCAACCTCGTGAAGAAGACGGTCTGCGGCGCCGGCCATGCCGACAAGGTCCAGATCCAGGCGATGGTGAAGTTCCTGATGCCGAAGGCCGAGTTCAAGACCGCGGATGCCGCCGACGCCCTCGCCATCGCCGTCACCCACGCCAACCATCGCGCCTCGCACGCCCTGAAGAGCCGGCATGCCCCCGTGCCCGGCATGAGCGCGCTTGCGGCCTCCCGCATCGCCGCGGCCTTGGCCAAGGCGGGTTGATCGCCGTTCGCCGTCCGGTTCGTATCGCGTCGGGAATCGTGATTCCGGGGAGAAAAGACCGGCTTGGGGAAGAGTTGCTACAATTCTTCCTATCCCACGAGAGCGATCGAAAGACTCGCGATCCCACGATGCCCGAGGGCGGCACAAGTGAGATCGATGAGCCAACAGCACGCAAAACCCCATCATCACAAGGTGGTCGTTCCGGCCCTGTGCTGGGGGCGGGGACGCTCCGAGTTCTATGCGGTGACGGATATCGTCTCCCCGGACGGCATTCGTTTTCGTTCCGCCACAAAGCCCCTCGTCGACGAAGAACTGACCTGCAACATCCGCCATATCGGCACCGTCGAAACCCGCGTGGTGAGTATCGGCGATCGGGCCTTCATCGTGCGCGTTCTCGCGCGAATGCAGGCTATGGCGAGCGTCGCGCGCGAATTACGCCAGCTGTCCGAGCAACAGGAGGCGCCCGTCCCCGTGCGCGTCCATCCCCGCGTGACGCCCCTGGAAACGGACGTGACCATCGAGCTCACCGATGGCCGGGTCCTGCCGGCCAAGCTCCTCAACGTCTCGGCATCCGGCGTCGCCTTCACCCTCGATGCACAGATCGACATCGGCGCATCCATCACCATCGGCCGGACGGCGGCCCGCGTCGCCCGCCATTTCGACCACGGCATCGGTGCGGTGTTCGACCGGGCGTTCGCGCCCCAGGCCGTCGACCGGCACATCACCCTGTGAGCCTTGCCGGCCTCGTCCGGTACCCGGTTCGGCCGAAATTCAGGGCACGGCCTTGAACTCGCCTTCCAGGCGCAGGGTCACCTCGTCGCCCACCATCGGCAGGTAGGCGGTGATGCCGAACTCCGAGCGCTTGATCACCGCCCTTCCGTCGAAGCCGACGGTGTAGAGCTTGTCGACGGGGTGAAGCCCGGCCTGGTTGAACGTGGCGTCGAACGAGACCGGCTTGGCGACGCCCTTCAGGGTCAGGGTGCCGTTGACCCGCGCCGTGGTCGGGCTCGTGGGCTCCACGGACGTGCTCACGAAGGTCGCGGTCGGAAATTTCTGCGTGTCGAAGAAGTCCGCGCTCTTCAGATGCGTGTCGAGCCGGTCGTTGAGGCCGGTGATGCTGGGCGTTCCCACCGTGACGCTGAGGCGGCTCTTCTCCGGCGCCTTCGCGTCGAGGCTCGCGTCGGCCGCCACGTCGGTGATCTGGCCGTAATAGGTCGAGAAGCCGAGATGGCTCAGGGACCACGTGATCTTGCCGTGGGCCGGATCGAGCTTGTAGCCCCCCGGTCGCACCTGCGTCGGGTCGGTGGTCGGCGAAGGGGGTGCCGGGTCCTGCGCATGGGCGAGCCCCGGCAGCGCCAGGACGAGAACGGTGGTACTGCGCAGCACGACGGCGCGCAGGCCCGTTCGCACAGCGATGATGACGGATCCGTGCTTCATGTCGCCCCTCCAATTCCCCGGCCGCCCGGCCCTGTCCCGGGCATCGCGCCGACCCCTCTGATAAGAGACTTCGCATGATCGGCAAGCTGAAGGGCCTCGTGGATTCCTACGGAGAGGATTTCGTGATCCTCGATGTCCAGGGCGTCGGCTACGTGGTGCATTGCTCGGCGCGCACGCTGCAGCGGATGCCCGCCATCGGCGAGGCCGCGCAACTCGCCATCGACACCCATGTTCGCGAGGACATGATCCGCCTCTACGGATTCCGCTCGGACCCGGAACGCGAGTGGTTCCGCCTGCTCCAGACCGTGCAGGGCGTCGGCTCGAAGGTGGCGCTGGGCCTGCTCTCCGTGCTGGAGCCGGAGGCCCTGGCCTCCGCCATTGCGCTCGGGGACAAGACGGCGGTGGCCCGCGCGCCCGGCGTCGGCCCGCGCCTCGCCGCCCGGCTGGTGGCCGAACTCAAGGACAAGGCCCCGGCCTTCGCCCCCATCGATCCATCCGTCATCGCCCTCAACGGTGCCGTTCAGGACCGCTCCGCGCCCCAGCCCGTGGCCGATGCCGTCTCGGCCCTGGTCAACCTCGGCTACGCGCCGGTTCAGGCCTCGGCCGCCATCGCGGCCGTGCTGGCGGGCGCCGGCGAGGGCGCCGAGGCCAAGACCTTGATTCGATTGGGCCTTCGCGAACTTGCCCGCTGAGACGGAGTGGCGAAGGCCCGAGGCCGGACCGAAACCTCGTGAAAAGATGGCTGGCGCGCAACGTAATTGTCCGCTTGACGATGGCCGCCGGAATTGCCAGATCTTCCTTCTAGTACTAAGGTGTTGAAAACAAAGCAGTTTCCAATAATTCTAATGTAGCGTCCAACATGGTGGCCGGGTTGAGATTTTCCCGCCGCCCTCCCCAACGGCACGATGCCCAGCGCGAGTTTCGGTCCCGCATGATCGTCTGTTCCTGCAACGTCCTGTCCGACAACGCGGTCCGTGCCTGCCTCCATCGCGGCCCGGATTGCCCCCGCACGCCGGCCCAGGTCCAGGCCTGCCTCGGCTGCAGTCCGAAATGCGGGCGCTGCGCCCGCACCATACGCTCGATCATGCAGAACACCCTGCAAGCCGCCCTCGAGGAGGCCGGCCATGCGTGTTCGACGACTTGCGCAACGGGCTGTAGTTTGGTCAAGCTCCAAACTGCGGAGGAAGGGATCGCCGCCTGAGCGCCTGTGCGAGGCGCCACGTTCCCTTCCGGCACTGATATGCCTCAAGGGAGAATGGGCGGATGAAGGGTGATGCGAAGGTCGTCGAGTACCTCAATCGGGGGCTGCGCAGCGAACTGACGGCGGTGAGCCAGTACTGGCTCCATTTCCGCATGCTCAACGACTGGGGCTACATCGACTTGGCCAAGTTCTGGCGCAAGGAATCCATCGAAGAGATGCAGCATGCCGATCGCTTCGTCGATCGTATCCTGTTCCTCGACGGCTTTCCCAACCTGCAGGAACTCGATCCCCTGCGGATCGGCCAGAACGTGCAGGAGATCATCGAGTGTGATCTCGCCGCCGAGACCGAGGCGCGCGCCCTCTATCTCGAGGCCGCCAAGTACTGCGATTCGATCAACGACCGGGTGTCGAAGCGCCTGTTCGAGGATCTGGCCGAGGACGAGGAAGGCCATATCGACTTTTTGGAGACCCAGCTCGAGCTGATCTCCCAGGTCGGCCTGCCGCTCTACGCGCAGAAGCACATCGGCGGCCTGGAAGCCATCGCGCCGGAAGCCGAGTGATCTGACGACACGCCGCGGCGCCCAGGGCGCCGCGGTCCTGTTCAAGCCTCAAAAACACCCCAATAGGCTTCGCTCAAGGGCAGGAACGCTTGGATCGCGAAGAGTTCGAGCGTCGCGTCAAGTCCATCGATGACCCGAAAGCCGTTCCAGGCCCCGCCGACCCGGTCGTAAACTTCGATGTGCGGTCGGTCGCGTGCCACGAGGACGTAATGCTGCAGAGCCGGAAGCTGCTGGTGGATTCGCCACTTTTCAAGGCGGTCGCGTGCCTCGGTGCCGGGGGAGAGCACTTCGATCAGCACCGTGGGATTGTCGACCGAAGTGGCGCCTGCTTGGATTCCGCCGCAGACCACGAGAACGTCAGGCAACAACGCGGCGTCGAGGGGGCGGCTCTTTAGATAGAACGTCTCGGCAAACGTCTGGCAGGATGAGCCTTTCGCACGAAAGCCCTGGTGAAGGTGGCTTGCGATGTTCTGCACGATCCGACCGTGCTCCCAGCGTGCGCCGACCATCATGCGGACCACGCGCCCGCCGATCAGCTCCCAGCGCTCGTTGCGCGGCTTGTCGGCCAGCAACTCCTCGAAGTCGTCGAAACCCATCATCTCGAAGTTCGCGAAGGCGTTGCCCATCGTGCGCTTCCCTGGCGGCCACCCGCCGACGCCACGAATGTAGCGCGATCCGCGCCGGTGTGCGACATCGGCCGGGAGAACAGATGCCGGACGCCAGGCCCCGCCGGGCCCCACCGAGAGCCCGTGTGAGCAAGCTTCCCAAATCTCCGAAATCGCCGACCCTCCACCCGCTGCCGGACTCGCTCCTCACACCCGAGCGCCGCGAGGACGATCTCGAATCGTCCATCCGCCCCTTGAGTCTGGCCGAGTTCATCGGCCAGCGCGCGGCGCGCGCCAACATGAGCGTCTTCATCGAATCGGCGAAGAAGACCGGTTCGGCCCTCGATCACGTGCTGTTCGTCGGCCCGCCGGGCCTGGGCAAGACCACCCTGGCGCAGATCGTCGCGCGCGAGCTCGGGGTGAATTTCCGCTCCACCTCCGGGCCGGTCATCGCCAAGGCGGGGGATCTCGCGGCCCAGCTGACGAATCTGGAGGAGCGCGACGTGCTCTTCATCGACGAGATCCACCGCCTCAACCCGGCGGTGGAGGAGATCCTCTATCCCGCCATGGAGGATTACCAGCTCGATCTCATCATCGGCGAGGGGCCGGCGGCGCGCTCGGTGAAGATCGAACTGCCGAAGTTCACCCTCGTGGGGGCGACGACCCGCGCCGGCCTGCTGACCACCCCCTTGCGCGACCGCTTCGGCATCCCGATCCGCCTCGAATTCTACGACGTCGACGAACTCGAACTCATCGTCCGGCGCGGGGCCCGCGTGCTCGGCCTCGGCATGTCGGAGGAGGGCGCCAACGAGATCGCCAAGCGCGCACGCGGCACGCCCCGCATCGCCGGACGCCTGCTGCGGCGCGTGCGCGACTTCGCCATCGTGGCCGACGCGCCCACCGTGACGCGGGCCATCGCCGACAGGGCGCTGCAGCTCCTCGACGTCGACCCCGCCGGCCTCGACGTCATGGACCGCAAATACCTGACGATGATCGCCAAATCCTTCAACGGCGGCCCCGTGGGCATCGAGACCATCGCGGCAGCCCTGTCCGAGCCGCGCGACGCCATCGAGGACATCATCGAGCCCTATCTGATCCAGAAGGGTTTCGTGCAGCGAACCCCGCGCGGGCGCATGCTGACGCCGCACGCGTTCCGCCACATGGGCTTCCCCGAGCCCCGCCGCGATCCGGGCTCGCAGTTCGGCTTGTTTCCCGCAGATCCGGAGGCGTGAAAGAGCCGCTTCGCGCGTCGTCACAGGAGACCCGCCCCTTGAGCGAAATCGATCTCTCCGGCGTCCATCGCCTGCCCGTGCGGGTCTATTACGAGGACACCGATTTCTCCGGCTTCGTCTATCACGCGAGCTATCTGCGCTTCATGGAGCGCGGGCGCACGGAACTGTTGCGGATTCTGGCGGGCGATCAGTCGGACCTGCACCGGGATGCCGCCGGCCTGCACTTCGTCGTGCGCCGGATGGTTCTCGACTTCGCGCGGCCCGCGCGGATGGACGACCTCCTCGACGTGCGGACCTGGACCGCCGCCATGAAGGGCGCCTCCATGCATCTGGCCCAAGAGGTCCGACGCGGGGACGATCTCCTGGTCACGGCCGAAGTGGTGGTGGCCTGCGTGCGGGACGCCCGCGCGATCCGGCTGCCGGACGGACTGCGCGCGGCATTCGGTCGTGCAGCCGGACCTGCTTCCTCAACCAATCCTTAACCCTGACGGGCGCTTAAACTGTCTGACGCAAGGGCACGGTCGCACCGCAACCACGGCGCGGCACGGCCCTTACTTTCGACAGATTCGCGGACCATTGAGCGTTGAAATACCTCAAGGTTCCGGTTGACGCGCGACGACCGGCCACCGGTCCGGCGGCAGTCCCGCCCTGGGGTTTTTCAAGGATCGTGTCATGAACCCAGCCGATGCCATGCAGGCCATGCCGGCCCCCGACATGACCCTGCTGGGCCTGTTCCTGCAGGCCCATTTCGTGGTCAAGGTCGTGATGGTGGGTCTGCTGGGCGCCTCAGTCTGGTGCTGGTCGATCATCGTCGACAAGACCCTGCTGTTCCGCCGGACCAAGGCCGAGATGGATGCCTTCGAGGAGGCGTTCTGGTCCGGGCGTTCCCTCGAGGAGCTCTACCGCTCGTTCAACGACAAGCCGGCCGTCGGGCAGGGCGCCCTGTTCGTGGCCGCCATGCGCGAGTGGAAGCGCTCGTTCGAGGGCTCCGGCCGCCAGATCCAGAGCCTGTCCCAGCGCATCGACAAGGTCCTCGACGTCACCATCCAGCGCGAGGTCGAGCGTCTCGAATCGCGCCTGCTGTTCCTCGCCTCCATCGGCTCGGCCGGCCCGTATATCGGCCTGTTCGGCACGGTCTGGGGCATCATGACGGCGTTCACCTCCATCGCTGCGTCGAAGAACACCTCGCTCGCCGTGGTGGCGCCCGGCATCGCCGAGGCCCTGTTCGCCACCGCCATCGGGCTGTTCGCGGCCATCCCCGCCGTGCTCGCCTACAACAAGCTGCAATCGACGGTATCGAAGCAGCAGTCGCGGCTCGAGGGCTTCGCCGACGAGTTCTCGGCCATCCTTTCCCGCCAGATCGACGAGCGCCTGTCGCTCGTCGCCTGACCCCAGCAGAACCGAGGGACGATCATGGGCATGGCCCACGGCGCGGCACAGGGCGGGGGCGGACGGCGGCGGCGCGGCCGGCGCCAGGGCGCCATCAACGAGATCAACATGACGCCGTTCATCGACGTCGTCCTCGTGCTGCTCATCGTGTTCATGGTGGCGGCGCCGATGATGACAGTCGGCGTGCCCCTGGACCTGCCGCAATCCAAGGCGAGCCCGCTCAACTCCGACACCAAGCCGGTGACGCTCTCCATCCGCCAGACCGGACAGGTGTTCCTCGGCGAGGACGAACTCGGCGACGACAGCATCGTCCCCAAGCTCACCGAGGCCTCGAAGTCCGGCTTCGAGGAGCGCGTCTTCGTGCGCGGCGACAAGCGGGTCGATTACGGCCGGGTCGCCCAGGTGATGGCGATCGTGACCGGCGGCGGCTTCAAGAAGGTCGCCCTCGTCACCGAGCCCGATCAGAAGTAGCGGGCGCGCAGTCGTGAAGCTTCCCTTCAAGCGCAACGAACCGGGCATGTGGATCTCGGCGGGGGTTCACGTCGCCGTGCTGACGGCGGCGATGCTCACCGTCGCGGCCCCGGCCTTGCCCGATGCGCAGGAGGGCGTGCCCGTCGAGGTGATGACCGAGCAGCAATATTCCGAGCTCACCAAGGGCGAGACCGACGCCGACAAGCCCCAGCCGGACGCCAAGCCGCGGGCCGACCGCAAGGCGGACAAGGCCGAGGAACGCGAGCCCGAGAACGCCAAGGTCGATGCCCCGGCCCCCCCGAAGCGCCCCGCCGACATGAAGGTCGCGAGCGCCGAGGAGATGCCGCTGCGCGTCAACGAGCCCGACCCCGACAAAGAGGCCAAGGCGGCAGAAGCCAAGGCTGCCGAAGCCAAGGCTGCGGAGGCGAAGGCCGCGAAGGCGGAAGCGGCCAAGGCCGAAGCCGCCCGCGCCGCCAAGGCCGAGGCTGCGGCGGAGGCAAAAGCCGCCGCCGAAGCGAAAGCCGCCGCGACCGCCAAGGCGGAGGCGAAGGCGGCCGCCGTGAAGCGCGAGCAACTCGCCCAGCTCATCGAGAAGGAAGAGGCCGAGGCCGCCGCCGCCGCCAAGGCGGAGGCAGCCAAGGCCGAAGCCGCCAAAGCCAGGAAGGCCGAGGCCAAGGCCCGCGCCGAAGCGGAGGCCAAGGCCGAGAAGGCGGAAGCCGAAGCCAAGGCGAAGGCCGAAGCGAAGAAGGCCGAAGCCGAGCACCAGAAGGAAGTTGCCGAGGCGAAGGCTGAAGCCGAGGCAGCGGCCAAGGCGGACGCGGCCGCGAAGGCCAAAGCGGAGGCCGCCGCCAAGGCGAAAGCCAAAGCCTTGGCGGATGCGAAGGGCAAGGCCGATGCCGAGGCCAAGGCGAAGAAGCAGGCCGAGCTCGCCGAAAAGTTCAGCGCCGGCGATATTCGCCAACTGCTGGCCTCCAAGGCGCCGTCGCAATCCACCGGCGCCACCGGCCGCGACGTGCAGCGCACGGCCTCCCTCGGGGCGGCCTCGGGCAATTCGCAGCGCTTGTCGCCGTCCCTGCGCGAGGCCCTCGTCGGCATGCTCCAGCAACAGATCGAGCGTTGCTACGTCGCCCCCCCCGGTGCGGCGCAGGGCGTGATCCTGCCGATGCTCGACATCCGCCTGAATCCGGACGGCGGCCTGACGACGGAACCCAAGATCATGCGCGGCGGTGCCAACGCCGTCGATCGCTCCATCGCGGAGGCGGCCCAGCGTGCCGTGCGCCGCTGTGCGCCCTACAAGATCCCCGCCCAGTACGCGCCGTATTACAACGACTGGAAGGCGATCAACGCGGAATTCGAGTTTTCGCGGGTCTGATGCGCCGGCCTCCATCCGCCGATCCGGGCCGTTCCTCGGTGCCGTGAGCCCGCCCGCGCGACATCGCCCTCGCGCATGGCGGTCCCGGCGCCGCCCCGGACAGACACTCCCAGAACTTCGGACATCCCCATGCTCTCAATCCCGCTTCCGCGCCTGGCGCCCCTCCTCGCCGCCCTGGCGTTCGTGCTGTTCGGCTTGACCGGGCCGGCGCGCGCGCAGCTCAACCTGCGCATCGGCGGCGGCGCGTTCCAGCCGATGCCCATCGCGGTGACCGACTTCTCCGGCGATCCGAGCCTCGGACTCCTCGTCTCCAGCGTTGTGACGAACAATCTGCGCCGCTCCGGGTATTTCGTGCCCGTCGAAAAAGCGAAGTTTCCCGAGAGCCCCGGCTTCGATGCGGTGCCGGGCTTCGACAAGTGGCGCACGGCCGGCGTGCAGGCCCTGGTGACGGGCCGGGTCTCGCGCGATCCCTCGGGCAAGCTCAAGGTCGAGTTCCGCCTGTGGGACGTGACTTCGGGCCAGCAGATGACGGGCCAGCAATACGGCGCCGACACCGCCAATGCCCGGCGCACGGGGCACCTGATCTCGGACGCGGTCTACACCAAGATCACCGGCCTCGGCCCCTGGTTCGACAGCCGCATCGCCTTCGTGGACGAGTCCGGCTCGAAGGAGAACCGCCGCAAGCGCCTGATGGTCATGGATCAGGACGGCGCCAACGTGCGTGCGCTGACCAACGGCGACACGGCCGTGGTGGCCCCGCGCTACTCGCCCGCGACCCAGGACATCGCCTTCATGACCCAGGCGACGGGCCAGCCGCCGCGCATCCAGGTGATCAACCTCGAAACCGGCAGCCGCCAGGCGGTGGGCAAGGCCGGCTCCATGAGCACGAGCCCGCGCTTCTCGCCCGACGGCCGACGCTTGGTCATGAGCGTTCAGGAGGGTGGCAACGCCGACATCGTGGTGATGGATCTCGGCTCCAAGGCACAGACGCCGATCACCAACGGCAACGCCATCGACACCTCGCCGACCTTCTCGCCGGACGGCAGCCAGATCGTCTTCGAATCCGATCGCGGCGGCTCGCAGCAGGTCTACGTCATGAGCGCCACGGGCGGAAACCCGACCCGGATCTCGTTCGGCGAAGGTTCGGCGTCGCAGCCGGCCTGGTCGCCACGGGGCGACCTCATCGCCTTCACCCGCCAGCGCAAGGGCGGCTTCGCCATCTGCGTGATGAAGCCGGACGGCTCGGGCGAGCGCGTGCTCACGGAAGGCTTCCACAACGAGGGCCCGACCTTCGCGCCCAACGGTCAGTACGTGCTGTTCTTCCGCGATCCCGGCGGCCAGGGCGGCGGCAAGCTCTACATGGTCGACATCACCGGCAAGGTGGAGCAACCGGTGCCGACGCCGTCCTACGCGTCCGATCCGACGTGGTCGCCGCTGCTGGCGGGCAAGTAGGACCGGGCAAGTCAGGGCTACCAGTCCGGCTCGAGGCGGGGCGGCGCCAAGGCCGTATCCCGTCTCGTGGCGGCGGTCAGCAGCGTGGCCTGCTCGCGCAGGGCGCGCGGCAGGGCGGCCAGGGCCGGATCGTCGAAGCGCAGGTGCGGCAGGCGGCTGGTCACGAGACCCGCGATGAGTTTCGCCTGTGCCTGATCACGCTGCCGCTTGAGTGGCTCGCGGTCCTCGCGGCCCGCGAGCCAGAGCTTGTGGAGGGCGAACGCCCGTGGGTCGGGAACCACCATGGTCAGGGGGTAGCCGCGCGCGTCGATGACCGTTGCCGTGGCCTTTGGACTGCTCACAAGCCAGCCCAACCCCTCGATCTCCACCGCTTCGAGGTCCGTCGCCTCGGTCCCGATCCGGCTTCGCAGTGGCTTGGCCATCCAATCCTTCATCGCCGGCATGATGAGATCGACGAGGTAGCCGTCCCGGTTGACCGCCCGGAACCCGCTCCGCCCCAGGACCTCGAACGAGCGATCGACCTTTCGCAGGAGGCCCACCACACCCGTGGCCGAGACCTCGGGCGCGAGGAGCCGGAGGGAACGCCGCGCGTCGAACAGGAGATCGACATCCGCCGTCGCGAGATGCGCACCGGCGATCTGCACGCCTGCCAGCCGTTCGTAGGCGAACAGGGCATTCGTCCCCACGACCTCGATACCGGCCCCGATGAGCCCGGCTTGGTCCAGGGCGCGAAGGATACGCGCCGCGATCACGGGCAGGCGCCCGAGGTTCAGGGCGCGATTGACCGGCGCCATGGCGTCGAGACGTGCGGTGAGGCCCGCAATCCGCTCCTGTAGCTGCGCCCGTCCCTCATGGAACCCGGTGGCCATCGCCTCCGTCTCGGGTGTGCGCGGCCCGAGGGATTTCCAGGCCTCGTACCGCTTCCGGTAAAGGTAGTCGCGCCCACCCACGGTCTTCCACGACATCGAGCCCCTGTACCGTCGCGCCCACTCGCCCCGCGCCATCGCGAAGCTTGAGAACACTTGGTCGACATCGATGGTCTGCCGTGCCTGATCGCCATTCAAGTCACTGAGGGACATCGGATTATCCCTAAAGCAGGCGTTTACTGCCGCCAGAGGGATAATGACGCAACCCAAGCCGAGAAGCGACTGATTTTGCAGGGATTATCCATATTCCGACGAGAATGGTACGCGGGAGGGATAATCGGCGCCTCACTCCACCGGCAGCAGCCGGTCCCGCGCCTTGAGCGCCGGGAAGATCCGCCCCCAGGCGGCGGCCACAAGCAGCGTCGCGAGGCCGCCGAGCACCACCGCCGGGACGGCACCGATGAGGGCGGCCAGGGTTCCCGATTCGAACTCGCCGAGTTCGTTGGAGGCGCCGATGAAGACGGTGTTCACCGCCGAGACCCGGCCGCGCATGGCGTCGGGCGTCTCGCCCTGGACGAAGGTCTGGCGGACATAGACGCTGATCATGTCGGCGGCCCCCGTCACGAACAGGCAGGCCATGGACAGGGGCAGGGAAGTCGAGAGACCGAAGCCGATCGTGGCGAGGCCGAACACCCCGACGGCCTGGAGCATGCGGAGCCCGGCATGGCGCTGGAGCGGCCGGTAGGCGAGATAGACGGCGATCAGCACGGCCCCGGCCGCCGGCATGCTGCGGAGCGCCCCGAGGCCGAGGGGGCCGACATGCAGCACCTCGGCGGCGAAGATCGGCAGGAGGGCGGTGGCGCCGCCGAGCAGCACCGCCACGAGATCGAGGCTGATGGCGCCGAGCACCACCGGGTGGTCGCGGATGTAGGTGAGGCCGGCCGACAGGGTCGCCCAGGTCACCGGCGGACGTTCGGTGACGGGCGCGGGGCGGAAGCGGATGGCCGCGATGAGGGCGCTCGCGAAGGCGAAGCTGAACGCGGCCGTGCCGAACACCACGGCCGGGCCGAGGACGTAGAGGAGGCCACCCAGTGCCGGCCCGAGGATCGACGCGCTCTGCCACAGCGAGGCGTTCCAAGCGATGGCCGAACCGAACAGGGGGCGCGGCACCAGGGTCGGCAGCAGGGCCTGGAGGGCCGGGTTGGCGAAGGCGCGGCCGGTGCCGATGACCACCACGAGGGCGTAGATCGGCCAGATCGCGCCCGTGCCGTAATGGGCGAAGGCCAGGAGCCCGAGATCGGCCGCCGCCAGGGTGGCGTAGGCCAGGGACGCCACGAGGCGGCGGTCGTAGGTGTCGGCGACATGCCCCGTGACCAGGGCCGAGAGCATGGCGGGCAGAAAGCTCGCCAGCCCCACGAGGCCGAGCGCCAGGGCCGAATGGGTCAGGTCATAGACGAACCAGCCCACCGCGACGGCCTGCATCTGGAAGGCGAGGCCGGTGAGGAAGCGGGCGGCGCCGTACAGGCGAAAGTCGCCGTTGCGGAACACGCTCCAGCGCGGCGCGGAGGGTTCGATCATCGGGTCCGTCGGATCGTCGTCGGGTCGCTCAGCGCTCCTGTGGAGCCAGGGCGGCGCTGCGGGGCAGGGCGGGCAGGATCGCGAGGGCGTCCAGCACCGTCCCGGCCGTCAGGATTTGTGGGAGGACCACGGGGGCGGTCTTGCTCGCATAGAGGAGGTAGAGCGGCACGCCGCTTCGGCCGTGACGGGCGAGGAACGCGGTGATCTCGGGGTTCTGATTGGTCCAGTCGCCCTTGAGGTAGACCACGCCGCGCGCCGACAGCGCGTCGCGCACGGCTTGCGTCCCCAAGGCCGTGCGTTCGTTGACCTGACACGAGATGCACCACGCCGCCGTCATGTTGACGAAGACGGGTCGGCCCTCCGCCAGCAGCGCGTCGAGCCGCGCCTGGGTGAACGCCTCCGTGCCGTCCGCGCGCGCGACCGCGCCGGCGCGGTCGTGGGACAGGTTCAGGGTGAGGAGAGCGAGACCCGCGAGGGCGGCCAACGCCGTGCCCCGCGCGATCCAGCTCCAGGCCGGGCGGGCGCCGTGCCCGCGCTCCCAAACCCACGCGGCGAAGCCCACGAGCACGAGGCCGAACAGGGCGGCGAGCAGCCCGGACGGTCCGACCTGCTGCGCCAGCACCCAGATCAGCCACGCGGCCGTGGCGTAGATCGGGAAAGCCAGGACGCCCTTCAGAACATCCATCCAGGCACCGGGGCGCGGCAGGGCGCGCAGGGCGGCGGGCCATGCAGTCAGGACGAGGAAGGGCAAGGCGAGGCCGAAGCCGAGGCTCGCGAACACCGCCAGACCCACGGCCGGGGCCTGCGTCAGGGCGAACCCCACGGCCGACCCCATGAAGGGCGCCGTGCAGGGGGTCGCCACCACGGTGGCCAGTACGCCGGTGAAGAACGAGCCCTGCAACCCCGCGCGGCGGGTCAGGCCGTCGCCGAGCCCGGCGATGCCGCCGCCGAGATGAACGACCCCGGACAGGCTCAGACCCATGCCGAACAGGAGATAGGCGAGGGCCGCCACCACCACGGGCGATTGCAGCTGGAAGCCCCAGCCGATGCCGGCGCCCGCGCCCTTCAGGCCGATGAGCAGACCGGCCAGACCGAGAAAAGCCGCGAGCACGCCGGCCGTGTAGGCGACGCCGTGGAGGCGGACACGGGCGGGGGATTCCCCCGAATGCCGCACGAGGCTCAGGATCTTGATGGACAGGACTGGGAACACGCACGGCATCAGGTTGAGCACGAGTCCGCCCAGGAATGCGAGGCCGACGGCGCTCCACAGGGTCAGGCCGTCCTCCTCCGGCGGCATCACGGGGGCGGCCATGGTGTCGGCGGCCGGTGCGGCGAGAGCCGGGGCCTCGCCGACGGCATAGGCGCGCCGGACGGTTCCTCCGGGCGTCGCCTCGTCGAAGGTGAGCACGCCGGGAAGCGTCGCCGGCGGCGCCGCGTCGTCGGGGTTGCCCCGAACCAGCGAGAGCCGAAGGCCGGCGGAATCGATCTGCACGTCCTGCGCGGCGGCGTTCTCGATGGCGGTTTCCGCATAGGGAAAGAACGCCACCCCCGAAACGGCATCGGGCGCGAGGCCCGGCGCCTCCACCGTCAGGGTCAGGCGATCCTTCGTGGCGGCGGTCCGCACCGGCCAGGGCGACGGCACTGGCAGGGCGGCGCGGGCCTGCGCGAACAGCGCGCGGGTCTGCGGATTGGTGCCGGTGCTGGTTCCGGCCTGCGCCACCGGAAGGGCGAGGCGCAGGTCCGCCGTGCCCGGCACGCATTCCCGTTCGCAGACGAGGTAGCTCAGGTGGGCCTTGAGGGTGACGGGCTTGCCCGGCGCCAGGGCCTCGGGCGGCGTCACCTGCGCCAGCAGGACGGTCTCGCCCTCGTAGCCGAAGTTCATCAGGTGGGCGACGGGGATGCGGTGGGGTGCCGGCCAGTCGAGGGCCCCGGCCGCGAAACCCGCGGGCAATGACCAGCCGACCTCGGGCGGCAGGCCCGAATCCCCGGGGTTGCGCCAGTAGACGTGCCAGTTCGGCCGCATCACCATGCGGATACCGACGGTGAAGGGCTCGCCGGGGCGGATCGCGGCGGGTTCGGCCACGAGGCTCGCGGTGACGAGGTCGGACGGGAGCTTGAGCCCCTGGGCGGACGCGCCGGCGAGGCCGGACAGGCTGAGCGCCAGCAAGGCGAGGAACCGGATCATGACGTCCCTGTGCGTCGCCCGTGACGATGGGGCGTCGCCCGTCGCTATAGCACGCCGCGCCCGGGGCCGAGCGCATCGACTTGCCGCGCCCCATCGGGCAGGATTTTGCCAGTGATGAATGTCGCGCGTCGCTGCGCGATCCGGGAGATCTCCATGAGCCTCAAGAGCAAGACCGCAATCGTGACCGGCTCCACGAGCGGCATCGGCCTCGCCATCGCGCGGGGCTTCGCCCGGGAAGGCGCCGACGTGGTGCTGAACGGGTTCGGGTCGCCGGACGCCATCGAGACGGCCCGGGCCGGGATCGAATCCGAGTTCGGCGTGCGGGCGATCCACTCGGCCGCCGACATGACCAAGCCCGACGAGATCGCCGGCATGATCACCCTCGCGGAGGAGACCTTCGGGGCCGTCGACATCCTCGTCAACAACGCCGGCGTTCAGTACGTCTCGCCCATCGAGGACTTTCCGCCGGAGAAGTGGGAGCTCATCATCGCGCTCAATCTCTCCTCGGCGTTCTACACCATGCGGGCCGCCATTCCGGGCATGAAGAAGCGGGGCTGGGGGCGGATCATCAACACCGCCTCGGCCCATTCCCTCGTGGCCTCGCCGTTCAAGTCGGCCTACGTGGCGGCCAAGCACGGCATCGCCGGCCTCACCAAGAGCGCGGGCCTGGAACTCGCCACCCACGGCATCACGGTGAACTGCATCTCGCCGGGCTATGTCTGGACCCCCCTGGTGGAGAGCCAGATCCCCGACACCATGAAGGCGCGCGGGCTGACCGAGGAGCAGGTCATCAACGACGTGCTGCTCAAGGCCCAGCCGACCAAGGAATTCGTCACCGTCGATCAGGTCGCGGCGCTCGCGGTGTTCCTGTGCTCGGACGCGGCGAGCCAGATGACGGGCGCCAACCTCGCCATGGATGGCGGCTGGACGGCGCAGTAGGACGCTCCGGGTCGCGCCGCCCCGGTGGGGCGGCGCGTTGGACTCTTCAGCGGCGGTGGAGCAGCAGGGCGAGGCCGTAGCCGACGGCGCCCGCGAGCAGGAGCGCGATGAAGGGATTCTCCTCCACCCGCGTCTCGACGGCCCTGGTGCCATCGCGGAAATAGGCGCCGCCACGATCCTGAATGCGCTCGTAGGCGTCGCCGGCGTAGTCGCTGACGTTGTCGGCGACGTCGCGCACGGTGTCCTTGGCCTGGCCGTAGGCGTCCTGGGCGCGCCCCTGCGCCTCGCGGTAGCGCCCCTCGACGGAGTCGCGCTGTGACCCGAGGGCGTCGCCCACGGCCCCCTGCACGCGGCCGCCGAGATCCTTGGCGGTTCCGACGATGCGATCCGTGTCCACCATGATGCGTCTCCTCGTTGAGCTTCGATGCGGGTTCGATGCCGCCGGGGCGTGGCACGCCCGCATCCGACGTTCACAGAACGCCCGAGATCCGATTGGGCACCGCATCGATCGGATTTTCTCGGTGCTTCCCGCCGACAGGGTGAACCGACCGTCCCGCGAGGAGTCCGCGGGCCACCGTCACCAGGGCGGCCGCCAGGGTCTCGACGGCCGGTGCGCGCCGCAACCCGAGACGCCCGGTCGGCGGCAGGGGCGGAACGTGGACGAAGAGCACCGGGATGTCCTCGGCCAGCGCCCGGTAATACGCGGCGTTGCAGAGGTAGCGGCCGGCATCATGGGACGGGATCGCCCGGATGCCGTTGCGGCGCAGGGCCACGAGGGCCTGCGCGGCGACGTGCGCGCGGCGCTCTGACGGTCCGTCCGCCGACAGGGCGAGGCATCGCGCAATGGCCCCCGATGCGTCCGGGAATAGCCGGCTCGCCCGGTTTCGCGCCCGAAACTCGACCCGGACCCGCGTGGCGCGGCGCGCCACGCCCAGCATCAGCACGGCGGCCGGTGGCTCCGTGAGGGCGGGAACCAGATGGGTCGGAATGGCCCCATAGGTGGTGGGTAGGACGAGGAGGCGGACATCGCCGCCCGCGAGGCCGTGGCGGCGGGCGAGGGCGACGAGGCGGCGCGCCATCACGGCGCTCGGGTTCACGGGCACGCCGGGGAACGGCCCGAACCCGGTGACGAGGAGGTGGCCCCGGCTCAAAGGCCGATGAGGGTGGCGATGGCCTCGGCCCCGGCGGCGGGGGAGGATTCGCCGCGCGACACCCCGGCCTCGGCCTCGGCCGTCTGACGGCGGACTTCGGCGGACCCGACGAGGCGCTGGTGCAGGCGCTCGTGGACCAGCGCCCACATCCACTTCACGTCCTGGGCGCGGCGCTTCTTGGCGATCTCGCCCGTGGCCGTGAGCTTGTTGCGGTGGTCGACGACGCGGTCCCACATCCGGTCGAGCCCCTTGTTGTTGAGGCCCGAGACGGTGACCACGGGGGGCGTCCAGGTCGAACTCGGGGCGCTGAGGATGTGGAGGGCGGCGCGATATTCCGAGGCGGCCGCACTGGCCCGGCGCTCGCCCTCGCCGTCGTCGGCCTTGTTGACGGCGATCATGTCGGCGAGTTCGATGATGCCCTTCTTGATTCCCTGCAACTCGTCGCCGGCGCCCGGCAGCATGAGGACGAGGAAGAAGTCGGTGAGATCGGCCACCGCCGTCTCCGACTGGCCGACGCCCACGGTCTCGACCAGGATCACGTCGAACCCCGCCGCCTCGCAGAGCAGCATGGTCTCGCGGGTCTTGGCCGCGACGCCCCCGAGGGTTCCCGACGAGGGGGAGGGGCGGATGAAGGCGTTGGGATCCAGTGCCAGGCGCGCCATGCGGGTCTTGTCGCCGAGGATCGAGCCGCCCGTGCGCGTCGAGGACGGATCGACGGCCAGCACCGCCACCTTGTGGCCGGCGGCCGTGAGATTGGCGCCCAGCGCGTCGATGGTCGTCGACTTGCCCACCCCCGGCACTCCCGTGATCCCGACCCGGATCGCGCGGCCGGTCTGGGGCAGCACCGCAGCGATGAGGTCCCGCGCCACGGCGCGATGGTCGGCGCGCTTCGATTCCGCCAGGGTGATGGCGCGGGCGAGGGCAGCCCGGTCGCCGGCCAGCAACCGGTTGCGCAGGGCGTCGATGTCGAGGGCGGGCGGCGGGGATGAGGAGAGGGCCATGCCCACTTCTTGCCGGGCCGACCGGCATTCGTCGAGGGGGCGTGCCGCCTATTGCGCGACGCGCCCGCCTTTGTCCGCGCCGATGTTCGGTGTGGGACTGGGGCCACAGGCGCGCCTATGCCCGCAATCCACACGGCCCACGGCCACGTTCGCGCCGCGCCATGGTCACGATCGTCCGCGACAGGTTAGCACCGCACGACGGCCGGGTTTCCCGGCCCTCCACCGCCCAGGGTTGTCAGACCGCATGAACCGAACCATTCGGCCGACCCGACGCAGCCTCGTCCGCCTCGCTACCCTCCTGGGGCTCGCCAGCTTGGCGCCGGGCCTGTCCGGCTGCGTCACCGAGGACCTCGCCACCGGCTCGTCCGCCCCCGAGCGGCAGTCGAACATCGATGTCAGCCCCGTGCTTCTCGTCGCCACCACCCGCAAGCCGGTGGGCAGTCCCCCGAAGAGCCCGTATTTCAGCTCCGAGCGCGGCCGGGGCCTGAGCTTCGCCGAGGTGCGTCTGTCCGCACCCGACCGCTCGCTCATCGGCAAGGTCTCCTCCGTGGTCACCGGGGATTGGGGGGTCGCGGCGGTGCCGCAGATCGAGACCGGGCCGGGCGCGGCCGGTGCCTTCGCCCAGGCCGCGTTCGGCCGCGACGTGCTCATTTACGTCCATGGCTACCGCGAGAGCTTCCAGTCCGCGGCCCTCAGCGCAGCCAAGCTCTCCGACGGTATCCGCTTCCGCGGCGCCTCCGCGCTGTTCACCTGGCCCTCCGCCGCCGCGACCTTCGATTACGGCTACGATCGCGAGAGCGCCCTGTGGTCGCGCGACGCCTTCGAGGATCTGCTCAAGGCCCTGGCGAACTCGCCGTCGGGCGGCCGAATCAACATCGTCGCCCATTCCATGGGCACGCTCCTGACCCTCGAGACCCTGCGGATGCTGCGGGCCGAGGCCGGCGAGGCGGCCATGGCCCGCATCGGCGCCGTGGTGCTGGCTGCCCCCGACATCGACATCGACCTGTTCACCTCCGCCATCGAGCGCATGGGACCGGACGTGAAGAAGGTCACGGTGATCTCCTCCACCAACGACAGGGCGCTGGAGCTCTCCGGCGCCATCGCGGGTGGTATCGTCCGCGCCGGCGCGGCCGACCGCGAGCGCCTGGAGGCGCTCGGCGTGCGCGTCGCCGACGCCTCCGATTACGGCGGCGGCCTGATCAACCACGACCTGTTCCTGTCGAACCCGGAGGTTCAGGGCGTGGTCAAGCGTGCCATTAGTCGAGGTGCTGGCGGAGGCAGCTGAGCCCAGGGGCCCGTTCGGCGCGGGATGGCGGTCGGCGTGGGGCTTGGCGCGCAGGCCGTTGCCCCCTACACGGTCGGCGGCCCCGTAAGGCTGAATCGATCCCAGGGCGGCGTCCTCCGACGCCGTGCGGCCGGCGCGCCCCGCGCAACGACGTTCGAGAGGAATTCGCGATGTTCACACTCGAGATCGATGGCGTGGCCATCGCGGTCATCAACGGTTCCGAGGAGGTCGCCCGCGATCTCTTCACCTGCGACGGCTTCAAGGACGACATCCAGGCCATGAAGAGCGACGGCAAGGTGCTGTGGAACGGCACCTCTCCGCTCAAGATCCGCGCCGCCACCGAGGAGGAGACGGAGATCTTCGAGGACGCCCTGGCCGAGGATGACTCGGAAGAGGACGAGCCCTTCGAGCCGGATGCCCGCCACGCCGAGGCCGCTTCGAACGACGACGCGGAAGAGGATGACGAGGACGGTGAGGACGACGCCGACATCGTCTTCCTCGTGGATATCGACGAGGATGCGGGTCTCGACTCCTGAGGGTTTCGGCAACAACTCCAACGTGGCCGTGCCCGATTCAGGGCACGGCTCATGGGTCCTGGCCGTCAGGCTCGCCCGACGCGAACGGGCACGCGCCTCGCCGATACCCCTCTTCGGGGGACGGCTCCGCTCAGGTCCGCAGGCCGGCGGCGATGTTGTGATTGATGCTGATGAGCGCGGAAAGCTTCTCGGCGCTCGGCTCGATCAGCGTATCGATCATGCGGCGGAACACGAACACCGACAATTGCGCGATGCTGGTCTTGATCGGCTCGGGCAGCGGGCTCTCGGGTGCCGTCGCCGCGCCCGCGATGATCGTCCAGACCTTTTGATTGAAGTTGAGCGCTTCGGGGAGGCCGCCCTTCTGGTTTTCCCAGTCGGCTTGAACGGCCTGGAGGCGCGATGCGGCCTTGATCAGGACGGCGGCTTCCGCCTCGCGCGGCGATAGGGCCGTCTGTGACACCTTCGCGTAGGCACTGGCCCCGTACGACATCCTGCGTTCTCCCCGACTGCCGCGATTCGAGCCGTCCGCGACCGATGAGACCGTATGGGGTTCATTCTTAAGAGACTGTAATCCGGTCTTCGCCGCAATCACGCCGAGAAGCTTGACCAGGAAGGGCCGGTGATCGCGGGCCGGCCTCTGTCCGCGCGGCGATCGCGGGATTTCCGACCCATGATGAATTTTGTTTTCGGTACGGTGGCGGGGGCGCTGCTGGCCGGCATCCTCACCGTCGTCGCCGTGCGCCAGCCCGGCGTTCAGAGCAGGCTCGGGCTGTTTCCGGTGTCCACGGCCCCGATGCTGCCGGCTGCCCGGCCACCCGGACCATCACCGGATGCCCGCGCCAGGGACGAAGCGGCCTGCCGCAACGGGCCGGCCGAAGTCGGCAAGGCCGACATGCTGTTCAACCGCAAGCGCTTCTGGCTCGTGGCGCCTTGATCCCGGCCGACGCCGGACAGGCCTGCCTTGGAGAAGCGTTCTCTTACACGCTGCTTAGCAGAAACATCACCATGGTGGTCGCGACGGTGGTGCTGAGGAAGCCGCACAGGGCTGCCGCGAAGGACGGGCCCGTGGCATCGATCATGGCATTGGAGCCGAGGACGGAATTGGCGTTGGACTGGGTGGCCGAGACGTTCATGGGCGTGGACCTTCAGGGCAGCGAATCGCGCGCCGCTTGTTCAGACTTGTGAAACGAATGGTTCCGGGCGTGTGTGCGTGTGCGCACGCGCTCAGTCGCAGCGATTGACCTTCTTGGCGATGCGAAGGTTTCGCGCCTCAGAGCGCAGATCGATGGCGGTGACGGCCGCACCGCAATCCTCGAACGCATCCCGGGCATCGGCGTAGCGATCACCGATTTCGTCGAGGGTATCGCAGACGCGGTCGTGGCTGCCGATGCGGGCTTCCTGCCGGGCCTGGAACCGCAGGGCGTTGGCTTCCTCGACCTTTCGCTGGCCCTCGAAGCAGGCTGGCGCGGCCAGAGCCGGCACGACGGCCACGATGGTGAGTCCGATGGCGAGAAGCGGTGAAAACAGAGCGTGACGCATGGGATACCTCGGCGGCAGACGTCTCGAGGAACAGGACGTGTGCAAGGTGACGCTCAGGCTGATCCGAAGTCTTGGATCCGGCCCGCCGGTCATCCTGCGTTCATGCCCCAAGAACCCCCGATCTACGGCGAAGGTTCCGCTTTTCGGCTGCTCACTTTCCGGGCGCGGCGCGAGGCGAGGATTGTTGGAAGATCCACCGGCGTGAAGCCCTGCGCATCGACGCCCACGTCGTACTGCTTCGGGATCGGTGTCAGCTTGGCGTGCGAATGCCCGTGGAGGTCGAGGGCGCCCCGGCCCATGCCGTTCCAGGTTCGGAACGCATAATGGCACAGCACCAGGGGCCGTTCGTCCACGACGATCTCGGCATAATGGCCGACACTGGCCCAGCCCGGCGCATGCAGCGTTTCCGGCCCGTCGTTGTTGCCGACGATGAGGTGCTTCGTACCCTTGAGCGAGGTGAGGATTTCGGAGATTCGGCCCGGTGCGGGTCGCAGGGCGACATCGCCGAGATGCCAGACCGTGTCGCCGGGCGCGACGACGGCGTTCCAATTGGCGATGAGCGCCGCGTCGTGGGCCGCAAGGTCGGGGTAGGGGCGCCGGTCGATCCGCAACACGCGCGGATCGGAGAAGTGCGTGTCGCTGGTGAACCAGACGGTCATGCCGGAACGTCGCTCCGAGAAAGGCAGGGCGGTCCTCGGAAGCGAGGCGGGATCACGCCGTCCGACCCCGGGCTCAGCGACCGGGGCTGAAGCGCAGGGGCACGGTGACCGCGAGGCTGCTGATCGTGACGCCTGCCGGGGCCGCCGGCAGGGACCCGCGTACGGTCGCGAGCGCCGCACTGTCGATGGCGCCGACACCACTGCTGCTCGACAGCCCCGAACTCAGCACCTGCCCGGAACGCGACACGGTGAACCGAACCACGGCAACGCCGCCGCTGGTTCCCGCCGCCGCACTGGCGTTCATGCGACCGCGGATCGCCGAGCTGAGGGCGCCCTGCCAAGCGCGGAGCGCGTTCGCATCGTTGCCGCCGGCGGCCGCACCCGCGCTGCTCTGACGCGAGGCCGAGGCCGAGTTCTGGCGTGCGCTGCCCTCGCTCGCAGCGGCGGCGGCGCGGCGTGCGGCCTCACGGGCCGCCTTGGCCTTCGCCTCGGCCCGGGCCTCCTGCAGCGCTTCGCGGCGCTCCTCCTGTTCGGCCTTGAGCCGTGCCTCGCGGTCGGCCTTGCGCTTGGCCTCACGCCGCGCCTCGATGATCTTGGCTTGATCCGGCTTCGGTTTCACCGCCTCGACGGGCTTCGGCAGCTCCTGGGCCACGGTGGGTGGAGGGGGTGCCAGGGCCGGCGCGGTCTCGGCCGTGGACGCGATCACCTGATCCTCCGGCGGCGGCTCGTTCGCCACCTCGACGGGCGGCGTCGGAGTCGCTTCCGGCGGCTCGGCCATGGTCGTCGCCTCGGGCGCGATCATCGCCGTATCGGGCGGCGGCGGTGCCGTCGCCTCGGGCGGTGTCACTTCCGTGGTCTCCAGCGGCTTCTCCTGCTGGACCGTCTCGGGCGTCTGCACCGGATTGGCTTCGGGCGGCGCCGACACGGAGGCGGCCTGCTCGGCCGGAGCTTGGGTGTCGGCCTCCGTCATCTGCGGCGCGAGGTCGATGGTGACGATATTCTCGCCCGGGGGCGCCTTGGGCTCCGGCTGGAACAGGGTGAGGGCGATCAGCCCGGCCGCGTGCAGGCCGAGGGCGACGAGGAAGGCTGCGGCGAGACCTGACGGGCCGCGCCGATCCGGATCTCCGGTCGATGCGAGGACGCTCATGGGGCTATCGGGCCGTTCCGGTCGCGGGTACTGCGGCGGCCGGCGCAGACGGCAGGGCGCCACCGGGCGATTGGGCGATGAGCGAGACCTTGGTGAAGCCCGCCTGGCCGACGAGGCCCATCACTTCCATGATCTTGCCGTAGGGCACCTCGCGATCGCCACGCACCAGCATCACCTGGGAGGGGTCCTCGGCGGCCAGGGCCCGCAGGCGGGGCAGGATGCCCTCGGGGGTCAGCTCCTCCTTCGCGAGGTAGGGCTTGCCCTCCTTGTCGATGGAGATCTCCAGGGGCTTCTTGGCCTGAGCCACCTTCTGCGCCGTGGTCTTGGGGAGCTGTACCGGCACGCCCGTGGTCATGAGCGGGGCGGCGACCATGAAGATGATCAGCAGCACCAGCATCACGTCGACGAGGGGCGTGACGTTCATCTCGGACATCGGCGCGCCGTCGATGCCGTCGTCGTCGTCACCGCCGCCGGAGCGGATCGATCCCATGGCCATGCGTCGCCCTCCGGGGCTTCGGGCGGGCGGCCGGCAGCCCGGCGCCGCGTTCCCGCGAAATCGAAATTCGTCCGGAACCGGGATGGCCCCATGGATCGGGGGCCGCCGGTCTTCCGGGGTTCAAGGCCGGCCCGCCCGCGCGAGGCGGACATTGGTCGGTGATACGGGTCGGT
Source organism: Methylobacterium sp. Leaf100 (assembly GCF_001422845.1). Taxonomy (NCBI): domain Bacteria; kingdom Pseudomonadati; phylum Pseudomonadota; class Alphaproteobacteria; order Hyphomicrobiales; family Methylobacteriaceae; genus Methylobacterium; species Methylobacterium sp. Leaf100. Next base: position 449,193 of record NZ_LMMW01000001.1, on the reverse strand, counting down.
GATACGGTTCGGCTATTCGGCGGCGGCGGCGCGGCTGTGAACCGTCCGGTCGCGGGCCAGACGGTTGCCGAGGGTGCCGATGGAGGAGACGAAGCTCGCCTGGACCCGTCCGATGTCGTTGATGAGCTTGTTGTAGGCCATCACCGCCGGGATCGCGACGACGAGGCCGATGGCGGTGGCGAACAGCGCCTCGGCGATGCCGGGTGCCACCACGGCGAGCGACGTATCCTGGCTCTTCGCGATGGACGAGAACGAGTTCATGATGCCCCACACCGTGCCGAACAGCCCGATGAAGGGCGCGGTGGAACCGGAGGTCGCGAGGAGCGGCAGGCCCGTCTGCATTGCCTTCAACCGCGTGGTGAGGGTCGCGCGCATGGCGCGCTCGATGCGGTCGCGGCGCTCGGCGCGCGTCTCGCTGCTATCCTGATCGCGCCACGCCTCGATGGCGGCCGCCGTGATCTGCGCGTCCATCCCCTTGCCGGATGCTTCCAGGGCGCCGCCCGAGCGCACCAGGGTGTCGAACGCCTTCGCCTGGCGCTTGGCCGCGGCGATGCGGACGATCTTCTCGAACACCACCGTCCAGCAGGCGATGGAGGCGACCACGAGCAGGATCATCACCGATTTGACGATGGGGTCGGCCTGGAGAAACAGGCCGAGGAACGACATGTCGTGGGAGACGCCTGCGGGCGCGGCGGTCGGATCCATGGGGATGTCTCTCGGTTCGGTTTCGGATCAGCGGACGAAGGGCGCGGCAGTCTTGCTGTCGGTTTCGATGCGTTCGAGGCAGGTCTCGCGGCTGGCGTCGCCGCCCTCGCAGGCCAGGACATCGTTGAGGAGCACCCGGCCGATCTTCGGGCAGGCCAGGGCCGGGAAGTCGAACAGGCGGACCATAGTCTTGCGCTCCTGCACGGGGCCGAGCTCGACGGCGAGGCGCTTCTGCGCGACACCGTCCGTGTCGAAGGCGAACAGATCGACCTTCAGGGATTTCAGGGCCGCGCCCCGGCTGTTGTCGACGAGAAGGTAGGTCCGGCAGGATTCGCCTGCGGGCTCCAGGCGGTTCAGTTCGAGCTTGAGCGAAGCGGGCTTGGTGTCCGTGCTCTTGGCTTCCTGTGCCACCGCGTAACCCGTCCAGCCGGCCAGGATGGCGGTGCCGAGACAGGCCGTCCGAACCGCATTCCGGACCTGTTCCCTGACCATGCAGCGCACTCGATCCATCACGGTTCCGTTTCCTCGAACGATGGGCGGCACCGCCGCGCCGGACTTAAACCTTGGGATGACCCGCGATTCGCAGCGTGTTTCCGCCGGGAACGTCATGGTCGGCAATCATGACCCGGTGATCGGTCGGCGCCGCTCAAGTCGTCGCTTCCCAAAGGGAACGCGAACCGGCGCGGCACGGCCAAGAGCCCCGCAATCCGTCGGTCGATTGGCCGTGGCAATATCCGAATTTGCGGTGCCAGATCAAGCGCAGTGCGGAATATCAGAGTAATTCCAAACTGTTACCTGACCGAATACAGGGCCACGCTGGAAAATTGCCGATTGATCCCGGTTGTAGTTTCCTGGTTTGCCCGGCGAACATCGCCGGGTCTTCTCTCGGTCGGCTCGTAGGACGATCGTGGTCGGGTTCGATCGGCGAGTTCGACGGGAAGGCCCGCGCAAGGGACCGTCCTGGATGTTCGGAGCCAAGCCCTTGATGGGGCTGCCCTTGATGAGGCTTGGTGCCGCCTCCATATCGGGTTCACCGGCGAACGGTCGTCGGCGGGGGGTGCTGCCGCAGGCGGGCTTCCCGAACACCGCAGACGTGCCTCTCCACGAAGTGCCTCCTCCATCGTCCCCGGGGCTTCGCTTGAAGGACATCCATCCGTGACCACGCGGCCTTCCCCGTTCGGACATCCGTTCCTCCTCGGTTTCGATGAGATCGAACAGGCCCTCGACAGGGTGTCGAAGGCCGCCAACGATGGATATCCGCCCTACAACATCGAGCGGGTGGTCCGCAGCGACCGGGAGCCCGAGCGGCTTCGCATCACCCTCGCGGTCGCGGGCTTCACCCGCGATCAGCTCGACGTGATGCTGGAAGAGAACCAGCTCGTGGTCCGCGGCCGGCAGATCGACGAGAAATCGCGTCAGTTCCTCCATCGCGGCATCGCCGCGCGCCAGTTCCAGCGGGCCTTCCTGCTGGCGGACGGCATGGAGGTGATGGGGGCCGACCTGTCCAACGGTCTGCTGTCCATCGACCTGACCCGACCCGAGCCGGACCGGGTCGTGCGCAAGATCGCCATCGCATCCCGCGACGACGTCTGACGGGACGCCCGTTTTTCATCCGGGTCGGGCCAGACCCGACCCCGCTCTGCCAGAAGGAGAGCCGACCATGACCGCATTCAGCCAGAATCCCATCACCGGCGCAGATCTCGATCCGGCGGAGTTCAACGCCGCCGACCTCGCTGCCCTGGGCGAGGGTCACATCGCCTACGTCCGCGCCATGAGTTCCGACGAGGTCACGCGCCTGTTTCCGCAGGCGCCGGAGTTGACCCCCGGCCTCGACCTCTTCGCCCTGCTCTCGGCCAGCGGGGCGCCGATCCTGCTCGCCGATTCCCGTGACGCCGTGGTGGCCAATGCCATGGCCAACGATCTCCACACCGTCAGTCTGCACTGATTCCTTTGTTCGGGTAGATCTCCGTCACCGCCGCCAGGAGCCGGGCGAGGTCCTGGGGGCGCGACAGGCGGTGGTCGCCATCGGCCACGAGGGTCAGCACCGTGTCGGCCCGTGGCAGGCGCTCGACGATGCGCAGGGCATGGGACCAGGGGACATCCGGGTCGTCCATGCCCTGCAGGATACGAACCGGGCAGCCCGGGTCGAATTCTCCCCCGAGCATTGCGTGCCGGCGCCCGTCCTCGATGAGGGCACGGGTGATCGGCACAGGGACGGGGTCGTATGCGCTCGGTCGCGCCCAGAAACCGTCCCGCTCGATGGTGGCACGGATTTCCGGCGTGAACCGCTTCCACATCAGGTCTTCGGTGAAATCCAGGGCCGGGGCGATGAGCACCAGTCCCGAGGGGGCGTCCTCGCCTCGCGCGGCCCGTTCCCGGGCGGCGAGACAAGCGAGCCAGCCACCCATGGACGAGCCGACGAGAAGCGGCCGCTGCGGCGCGCAGGCGAAGATCACCGCGACCGCGTCCTCGACCCAGGTCGAGATGGTGCTGGACGCGAAATCGCCCTCCGATTCGCCATGACCCGTATAATCGAACCGCACCAGGGCGCGTCCCGTTCGCCGCGCCCATCCATCGAGCGCTTCGGCCTTGGTGGCCCGCATGTCGGAGCGGAAGCCTCCGAGCCACACCACGGGCGGTCCCTTTCCGGGCCGATGGAGCACGGCGATGCGTCGTGCCGCGTCCCCGCTTCCGACATCGAGGAAAGTCGGCACCTCGTCGTTCGGCTGCGTCATCGGCTTATCCCCGTTATCCAAGAACCATCGTGTTGCGTGCTCTGCATTTGCCTTTCGTTTACCGGGCCGTAAAGCACGCCGCCCATGCTGACGCCCATGACCGAAGCCCGCGACGGACGTTTCCGCCCCCGCCCCGAACCCTCAGGTCCCGTCATCGGGCCGGCCTGCGGAGCCGCGTCATGAATGGCGATCCGCGCGGCGGCACCTTCCCTGGGGAGGGTGCGCCGCTCTCGGGCAGAACCATCCTGCAGATCATCCCGGCCCTCGATGCGGGCGGGGCCGAGCGCACCACCGTGGACGTGGCCGCGGCCCTCGCGGCTGCGGGAGCGCGCGCCCTCGTCGCCACGGAGGGCGGTCGGCTGGTGGGGGAATTGCAGGCCAAGGGCGGCATCTGGCTGCCGTTTCCGGCGGCCGCGAAGAACCCCGTCGCCATGGCGCTGAACATCGGGCGCCTCGCCCGGCTGTGTCGGCGCGAGGGCGTTCAGATCATCCATGCCCGATCGCGGGCGCCGGCCTGGGTCGCACTCGGCGCGGCACGTCGCCTGAAACTGCCCTTCGTCACGACCTACCACGGCAGCTATTCCGGCCGCACCGGGGTGAAGGTGCTGTACAATTCGGTGATGGCGCGCGGCGACGTCGTCATCGCCAACTCGCACTACACCGCCGACCTGATCCGCACGCTTCATCCGGATCAGGCGGGCGACCGCGTCCGGGTGATCCACCGGGGGACGGATCTCGCGCTGTTCACGCCGGGCGCCGTGGCGCCGGCCCGGGTCGAAGCCCTGCGCCGGGCCTGGGGCGTGGCGCCGCACGAGCGCGTGGTGCTGCTCGCCGCGCGCCTCACGGCCTGGAAGGGCCAGCGCGTGCTCATCGAGGCGGCCGCCCTCATGCGCGACCGCGGCGTCGCGGATGTCGCCATCGTGCTCGCGGGCGACCCCCAGGGGCGTGTCGCCTACGAGCGCGAGCTCGACGCCCTCATCGCCGCGCGCGGCCTGCAGGGCATCGTCCACCGGGTCGGGCACTGCACGGACATGCCGGCGGCGTTCCGCGCCGCTTCCGTCGTGGCGGTTCCCTCCGTCGAGCCCGAGGCGTTCGGCCGCTCGGCCGTGGAAGCTCAGGCGCTGGGCACGCCCGTCGTGGTCTCGGATCTCGGCGCCGTACCGGAGACCGTCCTGGCGCCACCGGAAGTCCCGGCCGGCCAGCGCACGGGCTGGCGGGTGGCACCGGGCAACGCCTCGGCCCTGGCCGATGCCCTGGCCGATGCGTTGTCCATGGGCGCCTCGGCGCGGGACGCGATGACCCGGCGCGGCCGGGCGCACGTGGAGGCGCACTTCTCCCTCGAGGGCATGGTCGGCGACACCCTCGACGTCTATGCCGACCTCCTCGCCAATTGCCCGTGAAGCGCCTGTGATCGTCCCGGATCACCCGGAGCGTGAACCAAACCCGGCCGCCCGAGTTGACTTGAAGAAAAGTTCAGCCAAGGTGTCGAACCGGAATCCGGAGCGATTGGTGGCCAGGATCGACCCCATGGGGTTGGGGTTCGCAGGCTGCCGTTTCGTCGTTTCATCAGGAGATTGAAGCCATTCGTAGACCTATGAGAGCTATGCCGGCCCCGCAGAAGGACGGGCCGCGCGCCAACCGGGACATCCGCGGCGTTCGCGAAGTGCAGCTCATCGACGACACCGGTCAGAACCGGGGTGTGGTCGCCTTCTTCGACGCCCTCGCGTTGGCCGAGGAAGCCGGCCTCGACCTCGTCGAGATCGCGCCCAACTCCGTTCCTCCCGTCTGTAAGCTCCTCGATTACGGCCGCTTCCGCTTCAACGAGCAGAAGAAGCAGAACGAGGCCCGCAAGAAGCAGAAGACGGTCGAGGTCAAGGAGATCAAGCTGCGGCCCGGCATCGACAAGCACGACTACGACACCAAGATGAAGGCCGTGGTTCGGTTCTTCGAGGAAGGCGACAAGGTCAAGGTGACCCTGCGCTTCCGCGGCCGCGAGATGGCCCACCAGGACATCGGCCTGCGCCTGCTCGAGCGGGTGAAGAACGAGACCCAGGAGATCGCCAAGGTGGAGAGCGAGCCGATGCTCGAGGGCCGCCAGATGATCATGATCCTGGCGCCGCGCTGACGCGCGAGGCCCGTTCGGATTCGACGATCCGCGCCGCTTTCCCCCGGGGAGGCGGCGTTTTTCATGATCGCTTCCCAATCGGACGCAGAGGTCCCCCTCCCCGCCGGGGGAGGGGGATCAATGTCCCTACTTCACCACCGAGACCTGCGCGTCGCCCGTCCGCCGCAGCACATTCACCGTCACGTCGCCGCCGTAGCGCTGGAAGCGCAGGTCCACCCGCGAGGTGCCGAGCTTCAGGTTGAAGATCGACACCCCGTCGAGGAAGGCCGGCAAGGTCGGGTTCTTCAGGCGGATGCGGTTGCGATCGTGCTGGAGTTCGAGGCCGATGCAGGCGGCGAGGAACGCGAAGGGGGCCGCCGCCGCCCAGGCCTGGGGCGAGCACGCCACCGGGTAGGAGACCGGCCCGCGCTGGTGCCTGCGCATAAAGCCACAGAACAGCTCCGGCAGACGCTTCTGGTCCTGGTAGAGGGCGGTGTCGAACATGCCCTCGAAGATCCGCGAGGCTTCCGGCTTCAGGTCGTAGCGGGCGAGCCCCATGGCCACGAGGGCGTTGTCGTGCGGCCAGATCGAGCCATTGTGGTACGACATCGGGTTGTAGCGCGCCTCGCCGCGCGCGATGGTCCGCACACCCCAGCCGTTGAACCCATCCTTCGACAGGAGGTTGGCGGCGACACTCGCGGCGCGCTCCGGCAGGGCGATGCCGGTGAAGAGGGCGTGCCCGGCATTCGAGGACCGCACGGCGCATTGGCGCTTCTCGCCATCGAGCGCGAGGGCGTAGGTGCCGATCGCTTCGCACCAGAACGCCTTGTCGAAATCCGCCCGCAGCTTGGCGGCTTCGGCCGTCAGTCGCTCGGCCAGGGCATCGTGGCCGAGCAACGTGGCGAGCGTCGCCATGCCGTTCTTGGCGGCATAGACGTAGCCCTGGACCTCGCACAGGGCGATGGGACCCTTGGCGAGGTTCCCGTCCGTGTGGAAGATCGAATCGTGGCTGTCCTTCCAGCCCTGGTTCTCGAGGCCCTTGTCGGTGTCGCGGGCGTATTCGACGAAGCCGTCGCCGTCGCGGTCGCCGTACTGGTTCATCCAGTCGAGGGCGAGTTCGAGGGCCGGCCAGATCCGCTCGATGGTCTCCCGGTCGCCGGTGACGGCGTAGTATTCCGAGGCCAGCATCACGAACAGCGGCGTGCCGTCGATGGTGCCGTAATAGTGCCGGAACGGCACCTCCCCGAGCATCGCCATCTCGCCGCGCCGGGTCTCGTGCAGAACCTTTCCGGGCTGGGCGTCGGCGGCGGGATCGATGGCCTTGGCCTGGGTCGAGGCGAGGTAGCGCAGGACGCCCTTGCCGAAGTTCGGATCGATCCACAGGGCCATCATCGCCGTGATGATGCCGTCGCGGCCGAACACCGTGGAGTACCAGGGGATGCCGGCGAAGGGGTAGATCCCCTCCGGCGTGCGGCTGGCCAGCATGTAGAGGTCGGCGGTGGCGCGGCAGGCGGCCTCGTTGAACTGGTCGTTCGACGAGATGATCGTGGTGATGCCGGCCGTGAGCTGTCGCAGGTCGCGGCGTGAATCGCGATACGCGCGGGCGAAGATCACGCCCTCGGCCAAGCCCTTGGGGTGGCGGGCCGTGGCCGACGAGCCGGCGGCGTGCGACAGGCCCGCCGCGGCATCCTCGCCCACCTTCTCGGCGGCCGGTGCGCTGGTGTAGGCCCGGTGCGATTCGAAAACCGTGCGGATGAAGAGCGAGGCGCGTCCACCCGGGGGCAGGGAAACCTCGAAGGTGACCTTTCCCGGCTCGATGTGCTTCGGTTTCGGGCCGAAATGCAGGCTCGTGGTCCGCACCACCTCGTCGAGGCCGGCATAGCGGAACTGCACTTCCGACTCGCTCGCCACCTGAACGCTGCGCTTGCCCCGCACCGGGCGGTCCATGCCGCGGACTTCGAAGAGATCACGGAAATCCGCGTCGAAGCTCACGCCGATCTTCAGGGTCCAGTGGCGCGAATCGTAGTTGCGCAAACCGATCCGATCGTAGCACGCGCCCTTGAACAGAAACTTGGTGCGCTCGATGGCGATGAGCTCGCGCGGGATCGTGGTCTCGTCGTGGGCGTCGAGGCGGATGTCGGGCGTCGTCATGTCGACGCTGAGCGCGCCGTTGTCGTCCTGCATCACCGAGGACAGGAGCAGGGGGCGCTGATCCTCGATGGTGAAGTGCAAGCGCGAGAGGTAGCGCGTGTCCTGGAAGTACAGGCCCTCGGGGCCGGGCAGCACGCCGATGTCGCCGTAGCTGTCCAGCACCGCGAAGGCCTCGCCGTACTTCAGGGAGCGCAGCGGGCGCTCGACCAGGGAGGTGTGGGCCTCGATATGGTACTGGGGCAGGACCGCGTCGGCATCCTGAAAACCATGGTTCAGCGGCCCGTCCGTCGTGCCGGGTGCCTGTTCGGGAGTCGCCGTGAAACTGTCAGCCGCCATGCCCGAGCGTCTCCGGATGGGTGAGGATTCGCGAATCGTCTGATCGCGATGGGTCTGGAATCGAAAGGCCGCCCGTCGCGGTATGCGACGCGGGCGGCCCTCAGAGAGGAGAGTTAGTGCGGCAATCGTGCGACGCCAACCCGGAAAAAAGGCTCTGCAAGCCCGATGCCGGGTCCGCCTCAGGCCGGCATGGCGGCCACCGAGATCGACGGCAGGGACGAGCCGTTGAGATCGCCGTAGCGGGGCGAGAAGGCCGCCGCGTGGGGCATCTTGATCACGTCGGCCTGATGGGCGAGCAGGCTCTCGTAGGCGGCGACGTACTTGCGGACCATGCACTCGGCGGTGAACTGCGTCTCGAAGTGGCGGCGCACGCCGGCTCGGCTCATGGTCTTGACCGTGTCGACGGCCGCAACGGCATCGTCCATCGAGTCGCACAGCACGCCCGAGATACCGTCGGCGATCACCTCCGGCACGGAGCCGTTGCGGAACGCGATGACCGGGGTGCCGGCCGACATCGCTTCGATCATCACCAGGCCGAAAGGCTCCGGCCAGTCGATGGGGAAGGCCAGGGCCAGGGCGTTGCCGAGAAAATCCTTCTTCTGTTCCTCGTTGATCTCACCGATGAACTCGACGAGCGGGTGGTGGATCATCGGCTCGATGACCTCGTCCCAATAATCCTGGTCGGCCTTGTCGACCTTCGCGGCGATCTTCAGTTTCACGCCGGAGCGGATCGCCATCTCGATGGCGCGGTCGGGGCGCTTCTCGGGGGAAATGCGACCGAGAAAGGCGAGATAACCGCCCTTGGCCTCGGGGTAGAACGGGCAGTTCTGGGCCGGCAGGCCATGGTGGATGGTGGACGCCCAGTTCACGTTCTTCGGCATCGGCTCGCGCTGATTGTCGGAGATCGACACCAGGGGCATGCCCGTGAAGGTACGGTAGACCGGCATGAAGTCCGGCACGTCGAGGCGGCCGTGCATCGTGGTGATGCACTTGTGGTTCAGATCCTCGAACATCGGATATTGCAGGAGGTCGATGTGGAAGTGCAGCACATCGAACTCGTGGGCGCGCTTGTGGACGTGATGCAGCATGGCGAGATGGCTCGCCGTGTGGTCGCGGTAGCCAAGGAGGCGCAGGCCTTCCGGCGTGCACGCCGCGAGCTTGGCCGAGGTCTCCGAATCACCACTGGCGAACAGCGTCACGTCGTGACCCTGACGGACGAGCTCTTCCGTGATCCAGGATACGACGCGCTCGGTGCCGCCGTAGAACTTCGGGGGGACCGCCTCCGAGAGCGGAGCAATCTGGGCAATGCGCACGAAGCGTCTCCTGTGAGGTCGAATATGCGCCGACCTAACGCGATCCGGCCTGAGTGGGACATGAATGAAACCCACGGCCAAGGTTATGGTTCCTCCGGGAGCCCCGGCGCCATCGCTGTTTTGCGATGCCGCATGGATGTCCCCGCAATCCCGGGCGCGGGGGGCTGTGCGGATCGGTCATGTTGCCGGTTCGTCCCGTAGTCCTACCTCGGTGACATGTGCGAATTTGTGCAATGCGAGCCGCCCTTGTTTCACCTCCGGGGGTCGTCTAAGCCTCCGGCCAGCGCAGTCTGGCATTGGAGCAATTCCATCCGGCGGGACGCTCCCGGGGCAGTACGGCCTTCGGCGCACACGAGAGGTCCCGCATGACCGGCCTGATGGCGGATTACCTGCCCCTCATCGTCTTCATCGGCGTGTCGCTGTTCATCGCGGCAGCCCTGCTGGTGGCGCCCTTCCTCGTCGCCTACAACAGTCCCGATCCGGAGAAGCTCTCGGCCTACGAGTGCGGCTTCAACGCTTTCGACGATGCGCGCATGAAGTTCGATGTGCGCTTCTACCTCGTGGCCATCCTGTTCATCATCTTCGATCTCGAAGTCGCATTCCTGTTCCCGTGGGCGATCACCTTCGGTGAACTCGGATGGTTCGGCATGTGGTCGATGATGGCCTTCCTCGGCGTTCTGACCGTCGGCTTCGTCTACGAGTGGCGCAAGGGCGCCCTTGAGTGGGACTAGCGCCCACGAATCGTCGTCGCGTCGCCGAACCGTCCGAAGCCTGATCCCGAGAAACCGATGGCCTTCAGCCCCGACCTCTCCCGCGCCCCGGCGATCGCACCGGCTCCCAAGGGGATCATCGATCCCAACACCGGGCGCCCCATCGGCGCGGACGATCCGACATTCCTGTCGATCAGCAGCGAACTCGCCGACCGCGGCTTCCTCATCACCTCGACGGACGACCTCATCAACTGGGCCCGGACGGGCTCGCTGATGTGGATGACGTTCGGGCTCGCCTGCTGCGCCGTCGAGATGATGCAGATGTCGATGCCGCGCTACGATTGCGAGCGCTTCGGCTTCGCCCCGCGCGGCTCTCCGCGCCAGTCCGACGTGATGATCGTCGCCGGCACGCTCACCAACAAGATGGCACCCGCTCTGCGCAAGGTCTACGACCAGATGCCCGAGCCGCGCTACGTCATCTCCATGGGGTCGTGCGCCAATGGTGGTGGATATTACCACTATTCGTACTCGGTGGTGCGCGGTTGCGACCGTGTAGTGCCCGTCGACATCTACGTGCCAGGCTGTCCGCCGACCGCCGAGGCGCTTCTCTACGGTGTGCTGCTTCTGCAGAAGAAGATCCGCCGCACCGGCACCATCGAGCGCTGAGGGGCTGATGAGCAACGGCATCACCATCCGCGCGCACACCGCCGCCGCTTCGGGCGCGGATGCGCTTCAGGCGCTCAGCGACCATGTCGGCGCCGCCCTCGGCCCGGCCGTGGTCGCCCGGACCATCGCGTTCGGCGAGCTGACCCTCGAGGTGCAGGCGAGCGACATCGTCTACGCGCTGACCTACCTGCGCGACGATCCCGCCTGCGCCTTCCGTTGCTTCATCGACATCTGCGGTGCGGATTATCCGAGCCGCGCCAAGCGGTTCGACGTGGTCTACCACCTGCTGTCCCTGCGCCATAACGCCCGCATCCGGGTCAAGGTGCAGACCGACGAGCAGACCTCGGTCCCATCCGTCATCGACGTGTTCCCGGCGGCCAACTGGTTCGAGCGGGAGACCTACGACCTCTACGGCATCCTGTTCTCGGGCCACCCGGATCTGCGCCGGCTGCTGACCGATTATGGGTTCGAGGGGCACCCCCTGCGCAAGGATTTCCCGCTCACGGGCTTCGTCGAGGTCCGCTACGACCAGGATGAAGCCCGCGTGGTCTACGAGCCGGTGAAGCTGACGCAGGAATTCCGGAACTTCGACTTCCTCTCGCCGTGGGAGGGCACCGAGTACGTGCTCCCGGGCGACGAGAAGAAATCGGCTTGAGCGGCGGAGCGAGGCCATGACCGAGCACAACATCCGCAATTTCGCGATCAATTTCGGGCCGCAGCACCCGGCGGCGCACGGCGTGCTGCGCCTCGTGCTCGAACTCGACGGCGAGATCGTGGAGCGTGTCGATCCGCATATCGGCCTGCTGCATCGCGGCACCGAGAAGCTCATCGAGCACAAGACCTACCTGCAGGCGACGCCGTATTTCGACCGGCTCGACTACGTCTCGCCCATGAACCAGGAGCACGCCTTCTGCCTCGGCATCGAGAAGCTGCTCGGGCTTCAGGTGCCGCGCCGGGCGCAACTCATCCGGGTGCTGTTCTGCGAGATCGGCCGCATCCTCTCTCACCTCCTCAACGTCACCACGCAGGCGATGGACGTCGGCGCCCTCACGCCGCCGCTCTGGGGCTTCGAGGAGCGCGAGAAGCTGATGATCTTCTATGAGCGCGCGTCTGGCGCTCGCCTCCACGCAAACTACTTCCGGCCCGGCGGCGTCCATCAGGACCTGCCGCCCGCCCTCATCGACGACATCGAAGCGTTCATCGATCCGTTCCTTCAGGTGGTCGACGACCTCGACAACCTCGTCATGGGCAACCGCATCTTCAAGCAGCGCAACGTCGACATCGGCATCGTCACCGTGGACGAGGCCATGGCCTGGGGCTTCTCGGGCGTGATGGTGCGCGGCTCGGGCATCCCGTGGGACCTGCGCAAGTCTCAGCCCTACGAGTGCTACGAGGAGATGGAGTTCGACATCCCCGTGGGGAAGAACGGCGACACCTACGATCGCCAGGTCATCCGCATGGAGGAGATGCGCGAATCGGCGAAGATCATGCGGCAATGCTGCGTGAAGCTGCGCGAGCCCGCCGGGCAGGGCCCCATCGCGGCGACCGACGGCAAGTTCGCGCCGCCACCCCGCCGCGAGATGAAGCGCTCGATGGAAGCGCTGATCCACCACTTCAAGCTCTACACCGAGGGCTTCCACGTCCCGGCCGGCGAAGTCTACGCGGCCGTCGAGGCGCCCAAGGGCGAGTTCGGCGTCTATCTCGTCGCCGACGGCACCAACAAGCCCTACCGCTGCAAGATCCGCGCTCCGGGCTTCGCCCATCTCCAGGCCATGGACTGGATGTGCCGCGGCCACATGCTGGCCGACGTATCTTGCGTGCTCGGCACGCTCGACATCGTGTTCGGCGAGGTGGACCGGTGATGGGACGCAAGGTTTCGAACTGATGGCTAACCGCAGACTCGCCCCCGCCGCCGAGCAGCCCCAAAGCTTCGCGTTCTCGTCGGAAAACGCCGAATGGGCCAAGGGCCAAATCGAGAAGTACCCCGAGGGCCGTCAGGCTTCGGCGGTGATCCCGCTGCTGTGGAAGGCGCAGGAGCAGAATGGCGGCTGGTTGCCGCGCGCCGCCATTGAATCGGTGGCCGATGAACTCGGCATGCCGCATATCCGCGTGCTCGAAGTCGCGACCTTCTACACGATGTTCGCCCTGGAGCCGGTGGGCCGGTTCTGGATCCAGCTCTGCGGGACCGTGCCGTGCGATTCCTGTGGGGCGCGCGAGTTGAAGGATTACCTCCAGGCCCGCCTCGGCGCGCCGGGCCATGTCAGCGCCGACGGCAACTTCTCCTGGCTCGAGGTCGAGTGCCTCGGCGCCTGCTGCAACGCGCCGATGGCGCAGATCAACCAGGATTACTACGAGGACCTGACGCCCGACCTGCTAGGCGCGCTCATGGACGACCTGGCCGCTGGCCGCCCTGTGAAGATCGGCTCGCAGGTCGGACGGACCTCGTCCGAGCCCAAGGGTGGGGCCGATACCCTCGTGGACGCGACCCTGTTCGACGGCTCGCGGGTCGGCGCCTGGCGTCAGCGCTTCGAGGACAAGAAGGCCGAGGAGAGCAGCGAGCCCTCGGGCAAGGCCGAGGCGGCTTCCTCCGAGCAGCGCGCCGCCGCTGATCCGAAGCCCGCCCGTCCGGATGCCGGACGCGCCGTCGAGGGCCGGTCCACCGATGCGCCGGCCCAGCGCTCGGCGTCCGGGGAGAAGCCGGTGAAGTCCGGCGACGAAGCCGAGGCGGCCGACCCCGCCGAATCCACGGCCCGGCCGGGCAAACCGGCACCGACGCCGGCCGAGTCCATCGCGCGAGCCGAGGCGGCCGGCGCCGAGGCCGGCAGGCAGTCCGACTTGCCGCGGGATGAGCCGCCACCCCAGCCCGAGGCGTCGGGGACGAGCGAAGGCGTGAGCACGGACGGGCCGAAGACGGCTCCGGCCGAGACGTCCGGGGACAAGCGCCCGGCTCCGAAGAGCGAGGGGAACTAGCATGCTCTCCGATCAGGATCGCATCTTCACCAACCTCTACGGCCTGCATTCGCCGGGTCTCGACGAGGCCAAAAAGCGGGGCGCCTGGGACGGCACCAAGTTCCTGCTCGAGATGGGCCGCGACTGGATCATCGAGGAGATGAAGCAGTCGGGCCTGCGCGGGCGCGGCGGCGCCGGCTTCCCCACTGGCCTCAAGTGGTCGTTCATGCCGAAGAAGTCGGATGGGCGCCCGCACTACCTCGTCGTCAACGCCGACGAGTCGGAGCCCGGCACCTGCAAGGACCGGGAGATCATGCGGCACGATCCGCATCTTCTCATCGAGGGTTGCTTGCTGGCCTCGTTCGCGATGGCGGCGCATGCCTGCTACATCTACATCCGTGGCGAATACGTCGCCGAGAAGCACGCCCTTCAGCGGGCGGTGGATGAGGCCTATGCCGCCCGCCTCGTCGGCCAGGACAACATCCACGGTTACCCGTTCGACATCTACGTCCACCACGGTGCGGGCGCCTACATCTGCGGCGAAGAGACGGCGCTGCTCGAGAGCCTCGAAGGCAAGAAGGGCATGCCGCGCCTGAAGCCGCCGTTCCCGGCCAATATGGGCCTCTACGGCTGCCCGACGACGGTGAACAACGTCGAGTCCATCGCGGTGGCCGGCACCATTCTGCGTCGGGGCGGGGCGTGGTTCGCTGGACTCGGTGGCAAGAACAACACCGGCACCAAGCTGTTCTGCGTCTCGGGCCACGTCAACAAGCCCTGCAACGTCGAGGAAGAACTCGGGATCACCTTCCGCGAACTCATCGACAAGCATTGCGGCGGCATGCGCGGCGGCTGGGACAACCTGCTGTGCTCGATTCCCGGCGGCTCCTCGGTGCCCCTGGTACCGGCCGAGCAGATCATCGACGCCAAGATGGACTTCGACACCCTGAAGAACCTCGGCTCCGGTCTCGGCACGGCGGCGGTCATCGTGCTGGACCGCTCCACCGATATCGTCTCGGCCATCGCCCGCATCGCCTACTTCTACAAGCACGAGTCCTGCGGCCAGTGCACGCCGTGTCGCGAGGGCACCGGCTGGATGTGGCGGGTGATGCTGCGCATGGCCGAGGGCCGAGCCCAGCGCCGCGAGATCGACATGCTCCTCGACGTCACGAAGCAGATCGAGGGACACACCATCTGCGCGCTCGGCGATGCCGCCGCTTGGCCGATCCAGGGTCTGATCCGGCATTTCCGGCCGGAGATCGAGAAGCGCATCGACCGCTACAGCGCCAATCCGCATTCGGATCCGGTGCCCATGGCGGCGGAGTAATTTTGATGACTAGTATGCGATACTCATTCGCTGCAAATTTCTTAGTTGCAGGCCTAATCATTTCTCTCGGCGCATGTGGCTCTTCGAGTGTCACGCGTGTCGAAAAGCCGGGGAACCCTATCGCTCAAAAGGGGATCTCAACCGTTAGTAGGCTGTCGGCATCAACGGGAGAAGTCAGAAGATTTATTGCAAAACGGCTCTCGGAAGATTTTCGCACGTCAAGCGGTTTGATTGGATCGAATAAAATTGAGAATGCTAAGATATTTGGACCGCTCGCGGATGAAGGTTTTTTTGGAAGCAAGGATACGGACGTATATTGCGTAAGTTTTTCGGTCAAAAATAGTAGTCCGCTGGTTATTGATCGAGACGTAGTCCTAAATGCATATGTACGTCAGTATGGTGATGTTCTGTCCTCAAAATTTCAGTTTTTGAAATCTTATAGTACCAAGTGCGTTCCTGACGCTGTACCATTTCAAGAGCTTGAGAGCACGATTTCGAGTTCTGGGCGTTCATCATGAGGAATCAATATTCAGTTTCTTCCGAAGATACTTCAGGCAGCTTGAGGGTTGGGGGTCGCAGTGACTAAGGTACGTGTCGACGGCATCGAGGTCGACGTCCCGGCCGATTACACGCTGCTCCAGGCGTGCGAGGTCGCGGGTGCGGAGATTCCGCGCTTCTGCTTCCACGAGCGGCTGTCCATCGCGGGCAATTGCCGAATGTGTCTCGTCGAGCTCAAGGGTGCGCCGAAGCCCGTGGCCTCCTGCGCCTACGCGGTGAAGGATTGCCGGCCCGGACCCAACGGCGAGCCGCCTGAGGTGCTGACGCGGTCGGGCACGACCAAGAAGGCCCGCGAGGGGGTGATGGAGTTCCTCCTCATCAACCACCCCCTCGATTGCCCGATCTGTGACCAGGGCGGCCATTGCGACCTGCAGGATCAGGCGATGGCCTACGGCGTCGACTCGACCCGCTACGGCGAGAACAAGCGCGCGGTGGAAGAGAAGTACATCGGTCCGCTGGTCCGCACGGCCATGAACCGCTGCATCCACTGCACCCGCTGCATCCGCTTCCTCGCCGAAGTCGCCGGTGTGCCGGATCTCGGCGCCATCGGGCGCGGCGAGGACATGGAGATCACGAGCTACCTCGAATCCGCCATGGGCTCGGAACTGCAGGGCAACGTCGCCGACCTGTGCCCCGTGGGCGCGCTGGTCCACAAGCCGCAGAGCTACGAGGTTCGCCCCTGGGAGCTGTCGAAGACCGAGTCCATCGACGTGATGGACGCGGTGGGCTGCGCCATCCGGGTCGACGCCAAGGGCCGCGAGGTCATGCAGATCGAGCCGCGCATCAACGAGGCGGTCAACGAAGAGTGGATCTCGGACAAGACCCGCCATGCCGTCGACGGCCTGCGCATGCAGCGCCTCGACCGGCCCTACGTCCGCGAGAACGGCCGCCTGCGCCCGGCCTCCTGGGGCGAGGCCTTCGCGGCCATTGCCGCTAGGGTGAAGGGTACGGACGCCAAGCGCATCGGCGCCATCGTGGGCGATCTCGCGGGCGTCGAGGAGATCTTCGCGCTCAAGAGCCTGATGACCGCCCTCGGCGTGACCAACCTCGACAGCCGGCAGGCCGGCGAGACGCTCGATCCGGCCTGGGGCCGGGCCGCCTACACCTTGGGTACGACGATCCCGGGCATCGAAGACGCCGATGCCATCCTCCTGGTCGGGACGAACCCTCGTCTCGAAGCCTCCCTCCTCAACGTTCGCATCCGTAAGCGCTGGCGCATGGCGCCGCTCGCCGTTGGCCTCATCGGCGAAGCGGTGGACCTGACTTATCCGCACACCTATCTGGGCGCCGGGCCGGAGACCCTGGCGGAGGTCGCCTCCGGACGGCACAGTTTCGCCGAGGTGCTGAAGGCCGCGAACCGGCCCCTGGTCGTGGTCGGCATGGGCGCCCTGTCGCGGCCGGACGGCGCGGCGATCCTTGCCGCCGCTGCGGCGCTCGCCAAGGACATCGGCGCCGTGACGCCGGACTGGAACGGCTTCGGTGTGCTTCATACGGCCGCCGCCCGCGTCGGCGCCCTTGATCTCGGCTTCGTGCCGGGGGAGGGCGGGCTCGACCTCGCGGCAATGATTCAGGGCGGTGCCCTCGACGTACTGTTCAATCTCGGCGCCGACGAGGTCGAGGTCGGCCCCGGTGCCTTCGTGGTCTACCAGGGCACCCACGGCGACCGCGGCGCCACCCGCGCCGATGTGGTTCTGCCGGGGGCGGCCTACACCGAGAAGAGCGCGACCTACGTCAACCTCGAAGGCCGTGTGCAGATGACCAACCGCGCCGGCTTCCCGCCCGGCGACGCGCGCGAGGATTGGGCGATCCTGAGGGCACTGTCCGACGTGCTCGGCCAGCGCCTGCCGTTCGATTCGCTGGGTGCCCTGCGCCGGACGCTCTACGGGGCGTATCCGCACCTCGCCGCCCTCGATACGGTGGCGCTGAGCGACGCCGTGGCGGCGGTCGATGCCCTGGCCGGCCTCGGCGGTACGCCCGACCGCACGGCTTTCGCGCCGGCGGTACCGGACTTCTACCTCACCAACGCGATCTCCCGCGCCTCGCAGGTGCTCGCCGAATGTTCGAGCCTCGCCCGCGTGCGCGGCCTCGAAGCCGCCGAATAGGGATTTTCTCCGATGACCTTCTGGGAAATCCTCGGCGCCGTGCTGCTCATGGCCTTCAAGAGCTTCGTGCTTCTGGCGTTGCTTCTCGTCTTCATCGCCTACGCGCTGCTCGCCGACCGCAAAATCTGGGCGGCGGTGCAGTTGCGGCGCGGCCCCAACGTGGTCGGCCCATGGGGCCTGTTCCAGTCCTTCGCCGATCTACTCAAGTTCGTCCTGAAGGAGCCGGTCATTCCGGCCGGCGCCAACAAGGGCCTGTTCCTGCTGGCGCCGCTGGTGTTCGCGACTCTGGCGCTCGCCGCCTGGGCGGTGATTCCCTTGGCCGAGGGCTGGGCGCTGGCCGACCTCAATGTCGGCATCACCTACATCTTCGCCATCTCGTCGCTCGGCGTCTACGGCGTGCTCATGGGCGGCTGGGCCTCGAACTCGAAATATGCATTCCTGGGCGCGCTGCGCTCGGCGGCGCAGATGATCTCCTACGAGGTGTCTCTCGGCTTCGTCATCATCTGTGTGCTGCTCTGCGCCGGCTCGCTCAACCTCTCGCGCATCGTCATGGCGCAGGACACGTCGCTCGGCGTCCTCGGCTGGTACTGGCTGTGGCTGTTCCCGATGTTCATCGTGTTCTTCATCTCGGCTTTGGCCGAGACCAATCGCCCGCCCTTCGATCTGCCGGAAGCCGAATCGGAGCTCGTGGCCGGCTACATGGTCGAGTATTCCTCAACGCCGTACCTGCTGTTCATGCTCGGCGAGTACGTGGCGATCATGACCATGTGCGCGCTCGGCACGGTGCTGTTCCTCGGCGGTTGGCTCTCGCCGATCCCGTTCGCGCCCTTCACCTGGGTGCCGGGCCTGATCTGGTTCGCCCTGAAGGCCAGCTTCCTGTTCTTCATGATCGCCATGGTGAAGGCCATGGTGCCCCGCTACCGCTACGATCAGCTCATGCGGCTCGGGTGGAAGGTGTTCCTTCCCCTCTCGCTCGTCTCGGTCGTCGTCGTCGCCTTCGTGCTCAAGCTGACCGGCCTCGCGCCGGGCGCCTGACATCATCCAACGGGAGATCCGAGCCATGAAGCTCGATCAGGTCGCCAAGGGCCTTCTGCTCAGGGAGTTCGTGACGGGGTTCGCCCTCGCCATGCGCTACTTCTTCAAGCCGAAGGCCACCATCAACTACCCCTTCGAGATGGGGCACCGGGGGCCGCGCTTCCGGGGCGAGCACGCCCTGCGCCGGTATCCCAACGGCGAGGAGCGCTGCATCGCCTGCAAGCTGTGCGAGGCGATCTGTCCGGCCCAGGCCATCACCATCGAGGCCGGCCCGCGCCGCAACGATGGCACCCGCCGCACCACGCGCTACGACATCGACATGGTGAAGTGCATCTATTGCGGCATGTGTCAGGAGGCGTGCCCGGTGGATGCCATCGTCGAGGGGCCGAACCTCGAATTCTCCGTGGAGACCCGCGAGGAGCTGCTCTACGACAAGGACAAGCTCCTCCTGAACGGCGACCGCTGGGAGCGCGAGATCGCGCGCAACCTCGCCGTGGACGCGCCTTACCGGTAAAGCCGGCGGCTCCGCGGTTGTGCACCGCAGGGCCGGGTTCTATAGACGGGCGGCCTGTCCTGGCCCTGCGAGCGGCTTGCACGGGCCATGGACGAATCAACGGCAGAAGGGGCTGTCTTCGGGACGGCTGATCTCCACAATCGCATGAGTGCAGCCGCAGCCTTCTTCTACCTGTTCGCCGGCGTGACCGTCGCTTCGGGCTTCATGGTGATCGCCTCGCGCAATCCCGTCGCCT
Source organism: Methylobacterium sp. Leaf100 (assembly GCF_001422845.1). Taxonomy (NCBI): domain Bacteria; kingdom Pseudomonadati; phylum Pseudomonadota; class Alphaproteobacteria; order Hyphomicrobiales; family Methylobacteriaceae; genus Methylobacterium; species Methylobacterium sp. Leaf100. Next base: position 429,756 of record NZ_LMMW01000001.1, on the reverse strand, counting down.
CGGTGCTGTACCTCATCCTCGCCTTCGTGAACGCCGCCGGCCTCTTCGTCATGATGGGCGCCGAGTTCCTCGCGATGATCCTCGTCGTGGTTTATGTCGGTGCCGTCGCGGTGCTGTTCCTGTTCGTCGTGATGATGCTCGACGTGGACTTCGCCCAGCTGCGACAGGGCTTTCAGCGCTACCTGCCCATCGGCGCGCTCATCGGGGCGATCTTCCTGATCGAGCTGATCCTCGTCGTCGGCTCCTGGAGCATCGATCCCGATCTGCTGCAGGCGCCCCTGGGGCCGCTCGCCAGCACCGAGGGCGTCACCAACACCCAGGCCCTCGGTCGGGTGCTCTACACCGATTACGTCTTCTACTTCCAGCTCGCCGGCATGATCCTCCTGACGGCGATGATCGGTGCCATCGTGCTCACCCTGCGCGACCGGCCCGGCGTCAAGCGCCAGAACATCTCCGTGCAGAACGCCCGCACGCAGGCCGATGCGGTGGAGACCCGCAAGGTGCCCTCGCGCCAGGGCGTGGAAGTCTGATGGCGGATTCCGGGAGACCCATCCGATGATCGGCCTGAGCCACTACCTCACCGTCGCGGCGATCCTGTTCACCCTCGGGGTGCTCGGGATCTTCATCAACCGCAAGAACGTCATCGTCATCCTGATGTCCGTGGAGCTCATCCTCCTCGCGGTGAACATCAACCTCGTGGCGTTCTCGACCCATCTGAACGACATCACCGGTCAGGTCTTCGCCCTGTTCGTGCTCACCGTGGCGGCGGCCGAGGCAGCCATCGGACTCGCCATCCTCGTCGTGTTCTTCCGCAACCGCGGCTCCATCGCGGTCGAGGACGTGAACATGATGAAGGGTTGAGCACGCCGATCAGATCCAGACCCGATCGAACGGGGCTCAAACGGGCCGCGGGCGGTGACACGAAGACAGGGCTCGTTCGCGAGGCTCCGCGCGTAGCGCGGGACTAGCCACGACCCAGGAGGCCGGACAAGCCAGCGATGTATCACGCGATCGTCTTCTTCCCGCTCATCGGCGCCCTCCTGGCCGGCCTGTTCGGCCGTCAGCTCGGCCCCAAAGTGTGCGAAGCCATCACCACCGGGCTTCTCGCTTTCTCGGCATTGCTCTCCTGGGGTGTGTTTCTCGAGATCCCGGGGACGGAACATGCCACGCGCGTTCAGGTCGCGACGTGGTTCACTGCCGGCGACCTCGTGGTCGACTGGGCCTTCCGGATCGACACCCTCACGGCCGTCATGCTGGTGGTGGTCACCTCGGTCTCGACCCTCGTGCACCTCTACTCCATCGGCTACATGGCCGAGGACCCGCATCGGCCGCGCTTCTTCGCCTACCTGTCGCTCTTCACCTTCGCCATGCTCATGCTGGTGACGGCCGACAACCTCGTGCAGATGTTCTTCGGCTGGGAGGGCGTCGGCCTCGCCTCCTACCTCCTCATCGGATTCTGGTACGAGAAGCCCTCGGCCAATGCCGCCGCCATGAAGGCCTTCATCGTCAACCGCGTCGGCGATTTCGGCTTCTCGCTCGGCATCTTCCTCGTGTTCGTCCTCACGGGCTCCGTCGCCTTCGACGGCATCTTCGCCCGGGCGCCCGAGATCAAGGACGCGACCTTCCACTTCCTCGGCTACGACTGGAGTGCCTGGACCCTCGCCTGCCTGCTCCTGTTCATGGGGGCCATGGGCAAGTCGGCGCAGTTCCTGCTCCACACCTGGCTGCCCGACGCCATGGAGGGGCCGACGCCGGTCTCCGCCCTCATCCACGCCGCCACCATGGTGACGGCCGGCGTGTTCATGGTCGCGCGCCTGTCGCCGATCTTTGAACTGGCCCCGAACGCCCTCGTGGTCGTCACGGTGATCGGCGGTATCACGGCGTTCTTCGCCGCCACGGTCGGCCTCGTGCAGAACGACATCAAGCGGGTGATCGCGTACTCGACCTGCTCGCAGCTCGGCTACATGTTCGTGGCGCTCGGCGTCGGCGCCTACTCGGCCGCCGTGTTCCACCTCTTCACCCACGCCTTCTTCAAGGCGCTGCTGTTCCTCGGCGCCGGCTCGGTCATCCACGCGATGCACCACGAGCAGGACATGCGGAACATGGGGAATCTCCGCCGCTACATCCCGTTCACCACCGCGATGATGACCATCGGGACGCTGGCGCTCATCGGCTTCCCGTTCACCGCAGGGTACTATTCCAAGGATGCCATCATCGAGGCGGCCTACGCCTCGACCCGGCCGGGTCACACCCTGGCGTTCTTCGCCACCGTCATCGCCGCCCTGATGACCTCGTTCTATTCCTGGCGCCTGTTCTTCATGACCTTCGAGGGACCGGCGCGCTGGGCCGGTCACGGAGCCGCGCATCACGGCGATCATCACGCGGTGGCGCATGCGGGGACATCCGCTCAGGCCGACGGGGCGCCGGGCCACCACGAGGGTGTCGCCCACGACGACAAGGGCCACGACGTGGAGCCCGCCTCGCACAGCGCCATCGAGCACCACGACCATGCGCACACGCCGCATGAAAGCCCGCTGGTGATGACGATCCCGCTCGGCATCCTTGCCTTCGGTGCCCTGTTCGCCGGCCTGATCTTCAAGAACCGCTTCATCGGCGAGGGCATGAACGAGTTCTGGGGGCATTCCCTAGGTCACGGTCCCGACAACCACATCATGCACGACATCCACTCGGTGCCAGCCCTGGTGGCCTACTCGCCCGCCATCATGATGCTCATCGGTTTCGTCCTGGCGTTCTGGATGTACATTCGCCGGCCCGAACTGCCCGGCCAGCTCGCCGCCCAGCAGCCGAGCCTTTACCGGTTCCTGCTCAACAAGTGGTACTTCGACGAACTCTACGATCGGATCTTCGTTCGACCGGCCAAGGATTTCGGCAAGTTCCTCTGGAAGGAGGGCGATGGCCGGGTCATCGACGGCATGGGTCCCGACGGGATCGCCACCCGCGTGATGGACGTCACCCGCGGCGTCGTCCGGCTCCAGACCGGCTACGTCTACCACTACGCCTTCGTCATGCTCGTCGGTGTCGCCGGCTTCATCAGCTGGTACATGCTCACCGGCCTGCCCAAGGTCGCACATTGATGGTCGCGAAGAAGCACGGGAGCGCCCGCTAGATGTTCGGCCTCGGAATCCTCTCCGGCCTCCTGATCGTGCCCCTGTGCGGCGCGGCTTTCATCCTCACCCTTGGGGACGACACGGAGGCCTCGAAGCGCAACGCCCGCTGGGCGGCCCTCGCCACCACGCTCCTCACCTTCCTCCTGTCCCTGGTGGCCTGGAGCCGGTTCGACGCGACCACGTCGAGCTTCCAGCTCATCGAGACCCATGCGTGGCTGACCGAGTCGATCCGGTTCAAGCTCGGCGTCGACGGCTTCTCGATGCCGCTGATCCTGCTGACCACGTTCCTGATGCCGTTCTGCATCGGCGCCTCGTGGCTCTCCATCGATAAGCGGGTGAAGGAGTACTACGTCGCCTTCCTCGTCCTCGAGACGACGATGATCGGGGTGTTCCAGGCCCTCGATCTGGTGCTGTTCTATCTGTTCTTCGAGGCAGGCCTGATCCCGATGTTCCTCATCATCGGCATCTGGGGCGGCAAGCGGCGCATCTACGCCAGCTTCAAGTTCTTCCTCTACACCCTGCTCGGGTCCGTGCTGATGCTGCTCGCCATCATGGCGATGTACTGGCACGCCGGCACCACCGACATCCCGACCCTGCTGCACACCCGCTTCCCCACGGGGATGCAGACCTGGCTGTGGCTCGCCTTCTTCGCCTCCTTCGCGGTGAAGATGCCCATGTGGCCGGTCCACACCTGGCTGCCCGACGCGCACGTGGAGGCGCCAACCGCCGGCTCGGTGATCCTGGCGGGCATCCTGCTCAAGATGGGCGGCTACGGCTTCATCCGCATCTCCCTGCCGATGTTCCCCGACGCATCCCTCGCTTTCGCCCCGATGGTGTTCGCGCTCTCGGTCGTCGCGATCATCTTCACGTCGCTGATCGCGATGATGCAGACGGACATCAAGAAGCTCATCGCCTACTCGTCCGTGGCGCATATGGGCTTCGTCACCCTCGGGCTGTTCACCCTCAACGAGCAGGGTATCCAGGGCGCCCTGTTCCTGATGATCTCCCACGGCATCGTCTCGGGCGCGCTCTTTCTCTGCGTCGGCGTGGTCTACGACCGGATGCACACCCGCGAGATCGCCGCCTATGGCGGCCTCGTGAAGCGCATGCCCCTCTACGCGGCGGCCATGATGGTGTTCACCATGGCCAACGTCGGCCTCCCCGGCACCTCGGGCTTCGTCGGAGAGTTCCTCGCCATGATGGGCGCCTTCAAGGCCAACCCCACGGTGGCGTTCTTCTCGGTGTTCGGCATCATCCTGTCGGCGGGCTACGCCCTGTGGCTCTACGCCCGGGTGATCTACGGCAAGCTCGAGAAGCCCAACCTCCAGGGGATTTTCGATCTCGATCTGCGTGAGAAGATCATCATCGCGCCGCTCGTCGCCCTGACGATCTATTACGGGGTCCATCCGGCCCCCATCCTCGACACCTTCGCCCCCTCGACGGAGGCCTTGATGCAGAGCATGAAGACCGCGCTCTCGAACACGCAGACGGCGGCCGCCCTCCCGCCCGTCGCGCGCTGAAAGCTTCGATCCGATGACCGTCGCCCAATCCGTCCTGCCCGCGCTCTGGCCCGCCCTGCCGGAATTGATCCTCGGCGTCGGCGTCCTCGTCCTCGTCCTCTACGGGTCGTTCCGGGGCGAGCGCTCGGCCGAGGGTGTCAATGTCGGCGCCCTGCTGCTGCTGGTCCTGGCCCTGTTCGTGGTCATGTCCCAGCCGGGCACCAAGGTGACGACCCTCAACGGCTCGTTCATCGTCGACGGCTTCTCGAAGGTGATGAAGGCCCTGATCCTGCTGGGCTCCGCCGCCTCGATCCTGCTGTCGCGCGACTACTTCCAGCGCGAGCGCATCGATCGGTTCGAGTTTCCGATCCTCATCGTACTCTGCACCCTCGGCATGATGGTCATGGCGTCGGCCAACGACCTGATCTCGCTCTATCTCGGCCTCGAACTGCAGTCGCTCGCGGCCTACGTCATCGCGGCCTTCCACCGCGACAACCTGAAATCCACCGAAGCCGGCCTGAAGTACTTCGTCCTCGGCGCGCTCTCGTCGGGCATGCTGCTCTACGGCGCGTCCCTGGTCTACGGCTTCACCGGCACGGTTTCGTTCCCCGGCATCGTCGCGGCTCTGAACGACACCACCGTCGGCTTCGGCCTCGTGCTCGGCATCGTGTTCGTGGCCGCCGGCGTCGCGTTCAAGCTCGCGGCCGTGCCGTTCCACATGTGGACGCCGGACGTCTACGAGGGCTCGCCGACGCCCGTCACCGCGTTCTTCGCCTCGGCCCCGAAGATGGCCGCCATGGCCATGACCGTGCGGATCTTCATCGGCGCCTTCCCGGACGTCACGGCGGTCTGGCAGCAGATCATCGTGTTCGTCGCCATCGCCTCCATGGCGCTCGGTTCGTTCGCCGCCATCGGACAGCGCTCCATCAAGCGGCTGATGGCGTATTCCTCCATCGGCAACGTCGGCTACGCCCTCGTCGGCCTGGCGGCGAGTTCGCAGGCGGGCATCAGCGGCGTGGTGATCTACATGATCATCTACCTCGCCATGACGCTGGGCGCCTTCGCCGTGATCCTGTCGCTCCGCCGGGGTGGACAGATGTTCGAGACGGTCGACGACCTGTCCGGCCTGTCGCGCACCCACCCGGTTCTGGCCTTCTGTCTCGCCGCGATGATGTTCTCCCTCGCGGGGATTCCGCCGCTCGCCGGGTTCTTCGCGAAGTTCTACGTCTTCGCTGCGGCCATCGAGGCCAACCTCGTTGCGCTCGCCATCATCGGCGTCGTCACCAGCGTGGTCGGGGCGTTCTATTATCTCCGCCTCGTCAAGGTGATGTACTTCGATGAGCCGTTGGCACCCTACGATCCCATGGCGCCCGGCCTGCGCATCGTGCTCGGCCTCTCCAGCGCCGTGGTGATCCTGTTCGTGCTGCTGCCGGCGCCCCTCGTGGGGGCCGCGGGGGCGGCCGCGAAGTCGCTGTTCGCCGGGTCCTGAGGCGCGAGCCTTGAGCGGCTACCACCTCGGAGCCCTGGCGCGGGCGGCCGGACACCGGCTGCACGTTCACGACTGCCTCGGCTCCACCAACACCGAGGCCTTGGAGCGGGCGCGCGACGGCGAGGCCGGCCCCCTCTGGGTGGTCGCCCATCGCCAGACCGCAGGGCGCGGCCGGCGCGGAAACAACTGGGCCTCCTTGCCCGGCAACCTCACCGCCAGTGTGCTCTGGCCGGTGCAGGACGTCGATCCAGCTGTGGTGCCGACCCTGGGTTTCGTCGCCGGCGTCGGGCTGATGGCAGCCTTTCGCCAAGCCGGCGTTGGCAGCATCGCCTTGAAATGGCCCAACGACATCCTGGCCTCCGGGGCCAAGCTCGCCGGCCTCCTCCTCGAAGCCGAGACGCTCCCTGGTGGGCGCCGCTGCGTGGTCATGGGCTTCGGCGTCAACGTCGCTGCGGCACCGGAGGGCTTGCCTTATCCGGCTACGTGCCTCAGGCAGATGCGGTACGCCACGCGCGCCGAGGATCTGTTCGTCGAACTGACGGATGGGATCGTCGACGCCGCGCGAGTATGGGATCGTGGCCGGGGATTCTCAGAAATCCGCGAACGCTGGATCGCCGACGCTGCCGGACTCGGCGCGAGGGTGACCGTTCGGACCGGCGACACCCGCGTGGACGGAATTTTCGAGACGATCGACGGGGCCGGGCGGCTCGTTGTCCGATCGGAGGATGGAACGCGACGGACCGTGACGGCGGGCGAGGTGCATCTGGGTACGGCCGCGACGGCGGCTTGAGGTTCAAGTGAAAATGACGACAGGGCAAGACGAACTCGTCTTCGTGCCGCTCGGCGGCGTGGGCGAGATCGGCATGAACGCGGCGTTGTACGGCTTCGGGCCGGCCAAGCGCCGCAAATGGATCATGGTCGATTGCGGCATGGGCTTTGCCGGGGAAGAGGGCTTTCCCGGCATCGACCTGATGTTCCCGGACCTGAGCTTCATCGAGGAGCGCAAGGACGATCTCCTCGGGATCTTCATCACCCATGCGCACGAGGACCATATCGGCGCCATCGGTGAGCTGTGGCCCAAGCTCAAGGCTCCGGTCTACGCCACGCGCTTCGCCAAGAACCTTCTGGAGGCCCGTCGCCTCAGCGAGCCGGGTGCTCCGAAGGTGGTGCTCAAGGAGATCCAGGCTGGACGCCGCGTCCAGCTCGGCCCCTTCGACATCGAGTACATCCCCGTCTCGCACTCGATCCCCGAGTCGAACGCGGTGGCCATCCGCACGCCCCACGGCCTGCTGCTCCACACCGGCGACTGGAAGCTCGACCCGACCCCGATCCTCGGCGACGTCACCTCCGAGGCGACGTTCCGGGCGTTGGGCGACGAGGGCATCCTCGCCATGATCAGCGATTCGACCAACGTGGTGCGCGAGGGGCGCTCCCCGAGCGAGGCCGAGGTCGCCGCCACCCTGCGCGAGCTGATCTCGGAAGCGCCCCACCGCGTCGCGGTCACCACCTTCGCGTCCAACGTCGCCCGGATGCGGGCCGTCGCCGAGGCCGCTCAGGCTTGCGGCCGCGAGGTCGTGGCCGTCGGTCGTGCCATGGATCGGGTCATCGGCGTCGCCCGCGAATGCGGCTTCCTCGACGGCCTGCCCGAGTTCCGCTCGGCCGACGCCTATGGGTATCTCCCACGCGACAAGGTGGTGTGCCTGCTCACGGGTTCGCAGGGCGAAGAGCGCGCGGCCCTGGCCCGTGTCTCGCGCGACGACCATCCCGACGTGACCCTGGCCGCCGGCGATCGGGTGATCTTCTCCTCCCGTGCGATCCCGGGCAACGAGCGGGCCGTGGGTGCGATCATCAACGATCTCATCAACGCCGGTATCGAGGTGGTCACCGACCGAACCAAGCTTGTCCACGTCTCGGGCCATCCCCGGCGCGACGAGATGGCCGAGATGTACGCCTGGACCCGGCCGCAGACGGCGATCCCCGTCCACGGCGAGGCCCTGCACCTCGACGAGCACGCGCGATTCGCACGGGCCCAGGGCGTGCCGAACATCGTCAAGGCCCGCAACGGCAGCGTCGTGCGCCTCGCGCCCGGCACGCCGGAGATCGTCGATCACGTCAAGGCCGGCCGCCTGTTCAAGGATGGCAACATCCTCATCGACGCCAAGGACCGGGCGATTCCCGAGCGGCGCAAGCTGGCGCAGGCCGGCCTCGTCTCCGTCGCCATCGCCATCGACGAACAGGGCGAAGTCCTGGGCGAACCCGCCATCGACATCATCGGCCTGCCCAATCGCGGTCGGACCGGTCAGCCCATGCTGGACGTGGTGATCGAGTGCGTCTCCCGAACCCTCGGCGGTCTGTCGAAGGCCAAGCGTAAGGACGCCGAGGCCGTCGAGAAGGCCGTCGACCGGGCGATCCGCTCGGGCGTCAACGAAGTCTGGGGCAAGAAGCCCGCCTGCCACGTCCAGGTGGTCGAAGTCTGAGCCTCACGCCCCTCTCTCCCCGCGCGGAGAGAGGGGCGCGCCAGCGGAATCATCACGGAGGGAGCAAACATGATTGGACGCCTCAACCACGTCGCCATCGCCGTGCGCGATCTCGATGCCGCTTGCGCCATCTATCGCGATACCCTCGGCGCCACGGTCACCGAGCCGCTGCCGCAGCCCGAGCACGGCGTCACGGTCGTGTTCGTCAACCTGCCCAACAGCAAGGTCGAGCTCATGGCCCCCCTGGGCGAGGGCTCGCCCATCGAGGGCTTCGTCGAGCGCAATCCGAACGGCGGCGTCCACCACGTCTGCTACGAGGTCGACGACATCCTGGCGGCCCGCGACAAGCTCAAGGCACAGGGCGCCCGCGTGCTCGGCACCGGCGAGCCCAAGATCGGCGCCCATGGCAAGCCGGTGCTGTTTCTCCACCCCAAGGACTTCCTCGGGACCCTCGTCGAGCTGGAGCAGGTCTGACCCGCATGGGCGCCGTTCTCAACGCCGTCGCCGCCTCGACCTTGCGGACGCTGGCGGCTATGCTGCTGGTCGTCGGCCTCGTGGTCGTCGTGGCGGTGAGCCAGTTCAAGCTGACGGTGATCGGCGCCTTCGCACTCTACTTCGTCGTGTGGTGGACGCTGTTGTTCGCGATCCTGCCGATCCGAAACCAGGCGGAGACCGATCCGGCCCGGGTCGTGCCGGGCCAGGATCCCGGCGCTCCAGCCTCCCCGCGCCTGCGCGAGAAGGCGCTCTGGACCACACTGCTCGCCAGCGTGGTGTTCCTGATCGCGATCCCGGTCTTCGAGCTGGCCGGGCTGTAGTCGCATCGGCGGCGCGTCCGGAAGGCGGGCATAAAAAAAGCAAGGCCTGAGCCTTGCTTTTGAAAAGACGGTCGATGGCGCAGCCTATTTATCTCACGCATCTTGACGGCGTGGCGGCTGATTTTTCCTCCCAAGACTCGGGCACGTCGCGGCCACTCGAGGGCTTTGCGACCAGCACCGGGCGCTTATAGGAATAAGAATTCCCATTGTCACGTCTCCGGGGATGGAGTTCGGCGTTTTTCTACCGGAAACGCACCAAACTGTTATCCGCCGCACCGAGGCGGCCACCGGCGGGGATCACAGCGGCCTGCGGTGTCGCCCGGCTGCGCTTGTATTTTCCCGGTGCAATGTGTTGTGTGCCCCGGCGTGCCTGACATCGGGGCACGCTGGTCCAGGGCCTTCCATGCGTCTCTCCCGCTATTTCCTCCCCACCTTGCGCGAGACGCCCAAGGAGGCCGAGATCGTCTCGCACCGGCTGATGCTGCGGGCCGGCCTCGTGCGCCAGGAATCCGCGGGCATCTACGCCTGGCTGCCGCTGGGCCTGCGGGTGCTCAACCGCGTCTGCGCCGTGATCCGCGAAGAGCAGGACCGGGCGGGCGCCATCGAGCTCCTGATGCCGTCCATCCAGTCGGCGGACCTCTGGAAGGAATCCGGGCGCTACGAAGCCTACGGCAAGGAGATGCTTCGCATCTCCGACCGTCACGACCGCGAGATGCTGTTCGGCCCCACCGCCGAGGAGGTCGTCACCGAGATTTTTCGCGGGAGCGTGAAATCCTACAAGGACCTGCCGAAGAATCTCTACCAGATCTCGTGGAAGTTCCGCGACGAGGTGCGGCCCCGCTTCGGCACCATGCGTTCGCGCGAGTTCCTGATGAAGGATGCCTACTCGTTCGATATCGACCAGGCGGCGGCGCGCCACGCCTACAACCGCATGTTCGTGGCGTACCTGCGCACCTTCGCGGGCCTCGGGCTGAAGGCGATCCCCATGCGGGCCGATACCGGGCCCATCGGCGGCGACCTCAGCCACGAGTTCATCATCCTGGCGCAGACGGGCGAGAGCGAGGTGTTCTGCGACCGCCAGTACCTCGACTTCGAGACTCCGCCGGTCACCACGGACTTCGAGGATGTCGCCGGCCTCCAGGGCACCGTCGACCGCTGGACCTCGCACTACGCCGCCACCAGCGAGATGCACGAGCCGGCTGCCTTCGCGGAGGTGTCGCAGGACAACCAGATGGCCGCGCGCGGCATCGAGGTCGGGCACATCTTCTACTTCGGCACCAAGTATTCCGAGCCCATGGGCGCCAGGGTCACCGGTCCCGACGGGGTCGAGCGCCCGGTTCATATGGGTTCCTATGGCATCGGCCCGAGCCGGCTCGTGGCCGCCATCATCGAGGCCTCCCACGACGAGGCCGGCATCGTCTGGCCGGACTCGGTAGCGCCCTTCGACGTGGCGCTCATCAACCTCAAGACCGGAGACGCGGCCACCGACGCGGCCTGCACGGAGATCCAGGGCACCCTGGAGGCCGCCGGCCTCACGGTGCTGTACGACGACCGCGACGAGCGTCCGGGCGCCAAGTTCGCCACGGCCGACCTCATCGGCCTGCCCTGGCAGGTCATCGTCGGGCCGCGCGGTCTCGCCGAGGGCAAGGTCGAGATCAAGCGTCGGGCCGGCGGCGAGCGCGAGACCATCGCGCCCATCGATCTCCTCTCCCGCCTGAAGCGGGTCTGACCCCGCCATGGCAGCGGCGTTGATGGACCGGCTGAAGGGAGCCGGCGCCCTGTTCCGGCGCGGCAGCACGCCACCGTTCGCCGGGTTCGAGTGGATCCTCGCCGGGCGCTACCTGCGCGCGCGGCGGCGCGGCGGCGGCGTGTCCGTGGTGGCGTTCTTCTCGGTGCTGGGCATCGCCCTCGGCGTCGCGACGCTCATCATCGTTCTGTCGGTGATGAACGGCTTCCGGACGGAATTGCTGTCGAAGATCGTCGGCATCAACGGGCACGTCTTCGTCACGCCGATCGATCGCCTCTTCACCGATTTCGAGGACCTCTCCGACCGTCTGGCGAAGGTCGCGGGGGTGCGCGCCGCGATCCCCCTCGTCGAGGGGCAGGCCTTCGCCTCCTCGCCGTATGGGGGCAGCGGCGTCCTCGTGCGCGGCATCCGGGCGGACGACCTCGACAAGATCGGCTCCATCGCCAAGAACATCCGGGGCGGCACCCTGGCGGGATTCGAGGACGGCACCGGCGTCGCCATCGGCCGGCGTCTGGCCGAGGCCCTCGGGCTGCAGGCGGGCGACAACATCACCCTGTCGACGCCCAAGGGCGCGACGACGCCGTTCGGCACGGCGCCGCGCACCAAGTCCTACGTGGTCAAGGCGATCTTCGAAATCGGCATGACCGAGTTCGACGCCACCTTCGTGTTCATGCCGCTCGCCGAATCGCAGGCCTTCTTCAACCGCGACAACGACGTCAGTCTCATCGAGGTGTACCTCGACAACGCCGACGGGGTGGCGGCCATGCGGCCCGACCTCGAGATGGCGGCAGAGCGTCCGGTGCTCCTCACCGACTGGCGCCAGCGCAACCGCACCTTCTTCGGGGCGCTGGAGGTGGAGCGGAACGTGATGTTCCTCATCCTCAGCCTCATCGTGGTGGTGGCGACCCTGAACATCGTCTCGGGGCTGATCCTCCTCGTGCGCGACAAGTCGAGCGACATCGCCATCCTGCGCACCATGGGGGCCACGCCCGGTACGGTGATGCGGGTGTTCCTCATCAATGGGGCGTTGATCGGCGTGGTCGGAACCCTCAGCGGCCTCGGCCTCGGCATCCTCATCACCCTCAACATCAAGCCGATCCAGCGCGTGCTGTTTCCCTCCGCCTGGGACCCCACCGTGCGGTTCCTCGCCGAGATTCCGGCGGAGATGAATTCGAGCGAGATCACCGTGGTGGTCGTCACCTCCATCGTCCTGTCGCTCGTCGCGACCCTGTATCCCTCTTGGCGCGCCGCCCGGCTCGATCCGGTGCAGGCCCTGCGCTACGGCTGAGCGAAAGCTTTAGGATTCCCATGACCACGACAGCCGATGCGTCCGGCGTGCAGCCGGTCCCGGCCCTGTTCTTCGCCAAGGTGGAGCGGCGCTACACCCAAGGGGCCGGGGCCCTCGATATCCTGCGCGGCGCCGATTTCGCGATTTGGCCCGGCGAACTCGTCGCGCTGGTCGCCCCCTCGGGCGCCGGCAAATCGACCCTGCTGCATATCGCCGGCCTGCTCGAGCGGCCCGATGCCGGCGAAGTCTTCCTCGGCGGCCGGCCCACCGCCGCCATGGCGGATTCCGAGCGCACCCGCATCCGCCGGGAGGAGATGGGCTTCGTCTATCAGTTCCACCATCTCCTGCCCGAGTTCTCCGCCCTGGAGAACGTGGTGATGCCCCAGCTCATCCGCGGCCTGTCGGGCAAGGAGGCCAAGGCCCGGGCCACCGAACTCCTGAGCTTTCTCGGCCTCAAGGATCGCCTGATCCATCGCCCGGCCGAGCTCTCCGGCGGCGAGCAGCAGCGCGTCGCCATCGCCCGCGCGGTCGCCAACGGGCCGCGCCTGCTCCTCGCCGACGAGCCCACAGGCAACCTCGACCCGCACACCGCCGCGCACGTCTTCGGCATCCTCGTCTCGCTCGTGCGTGCGTCCGGCCTCGCCGCCCTGGTGGCCACCCACAACATGGAGCTCGCCGCCCGCATGGACCGGCGCGTGACGATCCGCGACGGCTTGATCGAGCCGCTGGACTGATACGGTTTCCGGATGATCGATACCGGAACAGTCTCAGGCAGCCCGCGCGACACCTGAGCGAAGCCCCAATCCGTAATCGCAAAGCGATCGACTGGTATGAGGCGGCGGTGCCGATCGTCCGTCGCGCGCGCCTTCGGTCAGCCGGTGATGCGAATCCGTCCGCTCCAGGCCTACTCGGCGGCGACGCGAAGGTGGGCCGCCTGATCCGACGCGTTCTCGGTCCCGTCGCGCCAGCCCGCGCGGACCGGGGCGAGCGCCACCTGGTTCCGGCCGTTGTGCTTGGCGCGGTACAGGGCCGTGTCGGCGGCCTTGACGAGGTCGGCACTGTTGCTGGACGTGCTCGGCACGGAGGAGACTCCGAGGGAGGCGGAGATCTTCGCCCCGTGCGCGCCCGACAGATCCTCGATCCGGGCGCGGATCTGCTCTGCCTTCAGGGCCGCATCCGGCAGGTCGCAATCCGGCAGGAACACGATCATTTCCTCGCCGCCGTAGCGGCACGCCACGTCGGTCTCCCGCAGGGCGCCGACGATGGCGGCCGCGGCCTCGCGCAGCACGGCGTCGCCGGTGGCGTGGCCGTGCTCGTCGTTGAGGCGCTTGAAGTGGTCGAGGTCGATCATGATCACCGAGACCTTCCGGCCCTCGCGTTCGGCCAGGCGGACGTAGCGGTCGAGGCTGTCCTCCATGTAGCGCCGGTTGTAGAGGCCGGTCAGCGGGTCGCGCAGGGCCTGATTGCGCAACTTTTCCCGCAGCGCGATGTTCGAGAGCGCCAACGACATGGCGTCCCCGAGGGCCGAACTGAGCGGCAGGATGGCGGCGAGGCGCTGCTCCGCGTCCGAGCCCTCGGCGAAGACCTGGAGCAGGCCGAGATTCTCGCCCCGCGCGACCATGGGGATTTCGAGGGCCGCGAAGCCGGAGGCGTGATGCTCGCAACACAGCGCCCTGGCGCCACTGCGGTTGATGTGCGGCTTCCCGCGCTTCATCGCCCAGCACTGGTTGATGGTGATCGATTCGGGCAGGGGCTCTCCGGCCTCGCAGGCCCAGGAGGTCGACAGGATGAGACGGTCGCGGGAATTGTTGAACACGTAGAGCGCGCCGCCGAACCCTCCGATGAGTTCGCCGGCCGTGGCCCGCAGGACCGCATTGGCGTCGTGGTGGTCGGTCGCGCTCTGGAGCATGTCCGTCATCTCGAACAGGTGCCCGACCTGCGTGCGCGAGGCGTCCATCGCCTGGATCGCCGCCGCCCGGGCCTGCGCCTCCCGCGCGCCGGAGCGGAAGGCGAAGATCATCATGCCGGCGATCACGAGCTGGGACAGGAGCACCACGCTCTTGCCGATCTCGATCCGCGTCTCGTGGTCGGCGAAGTGGGAGTTCCAATCCGCCAGGAAGCTCTCGAAGGCATGGCGCATCTTCCCCATCAGGGCGGCGCTCCTGCGGTCCCCGAGGAGGCCCTGGGCTTCGTCCAGCTTCCCGGCGCGCACGCGTTCGAGGGCGTCGGTCCAGATCGCCTCGAGGGATTTCAGGGTGGCGTCCGCCGACAATCCGGTTCCGTCCGGCGCCTTGAGGAAGCGGTCGAGCCGCGCGAGGTGGGAATCGCGCCGGCTGTGGAGTGCCTCGAAGGCACGGCTGTACTCGCCGTACTCGCCATCCCGTTCGCCGATCGCCCGATTGAGAACGTAGGCCTCCGCATCCATCAGGGCTTCCTGCGCGATGCGCATCTGCCGTCCGCCTTCCCGCAGGTCGATGAGCGCCTGCTGGTGCGCGTTGGTGTAGAAGAAGCCTGAGAGCACGATCGTGATCATGACCACGACGAGGCCGACCTGCGCCAGGAGGCGCCGCCGGGCGTTGCCGCGCCGTTCGAGGGGACCGGCGGTCCCTCGTGCGTGTTCGTTGACGGCCATGTTTCCAACCGGCTCCGCGCCCGGGTCCATCGATACCTCGCCGCACTGGGGCATGGATCCGCTTTCTTCCGGTGAAAGAAGATGGCTAAGAAAATCCGTATTTCGGTCGATACGGTCTTCCCCGCTTCGTCCGCCGCGTGACCCGGCGCACCCCTGGCCCCGGAACGTGCTGCACCGCGGCAAGTTGACGTGCGATCCCGCGCGGTGGGCCGCGTGCGGGGCACCGGAGATTGGGACGATGAGCACCGACGCCGCACACGACACGCCGCCGCCGAGCGACAGCCCGACCGCGCCGCCCTGCACCCTCGTCATCTTCGGCGCCTCGGGCGACCTCACCAAGCGCCTGCTGATGCCGGCCCTGTACAATCTCTCGGCCGGCAAGCTGCTCGACGACGGCTTCAAGATCATCGGCGTCGACCACAACAGCAACACCGACGAGGGCTGGCGCGAGAGCCTCTCGCAGACCATGCAATCCTTCACCAACGACAGGACGTCCGAGTTCCACCCCGACCACATCGACGAGACCGCCTGGGGCTTCGTGCGCGACCGCCTGCATTTCCGGCACGGCGATTTCGCCGAGGCCGGGACCTTCCGGGATCTCGCCGGGGTGCTCACCGGCAACGTGGTGTTCTACCTCGCGGTCTCGGCCCGGTTCTTCGGTCCCATCGTCGAGCAGCTCGGGGCGGCCGGGCTCCTGAAACAGGCGGATGGCGCCTTCCGCCGGGTGGTGGTGGAAAAGCCGTTCGGCAGCGATCTGGCGTCGGCCAAGGCCCTGAACGCGACGCTGCTGGCCCAGGGCGACGAGACCCAGTTCTTCCGCATCGACCATTTCCTCGGTAAGGAGACCGTGCAGAGCATCCTGGCCCTGCGCTTCGCCAACGGCCTGCTGGAGCCGGTCTGGCGCGCCGAACACGTCGCCGCCATCGAGATCACCGCCGCGGAGACCATCGGGGTGGAGGAGCGCGGTGCGTTCTACGAGCCCACCGGCGCCCTGCGGGACATGGTGCCGAACCACCTGTTCCAGCTGCTGTGCATGGTCGCCATGGAGGCGCCCGACAGCCTCGCGGCCGAGGCCGTCCGCGACGCCAAGAGCCGGCTCCTCGAAGCCATCCGGCCGATCCCGCCCGAGGACGCCGTGCGGGGCCAATACACGGCCGGCACCGAACTCGGCAAAGCCGTGATCGGCTACCGCGACGAGCCGAACGTGGCGGCGGAGTCCGGCACCGAAACCTACGTCGCCCTGAAGCTCACCATCGATACCCCGCGCTGGACCGGCGTGCCGTTCTACCTGCGCACGGGCAAGCGCATGACCGACCGGGCCACCGAGATCGCCGTGCACTTCAAGAGTCCGGCGCACTCGCCGTTCTCTACGACCTCCGGGATGGTGCCCGATATCCTGCGCCTGCGCATCGATCCCGAGCAGGGCATGAGCCTCGGCCTCAACGCCAAGCGGCCGGGCCCCGAGATGCGCCTCGGCCGGGTGGTCGCCACCTTCGATTACGGCGATTTCTTCCACGAGACCCCGAGCGTCGGCTACGAGACCTTGCTGTACGATTGCATGACCGGGGACGCGACCCTGTTCCAGCGCGCCGACGGGATCGAGGCCGCCTGGACGGCCGTCGAACCCCTGCTGGCGGCGTGGCGGGCCTCGCCCGTGGCGTTCTACGCCGCCGGCAGCGACGGGCCGGATGAGGCCACGGCTTTGCTCGCCCGCGACGGCAATTCCTGGCTACCGCTCGGCGAGGCTTGAGCGCACCCCGCCCGGGCCGACCTTGCTCGGTCCGATCTTGCCCGGTCCGGGTTTGCGTCGGCCCACCTCGCGCACCGGCGTCAACTCCGACAGCTGGTCGTGGTGGAGCAGCACGACGTTCGTCGCCGCCGCGAGCTTGCGCGCGGCCGGGGTGAAGCCGGCATTCGACACCACCGCCGCCATGTCGCCCGACCAGTAGCGCAGGGCGGCGGCGATCTCCTGCACGGCGCCGTTGCCCACCGGCTTGCCGTAGCGCTTGCACTGGACGACGAGGCGTACGCCCGCGCGCTCCGCGACGATGTCGGCGCCCTGGTCGCCGCTGGCCTGGGTCGCCCGCGCGTTCCAGCCGGCCTCCCGCAGGCGCTCGGCGCAGAAGCGCTCGTAGGCGATACCCTCCTCCGGCGCATCGGCCTCGTCGGGCAGCGGATACGCCGCGGCGGTGCGCTCGATGGTGGCCAGGATCGTCTCCCAGAGGGCGTCGCCTTCCTCGCCGTAGCTCCTCGCGTCGAGGGCGGGTAGAATCGTCCGTTCGGCGAAGTATTCGCGTTCGCGTACCCATCCGTCATCGATCCGATTGCCGTAGGCATCGACGAAGCACTCCTGGCGCCTGCGTAGAGCCAGCGTCGCGGCGTGCTGTCGGGCAAGGTTTCGGATGAGGCGGCGGATGCGCCGGGGGCGGTCGAGGCGGTGCAGCCCGATGGCCGCGAGGCAGACGCCCGTGGCGACCATGGCCGGCGCGCCGTAGACGAACGCGGCGGCGCCTCCGGCGAGGCCGGTCCAGAACAAGCGTGCGACGAGGCGCGAGCGGCCCGGCATGGAGGGTTCCCGATACGCGCCGCCGGGCCGTCGGGGCCGGGCTCACGGCCGCGCCGGAGAACCCTGGCACGCGCCCCTTGCGCGATCTCTAACGCCCCCTGGGCGCCGACGTTTTGGAGTGGATAACACGGGGCCGGCCCCGGTTCGCCTGGGACAAGCCCTCGGCCCGGATCGAATTCGCACCGGGCCGGCGCGTCACGCCACGCGGTCGCGCAAGGTTTCGCCGGATGCCCTGGCGGCGATGCTTTGCCCTGCCGGGGATACTTGAGCGGCGTCGAACGGGGCGGATGGCCCGGTCCGACGCCGTCGGGGCTCACGCGTCCGCGGCGACCTTCGGACGACGGCCGCGGGCCACGGCGGGCTTGGCCTCCGTGGCCTTGGCTTCGGTCGACTTGACGTCGGCGGGCTTGGCTTCGGCGGCGGCGGCGATCTGCTTGCGACGCTGCTGGCCCAGGCCCATGTTCTTCGCCAGTTCCGAACGGGCGGCCGCATAGTTCGGCGCCACCATCGGATAGTCGCTCGGAAGGTTCCATTTGGCGCGGTACTGGTCCGGCGTCATGTCGTATCGCGTGCGCAGGTGGCGCTTGAGCGACTTGAACTTCTTCCCGTCTTCCAGGCAGACGAGATAATCGGGCGTGATCGAGCGCTTGACCGAGACGGCAGGGGTGAGCGGCTCGCTCTTCTCTTCCGCAGCGGGGGCCGTGAGGCGCCCGAGGGTCGCGTGAACGGACGCGATGAGGCTCGGGAGCTCGACGGCCGGCACCGAATTGTTGCTCACGAACGCGGAAACGATGTCCGCTGCGAGTTCGATGTAATCCGGCATTGTCTCGTCATCCACCTTCATCATCCACCCCCATTGATACAGTGCCCGGAATTTTCGGCGACCAGGCAATCTTTAGCGCCGTGGTCACGTGAGCAATCAAAAATCCGTGACTAGGAAGCTACTATGACGCCGTAAGTCGAAGCGCAAGAGGCATAGGAATGTTCGCTGGTAATGCGAACTTTAACTACCTAAGCGAACCGCGACTATGGAACGGTGTTCAACAACCGTAACTGGGTTCGAAAAAATCCAAGACAGCTGCTTGGGTGCCAAATTGTATTCATTTCAGTTGGTGCCGGTTCGTCGTCGATTCGGCCGATCAGCACTCGAAGATCGAACAAGTCTGTACGTTTTTTACCAAAACAGACCGCTCGGGCCCCCGAACCACCGAAACCGTGGGTTCGCCCCCGATCTCGGCCGGGTCCGGACGGGCGGAGCGCGAGACCGCCGCCCGGGCCGGGTCAGCGCGGGGCCGGCCCGTCCTGCGCCCGCAGGCCGTAGGTCTTGAAGCGCTCCACCGTCCGGGCGATCTCGTCGTCGGGCAGGATCACGGGCGCCCCCACCTGCAGGGCGATGGCGTATTGCCGGCACAGGGCCTCCATCTCCACGGCGAGCCACAGGGCCTTGGCGAGGTCCGGCCCCGTGGCGATCATGCCGTGGTTGGCGAGCAGGCAGCCGCCGCGTCCCTTCAGGGCTTCGAGGGCGAGGGCGGAGAGTGCGTCGGTGCCGTAGGGGGCGTAGGGGGCGCACCGGATCGTCGGCCCGCCCACCGCCGCGATCATGTAATGCACCGCCGGAATCGTGCGTCCGCACAGGGCGAAGGCGGTGCAGTAATCCGGGTGGGCGTGCACCACGGCGTGGACGTCCGGCCGCCGGGCCAGGATATCGCGGTGGAAGCGCCATTCCGAGGACGGGGCGAGGCGGTGGTCGTGGGTGCCCGCGAAGGTCATCGGCACGATGCTCTCCGGGGTCAGCGCCTCGGCCGGGACGCCAGAGGGGCTGACGAGGAAGCCGTCGCCGTGCCGCACGGAGACGTTGCCGGAGGTGCCCTGGCTCAGCCCGAGGGTGAGCAGGTCGCGCATGGCCGCGACGACGCCGCGGGCCGCTTCAATCCGGTCCGGCTCCATCCGGTCCGGCTTCATCCCGTCCGGCTTGGCGGCGCGAGCGTTGTCCGGAGTAGGAATTCGGCCGTCGTCGGAAGGCGTCACTTGCGAAGGTGTCACTTGCGAAGGTGTCTCTTGCATCGAAACGTCTCCAGGGGTTGGGTCCGGGGGCGGTGATCCGAGCCGGGATTGGACGCGGGAGGCGCGCGGGGCGATCGGCCGGCCGAAATCCGTCGGGTCGCTCGGCGGCCCGCGAAACAGAGGTGATTCATGAGTACCACTCCATGAGTACCACTCGATGAGTACCTACCGCTTCGACGCCCTGCTGGCGCCCCGCAGCATCGCGGTGGTGGGCCTCGCCGGGCCCGGTGCGGCCCTCGGCGCCGCCGTTCTGGAGAACCTCGCCCGCGCCGGGAGCAAGAGGCCGATCTGGGCCGTCAATCCGCAGAGCCCCCTCTCTGGGGAATGCCTGATCTGCATTCATAACATATGTGAAACCGCCCAGGCTCCCGACCTCGTGGTGGTCACCGCCCCGGCGGGCGAACTCGTCGCCTGGGTCGGGGCCGCCGGACGCCGGGGCGCCGCCGCCGCCCTCATCCTCACGCCCGACGTGCCCCTCGACCTGTGCGCGGCCGTGCGCGCCGAGGCGCGGCTCCACGGCCTGCGCCTGCTCGGCCCCGGCAGCATCGGCCTCGCCGTGCCCCGCGAACACCTCGACGCCAGCCTGCTGGCGCAGGCGCCGAAGGCCGGCGACCTCGCCCTCGTCTCGCAATCCGGCACGGTGGCGGCCGGCATCGTCGCCTGGGCGGCGCGCCGCGACGTCGGGTTCTCGGCGGTGCTGTCGCTCGGCACCGCCTGCGACATCGACATCGCCGATTGCCTCGACCACCTCGCCGCCTGCTTCCACACCCGCGCGATCCTGCTCTCCCTCGACACGATTCCCGATGCGCGGAAATTCATGTCGGCGGCCCGCGCCGCCGCCCGCGCCAAGCCCGTCGTGGTTCTGCGTGCCGGGCGCCACCGGGCGCCGACCCGCCACGTCGTCACCCACACGGGCGCGCTCGCCCGGCCCGACGCAGTCTACGAGGCCGCGTTCCGCCGCGCCGGCCTCCTCAGCGTCGACAGTCTCGATGCGATGTTCGCCGCCGTGGAGACCCTCGGGCGCCAGCGCCCGTTCCCCGGCCACCGCCTCGCCATCCTGGGCAACGGCCGCGGTATCGCCGCGCTCGCCGCCGACCGCCTCGCCGACCGGGGCGGGACGCTCGCGGCTGGCAACCCCGTCGAACTCGGCATCGCCGCCGGACCCGAGGCCTACGCCGCCGCCCTCAAGCCCCTGCTCACGGCGCCCGGCCACGATGCGGTGCTGGCGGTGCACGTGCCCACCGCCCGCTCGGGCAGCGCCGCCACCGCGACGGCGCTCGCCGAGACCGTCGCGCGGGTGCGCAGGAGTAGTCAGGGGGCGGGCGGCCAGCGCAAGAAGCCGGTCTTCGTGGCCCTCATCGGCGACGACCCCGAAGCCGCCGCGGTGCTGGCGGCCGCGAACATCCCGGGCTTCGCCACGGAGGCCGACGCCGTCGACGGGTTCCTCAACCTCGTGCGCTACCGCGAGGCGCAAGGCGACCTCATGCGCACGCCGGATTCCCTGCCGCGCGATTTCTCGCCCGATGTGGACGCCGCCCGCGCCATCGTCGCCCGCGCGGTGGCGGGCGGCCAGACCTGGCTCGACCCCGTCGACGTCGCCGCCCTGCTCGCCGCCTACCGCATCGCCAGCGTACCCCTGACGCTCGCCCCCGACGCGGACGCCGCCGCCACCGCCGCCTGGGAGATCATCGCGGCGGGCGGCACCGTGGCCCTCAAGGTGGTCTCCCCCGACATCGTCCACAAATCCGATGTCGGCGGGGTCCGCCTCGATCTCACGAGCGAGGCGGATGTCCGGGCGGCGGCCGCCGACATCCTCCGGCGCGCGCGGCGCTTGCGTCCCGAGGCCCGCATCACCGGGTTCGCCGTGCAGCCCATGATAAGACGCGGCCAGCAGCGCGAACTCATCGCCGGCCTCGCCGAGGACCCGACCTTCGGCCCCGTGGTGGTGTTCGGCCGGGGCGGTACCGCCGTCGAGGTCATCGACGACCGGGCGCTCGCCCTGCCGCCCCTGGATCTGCGCCTCGCCTCCGAACTCATCGACCGCACCCGCGTCGCCCGACGGTTGGCGGCCTACCGCGACGTGCCGGCGGTGGACCGCCACGCCGTCGCCCTGGTGCTGGTGAAGCTCGCCCAGCTCGCCGCCGATTGCCCGGAGGTCCGCGAGCTCGACATCAACCCCCTGTTGGCCGACGCGACCGGCGCCCTGGCGCTGGACGCCCGCGTGATGGTGGCCCCGGCGCCCCCCGGCCGCGGCGCCGCGCATCCGCGCTTCGCCATCCGCCCCTATCCGGTGGAGTGGGAGCGCCGCCTCACCCTCAAGGGCGAGGCCATCGCCGTGCGCCCCGTGCGGCCCGAGGACGAGGCCCTGTTCCTCACCTTCTTCCAGTCGGTGAGCGCCGAGGACCTGCGCCTGCGCTTCTTCGCCCCCGTGCGCGACTTCAACCACGCCTTCCTGGCGAAGCTGACCCAGCTCGACTATTCCCGCGCCATCGCCTTCGTCGCCATCGACGCCGCCGGCACCATGCTGGGCGCCGTCCGCCTCCACGCCGACGCCAACCACGACAGCGGCGAATACGCCATCCTCATCCGCGGCGACCGCAAGGGCACCGGTTTGGGCCACGCGCTGATGAGCCTGATGATCGACTGGGCCAAGGCCGAGGGGATCTTTCGAGTTGAAGGAACGGTCCTTCGGGAGAACCGGCCGATGCTGGCGGTGTGCAAGCAGTTGGGCTTCACCACCCGGCCGGATCGGGAGGATGCAGGAGTGGTGAAGGTGTCTTTGGCGCTGGAACGGTAGGGCAGCAACGATCGGCCTATCCGCAGGAGGGGCTGTTGCAGGTGGCGAGCGGAAGTTAACCCCTTGCTGTGTAGCGGACGTTCCGTCTCCGACCCTTGCCGGTCATACGGCCATCTATGAGTACTTCTTGACAGCAGCCATCCATCCGTCAGAGCTTCCGGCGGTTGCGCTGTTGGTTTTAGCTGCGCCGACGGGATGTTTTTTAAAAAAACGCATGACGATTATAGCTTCCGAGTCATAGAGCGATTTTTTCGCTGTAACACTTACGCAACACGACCCCTGCAAGATGAAATAGATTATAACGCTTCTAGGCCCAAGCTCAGGCATATTTGAATTCCTCTAAACTAGTCCTCTGTGATCGGCGCCTAGTGAGCTTGACCGCGTATGTTTCTAAATCGTAACGGGCACAATTAACCTAAGCTGGTTGGCGTCCGTGAGAGTGCCGAGAAAAATGACTAAAAGAAGCACGACGCTGGCCGCGTCCGCTGCCTTCGTGCTTGTCGCGCAATCGGGTTCGTTGGTCAGTTTTGGGCCCACTTCAGCCGTAGCCCAGCTTGCCGCAGATGCTTCACAAGAGGTGCAGCTCGACGAGCTTTCGGTGGCCGGCACCGGAGGGCCCGCGGGCGGAATAGCACGCAAGGTCGATGGCTATCTTGCACGGGACAGCGTCAGCGCGACCCGCACTGACACGCCGATACGGGAGGTGCCCCAGACGGTGGTCGTTGTGCCGGATCGGGTTTTGCAGGACGCCGCCGCGACGCGGGTCGACACCGCCCTCGATCTTGCCGGCGTCGGCCGGGCCAACAACTTCGCGGGCCTTGGCCTGACGGAGTTTACCATCCGTGGCTTCAGCACGGGTGAGTACTACCGCAATGGCTTCCCGATCAACCGGGGCTACCCGCCCTCGCCGGACGTGGTCTCCATTGAGCGGATCGAGGTGCTGAAGGGCCCGTCCGCCTTCCTATACGGACGCGGCGATCCCGGCGGCACCTTCAACATCGTGACCAAGCAGCCTTTGGCCGAGCGCGCCCTCGCGATCGGCACGCAGTTCGGCAGCTTCAACCAGAAGCGCAGCACCTTCGATGCCACTGGCGCCCTCGACGAAGAAGGCCGGGTGCTCGCTCGCGTTACAGGCGCCGTTGAGGACAACGGTAGTTTCCGCGATTTCGTACACAGCGACCGCTTCTACCTCGCTCCCGTCATCGCCTGGAAGCCCACCGCTGACACCACGATCACTTTGGAGGGCGAGTTCGTCAGCACGGCCGCGACCTTCGACCGGGGCGTCGTACCAATCAACGGCAACATCCGCGCCCTGCCACGCAACCGCTTCATCGGCGAGCCTGGCATCCCGCCGGTGCGCAACGACAACGCCCTCGGCCAGCTGCGCATCGAGCACAAGCTCGATCAGGACTGGGTGGTCACTGCCGGCGTCCAGGCGCTGGGTGGGAGCCTCGTCGGTGACGGCGTGGGCGCCATGAATGTCCTCAGTGATGGGCGTACCTTGCGCCGAACCTTCGAGCATCGCGACTTGAGCTGGTCGGACCTCGACCTGCAGCTCAACCTCGCGGGCAAGTTCGAGACCGGCCCCTTTCGCCATACTCTGCTGATGGGCTTCGAGTACGACACGTACAACTATCGCGAGATCTTCAACCGCTCGAACGCGAACCTCTTCCCCTTCACCCTCGACCTTTTCGCGCCCCGCTACGGGCAATCCGCCCGGCCGCCTCTCGCCTCGATCACGAACTTTCTGCAGAACACCGAGAGCTTCGGTGGCTACGTTCAGGACCAGATCGACCTCACCCCACGCCTCCATGCCCTTCTGGGCGTGCGCGTGGAGAACCTAAGCCTCGTTTCCACCGACTACCGCACCGGCCGCACCACGAGCCTGCAGGACACTGTAGCGACCCCGCGCTTCGGCCTCACCTACGATCTCACCGATGAGGTCTCGATCTACGGCAGCTACGGCCGTTCCTTCCTGCCGAATACCGGCACGGATCGCTCGGGACGCCCCTTCGCTTTCCAACAAGGCGAGGGCTACGAGGTCGGAGCCAAGTTCAGCCTGCTCGACGGGCAACTGAGCGCCACGGCGGCTCTGTTCGACATCCGGCGCACCAACGTCCTCACGGCCGATGCAGTCGATTCAAACTTCAGCGTGGCGGCGGGCGAGGTGCGCAGCCGGGGCTTCGACCTAACCGTCGCTGGGTATCTGGCACCCGGCTGGCGGGTAATCGGCACCTACACCCATGCGGATGCCGCCGTGAGCCGCGACAACACGCTGCCCGTGGGTACGCGGATCGCCAACATCCCTGCCGACACCCTCGCCCTGCAGAGCGTCTACGAGTTCCAAGGGGCAGAGTTGCGGGGACTCGGTCTTGGTGGCGGCGTGACTTATGTCGGTCAGCGCGTGGCCGGCACCGCCCTATCGACCTTTCGTCTGCCGGACTACACGGTCTTAAGCCTGATCTCCTACTATTGGATCACTCCACAGGTGCGGGTCTATGTCAACGTCGACAACCTACTCGATACGAACTACTACGACCGCGCCTTCCAAAACCGCTACGCTACACCGGGTACGCCGCGCACGATCATGGGTGGTGTCGCAGCACGCTTTTAACCTCTATCGTTGCCAACAAGGTGATTCTGCAACGGATCACCCATCTGTTGGGCGTCTACGACCGCTGTAACGCTTGAATTGCCGGTAAGCGGACCAGCTGAAATCCACCCGACCCGGTTGTAGGTCTTCGTCCACCAAGCTGCTCAGAAGTGGTGCCAGCGAGGATCGGCAAAGTGTCGAAAGCTGTCCATTGCCGTCTCAGGCTGTTCGAATCCGGGATCTTGGCCTGCTTACGAGAGCTGGCAAATCTGTATTCTTCATCTGCTCATGAGTCGGGTCGGCCTGTTTGTCGGGTAGGGGTGCTCCGGTTCAGTCTCGCCAATCGCGTGCGGTGCCATCCAACGCGAAGCGGAAAAGTCATCTCCGAGCAAATGCTGCAGTGCTCGTTGAACGATTGGCGCCGTACGATTTTTACAATTCTGCTTCGCCGGCCCGAGCCTCCTGATTTTGTAGAAGCATGATCCTCCTGAAAAAGGATCAGATTTGCTAAATCCCGAACAAGCGCGTACAAACTCAAAACCAGCTCAAAACCAGAGTTTGTCGCGCCTCGATCCGGAGACGGGTCGGGGAGATCAAAGTCTGTTGATTGGGTTGGTCGGGAGGTGGCCGCGCACGATCGCGTGGACCTCTGACATATAAGCCCGCAAGGGCGAAGGAATACGATGGCTGTCGGTACTGTTAAGTGGTTCAACGAGCAAAAGGGTTTCGGGTTCATCCAGCCGGATGACGGCGGCAACGACGTGTTCGTGCACATCTCGGCCGTCGAGCGCGCCGGCATGCGCGGCCTCGCCGAGGGCCAGAAGGTTTCCTACGAGATGGAGACCGACAAGCGCAGCGGCAAGCAGTCCGCCGGTAACCTCCAGACCGCGTGAGCCACTTCGGGTCCGGGGTGCCGCACCGAACGCCCGCTCCGCGCCAGTTCTCCGTCTCGGTGGAACGGCGCAGGGTGAGCCCGGTGCGAGCCAGCCCGGCCTGACGTCGCAAAGGGCCGCTCCCCATTCGGGGAGCGGCTTCTTACGTTGTGGAAGACCAAATCTTTTGCCGGCACCCGGCCGGCGCAAATCCAGGATCCTGTGTGAGCCAATTCAACGAAAATTCCATGACCGACCGCCTCAAGGCGGCCAACGAGGCCCGTCAGGCGGCCCTCGCGCGCTTCCGCGATCGCCCGCCCGCCGATGATCCCGCCGTCTTGGCCCGCAAGGCCGAGCGCGAGCAGATCGTCCGCGACCGCGAGATCCGGACCCGAGCCCGCGACGAAGCCCGCGCCGCCGCGGAAGCCCAGCGCGTCGCCGAAGCCGATGCCGAGCGCGAGCGTCTCGCCGCCGAGGCCATCCGCGCCGCCGAAGAGAAGGTCGAGCAGGCCGCCGCCGCCCGCCTCGAGCAGAAAGCCCTGCGCGATGCCCGTTACGCGGCCCGCAAGGCCAAGGCGCGGAAGTAACACCGGCGCAGCCCGGGCGTGCGCCGCGTGCCGACCGTTCCACACCGGGGATGGAACGGTGCGCGCTGCACCCCATGCGCCCGGTTTTTCCGGCGCGGACCGCCCCACGAGACGACGCGCGGCGCGCGCTTTCGCGCCGGCTCACCACGGAGTCACCCATGTCCCATAAGTTCAAGCTCGGCCAGCGCGTGCGCCGCGCCCGCCTCGGCTACGCCGACGCCAAGACCGACACGGGGGACATCTTCGAGATCGTCCGCCTCGTCCCCGAGGACCAGACCGGCGAGCCGTTCTACCGCATCAAGTCCGGCACCGGCGAGCGCGCAGTCCGGGAAGGCGAAATCGCCCTAGCCGGTTGATCGCGTTGGGGTTTTCGCTCTCGGCAAACCCCTAGAGGACACCCTCGCGGATCGCCCCCGGATCGGCCAGGGCATGCAGCATCCGCGCCGCGTTGTGGGCGAACCGCAGGGTCACGGCCTTCCGCCGCGCCCCGCTGAGCGGGTGCTCCTCCGGGTCGCGCAGGATCGCGGCCCCGAACGCGTCGGCGACGATGAGCCCGGCCTCGTCCGGCGTCAGTGTCGTCGAGAGCGTTTCGGGAATCGCGAAGTAGAACCGGTCGCAATACTCCCGGTACTCCGGCCATTTCCGGTCCGCCCTGAAGTCGGCGACGCTCGATTTGATCTCGATGATCGTCAAGCGCCCCGCCGGACACAGGGCGATAACATCGGCGCGCCGGCCGTTGGCCAGCGAGAACTCCGGAATCGTCACGTGCCCCAGTTCCGAATACAGCCGGCGCACGCCCCGTTGCACCTGGAGCGCCGTCGCCGACTGGCGGCGATCGACGGGGAGAACGGCTCCGTTGGGAAGGATCGCGTGGGCCAGGGCAGCGGACATGGATGTTCCGATTCGGGACTGGCCCCTAAGAACCAGTCCGCGCCCGGCTTGTCACCTGCGACCCCTGAGCACGTACCGGCTTAAGCCTTGAAATAGCTCAACAATCCGGCGCCTGGCGCCAGCATCACGAAGGCCCAGACCAGGGCCGACAGCACGTTCGCCACCTGGAACGGCAGGCGTTTAACCCCGAAGATGCCGGCGATCAGCGGCACCACCGCCCGCGCCGGCCCGAAGAACCGCCCGATGGCGACGCCCCCGGCCCCCCATTTGCGGCAGAATTCCTCGCCCTTCGCCACCAGGGCCGGGTAGCGCGTGAGCGGCCACATCCGCTTGGCCCCCTCCTTGTAATAATGGCCGAATTCGTAGGAAATCCAATCGCCTAGCGCCGCCCCGAGCGCCGCCGCCAGCATCACCGGCACGAACGGAATCCCCACCGTCCCCATGAGCGCGCCGATGCCGAGCAGCAGCACGGTGGCGGGCACCAGCAGCGACAGGAACGCCAGGGACTCGCAGAACGCCAGCACCCCGACGATGAGCGGCGTCCAGCCCTGATGGGCCTCGACGAAGGCGAGGGTCGAGGTCTTGATGGCGTCGAAGTCCATGGATCGTCCGAGGGTGCGAGGTCGTGAAAAACGAGCTAAGGGAAGGTTTTATGGAGGACCGGCCCGCTTGAACATCCTCTCGATCCAGTCTCACGTCGCCTACGGCCACGTCGGTAACGCATCCGCGGTGTTTCCGATGCAGCGCCTCGGCGTCGAGGTCTGGGCGATCCACACGGTCCAGTTCTCCAACCACACCGGCTACGGCGCCTGGCGCGGCCGGGTGTTCGACGGCCCGGCCATCGAGGACCTCGTCGCCGGCATCGCGGAGCGCGGCGTACTCCACACCTGCGACGGCGTGCTGTCGGGCTACATGGGCTCGGCCGATATCGGCACCAGTATCGTGCACGCGGTGACCGCCGTCCGCGCCGCCAACCCGCGCGCCCTCTACGCCTGCGACCCCGTGATGGGCGACACGAACCGGGGCATCTACGTCCGCCCGGGAATCCCGGAATTCATGCGCGATCAGGCACTTAGACTCGCCGACATCGCGACCCCGAACCAGTTCGAGCTCGACCATCTCTCCGGGCTGCCGTCCCGCACCCTCGATGAGGTCAAGGCGGCGGTGGCGGTCCTCCACGGCCTCGGCCCCCGGGTGGTGCTCGTCACCTCCCTCGCCACCGAGGCGACGCCGCCGGACTCCATCGACCTCCTGGCCGGGGAGGGCGGGCAGTTCTGGCTCCTGCGCACGCCGCGCCTCCACCTCGACGTCAACGGCGCGGGCGACGCCATCGCGGCGCTGTTCCTCGTGCACTACGCCCGCACGGGCTCGGCCGCCCTGGCGCTCGGCATGGCCGGCGCCTCGATCTACGGCCTCCTGCGGCGCACGGCGGAGGCGGGCTCGCGCGAGATCCTCACCGTGGCGGCGCAGGACGAGTTCGTCGCGCCGAGCGAGACGTTTCCGGTCGAGCCGGTCTAGGTTTCAAGTCCTTGAGAGGTAGGGAAAAATGGCCCGACGCTTCGTGACGCTCGACGTGTTCACAGACACTGCGCTCGCCGGCAATCCCCTCGCGGTGGTGCTCGACGCGGACGGGCTCGACGGCCCCGCCATGCAGGCCATCGCGGGCGAGTTCAACCTGTCCGAGACGGTGTTCGTGCTGCCCCCCGACAATCCCCGCCACCGGGCACGCCTGCGCATCTTCACCCCGAAGGCCGAGTTGCCCTTCGCCGGCCACCCGACCCTCGGCGCCGCCGTGCTCCTCGCCCTTCGGGACGAGCGCGCCACGCTGACCGACGCGCTGGCCTTCGGCCTGGAGGAGGGGATCGGCACCCTGTCGTGCCTCGTCGAAAGCGGTGCAGGCCGCGGGCAGGGGCGCTTCCGCATGCCGGTCCTGCCGGACTTCGTCGGCGACGGCCCCGAGCCGGACGTTCTGGCCGCGGCCCTCGGCCTCGCACCCGCCGCCATCGGCTTCGGGCGTCATGCCCCGAGCCGGCATTCGCTCGGCCCCGACTTCCTGTTCGTGCCCGTCGGGTCGCCCGAGGATCTGGCCAGTGCCCGGCTCGATCCGGCGGCCTCGGCCACCCTCGGGGACCCTGCGGCCCTCTACCTCTACACGCCCGACCCCGATGCGCCTGGCCGGCAGTTCCAGGCTCGGATGTTCGCCCCCCACCTCGGCGTGCCGGAGGACCCGGCCACGGGCTCGGCGGCGGCCGCCTTCGCCGGCGTGATGATGCAGTTCGAAGCCATGGGGGACGGAACCCACGATCTCGTGCTGCATCAGGGCGTCGCCATGGGCCGCCCGAGCCGGATCCACGTCCAGCTCGGCATCGAATCCGGTGCGCTTCAGGCCATCGAAGTCGGTGGATCGGCGGTGATCGTCATGGAGGGAACGCTCCATGTCTGAACGCCCCGCCCAATCCGACGGCTTCACCTTCGCGCGCCTCGAAAGCCTCGAGGCGCGCCTCGTGCCCTACGACTGGGCCTGGGCCCGGGACAATTCCGACGCCATCGCGGCGCACTGGGCCGAGCGACAGGCGGCGAAGCCGGCCCTGTTCGATGGGCCCGTGCTCCTCGGCTGCGCCTGCACCGTCACCGACGGCGCATGCACCATCGATCTGTTCGAGGCGGCGTTCTCGGAGTTCCTGGCCTTTCGCGACGGCGGATCACCCGATCCCTCCGTCACCAACGCGTTCGCCGCCATCGTGCCGTGGTCGCGCGACGGCGCCGCCGTGCTCGGCGTCATGGGGCGCGACTCCGCCAATGCCGGACAGATCTACTTTCCGTGCGGGACGCCCGACCCCTCGGACGTGCGCGCGGGCCGCCACGTCGATCTCGCGGGGAGTGCGACCCGGGAATTCCTGGAGGAGACGGGCCTGCGCGTCCCATCCGATGCGCCGGCGAATTGGGTGCTGGTCAGCGGCGAGCGACAGCACGCGTTCCTGCATCCGGTGGACTTCCCCGAGGAGGCCTCGGCCCTCATCGCCCGCATGGAAGCGCACCGGGCGGCGGAGGCCGAGCCGGAACTCGCGGGCTTCGTCGCGGTGCGCTCCCGCGCCGACCTCGACGCGGACCGGATGCCGGGCTTCGTGCGAGCCTATCTCGCCGCGTCCTGCCGGTAGCCGTAGCGTGCCTTGGCGGCCGCGAGCAGGCCGAGGGCTTCGCGCTCCTGGCCGCCCTGGCACGTCTCGGCCGCCCGGCGCAGGTCGACGCTGAAGCGCTCGCCCACGGGCGCGTTGAGGTTGCCCGTCGCGACATCGCTGTCGACCACGGCCTGGGTGCGGGCGATGGCGGGCCCGCACCCGTTGCCCTGCGGGAGGGGAGGGGCGAGCACGGCCGCGGGGGCCGCCGCCACGACGGGCGGCGCCGAAGCGCTGGGCTTGCAGGCACCCACGAGGGAGACGGCGATGAGCGTTGCGAATGCGCGACTCGCGCGGTGCAGTATCACGACGGCTTCCCCCGAATGGCACGGCTTGCCCTGAATGGCACGGCTTGAAGTCGTTTGGGTTGTGCCCCCGGGAAAACGGCCGGTCAATCGGAGGAGCGGCCCACGCGCCGTCGCGGTACGATTCCGCGACGGCGCACCTGTGGATGCCGCAAGGCGACGCCCTCGGGGCGCTGCGAAGCCGCTACTTCGACTTGTCGGCGATGGCCTTCAGCCCGGACTCGTAGATGCCCGTGATGGCATCGACGGCGACGGCGTCGGGAGCGCCCTTGGCCTTGAAGCTGCCCGTCCAGGTCACCGTGGCGCCGCTGGCCTTCGGGGCGACGGAGAGGGTCGAGCTGTAATCGCTCACGGGCAGGGGGCCCGAAACGATGGCGTAGGTGTAGGCCATCTTGGCGTCGTCGCGGGCGGTCTGCGACTCGACGATGGTGCCACCGCCCTTCAGGCTGAGGGTGCGCAGGGTTTTGCCGCCGTCCGTGGACAGGGCACATTTCTCGATGGCGGGGTGCCATTGGCCGATGCCGCAGAAGTCGCCGATCACCGACCACACCTTGGCGGGAGCAGTCTGGACATCGACGGTCTTCGTCACGTCGAGGGCGAAGCTCGGCAGAGTTCCGGCGAGAAGCGCGCAGACGGGCAGGGCGAGCGTGATCGTGAGGCGGCGTGACATGGCGGCGTTTCCCATCCGGGTTTTCTTGATGTTCATCTCGCGTGGAACGGTTTCATTGGTTCCACGCGCTTTGAAAGCTAGGCTTGAGTCGCCACAAGGCAATGACCGGGGATCGTCTTCGGGGCCGAGAACTGTTGTCGGACCACTCGCTCGGGGTGTTCCGTAGGCCGATCTCCGCCCTGCCTGACGCTTCCGATGCCCCGCTGCTTGTCAATCCGTTTGGCGAGGGCTAGGGAAACCGCATTCGCAATCGTCCGGCGCGTCCAGCGAGCACGGTTGCCCCTCGGGAGAGACGAGCCTTGGCCAGCGCCGGCTCCATGGTCAGCCGCACCGGCGCCGCGCACGCGGCCATGCGGTCCCGTGCGCGTGTTCCCGCGCTTCTTACCCTCGGTCTGCTGCTTATCCGCCCCTGAGGGCCGTCCGGGCATGCGCCTGGGCTCTCAGGGGACGCGTACTTACCCGTATTCGGGCTCAGCCACGACGCGCGAGCCGTTTCCAGGCGCCGTGTCCTCAGGGCTTCGCGCGCCGTGACAGGATCAATACCATGGCCAGTTCCAGCACACCGACGCAGAAAGACCGCGTTCTCATCTTCGACACGACTCTGCGTGACGGCGAGCAATGCCCCGGCGCGACCATGACCCTCGACGAGAAGCTGGCCGTGGCCGACCTCCTCGATGCCATGGGCGTCGACATCATCGAGGCCGGCTTTCCCATCGCCTCGCATGGTGATTTCGAGGCCGTGGCCGAGATCGCCCGCCGGGCCAAGCGCGCCACCATCGCGGGCCTCGCCCGGGCGATCCCCGCCGACATCGCCCGCGCCGGCGAGGCCGTCCGCCACGCCAGGCGCGGACGCATCCACACCTTCGTCTCGACGTCCCCGATCCACCTCGCCCACCAGATGCGCAAGAGCCAGGACGAGGTGGTCGAAATCATCCTGAAGACCGTGGCCCAGGCCCGCGACCTCGTCGAGGACGTGGAATGGTCGGCCATGGACGCGACCCGCACGCCCATCGACTACCTGTGCCGCTGCGTCGAGTCGGCGATCCGCTCGGGCGCCACCACCATCAACCTGCCCGACACCGTGGGCTACGCGACACCCGACGAGTACCGGACCATGTTCCGGAGCGTGCGCGAGCGGGTGCCGAACTCCGATAAGGCGATCTTCTCGGTGCATTGCCACGACGACCTCGGCCTCGCCATCGCCAACTCGCTGGCCGGCATCGAGGGCGGCGCCCGGCAGGTGGAATGCACGATCAACGGCATCGGCGAGCGCGCCGGCAACGCGGCCCTGGAAGAGATCGTCATGGCCATCCGCACCCGCGGCGACGTGATGCCCTATGAGACCGGCATCGAGACCACGATGCTGACCCGGGCGTCCAAGCTCGTCTCCCACGCGACGAACTTTCCCGTTCAGTACAACAAGGCCATCGTCGGCCGGAACGCCTTCGCCCACGAGAGCGGCATCCATCAGGACGGGATGCTCAAGCACACCGAGACCTACGAGATCATGACGCCGGCCTCGGTCGGCGTGGCCAAGACCTCCCTGGTGATGGGGAAGCACTCCGGCCGCGCCGCCTTCCGCTCGAAGCTGGAGGAACTCGGCATCACCCTGAGCGACAACCGCCTGCAGGACGCCTTCGAGCGCTTCAAGGCCTTGGCCGACCGCAAGAAGCACGTCTACGACGAGGACATCGAGGCCCTGGTCGACGAGAATCTCGCCACGGCCCACGACCGCATCCGCCTCGTCTCCCTCTCGGTGATCGCGGGCACGCATGGGCCGCAGCGCGCCACCCTGAAGCTCGCCATCGACGACCGGGTGATCACCGAGGAGGCCGAGGGCAACGGCCCCGTGGACGCGGTGTTCAACGCCATCCAGGCCCTGGTGCCGCACGTGGCCGACCTCGAACTCTACAAGGTCGATGCCGTCACCGAGGGCACCGACGCCCAAGCGGAGGTCTCCGTGCGTCTCAAGAGCGGCGACCGCAGCGTCACGGCCCGGGGCGCCGATCCCGACACCCTGGTGGCCTCGGCCCGCGCCTATCTCTCGGCCCTGAACAAGCTCGAGGCCTCGGCCGTGCGCCTCCACGCCCAGTCTCCGATGACGACCTCGTAAGGCCCCCTTGGCCGGATCTAGAAAATCGACCCCAGGGGGTGGACACCCCTGGGGGGCTTTGGTATCAGCCACCTCGTCGCGGCGGACTTGGTGGGCCGCAGCGACCGCCGCAAGGCGAGGGTGCATAGCTCAGTTGGTAGAGCAGCTGACTCTTAATCAGCGGGTCCAAGGTTCGAACCCTTGTGCACCCACCAATACAATCGATGATACTAGCCGCTATTGTGTGGTCGATCAATCGATAAATACCAGACTTATTGTGACCGATAATTTGAGCGGGTCGTTGTTTCCCGGGGTGGGGAAATCCGGTCGGATTGTTGTCCGTGCTCGTGCCCGAGCGTAAATCCAGGCGATTCTGTTCACGGCCTATCGTCGTCGCGATGGCGCAGTTCCGTCATCGGAACATGCATTCGATCGCGTTCCGCCGTCTTTCCATCCTGTCTCACGTGGTGAGACCCGCGATTGGCGGGGTCTGAAGCTCGCGCCGAGAACGCGTTCGTTCCGCTACCTCCGTGGATGTCGGTGTCGTGCGGCTCGGCACAGTCGTTCGACAATCCACGACCAAGCTCCGGACGTCGGAAGGCGAGAACCTACGGGTTTCCTCCATCCTTCGTGAAATCCTCAGAACGGCTACGGTAGATTTCAATCCAACTGCAGTCCCTGTGCGGCGAGCAGGTTTGGAACCTCCCCCCAAGCGACCGGATTGACTTCTGTACCGATGACGGTGCCAAACCTGCGGAGGTATTCATGGCGCAACAGGTCGAGGTCGATGCGAATGCTCTGATCGATGCCCCACTGGGAGTCGACGGCACGCACGAAATCACGTCGGACCTCGCCTATCAACGCCATGCGATCGTGAACGTGATCTTCTACGGTCCCGTCGGGGCGGGTGATCGGGCCTGGACCCTCATCGACGCCGGGATCGGTGGCTCCAAATCGGCCATCATGAAGGTTGCGGCCGAGCGGTTCGGCCCAAACGCCCGTCCGGCGGCGATCGTGCTGACCCATGGCCATTTCGATCATGTCGGGGTCGTCGAGGATCTCGCACGCGATTGGGACGTGCCGGTTTTCGCTCATCCGCACGAGCATCCCTATCTCGATGGTTCCGCATCGTACCCTCCGCCCGATCCGACCGTCGGTGGAGGTCTCATGTCCCGTCTGTCACCCCTCTATCCAAGGACGCCGGTCAATGTTTCCGCCCAGCTTCGCAGCTTGCCGGAGGATGGCTCCGTGCCGTCCATGCCGGGCTGGCGCTGGATTCACGTTCCGGGACACTCCGTCGGTCAGATTGCCCTCTGGCGCGAATCCGACGCAACCTTGATTGCGGCCGATGCCTTCGTGACGACCGCCCAGGAATCGGCTTACGCGGTCGCGTTCCAGGAGCCCGAGCTTCACGGTCCGCCCATGTACTTCACGGTCGATTGGGATGCTGCTCGGCGCTCGGTCGAGATCCTGGCGGCCCTCGAACCGCAAAGGGCCATCACGGGTCACGGGCGTCCCCTGGAGGGGCAGGTCTTACGGGATGCCCTTCATGCCCTCGCCAGCAACTTTTCGCAGGTCGCCGTGCCGAAACAGGGGCGTTACGTCGATACCCCGGTCCGTTCGCAGGATGGATCGGCCTACGAGACATCGTAGTTCTTCAACCGCCCGAGATTACGGGTACCGAACCATCCCGCGTTGTGACGGCTTTGTCGACCGGGTTCAGCGATGCGATCCTGGGCCCACGCAAGTCCGGTACGGTCAACTCGATATCGTCCAGCACCCGATTGGCTGCGTCGACGAGGCGGTCAGCCGCTCTGCCGATCAGGGGCCGAAGCGCTTCGGCCAAGCGCGTGAGAAGGGTCTGCTCGACGCCAGGATGGATCCGCACATTCGCCTGCCTGGCGTAAGCTGCGAAAACACGCTCCGCCATATCACGTGCGGTGCGATCGACATCCGGGGTATCTGGCACGGGAGACTCCTGGTTTCGAGCCAGAATTGGCTTCGATCCTTCACAGATAGGTTTCGAAAGGCATGCTGCCGCCAGGGCTTCCTCAGGAGCCGAACGAAGACGTGACGACGAGGTACCTGCCTCACGGGGGCGGCCGGGAATGCGGCGATACGGACAGGAACGGCGACTTCGAGGGTTGCGTTGACCGCCCGACCTCTCATTCCCAACGGGATCTTTCCATGCTTCGCGCCCTCACCACGGCCTGCCTGATCGTTGCCTCATCCTGCGCGCTCGCGCCGCTCGCGCAGGCTCAGGATTCGACGACCAAGACAACCAACAGCGTCGTTCGCGAACACATGGAGGTCGTCGGCTCCGACAAGGGGCATGTCGGCACCGTGGACAAGTATGACGGCAAGGACATCAAGCTTACGAAGAGCGATTCCGCCGCCGGTGGACATCATCATCTGATTCCATCGTCCTGGGTCGGTACGCTGAACGGGAACACCGTCATCCTGAACAAGACTGCTCGTGAGGCGATGGCCGAGTGGAAGGTATCGGATCGCCCGGAGGGCGATGTAAAGAAGTAACGGACGCGTTCTTTTCTCGTATACAGCAACCCCGTCGCTCACCTTTCTTCGCGAGCCGGCAGGGCGTCTTGTCCCTGGAAGATGCCGGGTGAGACATCGCATGGTCCGCGGGAGGTACGGCTCAGTTGTATCGAATTAGACCATGGACTGGCTTCAGGATGTTTCCTGGAGTCACAGGATTGAACCTTAGGTTTTGTGTCGGATCCTATGAAGTAACAAAAAATAGCGGGAGTCCGACCTGCGATCTGTATGCCGATTTACTCTTTGAATAAGGCTTTAATGGATCGTTTGGCGAGCATGGCCGTCTGGCGAGCCGATGTAAGGATTTTGTGGATCCAAGAAGAGTCAGTGTCGGAACTGGGAAGCCGCAAGGCAGTCCCTTCAGGATTGTAATCCCTCCTTTGATTCGAGGCGGATTTCTTCATTCGAGTTGGACGGTCAAATGTTTCACCTGTCGCATGTATTGCTGCTAAAGCCGCCATGCGTAATCGTTCGATCTCTACACGATACAACAGGGTCGAGTTGGTTTTTTCAGTCGGAGAGCACTGATTGATCAAGGTATGTCGACGAAGTCCGGCGATGGACGATTGCACCTGATTGACCGGGTTGAGGCACACAACCGCCGTTCCTGCCGTGCTGAAGAGGGTGTTGTGAAGGCCGGACCCCGACTCGCCGATGATCACGCGCGCACCGGCGAAAAGTAGAATCTGGTCTTGCCATTTCATGCTTTCAGGACTGACGATCTGAACGCCGAGTTCGTCCATGAGCTGAAACACTTCATCTTCGTTGGCAATCGTTCGAGCATAGCTCTGGCTGGTCTGCCGAAAGCCTTGACGTGTCACATAGATTAGTTTCGAATTATGTTTGGATTTCTTGCGCGCCTCGGTGACTAAAGGGTGGTTGAGAAGGTACGCGACGAAGTCGTTCATTGCGGGGTGAAAATAATGATTGTTGTGTAAGAGTGATGGAATCAGAGCGTGCTCAATCTGAAGATTTTCCTCCGCAAAACTATGATATACACTTTTGTTTATGCCGAAGAAATCACGCAAAATTGTGATCGCAAATTGCGGCGTTCCATGGGGTATGATGATATTTATGGCATCTAAATTTTCGGTCAGGAGCTTGGCCATCCAAATTCTGGGAAGAATATCCAGAAGCCAATGCCCATAAACGTCGTGAACAACAGATATCGCTACAAGAGATACGCCATCGATCTTCCTGTGGGGCAAGGAAGAAATTAGGTCCCATGGCCCCGTGCTGTCTATTTGGTGGCGGACATATTCAGGTATGAGATCTGACTCATCGACGAGCTTTCCTTCAACGAAGAGAAATGCCAAGCTTCGTAATTCTGTTTTGCTCAAGTAATAAACTCCAACGGTACCTATCGTTGGTGCTATGGCCGCAATACTATTGAAGTGGTCCTCGGTGTTTGATCCGTTTTGCAGGGCAATTATAGCCGCAGGATATGATGCAGCACTTTCATAGATAACGTATTTTGTGCTTTCACTGTCCAGTTTTAAAATATCGACGTTGCCGGCATATGGCGTTAGGGGCAGCGCTCCGAAGCGGTCGAGTTTGGGCATGAGTTTAATCTAAATCTCGGTTGAGCAGGTGCCATGTTAGAATCGACGCCACGGTCGGCTCTTGTCTTGGGCAGCATGGCGCAGCGGGAATTTTGTCAGAGCCACCGAGCAAATCCTCTGCATCCACCATACACGCTTGCTTGAATCACGCCCGGGGGAGGCACGACAATCTCGGTACTGTGTGCGGGGAGTCTCCGTTGCAGTCTCGATAGACGCTTCCCGGAGGCTACCTTGTGTGAATGCAGAACTCAAACAGGCATCCGTCGCGATCCATCCATTACGTCGGAGTCTGCAACGACTGCTACTACAATGCCCACCGGATCTGCGGAGGTCGACGCATCATTCATCAGAGATGGAATTCTATACAACCTGCGATGTAGGGCCAAATGACGTGGTCATCTTCGCCGAGGGTGATGAACCCCAGGCCATGGCCGAACGAAATGCTACGGACCTTGACGCACGATGGTTGTCGGGCCCGTGCGGCGAATGAACCGATTTCTCAGGAGCAGGTTCCAGAAGCCAGGCTGCGCCGAGCAGATTACAGGGGTCATGACACCCGTCGCTGTGGCTTCGAAGTTTTCAGCCCTGTTTGAGCCGATCCTGTTCTTCAGTGAAAATCACGACTCCGGTACACCCTCCGATCGGGTGGCGCGGAGAAGTCCGTGGTTTCGGGCGGAAGCTTGAAACCGCCCTCGCGCAGGCTGCGGAGTTCGGCGGTGAGGTCGCGGAAGCGTTCGGCGAGGAGATGGACCACGAGTCCCTGGCGCTGGATGCGGCCACGCACGGCGAGGAAGCGTGCACCCATGGCGACGGCGCGATGAGCCTCGAACACCTTCGCCCACACGATGACGTTGGCGATGCCGGTTTCGTCCTCGAGGGTGAGGAAAACCGTCCCATGGGCCGTGCCGGGCCGCTGGCGGGTGAGCACGAGCCCCGCCACGGTGACGCGGGCGTTGTTGGGCACCCGCATCGCGTCGTGGTGGTCGCGGGCGGGAATCGCACCGATCCGGGCGAGCCGCGCCCGGAAGAACGCCACCGGATGACCCTTCAGCGAGAGCCCGGTGGTGACGTAATCTGCGGCCACGTGCTCGGATTCGGCCATGGCAGGC
Source organism: Methylobacterium sp. Leaf100 (assembly GCF_001422845.1). NCBI lineage: Bacteria > Pseudomonadati > Pseudomonadota > Alphaproteobacteria > Hyphomicrobiales > Methylobacteriaceae > Methylobacterium > Methylobacterium sp. Leaf100. The sequence continues at coordinate 390,841 of NZ_LMMW01000001.1, read as the reverse complement.
AGGGCCAAGGCGGGCTCGGCCCGAAACAGTCCGTCATCGGCATGAAAGGCGAACAGCGGTAGCGGCGCTTCCAGCAGGTGCGCGCGCCGGTCCGTCGCGGTCCAGGCGGCTGCCTTTCTCGAGGTGGTGCCCTCCAGGGTCCGCACCGCCCAGAGGGCCGCGCGCCGGTCGAGGTCGAGGGAGCGAAAGGTATCGGCTTCGGCCAGGCGTTCCAGGGCGTTGCGCGGCAGGACGAGGGCCGCCTGCAATCCCTCGATGCTGGCGTAGCCGTTGCCGCGAAGGGCCACGAGACGGCGCATGGCGGCCTCCGACACGCCGCTGATCTGGCGCAGGCCGAGCCGCACGGCGAGCCGCCGGGGGACCTCCGGGGGTGGAAGCTCCGAAGCCGGTTCCAGGGTACAGTCCCAGTCGCTCGCGTTCACGTCGACCCCGCGCACCTCGACCCCGTGGGCGCGGGCGTCGCGGACGAGTTGGGCCGGCTGGTAGAAGCCCATGGGCTGGGCGTTGAGGATCGCGGCGAGGAAGACGTCGGGGTGCCGGCACTTCATCCAGGCCGAGGCGTAGACGAGGAGCGCGAAGCTCGCCGCGTGGCTCTCGGGAAAGCCGTAGGTGGAGAACCCCTCGATCTGCTTGAAGCAGCGCTCGGTGAAGTCGCGCGGGTAGCCGCGCGCCACCATGCCCTCCACGAACTTGGTGCGGAAGTTCACGATCTCGCCGTTGTGCCGGAAGGTCGCCATGGCCCGGCGCAGGCCGTCGGCCTCGGACGGCAGGAAGCCCGCCGCCGTGATGGCGATCTGCATGGCGTGCTCCTGGAACAGGGGGACGCCGTAGGTTCGCTTGAGCACGCTCTCGAGTTCGTTTGCCGGACCTTGGCTCGGATGGGGCGAGGGGTAGAAGACCGGCTCCAGGTTCTGCCGCCGGCGCAGATACGGATGCACCATGTCGCCCTGGATCGGGCCGGGGCGGACGATGGCGACCTGCACCACGAGGTCGTAGAATTCGGCCGGTTTCAGGCGCGGCAGCATCGACATCTGCGCCCGGCTCTCGACCTGGAACACGCCGACGGAATCGGCCTTCGACAGCATGGCGTAGACGGCCGGGTCGGCAGGCGGGAGGTCGGAGAGGGTCGGGTAGTCGTGGCCGTAGTCGCGGGCGAGGAAGTCGAGGCCGCGCTTGAGGCAGCTCAGCATGCCCAGCGCCAGGATATCGACCTTCATCAGGCCGAGCACGTCGATGTCGTCCTTGTCCCACTCGATGAAGGTGCGGTCCGCCATGGCGGCGTTGCCCACCGGCACGGTCTCGTCGAGGCGCCCGCGCGTGAGCACGAACCCGCCGACATGCTGCGACAGGTGGCGCGGGAAGCCGATGAGGGCGTGGGCGAGATCCAGCGCCTGCCGGATCGCCGGGTTCTTCGGGTCGAGGCCGGCCTGCTCGATATGGGCGTCGGGCAGGGCGGCGCCCCACGAGCCCCACACGGTGTCGGCCATCAGCCCGGTGATGTCCGGGGTGAGGCCCAGCACCTTGCCGACCTCGCGGATGGCGCTCCGCGGCCGGTAGTGGATCACCGTGGCGCAGATGGCGGCGCGGTCGCGGCCGTAGCGCGTGTAGAGGTATTGGATCACCTCCTCGCGCCGCTCGTGCTCGAAATCGACGTCGATGTCGGGCGGCTCCGCCCTGTTCTCCGAGATGAAGCGCGCGAACAGCAGGCGGATCTCGGTGGGGTCCACCGCCGTGATGCCGAGGCAGTAGCACACCACGGAATTGGCGGCCGAGCCCCGGCCCTGGCACAGGATGCCTCGGCTGCGCGCGAACTCGACGATGTCGAACAGGGTGAGGAAGTAGCGCGCGTAATCCATTTTCGCGATGAGGCGGAGTTCCTCCGCGATCGTCACGGCGATGTTCTCGGGAATTCCATCCGGGTAGCGCCATCGGGCGCGCTCGTGGACCTTGTCCGTGAGGTAGCCCTGCGGGGTCCAGCCCGGCGGCACCGGTTCGTCGGGATACTCGTAACGGAGCTGATCGAGGGAGAAGCCGCAGGCCTGCGCGATCTCCACCGTCCGCGCGATGGCATCCGGATGCTCGGCGAACAGCCGCGCCATGGCGGCGGGGGCCTTGAGGTGCCGCTCGGCGTTGGCCTCCAGCCGGTAGCCGGCCTCGCGCAGGGTGCAGCCGGCGCGGATGCAGGCGAGGATGTCCTGCAGGGGGCGCCGGCCGGGCACGTGATAGAGGGCGTCCGATACCGCCACCAGAGGCGCGCCGAGGCGGTTTCCCCACTCGGCGAGGCGGCCGAGGCGCCGGCGCTCGTCGCCGCGATGGCGGTGGCTGCCAGCGAGAAACGTCCGCCCCGGCGCCGCCTCCGCCAGGGCGGCGAGGCGGTCCGCGAAGGCGCCGCCCGGGACCTCCGGCGGCATATCGTCCGACGGCATGGCGATGAACATTTGCCCCGCGCTCGCCCCCAGCATCTCGGCGAAGGAGAAGTGGCAGGCGCCCTTCTCCGCCCGGCGGTTGCCCAGGGTGAGGAGGCGGCACAGGCGGCCATAGGCGTCCCGGTCCATGGGGTAGGTGACCGCCTCGAACCCGCATTCCGTCACCAGGCGCACGCCGACCAGGGTGCGGACGGAGGGTTCCCCGGCCTTGGCCCGGCGCAGGCCCTCCGCATAGGCGCGCACCACGCCCGAAAAGGTGTTGCGGTCGGCGATCCCGATGGCGACGAAGCCGAATTCGGCCGCCCGCGCCACCATCTCCTCCGGGTGCGAGGCCCCGCGCAGGAAGGAGAAGTTCGTGGTGACCGCGAGCTCGGCGTAGGGCGGCGTCATGCTCCCGCCCGGCGGGGAGGCGGCTTCACGCGAACATCCCGTGGACGAACCAGCCGACCGTCTGGGCCCGGGCAAGCGTCTGGGCTGGAGGAAGCGTTTGCGCCGGGGAAGCCGCCTGCCGGTAGACCCACAGGCGGCGACCGGCCTCGTCCTCGACCACGTAATAGTCGCGGGTCGGGGTGGCGCCCGACCACCATTCCCCGGCGATGCGCTCGGGGCCCTCCGCATGGGCGACCCGGTGCAGGCGTCGGCGCCAGCGGAAGCGCTGGGGCGGCCCATCGGGGGCGAGAACGTCCTCGGCCGCTTCGCTGCGGGTGAGGAGAACGAGGGGCCGGGGCAACCCCGCGCCGGCCCGGGCCGGACGGTGCAGGGCGATGCGGGTCACGCGCCACGGCTCGGCCGTCTCGGCCCGCTCGGGCACGTGGCTCTCGTGATGCGCGAGGCGCAGGATGCCGCGCCCGAGGCGCTGGCGCAGGGCATCGGCGAGACCCGCCGCGCCCGTCGCCGCGCGGCCATCCCCCGAGAGATCGCCCTGACGCGCGGTGACCGGGCCGGTGCCGACCACATCGAGGCGCACGGTCTCGAAGCCGAAGCCGGCATCGAGGGCCGCCCCGAGGCGGTCGAGGCGGAGGTCGAGGAGCCGTCCCACCAGCACCGGACAGCGGGTCGGCTCGCTCAAGGCAAGGTCGAGGGTCCGGATCACGCCGTCGACCCGGTGCAGGGTGAGGCGCAGGGCCCGTGCGCCGAGGCCGGCGGCCTCCAGGCGCGGGGCGACGGTCTCCATGAGGCGCGTCGCCGTCGCCACGATGGTGTCCTGATGGCCGATGGGGTCGAGGAAGCCGCGCGCGGCGCCGAACGCCAGCGGTTCGTCGAGGGGGGCCAGGGGGTCGGGCCGGTGCCCGAGGGCCTGGTCGAGGCGCCGGATGAGGGTATCGCCGAACCGCCGGACCAGGGGCGCCCGGGGGGCGTCGACGAGGTCGCCGATCCGGCGCAGGCCGAGGCGGCCGAGGGCCGCGGCCGCCTCGGGGTCGATGCGCAAGGCGAGGACGGGCAGGCCGCGCAGGGCATCGGCCTCGCCGCCGGGGGGTACGTGACCGCCGGCTCCGTGGCGGGCAAGGGCGAAGGCGCAGCCGGGATTGCCCGCGAGGGCGAGGCGCGCCGGCAGACCGTTGGCGCCGAGGCGCCGGGCGAGGTCGGCCATCAACCCGGCCTCGCCACCGTAGAGGTGGCTCGCCCCCGCGACGTCGAGGAAGAACCCGTCGCGGCCCTCGGCCTCGCCGAAGGCCGCGACGCTCGGGGTGTAGCGCTTGGCCCATAGGCAGAGACGGTCGAGGGCCGCCGCGTCGGCCTCCGGATCTGCCGGATGGACCGCGAGCGGCGTGTTCAGTCGGGCGCGGGCGCGGGCCAGGGGCTCGCCGGGGCGCAGTCCCAGGGCCCGGGCCCGGGCATCGACGGCGGTGAGGCGCAGGCCCGTCGCTTCCCCGGCGGCGACGACGAGGGGGGACGCATCGTCGTGCGAGCATGCGCGGTGGGGAGACCCATCATGGCCGCCCTGCGCGAGGCCCGCATGCGCCCGCCTCAGGCGGGTGACCGGCCAATGCTCCAGCCAGACCGAAACGATGCGCGGCATGATCCCACTCCAGAAGCCAATCCCCCGTCCGTCCGTTGCGGCAGCGGTCGAGCCGCACCCGCCAGCACGGCCGCTCGATGCAGCCGAACCGGTCGCGCAGGGCCTTGCCGGCGGCGATCCGCCACCGGGTCGCGGCCACGTTGGGGCTCTCCGCCCCCGCCGGGCGTAGGACCACGAGGAGACCTTCCGTGCGGGCCCCGGCCAGATGCAGCCGCCGGCTCTGGATCAGGGGGATGCCGGCATCGACGAGGCCCGCCACCGCCGCAAGACCGCCCCCGGCGGCGGCTTGCCCCCCGTTGCCTGCGGCTGGGCCACCGTTGCCGCCGGCCCGCAGGGCCTCCTCCAGGGCGCGGTAGACGTCGCGGTCGCTGCCCGCCTCGAACAGGAGCAGCCGGTCCGGGTCGAGGCCGAGGCCAGCGAGGCCGTGGCCGTAGGGCATCGGATGCCCCTTCGCGATGACGAGGAGCGCCTCGCCCCGGACGGCGGCGAGGCGCCGGGCGACGAGGGCGAGGGCGAAGCCCAGGGCCGCCGGCTCGTCGCCCTCGGCCTCGGGGGCGACCTCGTGGAGCTGGCCGAGGCCGAGGCCACCGCCGGGCAGGTGCCCGTCGACGGCGTGGACCCCGAAGGACAGGGTCTTTCGCGGGGCGTCCCGACCATGGTGAAGGGCCACGCGCGCCCGCAGGGATGCGAGCCGTGCGGGAACGTCGGTCGCATCCCCATCCGCCCGGTGGGACGCATCCGGGGATTGGGAATGGGGGTGGGGGCGTTGCGACATCCGGGTGGCTCCATGGCCGGATGATAAGAACAAAACAGGAACATATTCAACCGATTTCCGGTGGCCTTGCCCTCGGCCTGCGACTTCTCGGCGTTCCGTCCCTGTCGCCAGAGGTTTGGCCTGTGGAGGGCTGTGGATGCGTGTGGACGGAGCGCCCGACGTGGTGGGAGCCGCGATCGCGCCTGCGGTCGATTACGTAGCTTGACCCTGGGGAACGGGCAGGGCAGCAATCCAGGCCGCCGCGCGCGAGACGCGGGCTCAGCCGGGAGAGAATGCATGCGCGTCGATCGCGTCCTCGTGGTCCTGTCGGGCCTGTTCGTGTGCGCCGGACCGATCTCGGCCCAAGCCCAGGCTCGGCAGGCCCAGGCTCAGCAGGTCAAGCCGCAAGCCCGCCGGGCGCAGGCCCCGTCCCAGCCGATCCAGGTCTACGACGCGCGCTTCGAGAACGGCGACCTGCGGATCTCCGGCAGCGTGCGCAAGGCCGGCACCACCGTGATCCTCGACGAGGACATCTCCGTCATCGCCGACAGCCGGGGCCGCTTCGTCTTCCGCCTGCCCCACATGCCGAACAATTGCGTCGCGACCCTCAAGGCGGGCGAGGACGAGCGCGAGGTGGTGGTGGGCAATTGCGGTCCGGCGGGCCAGCCTGGGCCGAAGGGAGAGGCGGGTGCCAAGGGGGAGCCCGGCGCAAAGGGGGAGCCCGGCGCAAAGGGCGAGGACGGCGCCACCGGACCTCAGGGCGTCGCCGGCCTTCAAGGCTCACCCGGTCCTCAAGGCGTTCCGGGCGCCAAGGGCGAGACGGGTCCGAAAGGCGAAGCGGGTCCCAAGGGTGACACGGGTCCCAAGGGAGAGATTGGTCCCAAGGGTGACACGGGTCCCAAGGGAGAGATTGGTCCCAAGGGCGACACGGGTCCGAAGGGCGAAGCCGGCGCCAGGGGCGCTGCCGGTCCGCAGGGCCCGGCCGGCGTCGCGGCTCCGGTGGCCGCGTCGTCGCCCCTGCGGGCGGTGCGTCAGGAATCCTGCCCGGCGAGCGGTTGCGCCGTGACCTGCGAGACCGGCGAGACCCTGGTCTCGGCCTATTGCCTGCCGACCGGCATCCCGACCATGAGCAAGGGCACCGGCGCGGCCTGCCCCTCCGAAAGCCAGGGGCTGGTGGCCGTCTGCGGCCGCATCTGATCCGCCGCCGCGTCCCCGCGAATGCGGAGAGGCAGCCGGATTCCCATCACGGGCGCGCCATCCAGGCGCGCATCCCCTCCGCCGCCGCCCGGCCGCTGGCGAAGGCCCCCTGGAGCAGGTAGCCCCCCGTGGGGGCGTCCCAGTCGAGCATCTCGCCGGCCACGAACGTGCCGGGCCGGGCGTTCAGCATGAAACGGTCGTCGACCTGCCCGAACGGCACGCCGCCGACGGACGAGATCGCGCGTTCGATGGGGCGCGGGGCCAGGAGACGCAGGGGCGCGGCCTTGATCAGGGCCGCGAGGGCCGCCGCATCGCCGGGGAGCGCCGGGCCCGCCGCTTCGCGCAGGAACCCGGCCGCCACGGGGGACAGCCCGGCGGCCTTGCGCAGGCGGTTGGCGAGCGATTCGCCGGGTCTGGTGTTGCCCAGGGCCCGCGCCAGGGCGGCTTCCGCGAGGTCGGGGCGCAGGTCGAGGCTGATGGCGCCGCCCATCCCCTCGGCGAGGGCCGCCCGGATCGCCTGGGAGGCCGCGTAGAGGGCACCGCCCTCGATGCCTTCCGCTGTGATCATCGCCTCGCCGCGAACCCGATGTTCGCCCACGCTCAGGGCGATGCGCTTGAGGGGTTGGCCGGCGAAGCGATCGGCGAACACAGGCGACCAGGCGACGCAGAAGCCGACATTCGAGGCCCGGAGCGGCGTCACCGGAATGCCCTGGCCCTCCAGCACGGGCACCCAGGCCCCGTCCGAGCCGAGGCGCGGCCAGCTCGCGCCGCCGAGCGCCAGCAGCAGGGCGGCGGGACGAGCCGCGACCCGCCCCTCCGGCGTCTCGAACAGCACCGCCCCCGTCTCCGACCATCCGACGAAGCGGTGCCGGGTGCGGAGCGTGACGCCGAGGCCGTCGAGGCGCGCGAGCCAGGCCCGGAGCAGGGGCGAGGCCTTGAAGCTCTCGGGAAACACCCGGCCGCTCGACCCGACGAAGGTCGGCTGGCCGAGATCGGCGCACCATGCCCGCAGGGCCTCTGGCGGAAAGCTCCCGACGGCTCCGGCCAGGGTCCCGTCCTGCGGCTGATAGCGGGCGAGGAAGGCGGGCAGGGGTTCGGAATGGGTGAGGTTGAGGCCGCCCCGCCCGGCGATGAGAAGCTTTCGCGCGGGCGACGGCATCCGGTCGTAGACGGTCACGGCATGGCCGGCCCGCGCCAGAACCTCCGCCGCCATCAGCCCGGCCGGGCCGCCGCCAATCACCGCCGGGCCGCTCTCGTGGTGTTCCGTCATCCGAACTCCGGTGGATCCCGCGCCGCTCGCCCCCGGCAAGCCCGTGGCGCGGGGGCCCTGTCAAGCGCCGTCCTCGATTCGCGTCGCCCTTGATTCGCATGCACCCTGGCCCCAACTCCGGCCCATCGGCTGCGGGCCCCTCTGGCGGGACGTTCTGTGATGCGTTCCGTGATGTCGGAGCCGATGCTTTCTCTTCCCCAAGAAGCATCGACGGTCCGCACATGGAACTTCTCACCTACGAATGGCTCGGCAAGCCGGTCTGGATGTGGCTCGGCTTCCACGCCCTGGTCGCGGGTCTGCTCGCCTTCGATCTCGGGCTCCTGCACAAGGACAAGAACCACGAGATCGGCGTGAAGGAGAGCCTGCTCCTCACGGCGTTCTACTTCAGCCTCGGCCTCGTCTTCGGCGGCTGGGTGTGGTGGTACCTCGGGCCGCAGGCGGGGCAGGAATACGTCGCCGGCCTCGTGGTCGAGAAGTCGCTGTCCATGGACAACGTCTTCGTCATCGCCGTCATCCTCACGGCCCTCAACATCCCGCGCGCGGCCCAGCACCGGGTGCTGGTCTGGGGCATCCTCGCCGCCGTGCTCCTGCGCGGTCTGATGATCGGGCTCGGCGCCGCCCTGGTGCACCAGGCCGCCTGGGTGCTGTCGATCTTCGCCGCCTTCCTCATCTTCGCCGGGCTCAAGATGCTGTTCTCGAAGGAGGAGGAGCCCGGCGACATCAACGAGAACCGGGCCGTGCGCTATCTGCAAAAGGTCCTGCGCATCACGCCCGAACTGCACGGCCAACGCTTCGTGGTGCGCAAACCCGATCCGAAGACCGGCAAGCTCGCCCTGTGGCTGACGCCGATGGCCCTGGCCCTCATCCTCGTCAACGGCGCCGACGTGATCTTCGCCGTCGACAGCGTGCCGGCGATCTTCGCCATCACCACCGACACCTTCGTGGTCTACACATCCAACATCTTCGCCATCCTGGGCCTTCGTGCGCTCTACTTCGCCCTGGCCGCGATGGTGGACCGCTTCGCCTACCTCAAGACGGCGCTCGCCTTCATCCTGATCTTCATCGGCACCAAGATCGTGGTCGCCGACACGTTCGACCTCGTCCACGTGCCGGCCTGGGTGTCGCTCGCCGTCACCGTGGTGCTGCTGGTGGCCGGCGTCAGCTACAGCCTGTGGCGCACGCGGGGTGAGGTCCGCCCCGATGCTTCGGAAGCGGACAAGGCCCCGCACCACGCCTGAGGGGAGGGGGCTCTCCCCCCTCCTTCAACTCCGGCCCGGCAGGGCTGCGATGAGATCGCGCAGGGTGGTGATGGTGGAGGCGTCGGCAACCCCGTCGACCCGGGCGGGGCGGAAGTGGCGCTGGAACGCGGTGACCACCGCTCCGGTGCGGGCGTCGAAGACGCCGGTCACCGGCAGGTCGTAGCCGTAGAGGGCGAACATCGCCTGAAGCGCCTCGATGGGCTGGCCGGAATCGCCCTGGGAGAAGAAGCGCCCGTCGCGGATCGGCGTCGGCGTCACCCAATGGCCGATGCCGGCCCGCGCGAGGCGGTCCCACGGAAAGTGCTCGCCGGGGTCCTCCTTGCGTTCGGGCGCGATGTCGGAATGGGCCAGCACCCGGTGGCTGGGCACGTTCCAGCGCCCGGTCAGGTCGCCGCAGAGCGCGATCACCGCCGCGATCTGCGCCTCCGGATAAGCCGGCAATCCGCCCGCATGGCCGCCGTTGACGATCTCGATGCCGAGCGACCGGGAATTGACGTCGGTGATGCCCGCCCAGGCGGCCTGCCCGGCATGCCAGGCCCGGCGGCCCTCCGGCACCATCTGCACCACGCGGCCATCCTCCAGCACCACGTAATGCGCCGAGACCTCCGCCACCGGATTGGCGAGGCGCTTCAGGGCGGCCGCCGCACTCTCCATCCCGGTGTAGTGCAGGATCAGCAGGTCGACGGGGCCGCTCCGCCGCTCGCCGTGGTTGGGTGAGGGGTGGACGGAGGTGGCGAGGGGGCTCTCGGCCGTCGGCTTCATCGCAAACCTCGCTCGGCGGCGATCCGGTCGTAGGCCGCGTTGATGGCGGCCAAGCGCCGGGTGGCGATGGTCACGGCCTCCGGCGGCAGGCCGCGCGCCATGGCCCGGTCGGGGTGATTTTCGATGGCCAGGGCGCGGTGGGCCGCCTTAAGGGCGGCGTCGTCCACTCCGTGGTCGAGCCCGAGCACCGCGTAGGGATCGTCCGACAGGCTGACGTGGCGTGCGGCGATGCGGCGGAAGGCCGGCTCGTCGAAGCCGAAGGTCTCGGCCACGGCGCGCAGGTAGCGCTCCTCGGCCTCGTGGATCGCCCCATCGGCCTTGGCGATGTGGAACAGGCCGTCGAGGACGTCCTCGAGCAGGCCGGGTTCGTCTTGGAAGGTGGTGGCGAGCTGGCGCGCATAGGCCTCGAAGCCATTGGACGTGCCCTTGGCGAGATCGAACAGGCGCTGAACCCCGGCGCGCTCGCGTTCGCCCACCTGCACCACCTGGGCGAACGCCTCGATTTCGGAGGGCGTCACCACGCCGTCGGACTTCGCCATCTTGGCGGCGAGGGCCACGAGGCCCGTGGTGAACACCACGTCGCGGGGCGTGGTACCGAACGGAGCGCCCTCGCGGTCGACGAGGAAATGGCCGGCGACCCCGCCGACGAGACCGCCGATCGGTCCGCCGACGGCGAGGCCAAGACCCGCACCCCCGAGCTTGCCCCAGATGCCGATGCTCATCGTTGGAGACTCGGGTGGGATCTCGGAGCGGACCTCGCGGCCGGGCGCGGCAGGGCAGGGGCGGGGGGCGGGGGCATCGGCGGCCGGGTGGGAGAGGGATCGTGAGGCGCCCTTATACCGGAGGGGTCCAGCGATGCGAGGGGTGACGACAAACGAAGGAAGGGCCGGAGCGTGTGCCCCGGCCCTTCCCGAACTCCGCGGTCCGCCGCGCCCGGAGGCGCGGCATCCCATGGATAAAACTCAGCGGCAGTACACGTCGCCGTAGGCGTCGCGGTAGGTGCCGTAGGGGCAGCGCGGGGCGGTGGAGGCGCCCACGATGGCGCCGCCGGCGCCGCCGATGGCCGCACCCGCGAGCGCGCCGCCGGCCCGGCCGGTCGCCGCGCCGCCAATGGCCGCACCCGCGAGCGCACCGAGGCCGGCGCCGCCGAGGGCGCGATCCTCGGGGGTGTTGCAGGCACCGAGCGAGAGGGCGAGGGCCCCGGCGAGGGTGGCGGCGATGAGCTTCTTCATGGTGCGAGACTCCCGTAGGCGTGGTGGTGTCCGGTCTTGGGCCGGTCCGAATCGAGGCTTGAGCTTAGCTATTCCGCTCAAGTAATGCACGTCCTACGGCTAAGGTTCCCGCCGACGTGGGCTGCGGTCGAAGTTTCCGCATTCGGGCCGATGGTTCGCGGCGCTTTCCGTTCGAGCCCGAAATCCGGTAGGGGTGTGGCCTGTCCGAGAGGTTCCCATGCTGCGCGCCACCACCCTGATCCGCAAAGCCGCCGTCCGCGCCGACGCCGTCGTCGATCGCGTCACCCTCGATCATGGCGCCCGTCAGGCCCTGCCCGCGACCCTGACGGGCGTCGGTGGCCTCGGCTTCACGCCGGCGCTGACCAAGGCGGCCGGCCTCGAGGACGGCGACGCCCTGCGGCTGGAGGACGGACGCCTGATCCTCGTGGAGGCGGCCCCCGAAGCCCTGCTGCAGGTTCGCGCCACCAACCCCGCCCGTCTCCTGCGCCTCGCCTGGCAGCTCGGCGGCAGCCACGTTCCGGCGGAGATCGCCGCGGAGGTGCTCTACGTCCCGGCTTCGGCCGCCGAACTCGTGCGCGGCCAGGGCTGCACCGGAACCCCCGTGACCCGCGCCTTCAAGCCGGAGCGCGAGGCCCACGACCACAGCCAGTGCGGACACGATCACGGCCATGATCACACGCACGCGCATTCCCACGGCGAGGCGGGCCAAGCGCATGGGCAAACGCATGGGCATGACCACGGGCACAGCCATGACCACGCGCATGACCACGGCCACAGTCATGATCACGCCCACAAGGATCACGGCCACGTCCACGGGCCCGACTGCAAGCACGATCACTGACCGTCCGCCGCGGTGAAGCCGCGCTCGACTCCCATGGCGATGCGATGATTTCCGACGACCTGCGCTTCTCCATCGCGCCCATGATGGATTGGACCGACGCTGCCAGTTCTATAGAGCGAAAACGGGTATCACTGAGAGGCATGCTGTAGGAAATGCTGTAGTGATGATGGGTGAGGTCGACATTGCCGTCGGGCGCCTGATGCTGTTCGCAGCCGGCCTCGGCGTCGACGAACTCACGCTGCGCCTGATTGCCCTGACGGTCTGGACGGACAGCGTTGAGCGGACCGCCGAGGGTAAGGTCGCGGAGGTCCGGCGCCGGCTGATGCAGTCGGCTGGTGCCTGAGATCGATGGGACTGGCGCCAGTGATTAAGAGGCACAGCCAAGTCGTTGATTTTTCAGAGAGGCGTTGGGAACGCGACTGCTCACTACATCGCCAATCTGACCACAGGCCTACCCGCCTATGAATGGAAGAGACGGAAAAGTCAGGCCCATTGGGCCAACTTCATTATGATGCTGAATCAATATCCGGTCTGATATTTTCTGAACTTCATCGAGTTTTGATCTATTATCAGGATCGGTCCACGCAGTTCCAAGTCTCCACATAATATCTGAGGGAATTTGAATCTTGAGTTCAGCGCCTAATCCGCCATCCAACCCCATGCTCAAGGATATATCCAAATCTGTTTCAGTACCTATCATGCACATATATGTAATTTCAAGCACTTCGAATTGGACCCCTGGTGGCAAAACAATACCATTCGTGAGGCTGCCAACAACCCAGCGATGATCACTGCTTGGAAGGTACTCCCACCTATCCTTCCGACCTAAATGGTAGCTAACGGCACTCGTCTCAGGGGCATCGGCACGAATATATAAATCTCGGCCCATTCCTCGACCAACATTCCTGGCTGAAATCACAATTGCAGCCTTGGTGAATTGTCCGCCTGGATTGTATTGAAGCCGCATACGCGCTGACAGTGATAGCTCTGCATTTGGTTTTCTTCCAAACATTCCAGCCAGAATGCCAGGTGTGACCTTATGAAATGACGATCCAGCACGCATATAGTATCCCTGCGCCTCCGGATGATTGCTGTGAAATGGGATATCAAATCCTGGCGGAATATAGGTTACAACAAATCCTGACTGGCCTTCGCCAACAATAAGACTTATATTCTCTGCTTTGCTGTTCTGCGGTGAGACTAGGCCGCCCATTTCTCCATCAAGTATCGACTTAAATGCAGCCGCATCTACGATCAGCTTTTCGCCGCTTGGAACGTCCCCGACTTCACCTCGCTTGCATATGACGCCCCAAACGATGATTCCGCCGTCTCCATTTCCAAAACCCGACAATGCTTTAGCTAAGTTCTTTCGGTCAAACTTATCCAGAGATCGGGAAGGGAAAGATGTGTTCGCTGTTTTATAATCTATGAACAGATCTTCGGAATATGCAGCCTCTATCATTCGCCGTATTTCGCCCACACCGTCATTACGAAGGCGACGGAACAATTCATCTGCGCGTGTCATTGCTTGCCCTCGGAGGCCACGCCTCCTTTCTAGGCGAACCGCCTTGTAAGCGGTAGGTCGCGAGTTCAAGTCCCGCAACCGGCACCACTTTTTCCGACGCGAGTTGAAACTGACGCCGAAAGTTTCAACTCGCTTTCGCGATCCGCCTTTCCAGGCGCCAACCGAATCACCCGTCCAGAACGCAAAAACCCGCCTCGGCGGTGAGCCGGGCGGGCTTTGGTGGATCAGGGCATGGGACTGCGACAGACCACATCGAACGGCGTGATGATGTCCGGCTTCCGTCGGCGCTGCACCACCCGCTCATACCAATCGCAGGCCACGGACACGCTCTCGACGAGGTAGGCCGGGCCGCAGGGGAAGTTCTCCGGCAGGCCGATGGAGCTTTCCTGCGGCTTGCCGCTGCGGTCCCAGGGGGGATGATCGAAGATCACATCCGGCGGGAGGTAGCGCCGCCCGGCCTCGACGGTGCTTTGCACCCGCCGCTCGTACCGGATCTCGCAATCGTCGTGGTAGTCGATAGTCCGCCGCAGGATCAGGTTGCCACCGGGCTCCACCTCTTCCGTGATGAGCTTGCGCTGACGGACATCGTAGGGCCAGGCCTCAGGGGCTGCGAGGCTCCCCGCCGCGTAACCGACGACGGACGCCACGATGAGGAAGACGAGGCCGCCGAGGGTGTGGCAGGCGCGCGTCAGCCAGCGGTCGAAGGTTCGCACCGTCATGGCGTCCCTTTCTTGAAGAGGTTGAGGATGTCCCGGATGAGCGGCAGCTTATCCATGCCAAACTGCGCCGCCGCGAACATGGCCGGAACGATGAGGAGCCCGAGCTTGTAGATCCGGCTCCAAAAGCGCCGCATGGCCCGGCGCTCAAGCTGCTCGTCGATCAGCTCCGTCAGGGTGTCGAGCCGATCCGGGGTCTGGCGTCGGATGAAGTTGCGCCAGTCCTCAGCGAACAGGACGTAGCTGCGGGGCCCATCCTCGTCGGCGGTGCGGTCCCGCATGGCGCGCTCCACCATCTCCTCCCCCAGGCTCTTGGTCGGCAGGGGGGTGGTCAACTCGACGGCCCGCGCACACCCAGCCGCGACGGCCTGTGAATTCGGGGGCGTCGGCGGCTTCTTCGTTGGCTGTGCGGTCATGGTGTCCCGATGTCCGAGGACGTGACGTGGAGGCTTGGGGCGAGGCCGCGCGCCGCAGCACGCGGCCCGCGTGAGCGGCCCGGCCTACTTCGCGGAGAGGGCCGCCTGCGCCGGCGCGAGGGTGTTGCCGGCGTTGGCGCCATCCTCGAGCTTCAGGGTGCGGAAGATGAGTTCGGCCACGCCCTTTTCGCCGCCGGCCGCGGCCAGCACCTTGGCGGGCACCACGTCGACGGCGCGCTGCACGCCCTTGGCGATGACGGCCGAGCCGACCGGGATGGTGAGGGTCTGGCCCTTCGCCGCGCCCTCCACGGCGTTGAGGGCGTAGTCGGTGACGGCCTTGGTCATCTGCTCGATGCGGGACTGCGTCAGCACCAGGCGCGCCCAGGGGGCGACCTGATAGACCGCCCCGCTGACGAGGCCGACGAGGACGGGCAGCAGGATCGCGGTGAGCATCGTTCCGGCGGACACGATGTAGTCGCCCCACGGGATGACGACGGACGGCATGGGGGCGGCCTCGACGGCAAGGGCATGGGTGGAGAGGGCACTGGCGAGCGCCAGCGCCACGACAAGCGTGCGGGTCATGGTGGTTCTTTCGAAGGCGGAGGTTGCGCGGCTGGCCCGGCCGGCTCGGGATCTCGGATCAGGCCGCTTCGAAGTCGGGGAGCGGCACTGTCTGGCCGGCAAGCGCGTGCGTGCAGTCGCCGAGGAACTGGATCTGGCCGTCCGTCACGAAGGCGTGGCAGACCGCCGGGGGAGCGCCGTCCTGGCCCGCATCGGCGCCGTCGTAACGGACGAGGACGGACGGCGTGAATGTCGGCCGGTCATAGTCGCCGTTGAACCCCCATCGGGAGCCAGGGCTGGCGTCGGTGCTGACGCGGAGCCCGTGCGCCCCATTGCAGCCCGGGCACCAGAACATGACGTGACCGCCCTCAACAGTGCGGAGTTTTCCACGCACCGCCATCAGGCAGTCCTACGGATCGTCGGCAGGCCCGCATCGTTGGCGGGCACGCGGGCGCCGTCGCCATAGGTGTCGTCGATCCAGCGGAAGAACCGCATGAGGAGGTTCGGCCGGGCGGTAACGGCCGGCGCCACGGGCACGATGACGGGGGTGGACACCTCGGGGTGCAGAACTTCGATGACGGGCGCGGCGACCTTGATGGGCTTGGCCGCCGTCGTCGCGCGCGGCAGGGCGACGGCGTAGGGCGTCACGAACTGCTCGGCCTCGGCCTCGCGCCGAGTGATGATCGCGGCCGGCTTCTTCCACATCAGGATCGCGTCGCGGGCGCCGGCCATGTCTCCGGCATTGATCCGCTTGAGGAAAGTCGAGCCCGCGAACGCGGCCGGGCCGATGTTGAAGCAGATCGACACCAGGGCATCGAACACGTGCTGCGGCACGGCGACCTTCAGCCCCTTGCGCACGGGGGCAACATAGGCCTTCGCATCGCGGGCGAAGATCGCGTCGCACTCGGCCGCCGAGATGGTGAGGCCGGCGGTGACGAGCGGCGCGCCTGCCGCCGAGGTGTGGCCGATGCCGATGGTCCAGACGCCGACGGAATCGCGGTAGGCCTTCAGCCGGCGGCCCTCGCGGGCGATGAGCACGGCTTCGCCAATGGCGCTAAGCTCCATGATGGATCTCCTAGTTTTCAGAACGTCAGCAGCTCGGGCCGGGCGGCACGGCGAGCGGGATCAGGATGGTGGTGCGGGCCGGCTCAGGCTCGGATCAGATCGGCACGGCGGAACAGATCGTCCGTGGCGTCGCTGTCGAAATCGAACCGGGTGGCGAGGCTCGACACCAGCGTGCCTTGCCGGTCGTACGTGTTGGCCTGTTCCCAGGCCTGCCAGTCGATGTCCGCCGCCACCCGCGCCGGCTCGAACTCGCCCAGCTCGCGCGTATCCTCGACCGCCTTGCGCAGGGTCGTGTCCACGGTGGTGAACAGCGAGCGCCCATCCGGCATGGGAACCTGCCGCATGATCGCGCGGGCTTGGAAGTTGGTGACGCTGGACGGCACCGGCGCAGGCTCAGGCGCCGGGATCGGCTGATAGGTCACTGACCAGACCGGGGAGCCGTCGGCGTCGACTGGCTCGCGGCTCACTTCCATTTGCCCAGACGGTGGCGCGTCGGGCTCGGGAATGCGAGGCAGGCCGAACGCAGCGCACTCCGCATCTGACCATGCCTGCAGAGTGTCCCAGGATACCGCGACGCCGTCGGCGTTCGTGACCATCGGGGAATAGGGTAGCAGCGTCCAGCCGGAGCCGGATGGGATTGCGTGCGTCATGGCTGGGGGTCCTAGTAGGGGGCTCGGATGGCGAGGTAGATGATGTCGCGAGCGGCGCCGTAGAGTTGCCCAGAAGGCAGGGTGAAGCCGGACGACGATACGGTCATGTAATTTCCGGGGCCGAACTCTGCGGCGGAGTCGTTCGGCTGAAGAACCCTACAACCAGAGCCGAACCCTCGCTGCCCATCCATGATTAGCCATGCGGAGTTCGTTCCAGAGGCGGCCTTAATCAGAACGAACTGCGGTTGCCATCCGAGGTTTACGGTAGCTCCAAAAGTTCCATCGAGAGAGAAGCTCCCACACTGCACAATCCCGTCTGCGCTCGGATCGTGCGCGAAGACGAGGCCGACGTAGTCAACCCCAGCTTGGTTAAATGACGGGTTCACTGTGAAGGAAGTTGCTGTGGCTAAAGCACCATACAGGGTGCTTGCCGTGGCATATGCGCTCGTTGTTTGGAGTGTGAGATAATCTGCTGCTGGATTAGGAAGGCTTCTATGATAAACCGGCCAACCAGTGGCGCTGTTTCTGCCTTTGCCAATAATCATCCCCGGCACAACACCAAGTGCATGCGGGATCAGCCTGTTGCTTGTGCCGTCACCCGTCCATGTGACGATGTCGAAGAACTTGGCGGCGCGGGCAAGAGAATATCCTACCCGCTTATATGGCGCCGCGATTGCATCAAAACGGTATCCGTTGTTATTGAACTGAACTACACCGACGGAAGCCCCGCCGGTATATTCGGCATCCGTATTGTTTGTGATTAGAATGCGCGTAGGGCCACGCGGCGTATCTGTTAAAAGCCAACCCTGAGCAATGTCGCGTGCCTTTTCGAGGACGGCGCCGCCACGTCCAAGAAAATCGATCCCGTTGACGATGGTCTTTTCGGCACCATCCCCCGTCCATAGGTCCGTCGCGAACACGTCCTGCGGCTTCAGGATCGCGCCGCCAGCAATCGCCGGCTTGATGATGGCGGGCGCTGCGAACGGGAACATCAGCGTGCTCCCTTCAGGAAGCCGGTGACCTGAAGCACGAGCGTCCCGCCGACCATGCGCAGGTAGCCCGTGACCAGATCGACCGCACTCGCCGCCGTCGAGGCCGTGATCGTGAGGCCGGTCGGGATCTTGAAATAGGTGGTGTTGAGCGCGAGCGTACGGCCGCCGGTGGCGTCCTGCGCGAACTCCAGGGCGATATCCTCGCCGTCCTTCCCGCCGATGAAGGGCCCGCCGAGCGTGGTGTTGCCGGTAGCGACGATGGACTGCCGAAAGCCGTTCGTTCCCCAATCCGGGATGAATGTCGCGGCCCAGGCCGGCGAGGTGTAGGCCATGGCGTCGGCCATGGATTTCGCCGTGAGGAACTTGGCGTCGTCCGTGAGGGTGCGGAGATCCGTGCCGGCTGCCTTGCCGGGTACGCCCGCCGCCGACGCCAGGGCCGCCGCGTTGGTCAGCGTGAGGAGGCCCCGCCCGTAGGCCGTCGTGGTGAGCGCTGCGATGGCGTCGAGGTCGGCATCCCACGCCTGGACGTTGGTGCCGATGACCAGGGCGAGCAGCCCTCGCATAGCGGCGTAGTCGGTTGCCGTGAGGAGCGACCGACCATTCGCCGAGGCATCCGCGATGTTGGCCGCATTGATTGCGGACAACAGTGCCACCGCACCAAGGCCTAGATTGGTCCGGGCCGTGGGCTTGTCGACGAGGTCCGCGAGGTTCTGGGCCTTCGCCAGCTTGCCGCCGACAACGGTGACCAGGGCCGCGTCGGAAGTTTCGTTGGCGACAAGCCGGCCGGCGATCTCATTCAGGGTGTCGAGATCGGACGGTGCCATGCCGATGATGGCCTGCACCGCCGCCGTAAGATCGGCCTGAGACACGGCGCCGATCACGTTCCGGCCCGCTGCGGCGTCAGCGATGGCGAGCAACGAGCGGCCGAGCGCCGTTGTGGTCAGGGCGGCGATGGCCGCGAGGTCGGCATCATAGGGCTGCACCTCGAAGCCGGGCCGCAGGGCGAGGTTCTGACGGGCCGCCGCCGGATCGGCGAGGTCGGACAGGTTCGCCCCGCGCTTCGAGGCCTCGGCGTCCACCTCGGCGATTGCACCCTGTACGTTGGTGGCCGCGATCCCGCCGACGGGGGCGAAGGTGATACCCGAAGCCGCCGCACTACCCTGGCCGGCGTTCTGGATATCGACCAAGGCCTGGTCGCGAGCGGCGTTGATGGCGGTGATCGCCGAGGCGCGCACCGCGACGATGATGGCCTGCTGCGACACGCTTGCAGCCAAGAGGTCCGACACGGCCACGGTGGGCCGGGTGGATTCGATGGCCTTGCCGATGAGCAGCAGCGCCTTCGGGTCGGGCGTCGCCGGCAGGGCGTTGATCGAGGCCTGGATACCGGCATCGAACAGGGTGAGATCAAGGGCCATGGCGAACTCGCGAGTGAGGGGTCAGAGGCCGCAGAGGGCCAGGGTTTCGAGGTCGTCAGACCATTCGGTGCCGGAGGCGTCGGCCTTGATCGCCAGCACCTTCCCGGCGTCGTGCTGGGTGAAGGACGGGATGCCGGAGGCCGCCGCGGCGCTCGCCGCCGCCGCCTGCGCCGCATCGCGAAAGCTGCGGCTCTCGTCGCGGTAGCCGAAGCTCAGATCCCGGGCGGTGACGGCCTGGTCGCGTGCCCCGGTCGCCGTGGTGACGGCGGCCTGGATCTGCTGGAAATTGCCGAACACGCCGGTGGCGTCGGCCAGGGCCTGCGTGGTGGCGGCCCGGTCCTGCCCGGTGCGGACGCGGTCGGCCGCAGTGGCGGTGGCCGCTGCGCTCGCTTGGCCCGCCGAGGTCTGGGCATCGTTACGGAAACCCTCGGCCGCACCCCGCGCGGCAACGCTCGCGTCCCGCGCCGTCTCCGCCCCCTGGCGTGCCGTGGTGGCGGTGGTGGCCGCCGTGGTGGCAACATCGCGGGCCCCGACTGCCGTGGTCGCGGCGTCCGTTGCGGTGGTGGCCTTGGTCGAGGCCGTGGCGGCCGAGGTGGCGGCGTTGGTCTCCGATGTCTTGGCGTTCGTGGCTGCCGTGCTGGCGGTGGTGGCCGAGCCGGCGGCACCGTCCCGGGCGGTGATGGCGGTGGCCGCCGACGCCGTGGCCGAGGTGGCGGCGCCGCTCGCCGTGGTGGCCGACGCGCCGGCCGCCGTGGCCCTGTCCGTGGCCGTGGTCGCCGCCGCCGTGGCGACACCCGCGCGCTCCGTCGCGGTGGCCGCCGAGGAGGCCGCGCCCGAAGCCGAGGCACCGGCCAGGGTCGCCTTGTCCGTCGCGACCGTGGCTGCACCGGTCGCGGTGGTCGCCGCACCCGTGGCGGCGCTGGCCGCCCCCGTCGCCGTGATGGCCGCTGCCTGCGCGATCTCGGCCTTGTTGCCGACGGTGCCGGCCGCCGCCTGCGCCGCCGCCGCCGCGGCCTGCGCTTCGGCCGTGGTCTGCGCCGGGGTCGTCTGCACCACCTGACCGCTCGACCAATCAGAGGCCGCCCCGGTGTTGGCAAGCTTCACGTAGAGGGTGAAGGGCAGTGGATCGACGGAGAGGTAGACGAAGTTGGCCGGCTGATTGTTGTAGGCGTCACGCCCCGCGAACGATCCGGCCTGGTCGAACTTGAACGGCAGCGCGCCGTCGAGCTTCCGCAGCAGTTCGTTGAGCTGTTTGTTCGTGGTGACGCTCGTCGACCAGTACGGGCCGGACAGGCTCACATCCCAATCGGTCCGTCCCGCCAGCGTGGGGCCGGGCCACGGCTGCGCCAGGGTGATCTGACTCGGCACCGACGAGGCAACGGTGACCGTGATTCCGGCGAGGATGAAGAGGTCGCCCGGCTGGACGATGAAAGCGGTCGCGGTGCCGACAACCGAAGTCGACCCGCTCGTCACGGAGACGGCAGGGAGGGCCATGGGGATTCCCGGTGTGGTGTGGCGTCAGGACTTCGGCGACGGGGTCTTGGGCTTGCCGATCCGGGCCTTCACGGCCTCGCAGGCCTCGACCCATGCCAGGGACTCGGCCGGGATCGGCTGGCCGTCGGCCAGGGCACGAATGGCCTTCGCGAGGGCGTCGAGCCCGTCGCCAACGTCCGGATATTCGGCGGCGCGACGGGCGCGGTAGTCGGTGCTGTGGCGCAGCGTCCGGCGAGGCTCAGCCATCGGCAGTCACCGTGAACACCGCATCGCGATAAGCCGGGGCCCGCACCGTCACGGTGTACGTGCCGGGGTGTTCGAATTCGAGATCCAGGACCGGCGCGTCCCAGGCGTAGACCGTGGGCAGATCCGGCGGGATCATGATGGCGACCTGACACGGCATCGGCAGGCCGCTCAGGGTCAGCCCGTCGAGGGTCACGGGGCTCGGCCGCTTCTCCCGCACCACCCTGGCGTCGAGGTCGACGTAGTGGGTGGTGCCGAGGTCCTCCGCCGGCATGAAGCCGGGGCCCCAATCGAGATCCGGCGCCGCCAAGATGCCGCCGCTGTGGACCCGCTCGATCTGGATGGCCCCGAACGACATCATGCCCCAGCCGTGCACGGTGCCGTCAGGGTGGTGGCGCACGAACCGCACGCTCCCGAGCAGCCGCGGGTCGGTGTCCTCGCGGCTGAAATGCCCGTTGGTCGCCTCCGTCCCGACGGGGGCCGTATCCTCGCGCAGGACGAGGGCGGTACCGGTCTCTTCCATGGCGGCGCTCATTTCGAGAGTTCGGTGACCACGATGGTGACACCCCCGACGCCCTGGCCGTTGGTGTGGACCGCCGTATAGGTGTGGTACCCGCCGCCCGGCTGGTCGATCGCGACCGTCGCCATGGAGCTGAGGTAATACTGGATGTTGCCGCTGTCCGGTTTGAACAGGGCGAACGACGCGTTGACGATGGAGATGTTCTGCCCGTCGCGCTGGATGATGAGCTGACCCGGGCCGTTGGTGCTGCCGCCGTTCGAGTTGCCGTTGAAGTAGGCCTTCACCTCAAGCCGGGCGCTACCCCGGACGCCGATCCCGACTGAGGCGGACGTGCCCCCCGAGCCGGCCGCCACGATCTGCGACACGGCCCCATCCGCGATCTGAATGTTGCCGACGATCAGATTCCCGATCTGCGCCGACTGCGTGATGAGGTTCTGCGCCGAAAGGGTCCGCCCCGTAATGCTGCCGTCAACGATGAGATCCCCGCGCAGGCGCAAGGTGTAGGCCGCCGCGCCGTTGAGCTGGCGCATGCCGGTGAAGACTAGGCCGCCACCGTTCCCGTCGAGATCGAAGGCGACGCCCCATTGGACGCTGATGCCGTCGATGGAGGACCCGTACTGCGTCAGGGTGGCGGTGTGCCCGTTCTGTGTCGTGCTCAGGACCGAAAGGGACTGCGCCTGCGAGCTGACCCGGCCGTCGATGTTGCTCGTGGTGGCCGTCAGGCTGGAAATCGCGTTGGCCTGCGCGTTCACCTGGCCGCCGACGCCGCTGATGATCGACTGCAGGTCGATGGCGAACCTCGTGACGGAGCTGATACCGGCCTCGTTGGCCGAAACCCGCGACGTGAGGAGTTGGGTCGCCGTGGCCTGACCCGCGATCTGCCCACTCTGGCCCGACAGGATGGAATTCAGCGTGATGGCGTATTCGGTAACGGAGCTGACCCCCGCCTCCGTCTGCGTCACGCGCGCCGACAGGTTGCTGATCGCCGTGGCCTGACCGCTCACCCGCCCGTTCGGACCGGTCACTTCGGCCTGCAACGCGGTGTAGGACTGCGACAGCGAAGAGATGCCGCCCTCGGTCTGGCTCACCCGCGTGGTGAGCTGCGAGGTGGCGATGGCGTTGCCGCTGACGCCCGTTTCCGTGTTCTGCACCCGCGAGGTCAGGCTGGTCACGGATTGCGAGGTCGAGGTGACCCGCCCGTCCACGTTCGTCACGGTGGTGGTCAAGCTCTGCAGCGCGGCGGCGTTGCCGACGATGTTGCCCTCGGCGTTGGTCAGCCGGGCGCCGAGGGTGGTGGTCACCCCGGCAAAGGCTTCCTTGTCCGAGATCCGCAGCTTGTCGACGCGCTCCAGGGCGGCGAAATTGTCCTGCGCCCGGCCCTCGGCCGCGACCTTGTTGAACTGGCGCGCCTCGTAGGCGGCGCCGGCCTCCGTGGCGGCCGCCTGCGCGAATTCCTCCAGGCGCACGTTGAGCTGACGATTCACGTCGAGCAGGATCGCCATGCCGGCGCGCAGCTCGCGCTCGGCGAGCTGGCCCGCCTGCGCCAGGGCCTCGGCGCCGATGGCGTTGACCCGGTCGATCTCCTCGCGAACCCCGGCGAACAGATCCTCGAGGCCCTCGACGTACTCGCTGCGCACGATGGGCGCGACGGTGGTGAACGTCGCGGTGATCCAGGGGCCGGGAAGGCCCGTGCGCCCGTAGGCGCGGGCCCGCACCGTGACCGGCCCGTCGACCTGGCGCATGGCGGCACGGCCCGACGATTCGGGACCGAACGGCGACAGGGTCTCCCAGGTCGCCGCATCGTACGACAAGTCGGCCTCGTAGTTCCGGGCGCCGCGCGTGGCCGAGACGCCCCACACCACCTCGATGCCGGTTTCGATCCGGACGCAGCGGGCGTGCAGCACGGAGATCTGCGGCACCAGCGGCTCGGCGAGGCTGTCGGCGTTGACCGGCGCCGGTGCGATCACGGTCTCATCGAGCAGTTGCCAGACGCGCGGATCGTCCTGCACCATTTCGATCTGAACGTGGTCGGCGTCGCTCGGGAGCGCGGCCCGGGCCACATAGGTTTCCTGCAGCTCGACGAGGTCGCCGAGCACGATGGTGGTCGGATCCTGCGTGTCGCGGGCGAGCACATCGCCGAGGCCAAGCCCGGTCTGCACCCGCAGCGCCGCCACGTCGTCGGGGTGGAGCTCCAAGCCACGCGGGCCGACGCCGCGCATGCGCAGGATGCCCCACTCGCGCCCAACGCGGGTCCGGACGGAGCCGTACCCCCACTCGACCGGCACGTTGGCGACGGTGTCGAGCTGCAGCACCGTACCGGCGCGCGAGGCGACGCCGTAGGTCTGTTTCCCCTTCAGGAACCACAGGTCGGACAGGATATGATCGCCCGGGTAGACGAGGCGCCCATCCCACTCCGTGGTGACCTTACGCTCGACCCCGCGGAACACCGACACCGCCGCGAGCCAGGTCGCATGCTTCAGGGCGTGCAGCCCATCGGTGATGCCGGCGACGCGGTAGCGCTTCGGCGTCCGGGTCGGCGGGCCGTAGGAGAACCGGGCCTCGTCGGGGCGGCGCGGGTCGCCGTCGCGATCGAACTCTACGATGACATCGCCGCCCTCGACCTTCGTGCTGTAGCTCGCGCCCGAGCTGTCGCGCACGATCTGCCGCCGGGTGAGGACGTGACGGGGCTCGGCCCGGCTCTCGTCGCGCACGAAGGAATGCACGGCGCCGACCTTCACCGGGTCGGCGCGGAGCGGATGCAGTACTTCCGAGGCGGCTTCCCAGAACGACGACACCTCGGGCAGTTGCCCGTCATAGGTGTCGTTCGCGGCGAGCAGATCGCCGTAATACAGGGCTTTGTCGGCATCGACCCCATCGGGCGCATCGAGGCCGTAGCTGTTCCGCACCAAGTCGCAGAACGCCCACACGGCTTTCCGGGTCGGCTGCTCGACCCAGGCCGAACCGTCCCACACCGGCAAGATGCGGGTGGCCTCGACGGAGATATCCCCGAAGGCCGTCACGGTCAGGCCCTTTCCGGCCCGGACGCGCAGGACGATTTCCGTAGTCTGCGGCCGAACCCGGGTGTCGTCCTCGAAGGCGAACATGCCGTCCCAGACCACCCGGTTTTCGATCTCGACGCCGGGCAACGGCTCCGGATAGAGGTTCTGTGCGCTCACCTCATAGGCGCCGGATTTCGGCAGCCGGAAGTAGGCGTTCCGGCGTAGCGGCGTGCGGATATAGGCCTCGCCGGGTTCCTGCGAGCGCCACATCTCGAACTCGGGTCCGATGACGTTGCCCGTGTTCGGGTCGATCTCACGCCCGAAGAACACCACCCCGGCCGGTGCCCCGCCGGATTTCCCCGACGACGACACCCGGTAGATCGCCGGATAGGTCCAGTTGAATTGCGCGGCATCGACGGAGACGCCCTGCGGCGCCAGGCGGTACCACGGCGTGCGGGCCGGATTGCCGCCCGGCCGGGGCAGTTCCTGACCGCCGACGGACGGCGACGGGATGATGTCCCCGGGGACGATGGCAGAGGGCTGCTCGTACAGGAACTCAACCACCGCGCCCTGCGGACCGGTGACGGCGTTGAACGGCGCCTGGATACCCGAGGCCTCATTCCAGAACAGCGCGTCGCCGACCCGGATGCGGTGGATCTGGAACTTGCCCAGCCCGAGCGTCATCCGCTTGGTGAGCACGTTCGCATCACCGTCGATGGTGAAGTAGTCGGGTTGGCTCAGGGGCGGCGAGGTCCAGCGCCGGCCGTAGAGGAGGGGCTTGCGCGCACCGGGCTTCGGCACGTTGCCGCCGCCCGACACGCTGTAGAGGTCGCCGTTGGCGCGCTTGGCCGCCGCCTTCGAGGCCTGCGCCGCGTAGCCGAGCGCCAGACCGCCCACCACCATGCCGGCCTGGATCGCGATGGTGAGGCCGCCGGCCGCCGCGCCGGCCCCGGCGCCAAAGACCGCCGCCCCTGCGATGGCCGGGGCCGCGTAGGGCGCCAGGGCGATGAGGGCGATGGAGGCGATGGCGAGGCCGATGGAGGCCACGCCCTTCCCCAGCGGCGTGAGGGTGATGACCACCACGTCGCCCGGCCCCACCAGTGTCTTCGGCCAGCTCGCGCGGAGGCGCACCGTCCGGTCCGACGGCGGGTAGGCCTCACTGGCCTGGCCGCGCCGATGCACCGACACGATGAAACGCCGCCCGGCCGGCGGCCGATGCCGGGCCACCACCGTGGACAGGCGTCGCCGCCGACCGGACAAGCGCACGGGCTCGCCGCGCGGCTGGCCGACCACGTTGGTGGTGAGGACGAGGGTCATGGGGCTCGGGGGATCAGGCGGGCTTGTCGGCCGACGCTTCCTCGGCGTCGAGGTCGATATCAGTCAGCGTCAGCGTCACGCTCATCTTGCCCGCAATGATGACGGGCCCGCCGCTGACCACGGCCACTTCCGTGCCGTCGATGCGCGCGCGGCGCACCTGACCGTCCGAGCTCTGGATCAGGGTCACTTTGGTTCTCTTCGCGGCCATGTCGGGGCTCCTACAGGGGGATGAGGTACGTGAGCCGCCACCGGCGCGCCTGCGCCAGTTCCAGCGGCGGATCGAGGGCCACGCCGTGCCCCTCGTCGGTGTGCAGGATCAGGCCGCCGTCCTCGGACAGCCACGTCCCCGCATGGGTTTCCGCGCCCGGCACCCGGCCCATGAGGACCAGGGCCCCGTCCACGGGTTTGGGAATCGCGCGCCAGGCCGCCCGCACCGGATGGGTCGCGAGGATCCGGGCCCGGGCCCGGAGATCCGCGACCAGCCCGGGGTCGCCGGCCGGGAGCGTGCGCCCGAACAGCACCGCCTGCGCAAGGCTGGCGAGGTGCCAGCAGTTGAAGCTGGCGCGGTCATAGGGCCGTCCGCGCACGCTCCGGAGGAACGCCGCGCGATCCGTCATGAGAACAGGGCGGGGTAGTCGTCGCGGGCGAAGAACGCGTTGGGCCCGGTCGGCACGTTGAGCTGTCGGCCGTCCGGCCAAGCGATGGTGCCCTCGGCACGCTCGGCCGAGATATCGAACCGGGTCATTTCCAGACCGGTCAGATCGTCGTCGTCCGGCCCGGTCACAGCGTCGAGCTGCCCCGGCAACACCCGGTATTGCCGAAACCCGATGGTGATGGCCTCGTTGTAGCCGACCACGCCGCGCATCAGCTCGTGCAGTAGGTCCGACACGTTGTCGATCTGCAGCTTGCCGTCCGTCGGCCCGTCCATGTCGGCACCCGGCGGGATCAGGGTGAAGGCGCAGAGCTGATGCGGCAGGCGCGGGCCGCCCTCGAACAGGGGCAGTGCCAAGGTGTCGCCCGGCGCGCCCAGGTCGCTGTCCACGTTCTGCACGAGCAGGATCGCGGCATCGAGGGACGGGTGGTCGACTTCGCAGGTGGTGAGGATCACGCCCTCTTCGTCACCCGAGGCGTAGGCCTCGGCCAGCGCGGCGCTCAACGTCATTGGCTCACCAATCCTGCACCACGAGGGCGAAGGTCACCACGGAGGTCGGCCCGTCGTCGCGTTCCGACACCGCACCCTCGATGCGACAGGTGCGCGGCGCGAGGACGCCCGAGGGCACCCGCACGGGCGCCGTGAATCGGCGGGTACCCATGTTGAGATCGGCCCGCACGAAGGCGCAGAACGTGACGAACTGCGCCCGCGTCAGCCGCAGGCTGATCTTGCGAGCCGTCGAATCGTAGAGCTGACGACGCCGTGCGCGCGGCGGGCCGTCATCGAACTCCGTCACCTGCGGCGGGGTGTAGAGGGCCTCGGTGCCGCCCGATCCGACGAGGGGCACCAGATCGGGCAGGCCAGCCGGCCAGGACGGCAACGCCATGGTCAGCCTTTTCGCGAGGCGGCGGTGTTGAGGAACGGCGCGAGCGGCCCCTGCCCGGCGCGCCCGCGCCCGCCCAAGCCCCGTTCGGCCTGGCGGATGACGAGGTCCACGCCGCCATCGCTGCGCCGCTGCGGCGTCGCCTGCACCTGCTCGCCGGCATAGTTGTAGACGTTGACCGGGGCTGCACCGCCGCCGTTCCCGGAGCCCTGGAGGATGGGCACGATCTGCCCGCTGCTGTTCGGGATGAACATCTCTCGGCCGCGCTCGCCAACCGTGTACGCCTGACCCGCCTCGACTGGTCCGCCGTTGGCCTTGAACCCTCCGAAGAACCCCTTGAGCAGGCCGGCGATGCCGCCAACGGTGTCACCGGAGCTGGCCGCGGGGGCTGTACCCAGCAGTCCGGCAAGCGGCCCCTGACCGGTGAACGAAGCCTGC
Source organism: Methylobacterium sp. Leaf100 (assembly GCF_001422845.1). Lineage (NCBI taxonomy): Bacteria > Pseudomonadati > Pseudomonadota > Alphaproteobacteria > Hyphomicrobiales > Methylobacteriaceae > Methylobacterium > Methylobacterium sp. Leaf100. The sequence goes on along the minus strand of NZ_LMMW01000001.1, from coordinate 363,194 downwards.
AAAGCGGATCGCGCGATCTGTTTCGACAGGTTTCCGACAATGTCGCTGAAGGAACGGCCTTCCAGAATGGCGTCGGCGAAGGCGTTCGAGGCGGCCTCGCCGAAGTAGCGGGACGATTCGGCCGCCTGACGGATCGCCTGATTGGCGTCCATGGTGCGATCCTTATAGGTCTGCCAGGCCTCGGCGCCGGCCAGCACGCGCTTGCGCTCATCATCCGAAAGGGCTGCGCTCTCGCGGTTGCCCTTTTGCACCTCTTCACGCGCGGCGGCCTCGGCCTTCGCGATCGCCACCGCCTTCTCACGCTCAACGTTCGTCTTCTCGACGTTGTCGAGTTCGGCCTTGGCGGTGTCGCGGGCTTTTTCCAGCTGATTGATCAGGGTCTCAACGGCGTCGAGGCGTTCACTGCCTCCACGTGCTGATCGCCCCCCACCCAATTGCGGGAGCGGATTTCCGCCGCCGCCGCGGCGGCGGGGCGCTTTGACCTCGATCTCTGGCAACTCGGCTTCGGCCTGCCCGATGATGCCGATCGCCTTGCCGGCCTCGCGAAGCGCCGTGATCTGATTGCCGGCCGTCAGCACCTTGCCGATGTATGGAATCTGATTGACGACCTCTTTTATCCCGCCAACGATGCTCGTGACTTGCGTGTAGAGACTGACCGCCGCGCCAACCGCACGCACGATCGCGGACTCGACCTGCAGGAATGCGTCGTAAGTGTCGAGAACTGAAGCCGTGATATCCTTTTGGATCGGTGCGAGCGCGGAAGCCAGTGTATTGGCGATGTCCTTCGCCTTAGCGTCGAGTTGATTGGCCCGCTCAACTTCCTCTGCACCGACAATCTGAATGCCAGCAACCGTTGTTGAGGTGTTGTCCATCGCCGCCTTGAGCTTGTTGACGGCATCCTCACCGTTGCGAAGCTGACGCTCGAACTCAGGGCCGACGAACTTTCCAGCCAAGTCAAATGCGACGAGATCCTTGCCTTCGTCTTTAAGACTTTGGATTATAGCAAGAAGTGCACGAAGTTTTGCTTCGTTGCCATCTGCGCCATCAACGGACTTTTTTTCCGATCCGGTGATATTATTAGCAAGAACGTTCTGCTGAAGCCGGTCGCTGAGCGCCGACGTATTGCGTCCATCCTTGCCCTCGCCGAGCTTCAAGTCGGCGGCGTCGCGGAAACGGTTGAGCGATGCCGCAGCCTGATCAACCGTGAGACCGTACTTCTCAGCGCCTAGCGTAACCCGCTGGAAATACTCAGGGGAAACGCCAGCACGCTCAGCCTCTTTACCAATCTTGACGAAATCGGCGATGTGCTCACGCGCCGCGTCAATGGATGCCGACACGCTGGCGAACACGAGCTTCGCGGCCTCGAATGCGATGAAGGCGCCGAGCAAGGTCCGCAGGGCGGGGATCTGTGCGCCGAGCGTGGTGATGGCGGTTGTCGTGCCAGCAATACCCGCCTGGACACCAGCCTGCGCCGCCTGCGAAGACGCTGCCGCAGCGGTGAAACTGGTTACAACGCCCTGAAGCGTCGCTTTCTCAGCCGTGGCCGCGTTGGCCGTAGCAGTCGCGATGTTCTTTACGTCGCTTCCGATGGCGCCGGCTGCGCGGGTGAGGTTCTGCTGTAGGGCACCCAGAGCGTTGCCGGTCTGGTTGCTGTTGGCAGCCAGGCCAGACAAAGCAACACCAGCCGACGCCATGTTGCCGGCTATGGACGCAGCAAGGCTTGCCATCGCGTTCTGAGCGCGCGAGGTGTCTGCGCCGAATTGAATGACAAGCGGATCGGCCATTTAGGAAACGCCCATGTATTTGATCCTCGTCCTCATGGCCTGCACGCCAGGTGGCAAGCAGGTGCCCTGCACGTTCGACCGGGTCAGGGAGCCAGTGACGCCACTGGAATGCGCCCGCTATGTCGACGGGCGGCTATTGGACGGGCGCAAGATGTTCATCTGTGCGACCGACGACGACCTGAAGGACCTCAAGCGCACAAAGGGCATGGCAGCTACACTGGACAAGACGACAGCCATTGCGGTTCGGCTGACTTCTCAGATCCGCTAAGCTCGCCCAGCCGCCATTTCTTCCATGAGCACCTCGAGGAACTCATCATCGGACGGCGCCTGCTCAGCCGGACTATGGGCCGAGATGAACCCGTCGAGCGCCGCGTGGAACTCGGCCAGCGTCATCCCCTTCACGTCCTGCGGCGTGTAGCCCGCTACGGCCCCGGCGCGGATGAAGACGGAGAGGTCTCCGGGGCGGAGTTTTCGCCCCCCTCCGTCACGCCGTTTCCCTCCGGCACGCCGCTGACAGCGCCTTGCACGATCTGCACGGCGAGGCCCAGGAAGTCGGCGATGGGATAGTTCGGAGGGTGGTAGCGCATCACCAGGGCCTGCGCCTCGACCGGCGAAGAGCCGGCGCCCTCCAAGCCGAGACGGATCGGCTCCCAGATGTCGTTCACACCGAACCGGTGCGTGGCGAGCCGGGCCATGATCTCACCGACGCCCGCATTGCACAGGCGTTCCAGCTCGGACAGCTCGCCGAGTCGGAGCTGGAAGTTGCGGTCACGCCCCCCGAAAGGGGCGCGCACCATCGTACGGGAGGTGTCGCCCGCGCTCACGTGGCGCCGGTCCAGGCAAGCGCGCCGTCGCCGCGGAACTGCGCCGTGAACGACACGATGCCGTTGTTGTTCTTCGTGATCTCGAAGTTCTCGATGTGGACGTTGCCTGCCCACTTCCCGCCGCCGCCGGCCGCATCGCGGTCAATACGGAATTCGTAGGGCACTGCCGTTTCGCTATCCACGTCGGCTCGGAAGTCGTCGAGGTGATCGGCCGCGAGCGAGCCGGCGAACCGGCCGCCCCACGAGGTCGAGCTTTTAATGCTCTTGCGAGTCGGGATCGCCGTAGGGTTGGCGCAATCGGGGACCGTAGCATCCTCGTAGGCATTGGTAATGGTCAGCGTCTGCGAGGTCGCGAGGCACACGAACTTGGCGGCATCACCTGCGCCTCGGTAGGTACGAAATCGGTTGCCGGGAAGGAGATCGGCATAATCGGGGGTCGCCATGGTCAGCTCTCCATATCCGGGCCCGGCCCGGTGATGAGGGTGGTGAGATCGAGGAACACCGACTTCGCCTGGAGCGGGTCGATCACGTCGCCGGCCTGCGTGACCTCGATCATCTTCTGCAGGCGGAAGGGCGCGGCGAGCGGCGGAGTGAACACCTCCCGCCCGTCGAGGGCCGCCGTCATCGCATCGATGAGCGACCACGCCTCGGTTCGGCCGGCGGCGGTGGAGACGGCAAAGAGGCGCGCCTGAACTGTCCAGCCGCGCCCGCACCCGACCTCGAACCGCGTGTGGCGCATAGGCCCAATGTAGGCGTAAGGCGGTTGCGCTTTGCCTGTCGGCACTTCGTCATAGATTCGGTAGTCAGCGATTTCGCGGAAGCCCAAATCGGATTGCAGGCATTTCCGGATAGCGTCACGGAGAGGCAGAATAGGCGACAGCGCGGTCATAGCCCCTCACGGCTTGCTGCGCGCAGCTCGCCGGTCCAATCGGACAGGGCTTCGCGGGCGGAATTGTAGAAATACGGTTGCGCCTCCACGTCGGTCGGGCCCGAAGCCCGCACCTGGCGTCCACCGGCGCCCGTGGTGTCGGCGAACAGATTGCCGTCCGCGACCGTGCCGCCGGCCCGGTGACCGGCCTCGACGGCCAAGGCGTAGTCGTATCCATCACGATCCGCCGTGGCCTCGACCACCCACGTCTTCCCCTCGCGGCGGTACGTGATGCCGTTGAGGAGCAAGCCGCTGTCCTGCGGCACGCGGGAGCGCATCAGGTCGACCATTTCGCGGGCGGCCTGCTCGCTTGCGTTGTCGGCCCGCAGGGCGAGTTTCACCCCGAACTGGACAACTTGCTTGGTGACGGCCTCGACACCGAAGATGCCGGACACCGTGTCGATGAGCCGGAGCCCGGACAGGATGCCCCGACCGTTCGAGAAGTCGCGCGCCGCACCCGTCAGCGTGAGGGCGGAATAGCCTTGCGTGGCGAGGCCAAAAGTTGCGCTGATGTCCATGCTACTGGCCGCCGAGGTTGCTGGACAGGGTGAGGACGATGAGGCCGGTCCGCCGATCCGGCAGGCCGACCCCGGTGACCGCGAAGTTGCGGCTTTGCAGCAGGACCCGGTCTGCGTTGGTGACCGTGCGGGCGTTCGCCGAATCGCGGATGGTCAAGGCACCCTCTTCCACGTTCTGCGCGCCGCCGCCCTGAACGGCCTCGCGCACGGATTGCGTGCGGAAGTTGGCCCAGACCGTGAAGACGGACGCATAGTCGCCCCGGTCGCCGGTATCGCGCCCCTCCGCGTCGAGGATGGGCGGCTGGCGCAGGAACTGCGCCCGGAGATCCAGCCGGCCGGGGTCCATCAGATGCCCCACACGCGGTAGGGCGACAGGAGCGCATCGACGCCCATGGGCATGGCGCCCATGCTCGTGGCCGCCGTGACGGCCATACGGTTCTCATAGAGGTGGCCGACCATGAGCAGGATCGCGTGGCGGATCGGCGCCGGTACCGCACTATCGACATAGCCCGCGCGATAACGCACGGTGACGCCGTCGGCGGACGGGGTTTCGCTGACGATTCCGAGCAGGGGCGGCAACGGCAGGCGCCGCTCCCGCGACCAGACGCCCGCCGGCAGAACCACCTCAAGCACCTGCTCGCCGAGCGCCCGCCCGAGCCAGCCATCCGGCCCATCGATCCAGGCTGTCGCAACGGCGATCAGTCCCTCGACATAGACCTTCGCGCTCACGTCGCCGTCGAGGCGGAGGTGCGCGTTTGCCTGTTCCCAGGACACGACCGGTTGCGGTGGCGTGATGACGGAGACGCGCATCAGTTGCAGATGACCCGGATGGTGATGGGCGTGGCCGGCGCCGGCTCGAACGGGCCAGCGGTGAGCAGCAAGGTGCCGCGCGAGCGCTTGGCCGCGACGGTCGCGCCGGACAGGGTCTGAGCGGTGACGCCGCCAATCACCATCTGCTCGCCGACCCAGGACGGGATCACGTCCACGTCCGGCGTGGTGGTGCAGGGCGTCCAGGTGAAGGTGGCGATGCCCGCGACCGACGACGTGACGGTGTAGCGCTCGATGCGCTTCGGTGCGCCGGCCGGGCCGGTGGCGCCTACACCACCCTGAGGCCCTGTCGGGCCAGTCGGGCCGGTATCCCCCTTCGGACCAACCGGGCCGTTCGGTCCCGGGAGGCCTTGGATTCCGCGCTCGCCTGCACCGCCGGCCGGACCCACAGGTCCCACCACGCCATCTGCACCGCGAGCGCCAGGTGCACCGTCTCCACCGCGAGAGCCTGTTGCGCCTGCAGGACCCGCAGGCCCCGTTCCACCACTTGGTCCGGCATCGCCCTTGGCTCCCGTCGGTCCCTGTGGCCCCGCGGGACCAACGGCCCCGGGCGGCCCTTGTTCGCCCTGAGGCCCTTGCGGCCCCGCCGGAGCGACCCGCGGGACACCGTCACCCATCATGGGGCTCGAGGAACGCAGGGTGCCGTGCGCTGGCGTAGCGAGCGCCAGCGCGGCGCAGAGCAGGATCGAGAGGACACGCATCAGCCGCCCCGCCCGTACTGAAGCTCCGGCGCGCACTCGCCCGTCGGCGGCGCCGTCGCGATCAGGGACACGAATTTCGGCTCGCTCGTGCCCAGCGTTTCCGACGAGCGGGCCATGAAGCGGGTGCCGGTCCGCAGCGTCACGGTCTCATCCATGCTGGACACCTTGCGGATCCGGACATCGACGTTGCACGGGTTCACGAACCGATAGCTGGTCGCGTCCGCCGGCTTGGTGATGGCGAATTGCTTCGCCGTGGCAGTGACCCCATCGAAGATGATCGGGTCACCCATGCCGGAGCGGATGAAGGGGGCCGCCAGCACCGCCATCGGCGTCATCGGCCCACCGCAGGGGACCGCGACCCGGTTCGAGCCGGTGTCGCAGTTGAGCACGATACCAGACAGGTTCGTCCCATCGGGCTGCCGCCAGGGCATGAACCCATTCTGCGCAGCGAGCAGGCCGACCATTATGAGTCCGAGGGCTGCCGTAGCAGCCACGCGGCCCATCGGCTCAACCCTTGGTCACGGGCGCGGCAGGGTCGCCCTTATTGGCAACCGGTGGCGCAGCCTTGTTGCTGACCGCAGGCGCGGCTTTCTCGGCCTTGGCGGCCTCCGCCTCATGCGCCAGGACACGTTTACGCTCCTGCGCAGCCGCCTCGGCATCGGCAACGGACCGCTTGAGCGCGTCGAGGCGCTCGGCGGTCGACCGCTCGGTGCCCACGACATCCCGCCGAAGCACGTCCAGGCGCTCGGCCGTCGTCCGCTCCGCTTCTGCGGCGGCATCCACCGCCTTCCGATGGCGCTCACCGGCCTCGGTCACGAGCCGGTCGAGGCGCGCGAGTTCCTCTGTGCCGGCGGCGATCTGGGCCGCCACATCGAGCACCGAAAGCTTGCGCCTCGGACCCGTGCCGTCATCGACACAGATTGCGCCCATGGCTTCCAGACGGTCGAAATCAGCCCGGTCGAACTCGCGAACGGAGCCCTCCGGATCGCCATCGAGGGGCTTGAGTAGAATGGCCTTGATCATGGTCCGTCTCCTTTCGGTTCATGGAGCGGGCGGCCGAAGCCGCCCGCCTGCATGAGCCGAGGGGGCTACGCGACGCGGCCGAGATCGCCGTAGACGATGGCCTGCGGGCGGTAGATCGCCATCGCCAGCCGCTCCTCCGCGCGGATGGTGACCTTGTTGCGGACGAAGTTGTCCTGGTCCTCGGTCGACACGTCGATGGTGGCGTCCTGGCGATCGAAGATCTGCGCCGCGAGGTTGAAGGCGCCGACCAGGGCCTTGTCGACGCCCATGGCCTGCGTCGGGACCAGCGGCAGGCCCCACAGCGTCGGGGCGACGGTGCCCTGCGGGTTGCCGATGATGTATCGCCCCTGCGTGTCCTTCCCCATCTCGATGGCAGCCCAATCGATCGGGTTCAGCACGATACCGTTCGGGGGATACTCGGCGAGGGCCGCCTGCAGGATCATCAGGCGGAGCGTGTCCACCTGCGTGGTGGCGATGAGCCCGCCGGGAGCCGCGTAGGCGACGGCCGCCGTCACGAGGCCGAGCAGGTTCTGCCCGGTGCCGGACCCGTTGAGGAGCTGATTCTCCTCGGCGAGGGCCAGGCCGTAGCGCAGGCGCTGGTCGATGATGGAGCGCAGGCCCGGCGCGTCGGCGAGGATCTGCACGGAAGTCCGCATCCAGTGCGCGATTGTCCGGACGGTCGCCGTCTTGTCTTCGAACTGCAGTTCCGACTGCGGCTTCACGGCCCCTTCGGCGACCAGGGCGGCGTTGTTCGTGAACAGCTTCTCCTGCTCGTACTCGATGGAGTTGCTGGCCGTCTGGCCCGGGAGGATGAGCGAGCGGACGGTGAGGCGGCGCTGCGGCAGCTCCACCTGCAGTCCGCGCCGGTCGGCCGGGATCAGGGCCCCGGCCGAACCGGCCGCGTCGGTGGTGAGCGACGTGATATCCTTCACCTCGACGAGGACGCGCCCGCGGGGACGCGTCTGGCCGGCGAAGCTCTTGAACGCATCGTCCTCCACGAACCGTTCGCCGGCCGTAAGCAGCCGATCGTCCGGCTCGCCGCGACGGGCCATCTTCTGGTCGAGCTCGTCGAGGCGAGCTTTGGCTTCGTTCATGCCGAGGATGGCCTGATCGGCGAGTTCCTTGGCCGTGGTCGCGAGCGGCGTCCCCTTAGCGGCCTCGGCCAGGGCCTTTTCCGCGATGGCCTTCACACCGTCGTGCTTAGTGTCGAAGTCCCGCTTGAAGTCGGCGGCCAGCTCGGCCGCGCTCTTGCCGCCGGTACCACCCTCGCCGGGCCGCTCGAACAGGATGCGGGGGCCGATGGCGCAGGCCGCGAGGCGGGCGATGCCACCGGCTCCGGCCAGGGCCCAGGGAGCCAGGGAGGTGGAGGCGAGGGCCGAGCCGAACGCGGCGTGCGCGTCGGGTGCAGCGGTGATGAAGGCGAGGGCCATCAGGCCCGCCGCCATGAGGGACAGGAAGGTTTTCACGATGATCTCCGAAATCGGGGGTTGTGCCGTCAGTTCGTCAGGGCACGCAGGAAGGCGAGCCCGTCATCCGCCGCGTCGGCAGGTTCCCCCTGCCCCTTCAGGTGGAGGCGCGCGGCGCGCTCCGCCTGCGAGTTCGAGAAGCCCAGCCCCTTCAGCCAGACCTCGAACTCTCGCTCTGTCAGCCGGTCCCCGGCCTTCAGCTTCTCGGTAAGATCGTGCGCGGCCTTGGCGGCCTTCACGCTCTGCACGACCGCATGTTCGTTGGCGCCGACGGACACGATGCTGACCTCGACGAGGTCCAGCTTCTCGAGGGTCCAGACCCCCGTATCGGTGTCGACGCTGTAGGCCTTGATCCGGTAGCCGATGGAGAGGCCGTCTATGTCGCCGGCCTTCAGCAGCGCGTACGCCTCGCGACCCCGCTGCACGTCCATGTTCAGCTTGCCCTGCATCAGCAGGCCCCGGTCGTCTTCCTTCGCGCCGACCCAACGGCCGATCGGCTCATCGGCGTTGTGCTGCCAGAACAGCTTAGGCATCGTACCCTTGGCCTTGTGCGCCGCGAGGCTGTCGGCGTAGGCGCCGGAGGCAATCACATCGCCGTAGGCGTCCGGCTCGCCATTGAAGGTCGAGCCGTACCCCTCGAACTCGCCGGATTCCTTGAGCGCCTTGATCGCCAGGACCGGGGCGGTGCGCCGATTGTCCTCACTTGAGCGCTTCATTTCGATCCCCGCTGATGGCACTGGCGAGCGGCACATCCTGCATCTGCACCGTCACCACGTCGCCGCCGGCAACCGGCGGCAGGTTTTCGAGCGCGCGAACCTCGTTGCGGGTCGCGATGCCCATCCGGATCGCCTTTTCGTAGGCCTCGTACCGGCTGGCCGTGTCGCCGCGCAGCAAGCCCTCGAAGTTGAATTCGATCGTAAGTCCCTGCGCGCGTCGTTCCGCGAGGGGTACGAGCTGTTTCAACAGGGCCTGCTCGATGCGCTTCAGACGCTTGCGCAGCGTGAATTTCTGGAATCCCAAGACATCGACTTCCTTGCCGGTGCCCCAGTTCGACGCCTTGTCGCCGAAGCCAACCATCCCAGGCGGAACACCGAAGATCCGACAGACTTGTTCACCGCTGAACTTACGACTTTCCAGCATCTGCGCATCGGCGGGATTGATGGACAGCGGAACCCAGGTCAAACCACCATCGAGCAGCATGGGCACACCTTGCTTCATACTCCCCATGTACTTTTCACGAAGGTTTTGCTCCAACTCGTCGCGCTGAGGCTTCGTGAGCCGGACATTTTCAGGCGTTGACAGGACGCCGCTCGCGTTCACGCCGTTGCGGAACATGGCGCCCGCCGCGTTCTCGGCCTCCAGCGCGTCCCGGAACACCCCTTGGCAAACCGACAGGGTCGATGCCCCCGACAGCGCGTCGCCCAGTGAGCCCCGGATGTGCAGCACATCCTCGCCCCGCTTTACGATGCGCCGCCCGTCCTCTTTCCACTCGTACTCAATGCCGCCATCACCACGGCGGCGCCCCTTAACCAAGTCTGGGCGGATCGGGTGCAGCGCGGCGATGGCGCCGGACGAACCTCGCTCCATCAGCGCGTAGGCGTTGCCCTGCAACTCGATGCCGGCAGCCATGAACTCCCAGAAGTCGACGGCCGTCTGGTCATAGTTGGGGCTGTCGTGCAGCACGAAATACAGGGGATGGTCGCGCGCGACCCTGCGGACACCGGACGCATCCGTCCGGTAGACCATGAGGGGCAGCGACGCGATCGTGCCGGCGATGAGCTGAACGCAGGCCCATGTCGCTGACAGACCGACCACGCCACCTCCATGCGCGGCATGCGAATCGCGGTAGTCGGCGACGGTGACCTGATTGGTGACGAAGTTGTTGCCGTTCTCAGTCGAGGCTTGCCTAGACCGAAACGGCTCGATGTCCTTCCCACCATCGAGCCCGAAGGCCCGCCTCAGCCATTTCATGCGTAGCTCTCAATCCAGGCGTTGGGGTCGAAGGGCGATTCCTGCGCGATGGCGAGGCCGAGCCCCATGATCCCGGCCACGGGACCGTCGATCTTCTCCGAGGACTTGACCTTCGTCGGCTTGATGTTGCCGGCGTCGTCGGTGGCGATGGCGATGTTACCGATCATCCACCGCAGGGCCGGATGGCCGCCGTGGTCGAGCAGTCCGGCCAGCACCAGGCGCTCCCATTCCTTCGAGGGCGCCGACATGGAGGCGAAGCCCTGGCCGAACATGACGACGTTGGCGCCGTCCTCAGCCAAGCGGACGGCCGTGCCGGTGGCGTTCCACCGGTCGAGGGCGACGCCCTGGACATCGAACGCCTCGGCGTCTGCCTTCACTTGGCGCTCGATGACGGCGTAATCGACCACGTTTCCGTCCGTGGCGATGACCGCCCCGGCTTTCGCCCAGGCATCGTAGGGAACGCGGTCCCGCCGGGCCCGGAGCGCGATGGATTCCGTCGGCACCCATAGGCGCACCACCAGCTTCCACCGCTCATCGGCCTCGACGGGCGGGAACACCCACACGAGGGCGGTGAGGTCCGACACCGACGACATGTCGAGGCCACCGAAGCACCGCCGCCCGCGCAGCTCGACGGGGAAGCGTTGCCACGCCTCCGGGTCGGGCGCACAGGCATCCCACTTCATCAGGGACAGCCAGCGGACCACCTGCTCGGTCCACTGATTGAGGTGATACCGGCGGAAGTCGTTCTCTAGGCGGGGATTGTCCCGCGCCTTGGCGCACTCGGCCCGCAGGTATTCGATCTTAGGCGAGATCCCGAGGTTGGGGTTGGCCTTGAGCCACACCGCCTCGTCGGTCCAGTCATCTTCCGCGGCGGCGGCGAAGATCACCACCAGGGTGGTCGCGTCGGCCAGCCCGCCCGTCAGGATCGACAGGCATTCCTCCCACAGCACCCACCCGTAGTTCCGGCTCTTGAACCCGGCCGTCGAGCCATAGAGCTCGATAGGCTGATCGCGGGCCGCGATGGATTGGTGCAGCGTCCCGTACAGGGTGCCGTCCGCCCATTCGTGCATCTCGTCGCCGACGATGACGGAGGCGCTGAGACCGTGCTTGCCCTCCGCCTTGCCCGACAGCAGCTCGAACTTGGACCACAGGTCGGGCAGGTAGAGCGATTTCTTGAACGCCTGCACCCGCTTCGAGAACGCGGGCGAGAGGCGGACCATCGTCTTGGCCTTCTCGAACACGATGCGCGCCTGCGCTTCGTTCCGAGCCATGGCGTAGGCCTGCCCACCCATCTCCCGATCGCACACCCAGAACAGGATGGTGAGCGCGGCCAGGAACTCGGTCTTGCCGTTCTTACGCCCAATCCAGAGGAACAGGCGCCGGAAGAGCCGGAACCCATCGGCGGTTTTCCACCCGACGAGCAGGCGTACAATAGCCGCCTGCCACACGGTGAGGCGGAAGGGTTTGCCGGCCCAGCGCCCCTCCGTGTGGCGGAACAGCGTCGGCCACATCGCGACGACGCGTTCGGCCAGTGCGTCATCGAACCATGCGCCCGGCGTCGCGGCGGCCCGATCCCAATGGACCGCGACGAAGGCCAGGGCCTGCGCCTCGGCTTCACTCACCCACCCCGGATGCGGGAGCGGTGAAGGATTCGCGAGCGCCGCCATGAGGGCGGGCGACGCGACCATCAGTTCGGCCGCGTGCCCGGCGCCGGGGCTGCATGGTCGGCCATGAAGCCGACAGGATCGACTTCGGTCGCCGGAGTCGGCGACGCCGGACCTTGGCCGCGTTCGGTCTCATCATCGAACAGGCCGCCGAGGGGATTGGCCGCCTGGTCGCGCATTACTTTGTAGCGGTCCGCCGGGGTGAGGCCGTAGGAGGCTTCGAGCTTACCCATGGCGAGTTCGATCCGGTCCCGGTGGCTGGCAGCCGGATGCCGGCGGGGCATCTCATCGCCCGTGACCGTCTTCACCAAGCGGGTCACGCCCTCTGTCTTGATCGTCTGCGTCGCCTCGATCCACTCGGCCTGGTAGACGCACCAGCGCGCAAACGCGTAGCGGTCCATCCGGTCGAGCAGATTGCGCCGGTGGAGATGCGGGGCCTGCTCGCGCCAGATCTTCAGGGCCAAGGTGAAGGCTTCGTCACCCTTGCCCGTGGTGAGGAACGTCGGCGGGCGCAGCGGATCGTTAGCCGCGAGGCGTTCGGTGCGCGCCATGGTCCGGGCCGCGCGGGCACGCTTGCCCGGGCTACCCTTCGCCGCCTGTAGCGCCGGGCTGTCCGGCTTCCGTCCACGCGTCATCGGCGATCAGCCAAGCGGCCTTGGCTCCTCTCATAAAAAAAGTTTCCGCCAATATCGCGGAGAAAAAGAGGGGGTTAGACAACCGGTCTACAGCTGTCTTCTCTGAACTTTCGACACCCCCCCCACCCCCTCAGCGTGCCGCCTGTTCTTCGGCTTGCTTGGCTGAGTTGTGGTGCGGGGTGCACAAGGACTGGAACGGGCCAGCCCAGAACCTCGCGACATCGCCACGGTGCGGCTCGACGTGATCGCACACGACAGCTGCAGTCACTCGACGCTCGGCCATGCACATGCAGCACAGCGGTTCGAGCCTCAACTGCTCGGCCCGCGTCGCCTGCCATCGGGCCGTCCCATACAGGGCGCGGGTCTCAACCTCTTGGCGACGGCGTCGGTCATAGGCCCGTGTCGCCTGCGCCCGGTCCGCATCGGAGCCAGGGCCAGCAGCGGGCCGAAAGGTACGGGGACGCCAAGCCATACCTTCGGATACGAAAAGACCCCGCATGCTCGCGCACCGGGGCCATTCACCAAAGCTAACGCACGGGGCGGTGGTTGCAGATTTGCAACAACAGTCCCGTGCGACCTCCAATCGCTATCACTCCAATGCCACATCGGCAAGCATCATCGGCACGGAGAAAGACCGGCCGAACAGGGTGATCCACACATCGATCCTGTCCGGCGGGCTCACGGCGTCCACGACACCGCCAAAGGATCGGTAGGCGCCGCTCAACACGCGCACCTTCCGCCCTGGCGCAAACCGCAGCGCAGTCCTGGCCCAGGCCTGCGCACCCTCATCCGCAGCCCTGGCCTCCATCGCCGCATCGGAGAAGTCATACACGCCCGCAGCCTGCGCTGTGCGCAATCCTTGGATCAGCTCGACCGGCACAGTCGCCGGCACCCCGCCCACGCGCACCATGCCTTCGAGGCCCGGCGTCTCCCGCAGGCCGTACAGGCTCTGCCCCGGTCCGAGCCCCACGAACAGGTAGCGCGGCAGCAGTGGCGCGGCCTCCGTCACACGCTGACGGCTCCGCGTGCGGCTCACCGTCATCACCGGCAGGCACGTCACGAACTCCCGCCGCTGCAGGGTCTTGGCCGCCGTCTGTTCCCGCTTCGGGTTCGTGTAGGCCACGAACCACTCCCGCTCATCACCGTCGTTCGTGTGACCAGCATCAGGCGCCAGGGCGACCTCTGCGGCGGCCTTGCGGTCGCTCGCCGCCACCCAGCCGGCCCGCTGCTCGGGAGAGAAGTCCGACGGGCGCAGAGCCTTGGGGGCAGAGGCGGGCACAAAGCTATCATGCTGCATCACGAAATCCGTCAGGTGAGAGTGGTGAGACTTGGAGGATAGTTCAAAATCAACCGTCACCAAACAAACTCCTATCAAATTCAACAACTTAAATAGATATGGTGAGAGTGGTGATAGTTTTTCCACGTAGTGTCTATGAATTCTGTTCTAGCTTACCCCGGAACCCCGATTGTCTATACCTACGCGCGAAACCCTCACCAGTATCACCATTGGCACCTAAGTGCCTGCGATCACACAGAAATAGGGTGGTGATACTTACATTCAGAGGGTCACCACACCCTCACCACCATCACCACGAAACGGCGTGGTGAGGCTCAACGACGGAAGTCGAGCCCGTCCTGGGGTTGCGGGGCGTCAGGTCGGTCCGGCACGTCGTGCAGCTCGCAGCCCTGGTAATAGACCCGTCCGGCAATGGGTCCGTGATCGTAGAGCTGTTTCAGTCGCTTCCCGAACCGCGTCTGCGATAAGGTCCGCTTCGCGTTGGCGAGGGACCACGAGTGATAGGCCTCGTAGAGCGCGTGCGCCGTTTCTCGCCCGTTGGGGGTCGCGCGCACACAGGCGGCCAGGAACTCACCCACCGGGTCCATATCCTCCCGGTATTCCTGCGTGTCGGCTGTCACCGAGGGCGCGATGACGAGCCCGTTCGCCATGAAGTCGCACACGCCTTCGATGAGCCATGCCAGGATGCCGGCGCCCTCGCCATCCACGAACCGGGATATGACCACCTCGAAATCGTCGCGTTCCTCGACGGGGATGGTCTGATCCCAATGCACCAGCAGCATCCGGCGCCAGATGCCGTTGTCCGTGCCGGTGATGGTCGGATAGTCGTTGCCGCTCATATGCGCGGTCGCGAAGTTCTGGAACTCGAAATAGCCCTTGTAGAGCGACCGAACCGGGATTGGCTCGCCACCGGTGAGCTTCTTGATCATATCCTCCTGCAGCGGCACGTTGCCCGCCACTTCGAGGATGCGCACGAACCGCCGCCCGTATAGCCGGGCGATATCGGGTGACGCCCCGCCCGACGCCCGTTCAGAACCGCCGACGATGGATTCGCGCGGCAGGCCGACCGCGAGGCTGGGGCCCAGCACCCGGGCGATCGTCTCCAAAAACACCGACTTGCCATTGGCGCCGAGCCCGTAGTGGAACATCAGGTGCTGCACCGGCACGCTGAGCAAGCCGAGCGCCGTGAACTGCTGCACCGTTCGCCGCTTAGCCGCGTCCGGCAGCATCCGCTCCATGAAGGCCCGCCAAAGAGGTGCCTCGGCGCCCTTCCGATAGGGTTGCGGGACCACGGCGGTGATCCAGTCCTCCCGGCGATGCCCCTCTATGGCGTCGCAGATCCCGACGAGCCGCGTCACGGAAGGATCCGGGCACTCGTCGTCCCGTTCGGACCGGAACGCCAACGTGTGCGTGAGGCAGGCCACCCGGTAGCGGTCAGCGTTGAACGCGTCCGGATTCCGTCGCAGTCGTGGCGCCGCGCAGTGCAGCGTCGCCTCCAGACGCGCCTTGTTCTTCGAGGAAACGCCGAAGGCGCGACGCTTGCCCCGGCGCCTGTCCAGGGCATCGGCTGCCGCGGCCCCTTGCGCCACGGTCACCTTCTCATCGTCCGTCAGGTCGGCCCGCGCCTTTCCCTCCAGGGCTTCGGCAGCCTTGATAGCAGCATGCTCCCGCGGGCTCGGGTGGATGAATTCGGATTCGAGGATGATCCGGTCGCCCAGCAACTGCACCACCATGCTGGCGAGCGCCAACCCGCCGGCCAGGTCCCAATGCGTCCCCGTCCATGCGAGCCACGAACCGCCCGACACCTCGTCCTGCGCCACCACCGACAGATCGGCCCCGAAATGCCGGATGAGGCGCTTGCCGTTATCGGTGTCGGAATGGTCGAGGGTCGCGCAGTGCGCCAAGTCCTCCGGGTCCACCTTGCGCGGACCACCGGGCCCAGCATCGTCGGCGTCGCCGAAGGGTGGTTCCGGAGGGCCGCCGCCCCAGCCCTCGCCCGGGTCGAAGTCGCCGTCATCGCCGCCGACGGGTGTCGCCTCGTCCACCAACCGTTTGATCTCGCGGCGCGGATCGTCCGTCATGCTGTTTCCATCGCGTTGATGAGATTGAGATTCACGCCGCAGCCCTCCGCAGCACGTCATTGAAATCCTCGCCCTCAGGCGCCCATGCCACCCGCACGGTGCAGCCGGGCACCTGGTGGCGGATGCGGGCCGCGCCGCGGGCCAGGGCGTTCTCCGTGAGCGTCCGGTCACTGTCGGAATCGCCCAGCTCCCACACCTGCCGCAGGGTCGCCGGCACGGGGATCGACGGCGCGGCCAGATCCGGCACCGGCCCGGGCACCGGGCGCGCCCGACGACGGCCGAGGCGGTCGATCGTCGCTTCGCTCGGGTGCGGAACCGACTTGGCGGCCCGGCCGCCGATGTTGCCGAGGCTGTAGCCCGACCAGAACGCCGCCTCGGCCACGCGCGGGTCACCCGCCGCCACCAGGGCCCGCCAGACCGACAGCACCGTCTCGATGCCCTCTCCGAGGAACAGGATGGTCGGCGCCGGATGGCGCACGAGGGGGATGTGCCCACCCTTGGCCGAGCCGCGCACCTTTTTCGCCGGAAGCAGCTCGCCCGTGTCGGGGTGGAACAGCTCGACCTTGCCAGAGGGCCGCGCGAGGTCGATCCATGTGGCGTGCAGCCCCGCGAACCGGCCGCCGGGCCCGATGACGGGCGCCAGCAGCGCCGGCCCCTCGTGCACCACCTTCCAGACCTTGCCGCCCTTGCTGTTCGCGACGTGCTCCCAATACGGATGCTTGAGGGCGCAGCGCAGCCACACGTCATCGGGGACGATGAGACAGCGGAGGTCGCGCAGGTAGGCCTCGGCCGGCGTCCCCGTCAGCTTCACGCCCGAAAGCCACAGCTCACGGCATCGGGCCAGCTCGCGGTCCCGAAATTCATTGGTCTCCACCTCGCGCTCGGCTTCGGCCTCGGCCTGCTCGGCCCGGCGAGCCGCGAGCGCGGCCACACGGGCGGCCCGCGCCTCCGCCGTTTCGCCTGCGTCGCGATTCGGCGGAGGGCGGCCGGTCAGGATCTCGCAGGCGACGCGGAACTCACACCCGTCGAGATGCTGGACCAGGGCAATGGCATCCCCGCCGACGCCACCGCGCCGACAGTTGAACACCCCCTTGCGGGGATTGATCGAAAACCCGTCATGGCCGCCGCAGAGCGGGCACGGCCCCACCTGCTCGTGCCCGCTGCGCTTCAGCGTCGAGCCGCGCGCGGCTACGGCCTCTTCCACAGTCACGGCGCGCGCCTCTTCCACCCATGCTTCGAAGGCAGACGATCCAGACATCGTTCAAGCTCCAGGGTTGCAGGCGCACGGAAGGGACCGCGCGAGGCGGGACGGTGATGGCGGCAGTAGTGGCGGCTTAGGCGGCGGGCGGCGGGTCCGGCGTCGTCGGGCGCCCCCGCGCCTCGCAGGCCCGCGCCCCGGCAAGCATTCGTTCCCCGCAGAACACGGGGATCCGCGCCAGTCCGCGCAGGCCCAAGCCGGCGAGGATGAAGCCGAAGCGCACGAGCCCGCTCACGACAGTCGCCCGAGCTGACGCTGCAGGTCGGCCAGCCGCGCCTCGAGCTTCACCTGCTCGGCCCCGCGTGCCGCGGCGTCGAGCCAGCCCGGCGGCCGGTGCAGCATCGCCCGCAGCAGTTCAGGCCCGTAGGCGCAGGACAGGATCAGGATGGCGCGCCCGTTCGGCAGCGCCGCCCCGGCCAGCCACTTCTTCACCGTGTCCGCCGGAAGGCGCGTGCGCGCCGCCACGTGCTGCGCCGTCTTGTCGGGGTGCTGCCCGCGCAGGAACCGGGCGAGCCCGGCCCCGTCCACGGCGTCGGACCAGTCGCGCTCCCCCTTCGGGAAAAAATGGTCCCACAAGGTGGCGGACATTCCCGCGCCCTCGGCACAGGCTGCCTCTACCGCAGCGAGCGCCGAGGCCGGCGTTTCGGGGGCGAACAGCCACTGCAACACCGGGAGGGGCGAGGTGTCGGGCATCCAGTCGAGGGCGGCGCGTGGCGTGGTCGCGAGGGCATCGGAGGCATACGCGGTCACGGAGGCACAGGCCTCGCTCGCCGCCTGCGCCCCGGCATCGAGGACGGACCAGGCGCCGTCGACGGCATCGGCGAGGGACGGCAGGGAAACGGCGCGAAGGCGATCAAGCATGGTCCGCCCCGCGCTTGTCCAAGCTGGTGTAAGCCACGAACCACGAGCACTCCGGCACCGCGAGGCAATGACTTTGACCGACGATCACATGGTGGGGGAGCAGCCCCCGATCACGACACGCTTTCAGGTGCTCTTCGGCCCTGAGGGCGCGGCCCGCATCGTGCTGTTCGCCGACACGAACGCCGAGGATAAGCCCATCGCCACCCTTGACCTCGACGCGGCGGACGGCGACCTGCTGGCGCGCCTGCTGACGACGCGCCGCGCGACCTATGACGAGCAGCGCCGCAATCACGAGGCCGGCGCACAGCAGTGAGCGAGAGGCGGGCATCAGGCAGCCGCTCCAGCTCTCTGAAGTGATGCCAGTGCCGAAGGCGGCAAAGACTTCCAGACAGCCGGGTGTGCCTGCAGGCCTAGTTCCGACAAGGCTTTGGTGATGGGCTCATATGCTGCGGCGGTAAAAAGGCCTCGATCACGCCAGTTCGAGACGGCCTGCATCGTACGGCCCGTGAGGCGTGCAACCGCAGCCGTCCCGCCCAGTGCGTCAATGATCTCAGAGGTGGTCGCTAAGGGCTCCATACCCCCGGAATATACACAGTTTGGGTATATATCAAGATGCACACGAACTTCATGGAAGCCCGATACACAGCATGTGAATATGTGGCTATGCCACAGGTGTCCTTACCCGCTGATCGCAAAGAAGAAATCGCCTCCCGCGTGCGCGTGCTGCGCAAGGCGTACTTCGAGACACAGGTTGCCGCAGCAGGGCGCTGCCAAGTGTCAACGAACACGTGGAATCATTATGAAAAGGGCCGCAGCCCACCGAGCGATCCCGTGATGATGAAGCTCAAGGTGCTGCACGGCATAACGCGCGACTGGATTATGGATGGGAGCCTTTATGGCATGCCTCCAGACACCCAGGAACGGCTTCTCAAAACGCCTGACCCTGGAACGCGTTCTAACCGCCGCCGCGACGCCGAGAAAACTTCGGCCTGATGACCCCGGCCGCCTCGACGTTAGGGCGCTTGTATTCGGTCAGAAAATACTCGTAACCCGCCCGCATTAAATCGAGCACGCGTTGGGCGTCGGATTCGTCACGCGGCAGCTGCAACGCCAGCTCCATCGCCAATGCGCGAAGGTCGCGTTCACTCAGCTTCCCGTCCTCTGGCTCGCTTGGTGACATACTCGCTCCCTTGAGGGCATGAGAACAAAAACCGAACAAATCTGCAAGGCTGAATTCCCAAGCTGGGGATAGGGGCATCTCACAAAATACACAGATTGTGAAGTTGAACCTTGCGTATCCCCAAACCGTGTATATTCTTTGCCCATCGCCACATCGCGATGGAGCCGCCCCGTGTCCAACCCCCTGCTCGACCCGCCGTCGCCGGCTCAGGTTCGCGACGCTCTTCGGAAGCACCTCGCCCGCAAGCTCGGCTGGTCCGGCAAGACGGCGGACGCCTGCCTCGACCCGCTCTCGAACGAAGACATCGCCCGCTGCCTGACGGTGGACGCGGAAGAGACCCGCACGGCGCTCTACGCCCGCTCGTGTGACGCCCTCGCCCAGGCCGGCGGCCAGCAGAGCGCGGCCGCGTGATGCCGTATCGCCGCCTCTCCGACGAGCATTATGACGAGATCGCCTCGCGTCGGGAGGCGGGCGAGAGCTTGTCTACGATCGCCCGTGCGTTCGGTTGCTCGTCCTCGAATATTTACCTGATCTGCCTCCGGCTCGGCGCCGATCTGCCCAACGCCAAACCGCTTCCGAGCGGCGTGCGCGGCCCGCTGGTCATTGAGCGAAACGGGCACACCGTCCGCCGGTTCTGCGCCGACGAAGACGCCCGTCTGCTCGCCCTGGAGGCCCAAGGCCTCGGCACTGGGGCCATCGGCAAGGCCATGGGGCGTCATCCCAACTCCATCCGCGTCCGGCTCATGACCCTGGCCCGTCGCGAAGCCCGCAGCGAGGCCGCCTGACATGACCACGAAACCCATCCGCAGCTTCACCGACCTCGTCGGCGTCCTCAGCCGGGGGCGCTTCTCGGAGAAGTGCAACGACCACCTGACCCACGCCTTGGAAACGCTGGAAGCGCTCCCCGACGCCCAGGGCAAGGCCACCCTGACCGTCACCCTCAACATCGCCTTTCAGGAAGGCCGGGTCGAGGTGACGCCCTCCGTCAAGTCCAAGCTCCCCGAGGAGAAAGGCTTCGCCGGCACCCCGTTCTGGTCGATGGATGGCGGCTTCTCCGTCCAGCACCCGAGCCAAAGCGACATGTTCGCCGGGCCCCGCGCGTCGTCCGACGCCCCGCGGTCGCGCGACAGCGCCTGACCCCCTCCACCCCAGCCTGACGGAGACAGTTCATGGCTTCCTCGAACACGTCCACCACCGACGCCCGCACGAAACCCACCCCGAGCTGCTACGGCGGCGAGGCCGAGGCGATCCAGAAGATTGCCGATCTCACCATCCAGGGCACGCGGCCGGAGATCATCTCCGTTCCCGTGTCGGGCCTCGGCGACGGCCTGCCCACGGCCATTCCCGTGTTGGTCAAGCCGGGCACCAACGGCGGCAGCGTCGTCAGCGTCAAGGATCAGATCGAGGCCTATCGCACCGGCCCAGCCCGGCGCACGGGCACGGCCACGGTCACCACCCTGGCGAGCTTCATCGAACTGACGAACCGCCACAAGGATGCGGACTCGACCATCTTCGCCAAGACGGACTGGCCAAACCCGGCCCTGACGGCGGTCATCGACTATCACACGGCGAGTGGCGCGGCCCGCAACGCCGACCACCGCATCGTCTACCGCTTCCCGATCACGCCCGAGTTCCAGGCGTGGATCGACCACGCCGGCAAGAAGTTCGACCAGGCCGAGTTCGCCGCATTCCTCGAGGATCACGCCGCCGAGCTGGCCGCGCCCTTCGATGCGGAGAAGATCGAGTTCGAGCGGCTGTTCAAGGCACGCCTGGCGCCGCCCAACGAGCTGATCACCCTCGCTCGCAGCCTCGAAATCTGCGTGGGCCAGCGGATCAAGAATGCGGTGAAGCTGCAGTCGGGTGAGACCGACATCACCTTCGTCGAGGAGCACACCAACACGGCCGGCGAGCCCATCACCGTGCCGGGTGTCTTCATGATCGAGTTGCGGGCCTTCATCGACGGCGAGCGCGTTCGCATCCCGGCCCGGCTCCGCTACCGCGCCACCGGCGGCGGCATCGTGTGGTTCTACGATCTCTACCGCTGGCAGGACCAGATGCGCGAACGCGTCAGCGAGGACCTCGCCAAGGCCGGCACGGACACGGGCCTGCCGTTCTACGAGGGCGCGCCCGAGCCCATCGCTCGCTGACACCCCGATCTCGCGCCCCGCTTCCTCCCGGCGCGGGAAACTTCGGCGGGGCGCGTCAGCCGCAGCCCCGCCGCCTTTTCCTCACCGACAGGCCCTGAGACCCGATGCGCCTCACCTGCGAACGCTCCGGCCTGTTCAAGGCCCTCAACGCGGCGACCCGGACTGTGTCCCGTCGCAACACGATTCCGATCCTGTCCAATGTCCGCCTCGACGCCGAGGGCAAGCGCCTCACCATTCGCGCCACGGATCTGGACATCGAGATCCAGATGGAATGCGCGGCCACGGTGGAGGAGGCCGGTGGCGTAACCGTGCCGGCCCACACCCTGAAGGAGATCGCCCGCAAGCTCGCCGACGACAAGCCGGTGTCCTTCAAGACGACGGACAAGGGGCAGATCGTCGTCCAGTCCGGCCGCTCGCGGTTCGAACTCGGCACCCTGCCCGTCGGTGACTTCCCCGACCTGCAGGCCGGCGAGATGCCGACCCGCTTCACCTGGCCCGTGGCCGACGTGCTGCGGATGTTCGAGCAGACCAGCTTTGCCATCTCCACGGAGGAGACCCGGTACTACCTCAACGGCGTCTACCTCCACGCCCCGGACGGCCTGGAGCGCCATGAAGGCTTGCGCGCCGTCGCGACCGACGGACACCGCCTCGCCCGCCTCGCGCTGCCCCGCCCTGATGGCGCCGAGGGCATGCCGGGCGTCATCATCCCCCGCAAGACCGTGGCCGAACTCGGCCACCTCGTGGAGATCGACGGCAGCGCGCAGTTCGAGGTGGCGGTATCGCCCACCAAGATCCGGTTCACCCGCGACGACGTGGTGCTGACGAGCAAGCTCATCGACGGCACCTTCCCCGACTACGCCCGGGTGATTCCCACCGGCAACGACAAGCACCTCACCGTCGCCCGCGAGGTGCTGGCCGGCGCCGTCGACCGCGTCTCCACCGTGTCGAGCGAGCGCGGCCGGGCCGTGCGCCTCGACATCGACGTGGGTGTGATCCGCCTCAGTCAGCGCAACCCCGATGCCGGCGAGGCCACTGACGAGGTGGATTCGAGCCTCGACGGCGCGCCCCTGCAGATCGGCTTCAACGGGAAGTACCTCGGCGAGGCCCTGGCCGTGCTGGGCGGCGAGCAGATTGTGTTCCAGCTCGCCGACCCCGGAAGCCCCACCATCCTGACGCGCACGGGCGACGATGCCCTGCTCGTCGTCCTCATGCCGATGCGGGTGTGATCATGGCACGGACCAAGCAAGAGACCGACGAGCTGCTGCTGGCCGTCATGGAATGGGCCGAGGCCGATCCGGATGCGGCCCTGGTGGTGGCGACCGTCAATGACGGCACTCAGGAGACCGGCGCCCTCATCACTCTCGGCCATGCCGGGTGCTCCGTGGTGTCCACCATGGCGACCGTCGCCGAGCTTCTAGATCTGGCCGAGGAACAGATCCTCGCCGGCAAGCAGGTCCTCGCCGGCAACATCACGGGCGACGATCAAAAATCCCTCAAGCGCATTCGCGACGGGCGCGCCGCCCTTGGGCTCGGCCAGTCGGAGGCGGTCCATTGAAGAGCGACAGCCTGCGCACCCGCCGCGCCGAACTCGCCGCCACCTACGCCAAAGCCCGCCGCCGGCATCGCGGGCAGGCCGGGGCCATCGCCCGTCTGCAGGACGCCACCACCGCCCTGCTGCGCGAAGAAGTGAAGGCGCACCGCCCCCGCCGAGGGCGTCCGCCCAACCCCCGCCCGAGCAACCCCGACCTCTTCGTCAGCGAGGCCCGCCCGTGAGCACGAAAGCGCCAATCCAACCGCAATTCGCCGGGGTGATGAACGCCCTGGCGCAGGGCATCGACGAAGGGCTCAACGGCCAGCGTCGCCCGAAGACGATCGGTTTTGCGCTGCTCGTTTTCGAGTTCGGCAAAACCGAGGGTGGCCGTGTGAACTACGTCTCGAACGCCGAGCGCAGCGACATGATCACTGCCGTGAAGGAGTGGCTGGCACGCGCTGAAGGGCGGGTCATCGAGACGGAGACCAAGCAGTGACCGCACCGTCCCTCATCCGCGCGGCCCTGGCCGCCCCCGATCGCGCCGAGCGCACCCGGCTCATGGCCGACACCATGCGCCACCACGAGGCGGGCCCCGAGGGGGCCTGCACCTTCCACCACCTCATGGCCCGCGGCTTCTCCCCGGCCGAAGTCGAGGCCTACCGCGACGACGCCCGCGCCCTGTGCACGGGCCGCCCCGCCATCGTCCTCGCCGCCCCGCCCGGCCGCCGCGAGGGGCAGGCCCTTGTCCGCGTCGCCCGCGCCCTGCGCAAGCGCCAGGCGGCCACGCAGCAGCAGGCTGGGGGCGCGGCATGACGAGCGCCGCCCTCGTCGCAACGATCGGTCACGCCGCCGCCGTCGCCGAGGCCGCGCGGCTGCAGCAGGCCTATTCCGATCTGTCGGGCCGATACGAAGCCCTGCTGCGCGACTGCCATCCAGCCTACAGCGCCGGCCATCACACCCTCGTCCCGCAATCCCGCGCCGCGCAGGACGTGGCGGCCGAGCGGCGGCGCCAGATCGTCGAGGAAGGCTGGACGGCATCCCACGACGACGCCCACACCGACGGCGCGCTGTCCCAGGCCGCCGCAGCCTATGCGCTCGTCGGGTCGCTGTCGGACGAGTGGCGCGAACGGCTGTTCCCGTCCTCATGGGGCACGGTGATCTGGGCCATGTGGCCGGGCACTTGGTCCCGCCAATGGTTCAAGCCGAAGGACCGCCGCCGCGATCTGGTGCGGGCCTGTGCTTTGCTGATTGCCGAGATCGAGCGCGTCGACCGCGCTGCCATCGTTCAACGTGAGGCAGGACAATGACGGAGTTACAGGAAGTCGCCCGCCCGCTGTCCGATTGGCACGAGGATATGGGCGACGTGCTGTGGTGGTTCTTCCCGATGACGGAAGCGCCCTACGTCGGGTCCCCGCTCGATTGCGGGCGTACCTGCGAAATCACGCTCCGGCTCGTCGGGGAGGAGCACATCCATAGCGTCAGCATCGGCGGTTGGCCCGGCTACCACACGCATTTCACGCCACTCCCAGCCCTGCCTAAGGAGCCCGCATGAACACCGCCTTCCTCCTGATGGCGCAGTACAGCGGGGCTGCCGTCATCCCGATCGACCGGGTGTGCAAAGACTACTTCTCACACCTCACCCCGGAAAAGCTCGTCCGCAAGATCTCGGCAGGCGCCATCGCCCTCCCGCTGGTCCGCATGGAGTCGAGCGAGCGCTGCGCCAAGGGCGTGCATCTCAACGACCTGGCGCTGTGGATCGACGAGCGGGCCGAGGCCGCCCGCAAGGAATGCCGTCAGCTTTGTGGGTAAGCTGCCGACATAGGCAGTAGTTGATATTGGGCGCTATTCTACCTTTTCATAAAATTCGATACGAAAATTCTTGCAGGACCGAGAGCCGGTTCGTTCGATAATTTATCACCGTAATCTTCTAAGACCTTCCGAACCCACCGATCTTTATCTTCTGTTTCTTGCGGGACAAAACTCTCAAGTTCGCCGCTAGGAACAACATATAAACCGATTTTTGCCAGTTCGTTTAATAGTCGTTCAGCCGCAACCCTGTCCTTGCCATTAAATAGAGACAAGCCGCTGTTTTTCGCTAAATCCCAGCCCTGACTTGGTTTTAAAGCACTGTTAACTTGCTTTTTTATACCAGCAGAGAATGTTTCCGCATCGTCAGGAACACTGTTCATGATATCTATGACTTTTTGTTTTGCATCTGGAATTCTATTTGCGCCTATTCTCTCAACGGCGTCTCGGACTGATTGCAGATCATCCTTGAAAGCTTCATAAGGTGCATTTAGTGCATCCAAAACAGCCTTAAACTGGCCTGTTTGGCGAAAGATATCGAAATCGGCTACCGCAACTACCGGGACTGCGAGACTATTCAACGCGCGTACGATTTTAGGGATTCCTCCCTTACCGCCAGTTTGTACAAACAAAGCTTCTCTGACGAAAGCAGTATCATCATTTTCTCGCAGAGCGTCAGATAGTGCTCCGTAAAACTTACAGTCGCCATCGGCTTCGCAGACAATAGTTCTATCATAGAATACACCATCCAAACCATTCGAGTACCGTAAAGAAGGATCAGACCATGCTGCCTTGAGTCGATCGCCTCGCAGTTCAGAAGTTGTCGTAGTGTCTCCATTTCTATTTAAGCGAACAATAACGATGCTGTCGTGGTTGCTTTCGAGGAGTCCTCTCAGAAAATCCGGGCTATGTGTTGCAATGAATATCTGTTTGTTTGCATTAGCAACTGCTCCGAGGCTACGGGCCATTTGTCTAATTTGGGGCGGGTGGAGGAAGGTTTCCGGCTCGTCAATAAAAAGAATTCTTTGATCAAGCAATGCGGAAGATAGGATGGTTCCAACGTAGCTTCGCATCCCGTCGCCTTGCGTTTCAAGACGAGGAAAAGTTCTCAACCTAGCAATATAGGCTTCGTCGCCAATATTTTCGCCGGGCTGCAATGCAGCTCCATTCCCGACGTGGAGTGGAACTGTATTGCCTGCCATAACGTCGAGACCGATTTCTGTTCCAAATGCTTTTTTGAAAGAAGCAGATAGTTTGTCCCGGAGAACCTTTGCTTGATGTAGATGATGAAGAGGATGTGTATAAGCTACTCGTCCGAAATCTATAGACGGCCTTGAGTCGGCATGGTGTACTCTATCAATAGTTGCCGACATAGATGATAGGAGTGATCCTAACATTCCAAAATTACTACTTGCCGGAAAATGCGTGGAACCCTTGAGTAAAGTCGCTGTCGAGCCGTGCATTCCTGGAAATGTGAAGTTGCCATTAATAAGCACAGTGTTTTTTTGTAAAAATTCGTCTACTTCGTCCGACGTTGCTTGTATGAAAAGCTCAACATTGTCAACAATTGGATTGTTGATTGCTGGTATTCTGTTAAAATTTGGGGGTTGAGCGGCGTTCATAGGCATCATATTGATTTGCATCGTGTAGAATATACTTTTAAGTGCAGTTGTTTTTCCGCAATTATTTGCACCAACTAACACCACAATACTATTTTTTTCAAGTATCAGCTCTCTTCCGTCATGGAACATTACTTTCTTTGCATATGCCGATAACGTCATTTTGGCTTCCGCTCTGTAAACGTTCGGATATCTTGTAAGGATCTGCGCCGCTTTTGCTGGATGTAAGCCTGTCACATCATGGATGGGCTTTGCAAGCCATTCAGTTAATGTTTGCTTGATCGGATCATTGGCCAATCTCGTTAAATCGTTTATTCTGATATCACCAATTTTTGTGTCTGTTGTAGCAAACACAGTGTGATTTCACCGTTAAAAACTGGGTATAGGTCTTTTAGATTGTAATCACACAGATTAATTACACTAGATAATAAAATTATCGTATAACAATTGGATTGTTGGATGAGGCTTGATTAGCCCACTTTTTCAGTGGACGAACTTCGCCTCCAGCGTAGTTAACTGTCCGGTGCCAATGGCGCTGTAACTATTTTGAGCCAGGGCCAACCGACGAAACGGTCTCCGGTCTGACGGACATGCGTGTACCTCTGAAGGCTCTGCCAGGACCGGTGTCCAGAAACCGAAGCGGCGAGGGGCACCGTGCGGCCCATCTCGAAAAGCCGCGACACCCCCTCGTGCCGAAGATCATGGAAGTGCAGATCCTCGATGCCGATGAAGGCACACGCGCGGGTGAAGGCGGCCGAAATTGCATCTGTCGTGTAGGGGAAGATGCGCGCGTCGACCCGGGGCAAGGCGGTTGCGATGTGAAGCGCCTCGGACGGTAGCTCGCACCACACATCATTCCCGACCTTTTGCCCGGGGTTTTTCATGTCCCGCACCAGCACGCGCGACCCGTCCTCGTCGAGGTCCGCCCACGCGAGGCGCGTGATCTCTTCCTGACGGCGGGTGGAGAACAGCGCGAAAGCGATGATGCGCTGCATGGGCAGCGATCCCGGCCGACGGGCGCGCACCCCTCCGAAATGCTCCATCAGCGTATCGAGCTCGCCCAGCGTCGGGCGCCTGTCGCGCGAGCGCGACTTCGCCGTCAGGCCGAGCCGCTTGGCAACGGAGATAGCCGCATCCATCTGCGCGGGATCGAGCGGGTATCCCCATGCAGGCCTCGCTACGGCGAAGACTGCGCCGAGATGCGCCATGTAGTTTCCCACCGTCTGAGGTAGGCGACCAGTCGACAGGTCGCGCGCGAACGCCACGATCTCCGCGCTGGTCACGGCCGAACAGGGCTGCTCCGCAAGGTCGAAGGTCTTGATGGTGCGCAGCACCTGCGCCTTCGTTTTTCCAAGCGCACGACGCGAATCGCTGATGTATCGGTCGATCGCCGCTCCAAGCGTCGGATCGTCAGCCTTGGTCGCGGTAAGAGCGCCAGGCTGTCCCAGCTCGTGCTCACGCTTAGCGATCCACGCTGCAGCGGCCGGACGCCGATCAAACGTCTTGGTCTCCCGGTGCTGGAGGCCGTCCCTTTTGACCACGATCTGCGCATGGTATCCGGTCGAGCCGTCTTTCCGCTTGCGCGGCAGGATGGTGCCCACGTCGCCCCCGATGGCCGGTACAGCATGGCCTGAGGGCTACAGCATTGCTGTACAGCGGGCAACGTTTGAGGCGTTCCGAGCCGTACCAAGCCGGACTGAGTACAGCATTGAATGAGAGCGAAGTGACCGCAGGGCCTGAAAAATTCAGCAATCTCAGTGGATGGCAGCTAAGCGTTGCACCGATGATGGATTGGACCGACCGGTACTGCCGGGCGTTCCACCGCACCCTGTCGCGGCGTGCACGGCTCTACACCGAGATGGTCACCACCGGGGCGGTGCTGCACGGCCCGCGCGACCGCCTGCTCGGCTTTGCCGCCATGGAGCATCCCGTGGCGGTGCAACTCGGCGGCTCGAACCCGGCCGATCTCGCCGCCTCCGCGCGGATCGCCGAGGATTTCGGCTACGACGAGGTCAACCTCAACGTGGGCTGCCCGTCCGACCGGGTGCAGGACGGCCGCTTCGGCGCCTGCCTCATGCGCGAGCCCGCATTGGTGGCGGAGTGCGTCGCCGCCATGAAGGCGGCGGTCTCGGTCCCCGTCACGGTGAAGTGCCGCATCGGCGTCGACGACCAGGACACCGAGATCGCCCTCGACGCCCTCGCGGAGGCGGTGATCGCGGCCGGCATCGACGGCCTCGTGGTGCATGCCCGCAAGGCCTGGCTCCAGGGCCTGTCGCCGAAGGAGAACCGCGACGTGCCGCCACTCGACTACGATCGGGTGGCGCGGCTGAAGCGGGCGCATCCGGGGCTGCCCGTCGCCATCAACGGCGGCATCGCCACCATCGCGGACGCCAAGGCGCAGCTCGCGCATGTGGACGGCGTGATGATCGGGCGTGCCGCCTACACCGATCCGGCGATCCTCCTCGACATCGATCCGGTGCTGTTCGGAGAGGCGGCCCCAGTGGCCGACGCCTTCGCCGCCGTTGAGGCGTTCGTGCCGGTGTTGGCCGACTTCCTCCAGGACGGCGTGCGCCTGCACGGGGTGACCCGGCACATGCTCGGCCTGTTCAACGGCCGCCCCGGTGCCCGAGCCTACCGCCGGCATCTTTCGACCCGTGGCCTCGACCCGGAGGCCGGCGTCGAGATCCTTCGGGAGGCCGTCGCCCTGGTGGCGCGGGCGGAGGCCGAGCGGGATCAGGCGGCTTAGGAACCGCGCAGGATCAGCCGGTCACCGCGCACCTCGAAGCCGGACAGGCGGTCGAGGAAGCTCATGCCCAGGAGATTGTCGCGTAGGGCCCCCGGGCGGCTGACCAGGGCCGGAACCCGGCGCTCGACGATGGTGCCGACCCGCAGCGATTCGAGGAAGACCGGGGCCGCGACCGTGGTGCCGTTGGCGGTGGAGACCTGCACGGCGAACTCCGACGCCGTCGGGCGGATGCCCAGGGCTGCCGCCGTCTCGGCCGTGAGCACCACCGCGCTCGCGCCCGTGTCGAACTGGAAGCCGTGGGGCTGGCCGTTGATCTCGGCGCGCACGTGGAAGTCGCCGTCCGCCCGGCGTGTGATGGTCACGCTGCCGTCGGTCCCGACCACGGCGCTGCCCGGCCGGACGGCGCCCAGGATCCGCGCGCCGACGGTCCGGGCGTCGTCGCGGTAGGCGTAACCGGCGACGAGGGCGAGGGCGAGGACGCCCCAGATCAGTGCCGCGCGGAGGTTCGCCCCGAGATTGCCCCGGAACTGGTGCCAGAACCCGGCGACGATGACGGCCAGCAGGCTGCCGCTGACGGCGAGACTCGCCAACTGGTCTGACTCCAGGCCGACGACGCTCTGATTGTCGTGCGAGAACACCAGCACGGCGAGCACGATTCCGAGGGCGACGAGCGCCAGACCGACGACGCTCATGGGGTCGCTCGGGTCGGTACGTCTCGATCCGATGCAGCCCGGTTCGGGTAGGCCTGGCGCAGGCGCTCGGGCAGCCCGGCCATCACCGCCCGCCGCTGGGGCTCGGACAGCGACCCCCACAGGGCGATCTCGTTGCGCGTGCGCCCACACCCCTCGCACAGGCCCGAGACCGCGTCGAGCAGGCAGAGCTTGGTGCAGGGACTGGAGGGTTTCGCGGCGGCCTGAATCATCCCGGCGTTCATGCCAGCCGGTGCGCCCCGGGATCAAGCCCGGTTGGGTCCGCGCGGAGCCTCACGCCGGCACCATGGCCACGAGGCCCAGGAGGGCGGCGATCTCGGCCACTTGCTGGCAGGCGCCGATGACGTCGCCCGTCTGGCCCCCGATCCGGCGCCGGGCCAGCGCCGTCACCGCCAGGGCGCCCAGGCCGGACAGAAGCAGCATGAGCAGAACGCCGCCGACGGGCAGGCCGAGAAGTCCGCCGAGGAGCGCCAGGGTGAGGGCGAGGGCACCCGCTATCGCGACGGCGGGGCGCCCCGGCCGACCGACGCTGGCGGCGGCACCGTCGCGGCGTGCGGGGACGAGGAGCACCATCGGGGCGAGGGCGGCGGTGCGCGACAGGGCGGCGGCGAGCACGAGGGCGAGGGCCGCGCCGCTCCCCGTCCGGTCGAGGAGGGTGGCGAGCGCCCCGATCCGCAGGGCGAGGGCGAGGACGAGGGCGACGCCCCCATACGCACCGATGCGGCTGTCGCGCATGATCTCGAGACGCCGCTCCCGGGTGGTGCCGCCGCCGAACCCGTCGGCGACGTCGGCCAGACCATCCTCGTGCAGGGCGCCGGTGATCAGGACACCCGTGGCCACCGCCAGGGTCGCGGCGAGGAACGGCCCGAGGCCGAGCCCCCAGGCCGCCAGCAGCACGAGACCACCGGGCAGAGCCAGGACGAGACCGGCCAGGGGCAGCATCCGGGGCACGCGGGTGAAATCCGGAGCGGCATGCGGGTCGCCCTCGCCGGGCAGGGCCGGCACCGGCAGGCGGGAGTAGAAGCGCAGGCACGCAGCCCCGTCGTAGGCGAGGAGGGCCCCCGGGAAGGCCGGCTCGTCCCGCGCATCCTCGCCCATCGCCACGTCGTCCCGCCTTCACCGCCACCCGCCCCGCCGTTATAGCTCCGGGCACAGGCGGCCCGCCATCCCGGCGCAGCGTCCGCCACCGGATCCGCGCCATGACCCAAGGGCCATCCCCCGAGCAGACCCCGTTCGGCGACATCCGCCGGCTCCTCGACGCCCTGCCGGGCCCGGACCGGGACGCCGTCGCCATGGTGGCCGAGCGCGACGCCACCCTGACGAAGCCCGCCGGGTCCCTGGGGCGCCTGGAGCATCTCGTGAGCTGGCTCGCCGCCTGGCAGGGCAAGGGCCAGCCGAGCCTCGACCGGCCCCTGGTCTGCGTCTTCGCCGGAAGCCACGGCGTCGCGGCGCGGGGCGTCTCGGCCTATCCCACCGCGGTGAACCGCCAGATGCTCGAGAACTTCGCCGCGGGCGGCGGCGCCATCAACCAGATTTGTGCCGCCTACGGCCTCGGCTTCAAGGTGTTCGACCTCGCCATCGACCTGCCGACCGGCGACATCACCACGGAGGCCGCCTTCGACGAGAAGGCCTGCGTCGCCACCATGGCGTTCGGCATGGAGGCGGTGGCCGCCGGGACCGATTGCCTCGCGGTCGGCGAGATGGGCATCGGCAACACCACCGTGGCGGCGGCGATCTACGCCGCCCTCTACGGCGGCGAGCCCGCCCACTGGGTCGGGCGCGGCACGGGGGTGGACGAGGCGGGCCTCGCCCGCAAGGTCGCGGCGGTGGAGGCGGCCCTCGCCCACCATGCGGGCCATCTCGACGATCCCCTCGAGGTGCTGGCCCGCCTCGGCGGCCGGGAGATCGCCGCCATCGCGGGGGCGATCCTCGCCGCGCGCCTGCAGCGGGTGCCCGTGGTCCTCGACGGCTACGTCGCCACGGCGGCGGCGGCGATCCTGCACGCCCTCGACCCGTCGCTCCTCGACCATTGCCTCGCCGGCCACGTCTCGGCCGAGGGCGCCCATGCGGACGTGCTGGAACGCCTCGGCCTCGTGCCGCTCCTGGCCCTCGGGATGCGGCTCGGCGAAGGATCGGGCGCGGCCCTGGCCGTCGGCCT
Source organism: Methylobacterium sp. Leaf100 (assembly GCF_001422845.1). Lineage (NCBI taxonomy): Bacteria > Pseudomonadati > Pseudomonadota > Alphaproteobacteria > Hyphomicrobiales > Methylobacteriaceae > Methylobacterium > Methylobacterium sp. Leaf100. Next base: position 331,458 of record NZ_LMMW01000001.1, on the reverse strand, counting down.
CCTCAAGGGCGCGCTCGCCTGCCACCGCGACATGGCGACGTTCTCCCAGGCCGGCGTGTCGGAGCGCTCGGCCGGTTAAGCGAGCAGGCGGTCGAGGCGCATCCGGGTGATCAGGGCGATCTCGTCGAGGGCGCTCGCCGCCTCGTCCACTGGGTCCCGAAGCACGCGCGTTTCGAAGATCCGAAGGATCTCGGCCCGGTCGCGGCCCCGCACGGCGACGATGAACGGGAACCCGAATCGCTCGCGGTAGGCGGCGTTCAGGCGGTCGAAGGCGTCCGCGTCGGCGGGTGGCATGCGGTCGAGGGCGGCGCTGCCCTGCTCGCTCGCCGAATCGGCCGTCATGCTGCGCGCCCGCGCCTCCGGGCCGGCGAGTTCCGGGTGACCGTCGAGGAAGGCGCTGCGCGCCGCCGCCGGGGCCGCCCGCACCACGGCCATCATCGCCCCGTGCAGGTCCGCGACGCTCGCGAAGGGCCGGGCCGGGAACGCTCCCTCGGCCACCCAGGCGGCATGCTCGAACACGCCGCCCAACAGGGCTACGAAGGCCTCACGGTCGAGGTGATTCAGGGTGGCGAGGTCGGTCATGCGGCGTCAGCTTCCCCGATAGGTCGCGCAGTTGCCGGGCGTGCACAGCATCGGCACGTGATAGTGCTGCTTCACGTCGAACACCGAAAAGCGCACCACCGGGTTGTCCACGAAGATGTCGGCCTCGGTCACGCCGGGCTTGGCTTTCAGATAGGCGTCGATGTGGAATTCGAGCTGGTACTGGCCCGCCCTGGCTTCGTCGCCGGGCAGGATCGGCTTGTCCGTGCGCCCGTCCGCGTTGGTGACGACGGATTTGACGAGGCGCCACGCATCGCCCTCCCTCACCGAGAAATCGATGCGCACGCCCGGTGCCGGGCGGCCGCGATCGGCGTCGAGGACGTGTGTGGTGATGCCGGCCATGGGGTGTCGTGTCTCCGGGAGGGCGTCGCGTGTGTGGGGTCAGCTGCCGCGGTAGTAGGAATAGCCCCACGGCGTGAACAGCACCGGCAGGTGGTAGCGCTGGCTCGCGTCGCGGATCACGAAGCGCACGGGCACGAGGCCGAGGAAATTCGGGCTCGGGAGGGTGGCGCCGGTCTTGGCGAAATACGCCTCGAAATGCATGAGCAGCTCGTAATGGCCGACCTTCAGGGCATCCTCCGACAGGAGCGGTTCCGGCGTGCGGCCGTTGGCGGCCGTGGTGACGGTCTTGATCGGCCGGTAGGCGTCGCCCTCGCGGATGGAGAGGTCGCAGACCATGCCGGCGCCGGGCGTGCCGTGGAAATTGTCGATGGCGTGCAGGGTCAGGCGTGGCCCGAGCCCGGCCTGGGTCACCGGCGCCGTCGTCAGGGCGCCGGGCTGGGACGGGCTCGCCGGGGGCGGATTCGCCTGCGCCAGGGCACCCGGAACGGCGGCCAGGGCGGCCCCGCCGATCCCAGCGCCGACGAGGCTTCGGCGCGTAAGGGCAAATCCGTCGAATTCATGTCCGGCGACGTCACGTCGATCCGTTCTATGTCGATCCATGGAAGGCTCCTTGGGTGGGTCCGGCTCACGCCACCGCGATGCGCGGCTCCGGGGCGGGCGTCTCCGGGGCGGGCGTCTCCGGGGCGGGCGTCTCCGGGGCAGGCGGCTCGGGCGGGACGAAACTGAAGATGAGGACGAGGGCGAAGCCCTCGACGGCGGCGACGATCCACAGGCCGGTGGAGACCGAGCCGGTGAGTTCGCGCAGGAATCCCATGGCGGCGGGCGCGCCGAAGCCCGCGAGATTGGCCACCGAATTGATCAGCGCGATGCCGGCGGCGGCGGCCGAGCCCGCCAGGAACCGGCCGGGGATCTGCCAGAACACCGGGATCGCGCTCATGGCGCCGACGATGGCCACGGTGAGGGCGACGACGGACAGGGCCGGGCTCACGGGTACGAGGAATCCGAGGAGCGCGATGGCCGCAGCGCCGACGAGGGCCGGGACGCCGCAATGCAGCCGCGCCTCGCCGGAGCGGTCGGAATGAAGGCCGTTGAGGATCATGCCGGCGCCGCCGCACAGGTAGGCGCCCGACAGGATCCAGCCGATGGTGAGCGGATCGGTGAAGCCGGCCTCCCGCACCACGCTCGGGCCGAAGAAGGTCAGCGCCGAGTTGGCGGTGACGATGCTAAAGAAGATCGCGATGCACTGCCAGACGCGGGCGTCCTTCAGGGAGGCCAGGATGCGGTGCTCGCGGGGCCCGAGGGCCGCCGCGTCGCGGGCCAGATCCGCCACCACCAGGGCCCGCTGCGTGTCCGTGAGCCACAGGGCCTTCGCGGGCCGGTCGGTCAGATAGAACAGGGTGACGAAGCCGGCGAGGATCGACGGGATGCCCTCGATGAGGAACACCCACTGCCAGCCGGCCCACCCGTTCACGCCGTCCATGCCGGTCATGATCGCACCGGCGAGCGGCCCGCCGATGACGCCGGCCAGCGCCGAGGCCGACATGAACAGGCCGAACACCCGGGCGCGTCGCTCCGTCGGATACCAGTAGGTCAGGAACAGGATCACGCCCGGATAGAACCCGGCCTCGAACACGCCGAGCAGGAAGCGCAGCGCGTAGAACCCGGCCGGCGTCGTCACGAACATCATCGCCACGCAGCACGCCCCCCACAGGAAGGTGATGCGGGCGATGGTCCGGCGGGCGCCGATGTGTTCCAGGAGCAGGTTGCTCGGCACCTCGCAGAGGAAGTAGCCGAGGAAAAAGATGCCCGCGCCGATGCCGTAGACCGTCTCGCTGAACTTCAGGTCGGCGAGCATCTGCAGCTTGGCGAAACCGATGTTCACCCGGTCGATCCACGACAGGATCCACAGGCCCATCAGGAACGGCAGGAGCCGCCAGGTGATCCGGCGGTAGGCCGCGTCGAGGTCGGTAGGGAGGCCGGCGTACGGGGGGAGGGCGGTCCGGGCTGTCTGGCTCATGGTCCCCGTCCCCGCGGCCCGATTCGGCCCAGCCGATCGTCGCGGCGGCATCCTTCGGGACGAAGCAACATACGGACCAGGGACGGCGCCTGGAAAGGGGAGATCCGCGCTCCGGCTCCCGTCTGGGCCTCAGGCCGCCCGCGCCGCCGAGCGTCCGCGCTTGGCGTCCGCCGTGGCCTTGTCCGAATCCTGGCTCATGAGATCCTGGATCGGCAGGTCCCCGCCCCGCAGGTCCCCGCCCGGCAGGTCCAGCGCCGGCAGGGTATCCATGACCCGGCTCGCCGGGAAGGTGACCACCACCTCGGTGCCCTCGCGCGGCTTCGACTGCAGCAGGAAGTTGCCGCCGTGGAGATCGACGAGACCCTTCACGATGGGCAGGCCGAGGCCCGAGCCCTGCTCCGCCGTCTTGATGGCGAGGGACCCGCGCCCGAACGACGACATCACCGTGCCGAGCTCGTCCTCCGGAATGCCCGGTCCGCTGTCCTTCACGCTCACGTATTGCCCGCCGGACGAGGTCCAGCCGACCTTGATGGTGATCTCGCCGCCCGGCGGGGTGAACTTCACCGCGTTCGACAGGAGGTTGAGGATGATCTGGCGCAGGGCCCGCTCGTCCGCCCACAGGCGCGGCAGGCTGTCGTCGATGAACTCGTGGAAGGTCTGGCCCTTGCTGCGTGCGCGCAGGCCGACCATGTGGCGACACTCGTCCACGGCGAAGCCGAGCTGGATCGCCTCCTCGTTGAGCTCGTAGCGCCCGGCCTCGATGCGGGAGAGATCGAGGATCTCGTTGATCAGGTTGAGGAGGTGCAGGCCGCTGTCGTGGATGTCGGCGGCGTATTCCTTGTAGGACGGCGCGACGTGGGCGCCGAACACCTCGTTCTTCATCACCTCCGAGAAGCCCAGGATGGCGTTGAGCGGCGTGCGCAGCTCGTGGCTCATGGTGGCGAGGAACCGGCTTTTCGCGAGGTTGGCTTCCTCGGCCCGGCGCCGCGCCTCGTCGGAATTGGCCTTGGCTTGCTCGAGTTCGCCGAAGATCGCGTCCTTCTCGGCCTGGGATTTCAGCGCCCCGACCGTCGAGGCGTAGACCCGCCGGGCCAGCCCCATGAAGAACACCTGCGCGCCCACCACCATGGTGACCAGCATCGCCGTGTCCATGTCGTGCGAGAACACGAGGAGCGACAGGGCGGCGATGTTGAGGGGAATGAGGGCGGCCACCGCGGCCGCCGGCAGGGTCGCGGCGAGCATCGTCGACACCGCCGCGACGATGAGGAGGCCGAACAGAACGAAGGTGCGGGCCCCCGGCGTGGTGCCGACGAGGATCATCAGGGCCCAGGACGTGCTCTGTACGACCTCGCACACCATGAAGTAGCGCCGCCACACCGCGACGGAGACCGCCTCCGGGTCCTGCGCCAGGAAGCGCCGGGTGGCGAACATCGACAGGGCGACGGCCGCCAGGAGACAGGCCGCCCACACGGCCGCCACGGGGGGCGGCACCCAGAGGGCGGAGCCCCCCGCGATGGCGAGGCCCAGCAACGCCAGGGGAATGACCGCGCCGGCCCGGTACTGGGCATAGACGCGCACCAGCTCGTAATCGAAGGCGCGTTCCAGCCCGCTCGTCGAGGTCAGCTTCTCGCGGGCCGAGCGCATTTCGCGCGCGACCTCGCGGCGGCGCACCGCCTCCGGGGCGGCCGGGCCGCGCCCACGCTGAATCATCTCCGCTGTCAGGTCGGGCATTACCGTCTTGAGGATCGCGCGAAGGGGCGCTCGCACCCCATGGGGGACCGCGAGCATGTCGGAACACGACCCCTGCGAGACTGACCCGGATATGTTAAGAACGGCCTGCCGCGATCCGCGGCATTGTCTCGATTCCGGACGCTTCGGCGGCGTGACCGGTCGTCGGCGTGGACAAGTCCTGTGTGGTGGCGCACACGAATCGCGCCGTCAGCGGTCTAGCATCATTCCAAATTACGAATTCGGAGCACGACCCATGGTGAAGCTGACCGTCAACGGCGTCGCCCATAGCGTCGAGGCCGATCCCGAGACCCCGCTCCTCTGGGTGCTGCGCGACCACCTCGACAAGACCGGGACCAAGTATGGCTGCGGCATCGCGCAGTGCGGCGCCTGCACGATCCACCTCGACGGCCAGCCCGTCCGCGCCTGCCAGACCCGGATCGGCGACATCGGCGAGGGCAAGGTCACCACCATCGAGGGCGTGTCCGGCAAGGTCGCCGAGGCCGTCCGCACCGCCTGGCGCGGCCTCGACGTGGTCCAGTGCGGCTACTGCCAGTCGGGCCAGATGATGTCGGCCATCGGCCTTCTCTCGGGCAACGCGAAGCCCACGGATGCCGATATCGACGGGGCCATGGACGGAAACGTCTGCCGTTGCGGCACCTACCAGCGCATTCGCGCGGCGATCCACGAGGCGGCGCGCAGCCTCGCCTGATCGTCCCCCTGCCCGAATCCTGAAGACCCGTCCGAATTGGAGTCCGCCATGCTGAAGGTCCGTCAGGCCCTGGAGACCGTCCCCTCCCGCCGCGCCTTCCTCGGCGGGGCCACCGTCGCGACGGGGGCGATCCTGCTCGGCTTCACCCTCGGCGGCCCGCGCCATGCCCGCGCCGCGGGCGGTCCCGACCTCACCGGCGGTCCGGCGAAACCGAACGCCTTCGTGCGGATCGCCGCCGACGACACCGTCACGGTGATGATCAAGCACCTCGACATGGGCCAGGGCAACACCACGGGCCTCGCCACCATCCTGGCCGACGAACTCGACGCGGATTGGGCCACCGTCCGTACGGCCTTCGCCCCGGCGGATGCGGCCCTCTACAGCAACCTGCTCATGGGCCCCGTGCAGGGCACGGGCGGCTCCACGGCCATCGCCAATTCCTGGCTCCAGCTGCGCCGGGCGGGTGCGGCCGCCCGCGCCATGCTGGTGGCCGCCGCCGTCGAACGCTGGAAGGTCCCGGCCGGCGAGATCACGGTCTCGAAGGGTCTGGTGCGCCACGCCGCCTCCAACCGGCAGGCCCGCTTCGGCGAACTCGCCGAGGCGGCCGCGGCGCAGCCCGTGCCGCAGGAGCCGACCCTCAAGCGTCCGGACCAGTGGACGCTCATCGGCACCAAGGTGCCGCGCCTCGATTCAGCCGCCAAGACCGACGGCAGCGCCACCTATTCCATGGATATCCGGCGCCCCGGCCAGGTCACGGCCGTGGTGCTGCACGCGCCGCGCTTCGGCGGCGTGGTGGCGACGATGAACAGCAAGGCGGCGCAGGCCATGCCGGGCGTCCTCGACGTGGTGACGATCCCCACCGGCGTCGCGGTGATCGCCAAGGACACGTGGTCGGCCATCAAGGGCCGCGAGGTGCTGGACGTGACCTGGGACGATTCGGGCGCCGAGACCCGCTCGTCCGACGCGATCCTGGCCGAGTACCGCGAGCGCCTCAAGAGTCCCGGCATCGTCGCCTCGGAGCGTGGCGACGCCGGCGGCGCCATCGGCAAGGCCGCGAAGGTGCTGGAGGCGGAGTTCACCTTCCCCTACCTCGCCCACGCCTCCATGGAACCCCTCAACGCCACCATCGAGCGGGCCCCGGACGGCACCTATGACGTCTTCGCCGGCTGCCAGATCCAGACCATCGAGCAGGCCGTGGTGGCCGCCACCCTCGGGGTGACCACCGACAAGGTCCGCCTCCACACCCAATGGGCCGGCGGCTCGTTCGGCCGGCGCGCGACGCCGAGCGCCGACTACTTCGCCGAGACCGCCGCCATCGTGAAGGCGACGGGGGGCAAGGCCCCGGTCCATCTCGTCTGGACCCGCGAGGACGACATGGCTGGCGGCTACTACCGGCCGATGGTGGTGCACAAGCTCAGGGCCGGCCTCGACGCCGCCGGGGCGGTGGTCGGCTGGGAACACCGCATGATCGGCAAGTCGATCATGATCGGCTCGCCCTTCGAGGCGATGCTGGTGAAGAACGGCGTCGATTCGACCTCCATCGAGGGCGCGTCCGACACGCCCTACGCGTTGCCGGCCTACCGGTTCGAGGTCAACAACGCCCGCGAGGGCGTACCGGTGCTGTGGTGGCGCTCGGTGGGCCACACCCACACGGCGCACGCCATGGAGGTGTTCATCGACGAGTTGGCTCACGCCGCCGGGGCCGATCCCGTCGCCTACCGCCTCGCGATGCTGAAGGGCGCCCCGCGCCTCTCCGGCGTCCTGGCGCTCGCCGCCGAGAAGGCCGGCTGGTCGAACCGGCCTTCGGGCAAGGGGCACGGATTCGGCGTCGCGGCCCACGAATCCTTCGGCTCCTATGTCGCCATGGTGGCCGACGTCACCGCCGACGAAGCCAAGATGAAGGTCAACCGCATCGTCGCCGCTGTCGATGTCGGTATCGCCGTCAACCCGGACATCATCCGGGCCCAGGTCGAGGGTGCGGTCGGCTTCGCGCTCTCGTCGGTCCTGCGCAACCGGATCACCCTCAAGGACGGGGTGGTGCAGGAGCGCAACTTCGACACCTATGAGCCGACCCGCATGAGCGAGATGCCGGTGGTCGAGGTTCACATCATGCCGTCCACCACGGCGCCGACGGGCATCGGCGAGCCCGGCGTGCCGGTCATCGCCCCGGCGATCTCCAACGCCGTCTTCGCCGCCACGGGGCGGCGCCTGCGATCCCTGCCGCTGGATCTCGGCGGGCTCAAGGGCGTCTGACCACCGTCGTCGGAAGTCACGGGCGCAAGGCCCGTGACGTCAATCATGGATTGTCAATCTCTCGCTCGTAGACCGGACGGACAACGACCGGTTTCGAGCGATCAGATGCTGTCCTGGGTTCCGTCGATCTTCAAGCGGTTTACTGGCGTTCAGCAGCCGTCCCGGCCGCGCAGCATGGACACTGCGCTCTTGCCGGCGATCCTGCGCATCGGCAACCGCACCTATGCCTGCGACATCGTCGGTCAGGTCAACGACAAGACCCTGGTGAACCTGCGCCGGGACGTGGTCATCGGTCCGAACGAAGCCATCGACATCAAGCTCGATCGCGACCGCACCTATCGCCGGTTCAACGTGCGGTGGAAACACGGTCTCCAGATCAGCGTCCAGCCGATTACGTCCTGGGCCGCACCGAAGGCGCAGACCTCCTGAGCCGGGACCCCTCGGATTTCGTGAGCTAGGCGCGGCCGGCCGAGCCGATGAAGGTCACGCCGGATCGATCGCGAAAGCCATGCCGAGGCCCGGTCCCTGATCCGCATAATCGACGAGGGCGTAGCCGCGCTCGGCTAAGGCCGCCTCCAGGATATCGTGGTGCTTGCGGAACATCTGGCCGATGGCCAGCGGCGTCAGGCGCGGGTTGCCGCGTCGCAGTTCGTCCACGCCGACGTGCAGCGGCGCGCCGCCCCGGTCCGCGATGCGCACCAAGGCGGCGGCCAGATCCGCCGCCTTGGTCTCCGACGCCGATTTCGCCTTGAACGCCATATCGTCTCCCGTCCCGGCGCGCCTGAGGCCCCCCGCGCGGACGTGGTCCGCTCCAGGAATCCTCGCCAGAGATCCGACAACGACCTTGGACCGGGAAGGGATTCCAATCCAGGGTGCTGCCGGTCATGCACGCTAGTTGGGGTGGAACACCACCTTCACGCAGCCATCCTTCTTGTCGCGGAAGGTCTTGTACAGGTCGGGCCCGTCGGCGAGATTCGTGGAGCGGTGCGTGATCATCGACGTCATGTCGATCTTGCCCGCCTGGATCAGCTTGGTCAGCGGTTCGAGGTAGCGCTTCACGTGGGTCTGGCCGCTCTTCATGGTCAGGCCCTTCTGCACGATCATCCCCATGTTGATCGGGATCGGCCCGCCATAGACGCCCGGCACCGAGACGATGCCGCACGGGCGCACGGCCTGGATCGCCTCCATGAGGGCGTAGGGCCGCTCCGTCGAGGTGAGTTTCTCCTGGATGGTGTTGACGATGGAGGCGAGGCCGTGCCCGGCGCTGGCCTCCATGCCGACGCAGTCGATGACGGCGTCGGCCCCCTCACCCTTGCTGATCTCCTTGATGCGCTCGAACACGTCGTCGTTGGCGTAGTCGATGATGTCGGTGGCCCCGTAGGTCCGGGCGAGCGCGAGGCGCTCCGGCACCGTGTCGATGGCGATGATGCGCTCGGCGCCCATGATCTTGGCCGACTGGATCGCGAACAGGCCCACCGGACCGGCGCCCCAGACGGCGATGATCTCGCCGCCCTTGATCTCGCAATGCTCGGCGCCCTGCCAGCCTGTGGGCAGGATGTCGGTGAGGAACAGGAGCGATTCGTCGTCGACGCCCTCCGGCGCCAGCATGGGGGCGACGTCCGCCATGGGCACCCGGACGTACTCGGCCTGGCCGCCGGAATAGCCGCCGGTGAGGTGCGAGTAGCCGAACAGGCCGGAGGTGGGGTAACCGAACTGGGCCGCCGCCATCGCGCCGTTGCGGTTCGAGCGCTGGCACACCGAGTAATTGCCGAGGCGGCACTGGCGGCACTCGCCGCAATTGATGTTGAACGGCACGACGATACGGTCGCCCTTTTTGAACTTAGTGAAGCCGGCGCCGACCTCGACGACCTCACCCATGAACTCGTGGCCCAGCACGTCGCCGCTCTCCATGGTCGGCATCTGACCGTCCATGAGGTGGAGGTCCGAGCCGCAGATGGCGCACGAGGTCACCTTGATGATGACGTCGCGTGCGTCCTCGATCCTCGGGTCCGGCACCGTATCGCACCTGATGTCGCCCTTGCCATGCCAACACAGTGCCTTCATCCGGAACGTCCTCTGCGATGTCGCGTGGCAGTCCGAGCGATCCGATCCCAGAGATTCAGATCGAAATCTTGATCCGATCGGTCGGCCACTACCGATGATGCCTCGATACCGGATTCAAGACGCTTGGCCGGGGATATGTTCCGATTTTCAGGTCCGCAGGAACGTCGCAAGATCGTTCGGCCGGTGCTCGCCTTGAATCCGCGCGAGCGCCCGCGGTCCACCCTCTCGGGACCCTGAAGGTCGGCTCCGGGATCGCCGCCGCCGCGGCCGGATCACCGACCCTCATCCGCAGCTGCCACCTCGGCATCGGCAGAGTTCGGCATCGGCAGAGTTCGGCATCGGCGGATTTCGGCATCGGCGGATTTCGGCATCGGGGGGAATGAGGGAAATCGGGTCGATGCGTCGTTCGCCATCGGCCCAGGCCGGAAGCCGTCGTCTCGCCCCTGTCCAGGGCCGAGGCGCGCCCCTATCTCCGGACCATCATGCAACCTGTTCCGGATTTCGACGCGACGGCCGCGTCCCTGCGCGCCTGCCGGATCTGCCGCGACGCGCCGGTCTACGGGCCGCCCTTGCCTCAGGAGCCGCGCCCCATCGTCCAGGGCCGTTCCAGCGCGCGCCTCTGCATCGCCAGCCAGGCGCCGGGCAACCGGGCCGACAAGAGCGGCGTCCCGTTCATGGACCCCTCCGGGATTCGCCTGCGCGACTGGCTCGGCCTCGACGAGGCCGCGTTCTACGATGCGTCGCGCCTCGCCATCGTGCCCATGGGTGCGTGCTTTCCGGGCTACGACGCCAAGGGTGGGGACCGCCCGCCCCGGCGCGAATGCGCCGAGCGCTGGCGGGCCGAGCTGTTCGCGGGGCTGCCCAACCTCGACCTGATCCTCGTCATCGGCCAGTATGCGCAGGTGTGGCACCTCGGGCGGTCGAAGGGCGGGCTCACCGAGACCGTGCGGGGCTGGCGCGCCGTCCTGGAGGCCCCGCGCCGGCCGCGCGTGCTGCCCCTGCCGCACCCGTCCTGGCGCAACAGCGGCTGGCTGAAGGCCAATCCGTGGTTCGAGGCCGAGCTGCTGCCGGTTCTGCGGGCGGAGGTGGCCGCCGCGATGGCGCCGCGTTGACACCGGGCTCCCGACGCGGGATGGCCGCCCGACGCTTCCAGGCCGAAGGACCCGACGATGCCCGCCATGCCCGATCCGCGCGACCGCCTCATCGTCGCCCTCGACGTCGCGACGGTGGCTGAGGCGGAAGCACTTGTGGAGCGCATCGGCGACGCCGCGACCTTCTACAAGATCGGCTACCGCCTCGCCTATGCGGGCGGGCTCGCCCTGGTGCCCCGTCTCGCCGCCGCCGGCCTCAAGGTGTTCCTCGACCTGAAGCTCCACGACATCGGCAACACCGTGGAGGAGGGCGTGCGGGCGCTGTCCGACCTCGGGCCGACCTTCCTCACGGTGCATGCCTATCCGCAGACCATGCGGGCGGCGGTGCGGGGACGCGGTACCGGCGGCCTGCGGATCCTGGCCGTCACCGTGCTGACCTCCTACAACGAGGCCGATGCGCAGGAGGCCGGCTACGCGCTGCCCGTCGCCGACCTAGTGGCGCAGCGCGCACGCCAGGCAGAGGAGGCCGGGATCGACGGCATCGTCTGCAGCGCCGTCGAGGCGGTCTCGGTTCGGGGTGTGGTCGGGCCTTCGCGCCTCATCGTCACCCCCGGCATCCGGCCTGCCGGCAGCGGCCTCGGCGACCAGAAGCGGGTGATGACGCCCGGCGAGGCCCGACGCGCCGGTATCGACCATGTGGTGGTCGGGCGCCCGATCACCGGCGCCGCCGATCCCCGCGCCGTCGCGCAGGCCATCGTCGCCGAAATGGTATGATGCGGGATCAGGCCGGCGCGCGCAGGCTTCTCAGCAGAAAGGCGATCATCGCCTCGACGGGGGGAACCCCGGCATCGGGGTAGCGACTGACGAGGGTGGGATGGCAGTAGCGCAGCACCGCCGTATGCAGGCAGGCGGCGGCGGTCGCTGGATCGTCCACCGCGAATTCACCCGCCGTGATCCCGTCGCGCACCAGGGTCTCGATCATCGAGCCGATCCGCTCGATATGGTGGGCGCAGACATCCCAGCTTTCGGCGACGGCGGCCTCGACCATCTCGTGCATGCGCGGGTTGGCGTCGCAGCGCTCGACGCAGGCCCGGTGCAGGACCAGAATCACGCTCGTGAGCCGTGCGCTTGCACTTTGCCCGGGCCCCTGCGCCGCGATGGCCACGCGCTGCTCGGTCTCGTCCATGAGACGCTTGATCACGGCCTCGTGGATCGCCTTCTTCGAATCGAAGAAACGATACACGTTGGCCGGACTCATCCGCAGGGCGCGGGCGATGTCGGCGACGGTGGTCTTCTGGTAGCCGATCTCCCGGAACGCCTTTTCGGCGGTTTCCAGAATGCGGCACCGGGTCATCGGCGCCGCTTCGTGCGGAAGAGCGAGGTCGTCGGGGAGGGCGGTCACGGGTGCCGCTGCGGTGGTCATGGCATCACGCTAGGGGGCGGCCCAGGCAAGGTCAAAGGCTCAAAGAGCCCTCGACGCACGTGACGCGGGGAGTGTGCCTTACGAGCCGAACTGCGATCCGAGCTGCTCCAGATATTCGGCCAGATCGACTCCGCCGACGCGCTTGCCGTAATCGAACCGCATGCCCTGCTGAATGTCGACGCTGCTCGACTTGGTCGTCAGGGTAAAAGGCTTGACGCAGATCCAGGCGCCGTCGTGGCGATGTTGGAAGAAATTCAGGATCTCGTGCTTGGCCATGGCCGGGTTCCCCTCTGTCTGGGGAATCAACGGCCATCAACCGCAACGGTTCACTCGAGGCCCGAATTTCGACATGTTTCGAAAAAAGGTGGCCGATGCGGTCGCGTTCCTGACCGTCGTTCACACGGATCGGAGCGGCGTCACCCGAATCATCTCGGCTCGCCCTGCCTCGCAACGGGAAAGGAAACGCTATGATGAAGCGCTACGCGCGTCCGATGACCTCCGTTGAGATCGCGGCCGTACCGGACGCCGAGATCGATTTCAGCGATGTGCCGGAACTCGATGAGGCGTTCTGGACAAACGCCAAGCTCGTCGAGCCGGATCGGACGCAATCCGTCACGCTCCGGGTCAAGACATCGGTCCTCGATGCCTACAAGCAGCAGGGGCGAGGCTACCAGACGCGCATGAACGCCGTTCTGGAAAGTTATGCCCGTGCGACGTTCAAACATGAGTGAGGGAGCGAGACATCCCCGCTCCCTCGCCGCAACTCAGGCCGCGCTCTTCAGCGGGCCGATCTTCTCATGGAAATCCGGGCCGTTGACCGTCTTCGTCACGTAGCCGTCGCGGATGAGGTAGTCGCCGAAGCGCTCGCCGGGCCGCTTGTTATTCGCGTAGGCCGCGAACAGGGGATCGAGGATCGTCTTGATCTCGGAGGCGGTGACGTCCTCGCCGTAGAGCTTGCCCAGGCGCGAGCCGTCGAAGGCCGCCCCGAGATAGAGGTGGTAGCGCTCGGGACCGCGACCCACGAGACCGATCTCGGCGATGAACGGCCGGGCGCAGCCGTTGGGGCAGCCGGTCATCCGGATGGTGATCTCGTCGTCCTGCAATCCGTGGGACGCGAGGCTGGTCTCGAGCTCGGTCATCAGGTCGGGCAGGTAGCGCTCGCTCTCGGCCAGCGCGAGGCCGCAGGTCGGCAGCGCCACGCAGGCCATGGAGTTGCGGCGGAGCGCACTGGCGCCCTTCATCATGCCGTGCTGGTCGACCAGGGCCTCGATCTCGGCACGCTTCTCGGACGGCACGTTGGCGATGATGACGTTCTGGTTGCCGGTGAGGCGGAAGTCGCCCTCGTGAATCTCGGCGATGCGGCGCAGGCCCGTGAGCAGCTGCGGGCCGTTCTCGTAATCTTTGATCCGCCCGGAAGCGACGTAGAGCGTCAGGTGGTGGCGGCCGTCGTCGCCCTCGGTCCAGCCGTAGCGGTCGCCGTTGCCCGTGAAGGTGAAGGGCTTCGGATCGGCCAGCGGCTTGCCGACGCGCTTCTCCACCTCGGCCCGGAAGGCGGCCAGCCCGTAGCGCTCGATGGTGTACTTCAGGCGGGCGTTCTTGCGGACCTTGCGGTTGCCCCAGTCGCGCTGCACCGTCATCACGGCCTCGGCCGCCTTCAGGGCGTCCTCGGGCGCGACGAAGCACATCACATCGGCGGTGCGCGGGAACGTGTCGGTCTCGCCGTGGGTCATGCCCATGCCGCCGCCGACCGTGACGTTCCAGCCCGTGACCTTCCCCTTCTTGTCGAGGATCGCGATGAAGCCGAGGTCGTGGGCGAAGATGTCGACCTCGTTAGAGGGCGGCACCGCGATCACGGTCTTGAACTTCCGTGGCAGGTAGGTCTTGCCGTAGACGGGTTCGATCTCGGCCGCGTCCTCGCCGCCGACCACGCGCTCGCCGTCGAGCCAGATCTCGCGCCAGGCGCTGGTCTTCGGCAGCAGGGAATCCGAGATGTTCTTGGCGAGATCGTACGCGACCTTGTGGGCGCCCGACTGCGCCGGGTTCGTCGCCGACATGACGTTGCGGTTGACGTCGCCGCAGGCCGCGATGGTGTCGAGCAGCGTCGCGTCGATGGCCGCCATCGTGCGCTTGAGGTTCGACTTGATGACCCCATGATACTGGAAGGTCTGGCGCGTCGTCGCCCGCAAGGCCCCGCCCGCATAGACCGTGGCGATCTCGTCCAGCGCCAGCCACTGCTTCGGTGTGACGACGCCGCCGGCGATGCGCAGGCGGATCATGAAGCTGAAGGCCTTTTCGAGCTTCTTCTTGGTCCGTTCCGCGCGGATGTCGCGGTCGTCCTGCATGTACATCCCGTGGAACTTCACGAGTTGGCCGTCATCCTCCGAGATGGCGCCGGTGGCGTGCTTCAGGAGCCCGTCGGCCAGGGTCCCGCGCAGGTAGCCGGAGGCGATCTTGAGGTGCTCGTTGTGCGCGAGGCCGGCCGACCGGGCGGCTTCCGCCTCGGTGATGGGACGGTCGGTCGGCGGGGTCTCGTAAAGGCGGGGAGGGGTCTGCTCGGCCATGGCGGAATTCCGATACAATCAGTGTCGATCGCGAGGCTCGCATCGCTCGCGGATCGCTCAGTGGAGTCGTGCTCTCGGATGCTGTCCGCCGCGTCATTCCAGGGCGCCGTAGGCGAACCCGGAATCCAAAAACACAAGTCGCGGTTCAGTCGGCTCCGTCGGCGGTTCTGGGTTCCGGGCTCGCTGTCGCGCCCGGAACGACGGTGTGATCCTCAGTAGACGTCCTGCTGGTAGCGGTGGGCGCGCTCCAGGGCCGCGACCGCCGCTTCGGCATCGGCCGGGGTGAGGGCCTTCACTTGCTGATAGGCGCGCACGACGGCGCTGCGCACGTCCTTGGCCATGCGGTTGGCGTCGCCGCAGACGTAGAAGCTGGCGCCGCCGTCGAGCCACGCCACCAACTCCTTGGCGTGATGGTCGATGCGGTCCTGGACGTAGATCTTCTCCGGCTGGTCGCGGGAGAAGGCGACGTCGATCTGCGTGAGCGACCCGTCTTCGAGGGCGTCCTGCCATTCGAGCTGATAGAGGAAGTCGTGGGTGAAGTGGCGGTCGCCGAAAAACAGCCACGAGCGTCCGGGAGCTTCCACGGCGCGGCGCTCCTGCACGAAGGCGCGGAACGGCGCCACGCCGGTGCCGGGGCCGACCATGATGATGTCGGTGGCGGGGTCCTGCGGCAGGCGGAAGTGGCGGTTCGGCTTCAGCTTCACCCGCAGCTTGGCGCCGTTCTTCACCCGGTCGGCCACATGGGTCGAGGCGACGCCGGAGCGGGCCCGGCCATGGGTCTCATAGCGTACGGCGGCGATGACGAGGTGGACCTCGTCGCCGACTTCCTTGCGCGATGAGGCGATAGAGTAGGCGCGCGGCGGCAGGGGCCGGGTGATGGTGCTGAGGTGTTCGGCCGTCACCTTAGCCGGGAAGCTCTGGATGAGGTCGATGAGGTGGCGGCCCTCGATCCAGGCCTTGGCTTCGCCGCTGTCGATGAGCTTCTGCGCCTCGGCATGGCCCGTGGCCTTGGCGAAGCGCTCCACCGTGGTGGCCGACAGGGTGGTGATGTCGCGCTCGGCGAGCAGCGCCCGGCGCAGGGCGTCGTCGCCGGAGAGCCCCGTCGCGGTCAGGATCTCGTCCACGAGGGCGGGGTCGTTCTCGGGGTAGATCTCGAGGCTGTCGCCCGGCTCGTAGGCCGGCGCGCCGTCCTCGAATTCGAGGGCGATGTGGATCGTCTCCTTGTCGGAGCGCGACGAGTTCAGGTTCACGTGGTCGACGACCTCGA
The DNA here is from genome assembly GCF_001422845.1 of Methylobacterium sp. Leaf100. NCBI lineage: Bacteria > Pseudomonadati > Pseudomonadota > Alphaproteobacteria > Hyphomicrobiales > Methylobacteriaceae > Methylobacterium > Methylobacterium sp. Leaf100. Next base: position 315,400 of record NZ_LMMW01000001.1, on the reverse strand, counting down.
CCACCCGGGGCTCGCGGCTCGGCTCGGCTTCCTCGTCGTCCTCGGCGGCGCGGGCGGCGAAGTCGACGGCCACAACGTTGTCGGCGCTCGGCGCCGGGGCCAGGGCCTTGAGGGTGTTCTTGATCCACTCGGCGGCCGGCTTGTCGAAGTCGAGGTCGAGGTCGGCGCGCTCGTATGCGCGCTTGGCGCCGAGCGCCTCGAAGCGGGCATCGAGCGCCTTCCCGATGGCGCAGAACTCCGCGTAGGAGGTGTCGCCGAGCGCCAGCACGGCGAAATCGATGCCGTCGAGGCGCGGCGCGCCGTCCCCCATGAGTTCGCCGTAGGCCCGCATGGCCCGGGCCGGGGGCTCGCCCTCGCCCCAGGTCGCCGCGATGGCCACCACGTGCTTCTCGCTCGCGAGCGACGCCACGTCGAGATCGAAGAAATCCACGATCTTGGGCTTGAACCCGTTCTTGCGGGCGAGTTTGGCGACATCGCTCGCGAGCTTCTCCGAATTGCCGGATTCGCTGGCGAACAGGATGGTCAGGGGCTCGGCCGCCTTCGGGGGGGCGGCGGGCGCGGCGGCGGCGGGCTGGCCGCCCGCGGCGTCGAGGCCCGCGAGGAAGCCGGCGAGCCAGGCCCGCTGGATCGGGGTCGCGGCGCCCAGGACGGCGTCGAGGCTCGCCCGTTCCTTGTCTTCGAACGGGGCCGTGCGGGGGAGGATCGCGTGTCGTGCCATTGGGAAAGCCATGTCGTCCTGAGCGGCCGCGCTGCCAACGGAATGTCCGTTTTACAGAACGACGTCACGGTAGAAGGAGCTGCCTGCGGTTGCGCCGCAAAACAGAAGTTCGTTCTCTTGCGCCTATTCCCCCGCAACCACCGACAGCGTCGGCACGAAGCGTCCGCTGGCCGGTGGAGCCGGCAGGGGCAGGGCGGTGGTGGACTTCACCTTCTCCATGGCGAAGCGCGATGTCACGTTCTTCAACGGCAGCGTCGCGATGAGATGCTTATAGAAGGTGTCGTAGGCGCGCATATCGGCCACGACGACGCGCAGCATGTAGTCCACATCCCCGGCCATGCGGTAGAATTCCAGCACCTCCGGCATGGCCGAGACGGTCTCGGCGAAGCGCTCCAGCCACTCGCGGGAATGGTCTGCGGTCTCGATGGAGACGAACACCGTCAGGCCGAGGCCGAGTTTCACGGGATCGAGCACGGCGACGCGCCGGTCGATGACCCCATCGGCCTCCAGGCGCTGGATGCGCTTCCAGCACGGGGTCTGCGACAGGCCGACCCGCTCGCCGATGGTGGCGATGGAGAGCGTGGCGTCGTGCTGCAACAGCCCGAGGATCTTCAGATCGATCGCATCCAAGGTGGCCTCGTGTCGGTTCCGGGATCGGCGCGGCGTGCGGACGAGCACGGCGCACGACCCTTATGAGAAGGATCTTTCCTTGTCAGGCAACCATGACGGGATCGGGCCGTTGGCCGATCGCACCGCCCACAGGGCCGGGATGTCCGGCACGCAGGCTGTGATGCCTTGACAGCGTTCGTTATAGCGAACATTTCAATCGTCAGACAAGCGGACATTCCGAACACCGTCATGAGCTTTCCCCTGGAACACGCGGCGCGCGCCCTCGCCGACGGCATGGCCGGCCTCGATCTCAAGGGCCGCATCGCCCTCATCGAGGCGACGGTACCGGGCCGCCTCGTCTTCACCACGAGCCTCGGCATCGAGGATCAGGCCCTGACGCACGCGCTGGCGATGAACAAGGGTCGTACCGAGATCGTCACCCTCGACACCGGCCGGCTCTACCCCGAGACCTACGACACCTGGACCGAGACCGAATCGGCCTACGGCATCCGCATCCAGGCCTACGCGCCGGAGCGCGAGGCCGAGGAGCGTTTCGTGCGGGAGGAGGGGATCAACGGCTTTCGCCAGTCGGTGTCCGCGCGGCAGGCCTGCTGCGGCTTCCGCAAGGTCGAGCCCCTGGGGCGGGCGCTCGCGGGCGCCGCCGGGTGGCTGACGGGCCTGCGCGCCGGGCAATCGGCCAATCGGGCCGACACGCCGCTGGCCGAGGCCGACGAGGCCCGCGACCTCATCAAGATCAATCCCCTGGCTGATTGGAGCCGGACGGATGTCGACCGGTTCGTGGCCGACAACTACATCCCCTACAACGTCCTGCACGATCGCGGCTTTCCCTCCATCGGCTGCGCCCCCTGCACCCGCGCCATCAAGGTCGGCGAGGACGAGCGTGCCGGCCGCTGGTGGTGGGAGCAGGCCTCGAAGAAGGAATGCGGTTTGCACATCCACGCCCCAGAGGCCGACGTTCAGCCTGGCCAGGAGCCGGCGGCATTCGAAACCCCGACCCACACGAACGCCCCGGAGATGGCCCGATGAGCGCCGCCCTCGCAGCCACCCGCGCCGAGCGCCTCACCCACCTGCAGCGCCTGGAGGCCGAGAGCATCCACATCATGCGGGAGACCGTCGCCGAGACGGAGAACCCGGTGATGCTCTACTCCATCGGCAAGGATTCCTCGGTGCTGCTGCACCTGGCCCTGAAGGCGTTCGCGCCCGGCCGCCTGCCGTTTCCCCTGATGCACATCGACACGACGTGGAAGTTCAAGGAGATGATCGCGTTTCGCGATCAGCGGGCCAAGGATCTGGGGCTCGACCTCATCGTCCACACGAATCAGGAGGGTCTGGCGCGCGGCGTCGGTCCCATCAGCCACGGGTCGGAAGTCCACACCGACGTGATGAAGACGCAAGGGCTGCGGCAGGCGCTCGACAAGCATAAGTTCGACGCGGCCTTCGGCGGCGCGCGCCGCGACGAGGAGGCGAGCCGGGCCAAGGAGCGCATCTTCTCGCTCCGTACGGCCCAGCACCGCTGGGACCCCAAGCGCCAGCGCGCCGAGCCGTGGCACGTCTACAACCTGCGCAAGAAGCGCGGCGAGTCCCTGCGGGTGTTCCCGATCTCGAATTGGACCGAGCTCGACGTCTGGCTCTACATCGAGCAGGAAAACATCCCGATCGTGCCGCTCTACTTCGCCAAGCCCCGCCCGGTGGTGGAGCGCGACGGCCAGCTCATCCTCGTCGACGACGACCGCCTGCCCCTCGAGCCCGGCGAGACCCCGAAGGACATCTCCGTCCGCTTCCGGACGCTCGGGGATTATCCTCTCACGGGCGCCGTCGAGAGCGACGCCGCGACCCTGCCCGAGATCATCGGCGAGACCCTGGCCGCCCGCACCTCGGAACGCCAGGGCCGGGTCATCGACAAGGACGGGTCCGGCGCCATGGAGCGCAAGAAGCAGGAGGGCTATTTCTAAGATGACCATCCATCAATCGCCCGAGGCCTTCGGCTATGACAGCTTCCTCGCCGCCCATCAGAGCAAGGAGGTGCTGCGCTTCATCACCTGCGGCTCGGTGGACGACGGCAAGTCGACCCTGATCGGCCGGCTCCTGCACGACACTAAGCAGATCTTCGACGATCAGGTCACCGCCCTGCAGCGCGATTCGCGCAAGCACGGGACGCAAGGGGCCGAGATCGACCTCGCGCTCCTCGTCGACGGTCTCCAGGCCGAGCGCGAGCAGGGCATCACCATCGACGTCGCCTACCGGTTCTTCTCCACCGACAAGCGCTCGTTCATCGTCGCCGACACCCCCGGCCACGAGCAGTACACCCGCAACATGGCCACCGGCGCTTCCACGGCGGACGTGGCCGTGATCCTCGTCGATGCGCGTCAGGGTCTGACCCGGCAGACGCGCCGCCACGCGCTCCTCGTCTCGCTGCTGGGCATCAAGCGGGTCGCCCTCGCCGTCAACAAGATGGACCTCGTCGGCTGGTCGCAGGACAAGTTCGCGGCCATCACCCAGGCGTTCGACGCCTTCGCGGCACCCCTCGGCTTCACCGAAGTCCGGGCGATTCCGCTCTCGGCCAAGAACGGCGACAACGTCGTGCTGCCGGGCGCCGCCGTGCCCTGGTACACGGGCACGCCGCTGCTGCAGTACCTCGAAGAGGTGCCCGTGCGCGTCGAGGAGCAGGCGGCGCCGTTCCGCATGGCGGTGCAGTGGGTCAACCGGCCGAACTCCGAGTTCCGGGGCTTCGCCGGCCTCATCGCCAGCGGCTGCGTCGCCCCCGGCGACAGCGTCGTCATCGCACCCTCGAACCGCACCTCCACCATCGCCCGGATCTACACCGCCGACGGTGACCTGCCGCACGCGGTGGAGGGCCAGTCCGTGACCCTCGTGCTGGCCGACGAGGTCGATGCCTCGCGCGGCGCCGTCATCGCGGCGGCCTCCGCGCCGATCCGCGTCACCGACAGTCTCGACGCCCGCCTGTTCTGGGCCGCCGAGACCGAGCTGAACCAGGGCGCGACCCTGCTCGCCAAGATCGGCACCGTCACGGTCAACGCCGTAGTCAGCACCATCCGCAGCCGCCTCGATCCCGAGACGGGGCAGGCCGAGCCCGTGACCCGGCTCGTCGCCAACGACATCGGTGACGTCACCCTGACCCTCGACCGGCCGGTGCCGGTGGACGCCTACGCGCAGAACCGCGACACCGGCGGCTTCATCCTCATCGACCGCGAGACCACGGATACGGCGGCGTTGGGTCTCGTCCAGGCGGCGTCCTCCGCCCCGAAGCCGGCGGAGACCAACGTCGCCGAATCCGAGCCCTTCGAACCCGTCAAGTCCGGCGGCCTGCTCTCCGGCATCAAGCGCCTGTTCGGCGGCTGATCCTTCAGCCCGACCCGCCCTCGCGCCGCCGTCCCCTTGCGGGGGCGGCGGCGTTGTCGTGTCGAAGGGTGACGGGCGCGGCGGCGATGTGCGACACGGCTGACCCCGTCGTCCATCAAAGGATCGGTTTGTAGGAAAAATGGCGAAATTTCACTTCGTCGAGGATTATGAGCGCCACGTCGCCGACCTGATCCGGCAGCATCCCATCGACACGGCCATGAGTCTGGCGGTCGGCGGCTCGTACGCGAGCGTCGGCGCCATCGAGTGCGAGATCCTGCTGCACGCCGGCTTGGAGCCCGGCATGGCGGTGGTCGATCTCGGCTGTGGCAGCGGACGCCTCGCCGTGGCCCTCGCCGATCGGATCGCGGTCGGCTATCTCGGCCTCGACGTGGTGCCGGCCCTCCTCGACTACGCGCGGTCGCGAACGCCGCGGGCCTACAGGTTCGTCCTCAACCGCGCCCTGTCCCTGCCCGTCGAGGCGGCGTCGGTGGATGTGCTGTGCGCCTTCAGCGTGTTCACCCACCTCCTGCACGCCGAGACCTACCTCTACCTCGAGGATGCCCACCGGGCCCTGCGTCCCGGCGGCCGCGTGGTGCTCTCGTTCCTCGAATTCGCCATCCCCGACCATTGGGCGGTGTTCGACAAGACCGTGCAGGCCCAACGCGCCAGCACGGTGCCCCACCTCAACCAGTTCATCGAGCGCAACCAGATCACCGTCTGGTCCCAGCGCCTCGGCTATGCGCACGTGGCGTTCATCGACGGCAACACCGCGCCCTGGCCTTCGGGCGAGCCGCTCGGGCAGTCCATCGCGATTCTCACCAAGGGGTGAAACTTCGAGCCCCTTGCAGTTCCCGACGTTGTCGTCAGGCCGGCTGAGCGTCTTCTGCAGACGCGCTTTCGAGACGGATATGCAACGTGGCACCCGTCGCGTCGGCGAAGCGGCGGAGCGAGGTTGTTGTGGGGGCGGATTTCCCACTCTCCCACCGCGCGACCATGGCCTGGGACGTGCCGATACGCTGGGCGACTTCCGCCTGGGAGAGGCGCGCGCGATGACGGGCCTCGGCCATGGCGAATGCCAGGTCCATCACCGGCGATACTGCGTCCCGCGCGGCCCGGTAGTCCGGCTCGGCATTCCACCGTTCGCGGATGGTCTTGAACGGAATCGCCATCACACCACGCCTTTCGCTCGCTCTTCGGCCAGATCCAGCCACCGCTCGGTGTTTTCTGGGTCTTCTTCATGAAAGCGGCCACGATCACGACGCGCTTGCCGGTCCGCGAGAACGCCCTCATCGAGGACATCGACTGTCCAGCTCATGCCCATGAACTTATGCCCATGAACTTATATCAAAAATGGCATTGCGCAATGCGGTCCCGGTGAACTTGCCCCGCTTTCGAACGGCGACTACGGTCCCGCCCGTCCGAAAACCGCGCAAAACTACCGGAGTTCTCCCATGGGCTTTCTCGCCGACGCCCTGTCGCGTGTGAAACCGTCCGCGACCATCGCGATGACGCAGAAGGCGCGCGAGCTCAAAGCCGGCGGGATGGATGTCATCAGCCTGTCCGTGGGAGAGCCGGATTTCGACACGCCCCAGCACATCAAGGATGCGGCCGTGGCGGCCATCGCTCGCGGGGAGACGAAGTACACGCCCGTCTCCGGCATCGTGCCCCTGCGCGAGGCCATCGTGACGAAGTTCAAGCGCGAGAACGGACTCGACTACAAGGCGTCGCAGACCATCGTCGGCACCGGCGGCAAGCACGTGATCTACAACGCCCTGCTCGCCACCCTGAACCCCGGCGACGAGGTGGTGATTCCGCGTCCCTACTGGGTCTCGTACCCCGAGATGGTGGTCCTGTGCGGCGGCACGCCGGTCTTCGCTGAGACCACCATGGAACACGACTTCAAGCTCCAGCCGGAGGAGCTGGAGCGGGTGATCACCCCGAGAACGAAGTGGATCATCCTCAACTCGCCGTCGAACCCCTCGGGGGCGGCCTATGCGCGGGACGAGATGAAGCGGATCACCGACGTGCTCCTGCGCCATCCCCAGGTCTGGGTCCTTACCGACGACATGTACGAGCACCTCTGCTACGGCGATTTCGAATTCGTCACCCCGGCCCAGGTCGAGCCGAATCTCTACGAGCGCACGCTCACCATGAACGGCGTCTCGAAGGCCTACGCCATGACCGGCTGGCGCATCGGCTACGCCGCCGGCCCGGAAAAACTCATCAAGGCCATGGATTTCGTCCAGGGTCAGCAGACCTCGGGCGCCTGCTCGATCTCGCAATGGGCGGCGGTGGCGGCCCTCGACGGGCCGCAGGCGCACCTCGCCGAGTTTCGCACGGCGTTCCAGGCGCGCCGCGACCTCGTGGTGTCGATGCTGAACCAGACCCAGGGGTTGAAGTGCCCGACGCCCGAGGGTGCGTTCTACGTCTATCCCTCCTGCGCCGAGGCGATCGGGCGCAGGGCGCCGTCCGGCAAGGTCATCGAGACCGACGAGGACTTCGTGGTCGAGCTGCTCCAGGCTGAGGGCGTCGCCGCCGTCCACGGCTCGGCCTTCGGCCTCGGGCCGAACCTGCGCATCTCCTATGCGACCTCGAACGCCGCCCTGGAAGAGGCGTGCACCCGCATCCAGCGGTTCTGCGGTTCGTTGCGGTAACCATCGTCGGTCGACCCGCGCCCGGGGCTCCTGCGGCGCGGGGACCAATTGCCGGCTCCCGGCCCGGCGCCTACATCGACACTCCCTGCCGCCGATGCGTTCGATGGTTTCGCGGACCCGCTCGGGCCTCGCATGGTGGCGGGGCCTGTCGTGACGGGGCGGTGCGGACCAGTTCTCTGCACCGTTCCTGTGAGGCCTAGTGGGCCGGGTTGCGGCAGGCGTGTCACGGATGCGGGGAACAGGAACCGCGGCCGTGGCGCAAGGCCCACCCTTTTCACCGCGTCCCGCTCCGTCCGTTGCTGCCCGTCCGGTGTTTGGCCGCCGGGACCGTGTGCGGCCCGATCCGGGACGGTGAGCCGGGTTGGACGGGGCCGTTCGTTAACGCTCGTGGGTGAAGATGCTCCAAGGCCGGGGAACCGGTCGCGTGCCACCGCGTAGCTTCGGGCCTGACCACAATGAGACGCCTCCTCACGGGTGGCATCAAGGCGATCCTCGCCATCGCCGCGCTCTCCACCGCCGCCCATTGGACCATGCGCCTGCAGCGCGAGCCCGCGCCCCGGCCCGTGGCGGCGCTTCCCGATCCGGTGACCACCGGCTCAATCGACGCGCGAAAGCCCGTCGCGGGCCCGGCCGCCGCGTCGGCGGACGTGACCCGCGGTCTCGACCAGCGCCGCCTGTCGGAACTGTTCGCCGGCACCGCACCCGAAAAGGCCAAGGTGCAGAAGGCCGCCGTCAAACGCTGACGGGACTTCCGCAGGGGCGCGCCGCTGCGACCGCGACGACCACGTTTCCGGAACCCTCCGCCCGGGGCATGTGTTGGTCAGCGCATTCCCATCGCAGGAGAGTCCGCATGGCCAACCCCGGCCTACCGATCCCCGAACCCTTGCCCGGCGGCATTCCGGGCGACCTGCCGGCGCCCCCGCCGCCCGACGAGCAGCCGGATATCGGCCCCACCGGTCCGCGTACGCCCTATCCGGTCAACGATCCGGGCATCGACGAGCCGACGGGTCCGGGGTCCGAGCCGGATTACCTGCCCGGTGGCCCGACCGATCCCGGCGTCCGGATGTAACCGTCCGCTCAATGATCCCCGTGCGAGGTACGCACGTCGCGCGGGGCACTGAGGATTTCCGAGAGGCTCGTCACCACGTGGCGGGCCTCTTCGTCCGTCAGGCGCAGCTGGAACGGCGGCAATGCCCCGGCCTGGAGGGCGACCACGGCCTGCCCCTGCTCGTCCGTCCCCACCTCGATGGCCGAGGAGGTCACGTCGAGCATCGCCAAGTCCTCGTCCAGCTCCTCCGGCCCGTCGGTGTCGTCCGGCTCGTCGATGGCCGTGAGGAGATGGCCGACGGCCCGCACCAGGGCGCGGGCGGCACGCGCATCCATCACCACCGCCGTCGCCTGGTCGTCCTTCTGGAAGGAAAGCTGGATGTTCGCGCCTTCGAGGGAAACCGAGATGCCCGCCATGAACCGCCTAACTGCCTCGTCACCGAACCGCCCCCGCCCATTCCGGTCCGCGAAACTCCCACGGGCGAGGCGGGACGCGGCGGAGATGGGCATCGACGGCGCTCAAGAGTGCCTTACAAAATCCCCGTCCGCCACCGGTGCGCGCGTTGGGCGCGGCGGAGCGGAAGGCGTTTCGGAAAGGGACACTAACTGCCTGGACCCGAACCCTTATATGCACCGGGACGCCCGGGATTCCCAGCGGTCGGCGCCATTGCCGCAGGCCATTCGAAGGCATCCGTGAGCCGGCACGCCTTGTTGCGGCCGCATGAACCGACTACATATCTCATCAGCGGGTTTCGGTGAGCCGGGCGCTTGTACACCCAAGCGTTTCACGTCCTGCTGATCCCCGTCAGGACGTTTTGAAGAGGATCTACGTTGCCGTATCCCCAGGATCCGGTGGCCAGATCGACGAACGATACGAGGATCTATTCGTGAATACCGGCACTGTTAAGTGGTTCAACGAGACCAAGGGCTACGGCTTCATTCAGCCTGACGATGGCGGCAAGGACGTTTTCGTCCACATTTCCGCCGTCGAGCGTGCAGGCATGCGCAACCTCATCGAGGGCCAGAAGATCTCTTACGAGATCCAGACGGACAAGCGCAGCGGCAAGGACTCGGCTGGTAACCTCCAGGCGGCCTGACGCCCTCGGCGCCAGCCCTCGGGGCTGGCGTCACCAACGGTCCTCGTGAAGAGCCGTTCACCGTCGGTCATCGATCACGCGTTCCGGATGGGAACGATGGCTCGATCCGGCACCCCGCAGCACCAAGCGACGATACCGGACCCGTTAAGGGGTCCCGCACATCACGACACCTGAAAGTACACAAGAAAAAGCATGTTGTTCGAATACACCCGACGCAGAAGCGTCCGTTCGCCCGTCACCGACGCGGCGACCTTCCGGGTGGACCGTCTCAAGCAGGCCGCGACGCGCGGCGCCAAGACGACCGACCTGAGCCATCTCATCGACACCTCCTACAACTATCATTCGGCCCGCGAACTGCGCTGGCACCTCGCCGAGCGGTTCGGCATGGCCCCCGAGGCCGTGGCCCTGCGCGAGCACGCTTGAGCACCGGCGCGCGGACCCGGTTTCGCTGAGCGAAACGGTTTTCCGCGTTCGAACGGGCGCCGATCGGGTCGCCCCCGTCTCGGCTCCCGACGGGCGCTCCACCCACCTCCAGACGACCGGACACCCCCTCTCCTTCCAGAGGGGGCATCGTCGTGTCGAGCGCGGACTCGGACCTTCCGCGTCGTGGCGACCCTCGTGGGTCGCGCCCCTCGACGACCCTAGCCGCGGGCCAGGGCTTCCACCGTCTCGGCCCGCAGGCCGTCCGGCAGGGCGATGAGGGCCCCGTGGACCGGGTCCGGGCGGTTGTAGGGCGTGGGACGGCCTGACAGGTCGCTCACCGAACCGCCGGCCTCGCGCAGGAGCAGGTCGGCGCCCGCCAGATCCCAGTCGCGGGCGTCCGACGACACCAGTCCGACATCAATGGAGCCGTCGGCCACCCGCGCGACGCGTAGGGCCAGGGATGGCACGCGCTCGACCACGACGAAATCCGGCTTCACTCCGCCCTGGGTCGCGCCGCGTGCGAGGCGCTCCATCATCGGTTTCGGGCCCGTCACGCGCGCGCCCGCGAGGGCCGCCTGCGCGGAGGCGCGGAGGGGCGCGCCGTCGCGGGTCGCCCCGAAGCCCGCCGCCGCCTCGTAGAAATGTCCGCTCACGGGCGCATGGACGAAGCCGAGCACCGGCTGGCCGCCGGCCAGAAGCGCCACGGAAATCGACCAGTCCGGGTGCCCGGTGAGGAAGGCCCGGGTGCCGTCGATGGGATCGACGATCCAGACGAGGTCGGCCTTGAGGCGCAGCGCGTCGTCGGCCGTCTCCTCGGAGAGCCACGCCGCCGCCGGCAGCAGAGCGCTCAGGCGGATCTTCAGGAACGTATCGACGGCGACATCCGCCTCGGTCACCGGCGAGCCCCCGGCCTTCGACCAGATCCGCGCGCCCGTCTGCTCGCCCGCCCGGAAGAACGGAAGCGCGAGGCCGGCCGCCTCGCGGATCGCGTCGCGCAGGGCCGGCACGAGGGCGTGCACCTCGTCCCGGACTTCGACGGGTCCTCGGGCGTGGGCCGCATCCGGTCCACCCGTGGCGGGTGGTACGCTCGTATCGGGCATGCGACTCCTGTCGGATCGGGGTTCTGGCGAAAAAGGCGTTGGGGACGGAGCAGGGAGGATGCCACGCGGCAGGCCGATGCGCCGTCCCGTCCGTTGTAGGGTGCCGGGTCGGCCGCCACAAGGATTGCTGCGCAGAGGTCGATACGCTTGGATCTCGGATATCGCGGCAAGGAACCGTTGAGCATTCTTGGCATCAAGCCCGCGTCCATATTCGCTTAACGCTCACTCTTAAGGTCGCTGGAGGAGGTTAGACGCAATTCTGCTTGTCATAGACGGGCGGTCCAGCAGAGGCCGTTGCCAGCAACAGGGTCACCGGGCCATGAACACTTTCGCAAGCACGAACACTTTCGCAAGCATGAACACCGTCGCCAACCTGAACCACGCCGCCGACGCCGCCACCGTTCAGGCCCTGCCCGCCTTCGTCGCCGCCCGTCTGCCGGTGATCGGCCGCACCGGTGCGCTTGCGCCCACCGGCGTCGCCCTGGCCTTCTCGGAGGACGCCAGCGACACCTGCGGCGAGGATCGCTTCGATCTCCTCCTCGTCGGCGCGGACAGTGCCGTCATCGGTCGCCTCGGCCCGTTCTGCGAGGACGAGGTGGTGGCCCTGTGGCGGGATGTTGCCGGCAAGTCCGGCCTGGCCCGGATGATCGTGAAGGAGGACGGCAGCCTCGCCGCCGTGTCGCGTCAGATCGGCCCCGTGGCGCTGGGCCTGACCCGCACCCGCCGCCGCCACGGCCTGCTCTCCGGCCGCCGCCCGCGCTTCCTCGTGCGTCGCAAGACCGGCTCGCTGCCGGTGCGCCCGCTGATCCATCGCGGCGAGAGCGAGATCGCCTGCGGGGGCGTCTGCTGAACCTTATCCCGTCCAGGCCCGCAGGCCCGCGTCGAGCGCTAGACCGGCGAACAGGATCAGGCCCGCATCGCGGTTCGATCGAAACAGCATGAGGGCGCCGCGCCCGTTTCCCGCTTCCAGGCGCCGGATCTGCCATCCGAGATGGGCGGCGAACCCGGCGACGCCGAGGAACCCCACGGGGCCGGCCCCCGCCCGCCAGGCGGCGACCCCGACGAAACCCGCGGCGGCGGCGTAGCAGGCACCGATGGCCGGCTTCAGACGCGGTCCGAAGGTGCGGGCCGAGGAGCGGATGCCCGCGATGGCGTCGTCCTCGATGTCCTGTACCGCGTAGATCGTGTCGTACCCCACCACCCACGCGATGGTGCCGGCGTAGAGCAGCCAGGCTGGGGCATCGAGACGGCCGAACACCGCCACCCACCCCATCAGCGCGCCCCACGCGAAGGCGAGGCCGAGGACGAGCTGGGGCATCGGCATCACCCGCTTCATGAACGGATAGATCGCCACCGGCAGGAGCGACGCGATGCCGACCAGGACGGCGTCGGCGTTGAACTGCAGCAGCACCGCCAGGCCGACGAGGGTCTGGAGACCGAGGAACGCCGCCGCGTGCCGGGCCCGAACCTGGCCGGAGGGAAGGGGGCGCGAGCGGGTGCGCTCCACCTGCGCGTCGAGGTCGCGGTCGGCGATGTCGTTGTAGGTCGAGCCCGCGCCGCGCATGGCCACGGCGCCCACGAGGAACAGGACGAGGTGGAGCGGGTTCGGAGCCGTGCCCGCGGCGAGGCCGGCCAGGGCCGCCGACCACCAGCACGGCAGCAGCAGCAGCCACCAGCCGATGGGGCGATCGATGCGGGCGAGGCGCAGGTAGGGGCGCGTCCGCCGCGGCGCCCAGCGGTCGACCCAATGCCCGGCGACGGCATCGGCGACGGGGTGTTCTTCGGATGGGGGGGAGCGGGTCACGCGCATGCGGGACCGGGGGTGCTGGGAACGCCAATCATCCCGCGGCGTATGGCGGGCAATGCCCCGACGAGACAAGTCGCCGGGCAAGTCGCCAGGAAAGGCGCCGGGACTGCGCGATCAGAGTGCGCCCTGGGGCATCTTCATCGCACCGGTGAGGCCCGGGCCGCCGAGGAGACCGCCGCCACCGCCGCCGTTCTGGGCCTGGGCGCGGCCCTGGGCTTCCATTTTGGCGGCCTGGGCGGCGATGCCGCAGATCTTGGTGCGGATGCCGCCGACCTTGAGATGGTCGGCCTTGAAGCCTTCCGCGAACGAATCGGGGATCGAGCACCACTCCTTGTTGGCGGTGATCCACTTCATCCCCTCGGAGCCGTTGTTCTGGAGCTTGCCGAACAACGCGCAGGCTTCCTGCGGGGTCATCTTCTTCTTCGAGTTCGAGGCGGAGTTCGCCTTGGCCACGAGGTCCTTGCGGGCCTGCAGGGTCTTCTGGATCTCGCCGCACTCGACGGCCTGCGCGAAGGCGGTCTGCGAAGCCAGCACGGAGCCGGCCAGCACGGAGCCGGCGAGGACGACGGCGACCGTCGCGATATGCTTGAACGACATGCTCTGACTTCCCTTAAAGTCTCCCCGACGCCCCGGCGGGAGCTCTGCCCCTGACCGCCGGCGCGATGGCCCGATCCGCTGCGGGGACGCGATGCGTCCCGCGCGATTCGAAACCCCGAAAGGCGTTTCGCCATAGGAATGTGGCGTCTTTCGAGTCGCAAACCGCGCCGGCCGTTCGGCCGTGGGCAAAGCGCACAAAGTCGGCCCGCGTGGCTCTTTGGCCACAGGCGGCGCGTTGACAGGCTTCGAGCGCCACGCGACCACCCCCGCATGGCCGCCTACGATTTCACCGCCCCCCGCCTTCACGTCGAGGCCAGCCTCGCGCCGGACGCGGTCCTGCCCCTCGACCGGGCGCAGGCGAACTATCTGCTCAACGTCCTGCGCCGGGGGCCGGAGGACCCGGTGCTCTTGTTCAACGGACGCGACGGCGAGTGGCGGGCCACCCTGGCGCAATCCGGCCGCAAGAGCGCCGACCTCGTGGTGCGGGAGCGGACCCGTGGCCAGACGCCGCGCTCCGACCTGCACTACCTGTTCGCGCCCCTGAAGAGCGCGCGCCTCGACTACCTCGCCCAGAAGGCGGTGGAGATGGGGGCCGGCACCATCCGGCCCGTCTTCACGCAGCGTACGCAAGGGGAAAAGCTGAACGCCGAGCGCCTGCGCGCCAACGCCGTCGAGGCGGCGGAGCAGTGCGGCATCCTTAGCCTGCCGGACCTTCCCCCGGCCGTGCGCCTGCCCCAGGCCCTCGCCGACCTCGCGCCCGAGCGCCTGCTCGTGTTCTGCGACGAGGACGCGCCCCTGTCCGATCCCATCGCGGCCCTGCGCGGGGCAGCCGACCCGGGCGCGCCCCCGCCACTCGCCGTGCTGGTCGGGCCGGAGGGCGGGTTCGCGCCGGACGAGCGCGCGCTCATCGCGGGCCGGCCCAACACCGTTGCCCTGTCCCTCGGACCCCGCATCCTGCGGGCCGATACGGCCGCCGTCGCGGTGCTCGCCCTGGTGCAGTCGGTGCTGGGGGACACACGCTGACGCCGCGCGCCGTCGCGCGCGTTGTTCGCGCCGCGGGCGTGGATTAAGGAGGCGGCATCCCGACGGGGCGCAACCGACCCCAGGTCGACCGGCCTTTCATCCGACCCTATTCACCACGAGGCCAGCGCATGGCGCGCGATACGTCCGACACGACGCCGCTGACGACGCGGGATGAACTGATCGCGTGGTTCGCCGAGGGCGAGAAGCCGCCCGCGCGCTTCGCCATCGGCACCGAGCACGAGAAGGTCCCGTTCTACCGCGACGGCAACCGCCCGGTCCCCTACGCCGGGGATTCCGGTATCCGCGCCCTTCTCGAAGGCCTCGCGCGCGAGACCGGCTGGGAGGCCATCGAGGATGCGGGCCATCTCATCGGTCTCGCAGGCCAGGAGGGCGGCGCCATCTCCCTGGAGCCGGGCGGGCAGTTCGAGCTCTCCGGCGCGCCGCTGGCCGACGTGCACGCCACGGAATCCGAGTTGCGCACGCACCTCGAGGCCGCCAAGCGCGTGGCCGACCCCCTCGGCATCGGCTTCCTCGACCTCGGGATGAGTCCAAAGTGGACTCGCGAGGAAACGCCCGTGATGCCGAAGAGCCGGTACAAGATCATGGCCGGCTACATGCCGAAGGTCGGGACGCTCGGCCTCGACATGATGCTGCGCACGGCCACCGTGCAGGTGAATCTCGACTTCGCGTCGGAGGCCGACATGGTCGCCAAGATGCGCGTCGCCCTGGCGCTCCAGCCCGTCGCCACCGCGCTCTTCGCCAATTCGCCCTTCACCGACGGACGGCCCAACGGCTTCCTGTCGCGCCGCTCGGAGATCTGGCGCGACACCGATCCCGACCGAACCGGCATGCTGCCCCGCGCCTTCGCCCCGGGCTTCGGCTACGAGGCCTATGTCGACTGGCTCCTCGACATGCCGATGTACTTCGTCAAGCGCGGCGAGACCTATCACGACGTCTCCGGCGCCTCGTTCCGCGACCTGATGGCGGGCCGGCTCGCGGCCCTGCCGGGCGAGCGCGCCACGGTGTCGGACTGGGCCAACCACGCCTCGACGGCCTTTCCCGAGGTGCGCCTGAAGCGCTTCCTCGAGATGCGCGGCGCCGATGTCGGCGGCCCGGCGATGATCGCCGCCCAGGCGGCGTTCTGGGTCGGCCTGCTCTACGACGATGCGGCGCTGGCCGCCGCCTGGGACATCGCCAAGGGCTGGAGCGACTGCGATCGCGAATGCCTGCGCGCCACGGTGCCGCGCCTCGGCCTCGCCGCCCGCATCGGCGGACGGCCCCTCGGCGCGGTCGCGGCGGAAGCCCTGGCGGTGGCCCGCTCGGGGCTCGCCGCCCGGGGGCGCCGCGACGCCCAGGGGCAGGACGAGACCCGCCACCTCCAGCCCCTGGAGGCCATCGTCGCCGCCGGGCGCTCGCGGGCCGAGGGCTACCTCGCGGATTACGAGGGCCGGTGGCAGCGCTCCGTCGAGCCGGCCTTCACCGAGTGCGTTTTCTAGGGAATCTGACGCGGATCCGATCGCGCCGATTGTGAAAGGCTTGACTGTGTTCGTTCGGGAACGGTTCAGGCACGATGCCGTTCATAGGGATATCTGATCGCAAGCCGGAGACGTTCCGCATGTCGCGCATCCTGTCCCTCGCCCTCGCGGGCACCACCGCCCTCGGTTTGTCGGCGGGCTCCTTCACCTCCGCCCAGGCGGCCCCGTTCCCGGCCCTCAACGCCGGCCAGATCGCCGGTGAGCGTGCCGGCGTCGAGAGCGTGCGTTGGCGCGGCGGCTACGGCGGTGGCTATTACGGCGCCGGCTACGGCCGGGGTTACGGCCGTGGCTATTACGGCGGTTACCGTCGCGGCCCCGGCATCGGCGGCGCCCTCGCGGCCGGTGCGGCCCTCGGCATCATCGGCGGCGCCATCGCGGCGAGCCAGGCCCCGCGCTACGGCTACTACGACCGGGGCTATGTCGGTGCCGGTTACGGCTACGGCGCCCCCGCGTATGGCTACGGGTACGGTGCCCCCGCCTACGGCTACGCCGCGCCGGCCTACAGCTACGGCTACCCGGCTTACGGCTACGGCTACTGAGGGCGGCGGCCGGCCCGGCGATGAACGCCGGGCCTCCATCCCGACATCACCCGTCGACGGCTCCCGGGCCGCGACGGGTTTTTTCATGGCGTGAGAGCTAATGCCCGCTGAACCGTCCGATCCTGTCGAACTCGACCTGTCGGGCCTGAAATGTCCGCTGCCGGTGCTGCGCACCCGCAAGGCCCTGCGGCGCCTGCCCCCCGGTGCCGTCCTGGCGGTCCTGAGCACGGACCCCCTGGCGGCCATCGACATCCCGCATCTCGTGCGGAGCGAGGGCGACGCGCTGCTGGACCAGGAGCGCCGCGACGGCGCGATTCGATTCACGATCCGGCGCGGCCCGGACTGAGGCCGCCTCATTCGTGCGCCAACGCACTGCTAAGGCCCGCGCGTCGGCCGTCCCGCATCGGACGGCGCGTGAGGAAAGAGCATGGCGCCTGTCATCCGTGGCACTCGGATCCTGCATGACGGCTGGAGCCGGTTTCTCGTCGCCGAGGTGACGATGCCGGACGGAACGCGTCTCGCCCGTGAGATCGAGGATCATGGCCGCGCCGTCGCCGTGCTGCCCTACGATCCGGTGCGCGGCGTGGCGCTCCTCGTCGAGCAGTTCCGGCCCGCGGCCCTCTACGCGGCCGGGACCGAATCCCTCTTCGAGGTTCCGGCCGGCCTCCTCGACGAGGCCGATCCGGAGGAGGGCGCGCGGCGGGAGGCCTACGAGGAGGTCGGCGTGCGCCTCGGGACCCTGGAACGCATCGCCTGCGGCTGGAGCATGCCGGGCATCTCCACGGAGCAGATGGACCTGTTCCTCGCCCCCTACGGCGCCGACGACCGCTCCGGTCCGGGCGGCGGCCTCGACGCCGAGCACGAGAACATCACGGTGCACGAGATGGATCTCGCCAGCCTCAGCGCCATGAGCGACCGGGGCGAGATCACCGACATCAAAACCCTGCTCCTCGTCTACGCCCTGCGCCTGCGCCATCCCGACCTGTTCGCGGCAGCCTGAGGGGGCCTTCCGGCGCGGCGCCGGTCCCTGAGCGGGTCCACGTCGGCAAGCCAACGTGAACCTGCTTAGCTCTCTGATCTGTCGCGGGATTTCGACGCAGAGCCGGTGACCACTCTTGCGAAACCCGCTCAGGCGTCGACGGCGCGGAAACTCCGGGCGCCGACGGGTGCGGCGGGGCTGCGATCCATCGCGTCACGGCGGTCGCGGCTGGCGCCCCGCAGCAGGGCGAGGCCGGCCCCGAGGGCGAGGCCGAGCGCCAGGGCGACGGGCAGGATCACCTTGGGCGAGGGCGGCCAGCTCCGCAGGCGCGCCGGGGTCGCGGCCGAGATCACCCGGACGTTGGAGCTGTTGAGGCGCTCCTGCTCCGAGGTTTCCCGTGCCCGCTTGAGGAAGGTCTCGTAGACGGCGCGCCGTGAGTCGAGCTCGCGCTCCAACTCGCGCAGGCCCACGTTGGCGCGGTCGTTCCCGGAGGTCTCCACCTTGGCCCGGTCGAGGCTCTTGCGCACGGCGGCTTCGGTGGCGGCGGCCCGGTCGTAATCCTTCTGCGAGGTGTCGATGATCCGCTCCTTCTCGCGCTGGATCATGCGTTGGAGATCGCGTTGCTGGGCGAATTGCTCGGCCATGGCCGGGTGGCGCTCGCCCAGCCGCGTCGCGAGTTCGGCGGTGTTGCGGGACAGGCTGGCGTAGGATTGCCGCAGGTTCTGCATCTCGGTGGATTGCAGCATCTCCGGCAGGGAGGTGCCGGCCTCGCCCGCCCGCATCCGCCTGGCTTGGTCGAGGCGCGACTGGGCTTCGGCGGTGCGGATCGTGGCGGTGACGAGCTGCTGGTTGAGGTCGCTGAGCTGCTGGTCGCTCAGAAGACGGCCGCTGGTGGTGACGAGCTTGTTCGCCTCCCGGTACCTCACCACCTTGCCCTCGGCCTCCTCCACCCCGCGCCGCAGGCTGGTGAGGCGGCCCGAGAGGGCGTCCGAGGCCCGCCGCGCCGCGTCCATCCGCGCCCGGGCCTCCTCGGCGAAGTAGGCGTCGCCGATGGCGTTGGCGATGCGCGCCGATTTCTCCGGGTCGAGGGTCTGCACGTAGACGTCGATGACGAAGGTCCGTTCCGCCCGGCGCACGCCGAGCTTCGTCCGCAGGGTGTCGAGGGCGATGTTGACCGGGTCGCGGCTCGCCGGCGGCGGATCGAGGCCGAGGAGTTGCTTGACGCCGATGACGACGGGGTTCGTCGAAGGGGTCCGGACGAATTCGTCGTCGGTGGCGAGCTTGAGGCGTTCCACCACCCGGCCCAGGACGCTGTCCGACTGGATCACCCGCGCCTGGCTCTCGGCGATGGAGACGCCGCTGTCGGCCTGCGGCGACCGGGTGGTGAGGTCGTTGGCGATGACGGAGAGATCGGTCGGATCGACGAGGATCTGCAGGACCGAGGTGTAGGCCGGCTTCAGCAGACCGAGGCCCGCGACCGCGAGGGCGACGGCGATCACGCCGGCGAGCACGATGAGGCCGACGCCCCGCCGGAGCCGGCGCAGGATGGCGGCGGGCTCGGGCGCCGAGGACGGGCGCTCCATCGCGATCGGTTCTCCGCGTATCGTAGTCCCGAAGTCGAACATCGTCCCGTCTCCCGACTGTCCCGCTTCCGGGGTGTCGCCCCGCCCTCGCTCCGCTTCATCCGGGGAACGACCGTACCGATTTGGCACAGGCGCTCCCGTCGTCGACGTGGATGCGGGGTGGTTCAGCAGCGGGCGTGCCAGCCCGCACCGTCCCGGTTTCGCGTCGTCCCGGCTTCGCGTCGGCCGAACCGGAACGGGTGAGCGTCGCCTCGCGGACGGGCCTCACGGAGCCGTCCGCGGCACCGGCAAACCCTACGAACCCCCCGGTGTAGAAGACGCTATCGCGACGCCGACCTCCACGGAGATTCCTGTGGGGAACCTCGATGACAGGGGGGTATGATTACCGAACTCTGCCCGAATCCCGCATGCGACCCCGTGGCTCTGTCCGGCCGAGGCGCGCAGGCGACCCCTCAGGAGGCCGGAACGACGCCGTCCGGCGCGTCCGCGTAGGCCGCCGTCCCCCGGTCGAGGAAACCGCGGAAACGCGCCGCGTCGGCGGCCGCGAGACCGTTCCAGCGGGCCACGTTGGCCCGCGACGCCCGCGCCGCCTCGGGCAGCCGCGTCCGCGCCCAGGCGGCGATGCGGGCGGCCGTGCCCTCCGGGTCGTCCGGCGCGACGAACAGAGCGGAGTCTCCCAGCACCTCGGAGAACACCGCTCCCTCGGGGGCGACCACGGGCAACCCGCCGTGCTGGACCTCGAGGAGGGGCAGCCCGAGGCCCTCGGCCTTCGAGGTGGACAGGAGAAGGTGACAGCTCTCGGCGAGGCGGCGCAGGCCGGCATCGTCGACGTAGCCGTGCAGGGTGAGGAAGGCGGGCGGTGCGTCGAGGAAGGCGTGGCGGCCCCAGCCGACCCGGCCGACCACGTGCAGTTCCGTGCGGATGCCGGCGGCATTCAGGGCCGCCACGATGGCGAGGGCGGCCGGATAATCCTTGCGCGGTTCGATGGTGCCGATGGCGAGGATGCGCAGGGGTAGGGCCGGATCGTAGGCCGCCGTCCGCGCCAGATCAGCGAGGCCGAAGACGTCGCGTACCCCCGGCCGAAGCAGCGCCACGAGGGCGTCGCGCCGGCACACGTCCCGCACCGCCAGCCCGGTGGTGCGTGAATTGACGAGGAAGCGGCGTCCGAACCGCATGGCGAAGGCGAAGCTCGGTGCCATGTAGAGCCGGCTCTTCCAGCTCAGGTCCTCCGGCCGGGTCAGCAGGAAGGTGTCGTGGACGTAGGTGACGCAGCGGGTGCCGAAGGCGATGCTCAGGGGGCTCGGCGGGAAGCCGGGGAAGACGAACAGCGCCGAGCGGTCGGCGAGCGCCCGTGCCGGCAGGCCGAGATGCTGGGCCAGCATCATCCCGGGTACACCGCCGCTGCGCACGGAATGGACCTCGTGCGGGGCGAGGTTCGCGGCCGAGAACAGGTCGAGGGCGACCCGCTCGATCCCGGTGACGTGGCCGCGCAGGTTGCTCAGGTCGAGATAGACCCGGCGCGGCGCCGGCGTCGCCGTCAGGGCGAGGGCCGCACTCATCGCGCGCGCCGCGAGGGGCTGGCGAGAAGACTGCCGACGTACAGGACCCGGCGAATCCAAAGCGGCAGGTCCCGCCCGAAGACGGCGCGCTTGGCCCGGCGCAGGAGGCGGATCGGGGCGGGGGAGGGGCCCGGCACGGTCCCGGTCTCGCCCGGATGACGCACCCGCGCGAAGGCGAACCGGCCGAGCATGGCCGGCGCAAAGCGCAGGCGCCCGTCGGCGGGCGCCGGGATCAGGCCCTGTGCGACGAGGACGTCGTTGAACCGCAGGGCGGCGGCGGCATGGCTGAACCGGCTCTCGAAGGCGATCCGCGCCTGCGCGCCGAGGCGCCGGCGCCGGGCTTCGTCGGCGATGAGACCGGCGAGGGCGGCCGCGAGGGCGCCGGGCTCCTGCGGGACGAGGACGCCCGAGACGCCGTCGATCACCGCGCTGGTGAGTCCGGAGGCCCGGTAGGCGACGGTGGGAAGTCCGCACAGCCCCGCCTCCACAGGGGTCTGTCCCAGGGTCTCGTTGAGGCTGGCGGTGAGGTAGATGTCGCAGGCGCCGTACCACGCCGCCAGACCGGCCTCGTCGCCGACGGGACCGGCGGCGAACAGGTCGGGCAGGCCGAGGGCGTCCGGATCGTCGAGGCGTCCCACGGCGACGAAGCCGACACCCGGCCGCGCGACGCGGCGCAGGGTGGCGACGAGGTCGGCGAACCCCTTGCCGGGGGCGTCGGCGATGACGGCGGCGAACATCACCAGCACGCCGTCGACGGGCAGGCCGAGGCGTCGGCGCAGAGCCGTGCGGTCGCCGGGCCGGAAGGCCCCCGTGGGAAACGCGAGGTCGATCCGGGCCACGGCGGTGCCGGCGGGCGCGTTGGCACGGGTGTACTCGTGGGTCCAGGCCGAGTTGGTCAGGAGCAGGGGGCCGCCGGGACCGGCGAGGTACGCCCGCTTTTCGGCATGGACGCCCGCGATCCGGGACGGTGCGAGGTAGGGGTACTGCGTCGGGGTCGGGCAGCCCGCGTCGCAGCCCGTGGCGAGGCGGGTGCAGTCGCACGGGAAGGCGCAGCGCCCGGTGATGGGGAACAGGTCGTGCATCACGACGGCGACGGGAAGGTGTGCGGCGAGGCGCGCGAGGAGCCCGAGCCGGCGCGTCGCGCCGTGGATGTTGCCGACGAGGAGGAGATCGTGGCCCCCGTCCCGGATCGCCGCCTCGGTGCGGGGGAAACGGTCCTGCCACTCGGCTCTCGCCGGCACGGCCTCGTCGAACAGCCGCAGGCCCGTCACCCGATGCCCCGACAGCGCGAGGGCTTCGGCGAGGCGGCGATGGGCGATGCCCGCCCCGCCGCCGGCGCCCTGGTCGGTCAGGGCCGCGATGGCGAGGCCGGCGGGGTGCGGGGGTGGGACGTGACCCTCCGGCGCGCGCTGGAGCAGGACCGGGCGCCCGACCCGCGCCAGCCGCAGCCCCGCGAGGCGTGGCCACAACGCGCCGACCGGAGACGGATCGGCGAGGTCGAGGCCGCCGGCCGCGTGGATCGCCGCCCGCGACAGCAGGCATTCGCCGCCTGTGAAGGGGCCGAGGCGTCCGGCCGGAACCCGGCCGTCGAGGGGGCCGGGCGCCTGCGCGACCGCATCGAGGCCCAGAACCGTTTCGCCGAACACCACCCGCAGGCCGGTGACGACGTCCGCCGCCGCGAGGGACGCCTCCAGGGCGAGGGACGTGAGGGCGCCCGGCGCCAGGAGGTCCCCCGCCCGCAGGACGAGGACGAAATCCACGGACGGATCGGACAGCAGGGCGGCGACGCGGGCCGTTGCCTCGGGTCCGGGCGGGACGTGATGGTGCTGGAGCGGCCGGTAATCCTGGCCCGCCACGGAGGCGTCCGTGCCGGCGAGGCCGGGCGTGCCGGGGGGCGACGGCGTGAGGATGTGCAGATTCGGCCAGGGCCGTCCGTCCGGAAGGGTCGCCGGAACGGCTCCGTCCTTGGCTCGTGGCCCGAAGGGCCACCCGGCGACGCCATGGCCATCGTGTTCGCGCATGACGACGGTCACGTCCGTGATGGGGTGCCGCCGAGACCTCGACACGCCGAACCAGCCCCAGCCTTTAGCCGAGGGTGGGAGGAATTCATGAAGAATTGCTTGTGCTCTCTGAGCCGGGAAGACCGCTCTCCCGGGGAGAGCTGGTCGGAGTGGCAGGATTTGAACCTGCGACCCCCACGTCCCGAACGTGGTGCGCTACCAGACTGCGCTACACTCCGAAGGCCGGCGCGCTGCGCCGACGAGCGGACCTATAGCGAGGCCGACGGCGGCCTGCAAGCGGATCGTTGCCCGGCTGCGCGCTTTCTTCGATGCGCCGACGGTCAGATGCCGATCCGGTCGGCCCAGTCGGGCGACAGGGCCGCCAGGGCGATCGCCGCCCGGGGAATCGCGAGGGCCACGGCGCCGACCGTGCCCGGTGCGGGCGCGAGGGTGGCCAGGGTCCAGGCGGAGGCCGGCCCATCCGCATCGTCGACCTCCAGCAGGGCCGCAGGGGCGGGTGGGACTGCGACGGCGAACCCGTTCAGTGGCCGCGACAGGCCCGCCCCCACCGCCTTCACGAAGGCTTCCTTGGACGTCCAGCAGGCATAGAACGCGGCCTCCCCGTCGGATCCATGGGCTTCGAGGGCAGCGACCTCGCGGGGATGGAAATGGGCGCGGGCGATCCGCAGGGCATCGGGAATCGGCCGCGGCACCTCGATGTCGACCCCGATCCGCCCCGTGGGCGAAAGGGCCACGAGGGCGTGCTCGCCCGAATGGGACAGGTTGACGTCGAGGCGTCCAGCCTGCGCACCGGCGAGGCTCGGCCGTCCGAACGCGGAGACCGAGAAGGACAGGGTTCGCGCCTCCGCCTCCAGGGCGCCCGCCAGGAGGAGGCGCAGGGCCGCGTGGCTCGCGATGAAGCGATCCCGGTCGCGGGCCTGCAGGAACCGGTCGGCGCGGAGCGTCTCGTCGCGGTCGAGGAGGGCGAGGCAGGCGGCGCGGCGTGCGGCGTCGAGGCGAAGGCCTGCATGCCAGACGATGGCGCCCCCGGGCCAACCGGGCTCACGGACTGGCCAATTCGAGACCGGCCAATCCGAGACCGGGAATGCGCTTCCGGGAGGACCCGTCACCGCCCGCGCGAGACGGGAAGTCGTCGTGGCGTGTCGCGACGGCTCACGGCAACGAGGATCAGCAGATACCCGATCTCCACCACGGCGAGGGCGCCCACGAACAGGCCGATCGCGGCCTGCACCGACAGGCGGTGGTGAAGGGAGACCAGCAGCACCGCCGAGGCCGAGAGGGCGATCAGGGTCGGCAGGACCATGATCGATTTCCAGGGGAGGGGGTCTCGGTCGTTCATCGGCTCGATCACACTTCCGTGCGCGAGCGTAACGCGACCGCCGCGGGTAGCGAAAGATGCCGGATCGATAAAATTGTACCGAACCTCACGCTGTTGCGTGGGTGTCACATTCAGAAACGAAAACGGCACCGCCCCGGATATCCGACCCGACGCGACGCCCAGATCCAACCGATATGCCTCGTGCCTACGAGAGCTCGAGAGCCGTCAGGCGTAGACGTTGCCCGCCGTCTGCGGGAACCGCTCGGCGAGGGCCCGGCGCAACTTCTCCAGGGCCCGGTTCTCGATCTGGCGCACGCGCTCCTTCGAGATCCCGAGGCGCAGGCCGAGGGCTTCCAACGTCGCCTGATCCTCGGCGAGACGGCGCTCCTTGAGGATGCGCAGTTCGCGCTCCGACAGCACGGCCAGGGCTTCGTTGAGCCAGGTCAGGCGACGCTCGCCGTCGACCTGGGCCGAAACCGTCTCGTCGGGCAGGGCCGCGCCGTCCACGAGGAAGTCCATCCGCTCGGACGAGGCCTCGCTTTCCTCGCCGACGGGGGCGTTGAGGGACATGTCGGGCCCCGACAGGCGCGCGTCCATGAGGGCGACATCCTCGCGGGAGACGCCGATGGCAGTTGCGATGCGGCGGTGGATCTCGTCGCCGACATGCTCCTCGGTGGATTGCATGAGTCGGGCACGGAGGCGCCGCAAATTGAAGAAAAGGGCCTTCTGGGCCGAACTCGTGCCACCGCGAACGATGGACCAGTTGCGCAGGATGTAATCCTGGATCGAAGCGCGGATCCACCACGTGGCGTAGGTCGAGAACCTGACCTCCCGCTCCGGCTCGAACCGGGCGGCGGCCTCCATCAGACCGACATGCCCTTCCTGGACCAGATCCGCCATCGGCAGGCCGTAGTGGCGAAAGCGGCCCGCGATGGCGATGACGAGGCGCATATGGGCCTCGATCAGGCCGTGCAGGGCGCGCTCGTCGCGCTTGTCCTTCCAGCGGACGGCGAGGCCGCGTTCTTCGTCACGGGCAAGGAAAGGCGCTTCCATCGCCGTGCGTATGAACTGACGCCGTATCCCAGCGATGTCCGCCATCCCCGCCTCCGCCTCGTTGAAACGTTCGCTTCTGCCGCAAGATCGGAACGTCCCATTCGGGGGCGAACACACAGTCTTTGCGTGGCGACTGACAACGGAGGCGTCGCGGCGATTGTTCCCGCATCGCGCCTTGGTGAATACAGATCCGCGCAGGGGCAGCCGGGGCTCGATACGAAAAAGCCCGGCGCTGCTGCGCCGGGCCCGGATCTTCGTATCGATTCAGATGGCGCGGATGCGGCTCAGGCCGCCTCTTCCTGGATCTCGTCGGCCTCGGCCTCACCCTCGGCTTCCGCCTCGCCCTTGGCGCGGCGCGGCGACTTCGCCAGGCTCTGCTCGATGAGCTTGAGGGCCTCGGTCTCGGTGATGCGGTTCACCGAGGAAATCTCGCGCACGATGCGATCGAGGGCGGCCTCGTAGAGCTGACGCTCGCTGTAGGATTGCTCGGGCTGGGCCTCTGAGCGGAACAGATCGCGCACCACCTCGGTCACCGAGAGCAGGTCGCCCGAATTGATCTTGGCCTCGTATTCCTGGGCCCGGCGCGACCACATGGTGCGCTTGATCCGGGCGCGGCCGGTAAGCACGTCGAGGGCCTTCTTGACGAGCTCGGGCTCGGCGAGCTTGCGCATGCCGACGCTGTTGGCCTTCGCGGTGGGCACGCGCAGGACCATCTTGTCCTTCTCGAACGAGACGACGAACAGCTCGAGCTTGTACCCGGCGATCTCCTGCTCCTCGATGGCGGTGATGCGGCCGACACCATGCGCCGGATACACGACCGCTTCGCCGGTCTTGAAGCCTTGCCGGCCCGTTGCCGTCGTCTTCTTGGCTGTGGTCATGCGAGAAGCGCCTCCAGAACATCGCGCGGAATCGATCGCCGCGCCGAACCGTAACTCCCGGGGTGGGTCACCCGGCCTCAGCCCCTTGGCCGGAAGCCGATCCTCGAAAGAGGCCGGACCCACGGATTCCCAGGCTAACCGACACAGCGCAACGAAAGACCGTCCGCCGAAGGCGCCACGCGCCTCCAGCGGTCGATCGCATGCGACCTCGTTTTCTCAAGCTTGCGAGAGAGCCATCTGTCGAGGGCCGGAGGCAGCACGTCGGGCACGAACGACGGCAGGCCATAGGCATAGCACAATCGTGCCGCCGAATCAAAGGATTGCCGGCACAGGCTCACCCGGCGTCCAACGCGAATCCCCGGCGATCGCATCGCTTTGACGCAGGCCGGGACGCGCGAGCGGCATCGGGAGCGGCAAGCAGCGGACGGTTCGACCCGGCATCCGGCGCGGTCTCCCGGGCGCGACGATCCACCCAGCGCCATGGGCGCGGCAGGCGGTCGAGGCGGGGTCTCGTTCGTCCTCGACGCGTGTCAGTCGCCTTTGCCGGGGCTCGCCGAGAAGTGCGCCTCGAACTTGCCGGCGACCCCGTCCCACTCCTTGGCGTCGGCGGGGGCGTCCTTCTTCTGGGTGATGTTCGGCCAGGTCTTGGCGTAGTCGGCGTTGACCTTCAGCCAGGTCTCGAGGCTCGGCTCCGTGTCGGGCTTGATCGCCTCGGCGGGGCATTCCGGCTCGCACACGCCGCAATCGATGCATTCGTCGGGATGGATGACGAGCATGTTGTCGCCTTCGTAGAAGCAGTCCACCGGACACACCTCGACGCAGTCCATGTACTTGCACTTGATGCAATTGTCGGTGACGACGTAGGTCATGGGGCCTTCAGTCCTCGATCCGCGCCGGCCCGGACCGCGATGGGGAAACCCCGCCGACCCGATGGCTTTGCAAATCCGTTGACGCTTTGGCTGGTGCGGGTACCCGCTCCGCCTGATGGGGCAGGCTCTAGACCCTGGCCGAAGGGCTGACAAGCGCGGCAACCCGGCCCTGCGCAGTCGACGGTACCGGTGTCGTACGGGGGACACGGGGTGTTCAGCCCGGCGGCGTGTCGACGGCGGTCGTATCCAGGGAGGCCGTGTTGAGATCGGCATAGAGTGTCTGGGCTTCCGGCGCACCGCCGCGGCGTTCGCCGAGGTCGAGCACCCGCACCAGGGCGGTGGTGTGGGCCGCCGCCACGGTGACGACGTCGCCCACCGCGATGGCGGTGGCCGCCGCGTCGGCCCGACGTCCGTTCACCCGGACGTATCCCGCCTCGACAAGGCCCGCCGCGAGGGTGCGGGTCCGCGCGAAGCGCGCGAACCACAGCCATTTGTCGAGACGCTGGCGCCCCGGCTTCATCGAGTCACGGGCGCCTCAACGCTTGTTGCCCTCGCCCGCCTCGAGCTGGGCCTTGAGGGCGGCCAGCTTGGCGAAGGGCGAATCCGGGTCCGGGGCCCGCTCGCGGCGCTGCGGCCGCGGCTCGTCGCGCGGCGCCGCACGGGGTTCGTCGCGCCGGTCGGGACGGGTCCGGCCCGGCTCGAAGCGCTCGCGGCGCTGGGGACGACCGTTCTCGGGCCGTCCACCCTCGCGGCGTCCGCCCTCCGGACGCTCGCCGCCGGGGGCACCACCACGCGGGCGTCCCTGACCGTCGGACGCACCGGCACCGGCCTGACGGCGCTGATCCGGCCGACCTTCGCCGGGGGCGCGGTTGGCCACCCCGTCGCGGTCGCGACCACCACCACGCGGGCGGTTCTGACGCGGGGCGCTACGCTGCTGGCGCTGAAGCCGCCAGACCTCGACGGTGACGATCTCCGCCGCAGCGGCCTCGTCCTCGGCGCCTTCGCTCGTTGCGTCCTCGCCCTCAGCGCCGTCGGCCGACACGGCCTCGGTGGGGTGCTCGGCCGCGTCGGCGAGGCTGGCGGCCTCGGCCACGGGCTCGGGGGCCGGCTCAATTGTCTCGGCAGTCTCGTCCGAAGTCGTGTCTGCCGAAGTCGTTTCTACCGAAGTCGTCTCGGGCGTGGTCGCTTCTTCCGTGGTCGCTTCTTCCGAAACCGTCGCCGGCTCCGGTGCGGTGGCTTCGATGGGGTTCTCGATCAGGGGCGTCGCCACGGCGTCGGCCGTCGCGCCGGGCTCGATGGCGGCATCCACGGCCGTGGCGCCGTCGTGGCCCTCGGCCGCCTGAGCGGCTTCACCCTCTGCAGTGGGGGCATCGTCGTTCGCGGCGCCGTCCCCGGTCGTCGCGTCGGCCGTGTCATCGGCCGGCACGCTCACCTGTACGGGCTGGGTCGAGGCCGCGGGCAGCAGCGGCACGGTGATGGCCGGGCCCGGACGGGTCTCCGGGGCGTAGCCGAGCGACTTCAGGATCGAGGCGAAATCCTCGCCCGAGCAGCCGACCAGCGAGGTCATGCCCACGGTGGCCACGAAGGCGTCGCCGTCGGCGGTGCCGGCTGGCGCCTCGCCCGGCGTGGTGCCGGGGCGGTAGGCGATGGCCGGGCGGATGAGATCGGCGAGGCGCTCGAGGATGTCGACGCGCACGGCGCGCTCGCCGCACACCCGGAAGCCGGCGGCGCGGTAGAGGCCCTTGGCGATCTCGGGGTCGACCTTGATCGAGGTGCGGCCGGAGCTCGCAAGATGCGCGATCTCGTCGAGGCCGCGCTGGTCGAGGCCGCCGTTCTTGAGGGCCCAGAGCTGGGCCGCCAGGGTCCGGGGCGCCGGCTTCAATAGGGCCGGCAGGAAGATGTGATAGGCGCCGAAGCGCACGCCGTGGCGGCGGAGCGCCCCGCGGCCCTCCTGATCCAGGGTGCGCATCTCGTGCATCACCTTGGACCGTTCCAGGACGCCCAGCGACTCGACCACCTGATAGCCGATGCCCTTGGCGAGGCCCGTGAGGTCGGCCGCCGTCTCGATCTCCATGAGCGGCCCGAGGAGCCGCACCACGTGGGCCTTGAGCCAGGCGGTCAGCCGGCCCTCGACCTTGTCGCGGGCGGGGCCCGTGAGCTGCTCGTCGGCCAGCAGGCGCACGTGCGGCTCAAATAGCTTGTCGCCGGGCGTCAGCTTGGCCACCGGGTCGCCGGTCCAGCGCACGACGCCGTCGTGGCTCAGCACCAGGGACGCGTCGGCGGCGGCCGAGAACCGCTCGGCGCGGGCCTCGATCTCGCCGGCGAGCGCCTTCTCGGCCGCGCTGCGCAGGGTCTTGGCCTCATGCCCCTCCGCGCCGGGGTCCGGGACGAACTGGAAGCCATGCAGATGGCCGACATGCTGTCCCTCGACGGTAACGTCCCCGCCGGCGGTGATCTCAGCTTCCAACATCGTATTCTCTCTCAAGCGCCGCATCAGGACGCTGGTACGCCGGTCGACGAAACGACTTGCAAGGCGTTCGTGCAGGGCGTCGGACAGCCTGTCCTCTACCCGACGTGTCT
This sequence comes from Methylobacterium sp. Leaf100, assembly GCF_001422845.1. Taxonomy (NCBI): domain Bacteria; kingdom Pseudomonadati; phylum Pseudomonadota; class Alphaproteobacteria; order Hyphomicrobiales; family Methylobacteriaceae; genus Methylobacterium; species Methylobacterium sp. Leaf100. The sequence continues at coordinate 286,030 of NZ_LMMW01000001.1, read as the reverse complement.
CGCCCTGCCAATGCACCGGATCGATGAGCCAATCCGGCCGGTTCGCCACGAAGGTCCAGGTCCGCCCCTGCGCGATGCGCTGGGAGAGCGCGTCGATGTCGCCGTCGGTGCGGTCGATCATCGCCACGTGCTTGGCGAACCAGTCGTTGGGAATGCGCCCGGCCATGCCTCGCATGAGGAAGCGGAACAGCTGGGCGACGAGGTCGGCATGGGTCTGGGGATGGACCTTGCGGTAGTCCGGCACGCCGCACACGTCCCACAGCCGCTTCACCGTGGCGGGTGTGGAGGCCATGTCGCGGATGTCGTCCTCGCGCATGAGGATTTCCAGCGCCGACTGGTCCTCGCCCATGGGAGCACGGGTGAGGCCGCGTTCGCGCGGGTGCTCGTCGAGGCTCGCCTGCAGGGCCTTGAGGGAGGAGAAGTCGAGGTCCGGGTTGCGCCATTGCAGCACCCGCAGGGGCTCGAAATCGTGGGTCTCCAGGGCCTCGATCATCTCGGGCTCGAAGGGGGCGCAGCGCCCCGTGGAGCCGAAGGTCCCGTCCGAGAGGTGGCGCCCGGCCCGCCCCGCGATCTGCCCCATCTCGGGGGGCGTCAGCTTGCGGAAGCGGGTGCCGTCGTACTTCCAGTTCGCCGCGAAGGCGACGTGGTCGACGTCGAGGTTGAGGCCCATGCCCACCGCGTCGGTGGCGATGAGATAATCGACCTCGCCGGACTGGTAGAGCTCGACCTGGGCGTTGCGGGTGCGGGGCGACAGGGCGCCGAGCACCACCGCCGCGCCGCCGCGCTGGCGCCGGATCAGTTCGGCGATGGCGTAGACCTCCTCGGCCGAGAACGCCACGATGGCCGTGCGCCGGGGCAGGCGCCCGAGCTTCTTCTCGCCCGCGAAGGTCAGCTGCGACAGCCGGGGCCGCGTGGTAGTGTGGACGCCGGGGATCAGCGACTGCACCAGGGGCAGCATGGTCGAGGAGCCGATCAGCAGGGTCTCCTCGCGCCCGCGCTGGTGCAGCAGGCGGTCGGTGAAGACGTGGCCCCGGTCCATGTCGGCGGCGAGCTGGATCTCGTCGATGGCCACGTAGGCGACGTCGAGGTCGCGCGGCATCGCCTCGATGGTGGAGATCCAGTAGCGCGGCCGGTCGGGTTTTATTTTTTCCTCACCCGTGACGAGGGCGACCTTGTCGACCCCGACCTTGGCCACCACCCGCAGGTAGACCTCGCGCGCCAGCAGCCGCAGGGGCAGGCCGATCATACCCGTCGGGTGGGCGAGCATCCGCTCGATGGCGAGGTGGGTCTTGCCGGTGTTGGTCGGCCCGAGCACCGCCGTGACGCCGCGTGCGCGGGCCTGCGGGGGGAGGGAGGGGCGGAGCATGGGCGCGGGGCGGTCCCTTCGGCGAGACAGGCCGGCGACGGTGAACGTGTCGCGCGGGAAAGGCCCGGTCAGTCGCCCCGGCGTGGGCGACGTGGCGGTCCACGCTCATATGGGGCGCCGGCCCCGGTTCCGCCAAGGCCATCGGGGCCAGGTCGGCCCGCGTCGTAACCGCCGCCCGGGTCGTATCCCCCCGGACCCGCACCGCCGAGGCCCGGCACGCCGTAGATCTCGATCCGGGTCCGGGACGGCGGCGCCGCGAGGTCGGCGCAAAGGGTATCGGGCATGGCCGTGAGCGGCCTGCCCCGGGGGCGGCGCCCCTCCACCACCTCGGCCGAGGAATAGGCGTCGCCGCCGCACCCGGAATCGTCGGTGTTCAAGGGGGCCGCCGCGGCGGGGCCGGCGGCGAGCAGGAGGGCGAGGACGGGACGGAAGCGTCGCATCCGCAGGGTCAGCGCTGCTCGCCGAGGCTCGCGAGGGTGCCGGTCGTGGGCGCCCCGGCCGTCGTCGTGCCGCCGCTGCGGTTCCAGCGCGTCGCCTCGATGATGTTGGTGCCGATGGTGGTGCGCACGGAGATGCGGATCGGCAGGAGCACGCGGGTGCCCTCCACGGGCGCGAGCCACACGGACATGTCGCGGTTGTCCTCCATGAACTTCACCCCCGGCCGGTCGGGCCGGTGACCCGCGATGGCCTGGTAGCGGGCGTTGCAGACGAGGATCGGCCCCGAATAACCCGGCTTCTCCACCGTGCGGGTCTCGCCGTAGCTCAGCACCACGTCGAAGCGGGTGGCGCCGTCGAAGACCGGCAGGGTGCGGTTGCAATTGGCCGGGTCGATGAGCTCGCCCCGGGCCACGGCGGGCATCATCAGGGCGCTCGCCGGATCGATGACGCCGCGCTTGTTCTCGGGCGTGATCGGCACGCGGTCGCCCATGTCGACCAGCGGCGGGGTGATTTCGGCCTGGGTGACGGTGCCGCGCGCCAGTGCCATCCGCACGGCGATGCCGGAATTCGAGGTCTTGGTGGAGATGGCGAAGGCGCTCGGCTGCGGGCCGGTGGCGATGAGGCCGCTGGCGCGGGCCGAGCCCATGCCGCCCGTCACCGCGCCGACGAGGCCCGTGAGCCGGGCCGACACGTCCATGCGGTAGCGCGTGCTCTCGAAGGCCCCCGTCACCTGGGCGGTGCCGATGGGGATGCCGGCGAGCGCGATGCCGTAATCGACGGTGACGTTGGCGGGGGCGGCGGCGGACGCCTTGGGGCGCGCCTGAACCGGCGCCGTCGCGACCATGAGGGCGGCGAGAGCCGCGAAGGAAAGGCTGGCGCTGGGGAAACGCTGGGCGCACATGGCTGGGAACTCGGGGTGCTGCGAGGATGCCCGGTCGAGACGTGGCCGGGTCCGTAGTCCCGCATCGTCCGCTCCCATGGTTAACACATCGTTGGACCGGTGCCAGCTTGACCGTGCCGAGGCTGAATAAGGCCGCGATGCCTTGACGCCTGGGGCACCCTTCCCCTATAGGCTCGCGCCTTCAATGAGAACGCCGCTCCACCGGGCTTGGCGTGCGTGAGACCCATTCGCGGGTGTCCCGCCATCGCCCTGTCGGACATGCGGAACGAACCGGGAAGTTTGATTATGTCGCGCCGTTGCGAACTCACGGGCAAAGCCGTGCAGACCGGCCACCTCGTGAGCCACTCGAACCGCAAGACCAAGTGCCGGTTCCTTCCGAACCTGTGCCAGGTCACCCTGCAGTCGGACGCCCTGAAGCGTCGGGTGCGCTTGCGCGTCACCGCCCATGCCCTGCGCTCCGTCGAGCACCGTGGCGGCCTCGATGCCTTCCTCATCAAGGCGCGCGAAATCGAGCTGTCGCAGACGGCCCGCCTGATCAAGCGCGAGCTGCACAAGAAGCTCGCCGAGGTCGAGACCCCCGTCGCCGCCTGAAGGCCGACGGGCCGGCCCCTGAGCCGGACCAGACATCTCAGTCGAAGCCGTCGCCCGCTTGAGTGCGGGCGGCGGCTTCGTCGTGTCCGGGGTGTCTCCGGTCGCGTGCGGGTGGGGCGCCGCGACCCGGATTGACGCGGCTCCGACCGGATTGTACCGATCGGTACAGCGCTGGCGAATCGGCGCGCCAGGAGTTCGCATGTCCGACGCCCGTCCGCCCCTGCCGCCCTTCACCCGCGAGACCGCGATTCAGAAAGTCCGCGCCGCCGAGAACGGCTGGAACGGACGCGACCCCCACAAGGTCGCCCTGGCCTACACGCCCGACAGCCGCTGGCGGAACCGCTCGGAGTTCTTCACCGGGCGCCCCGCCATCGTGGCGTTCCTCGAGGCGAAGTGGGCGCGCGAGCACGAGTACCGGCTGATCAAGGAGCTGTGGGCGTTCACCGAGAACCGCATCGCCGTGCGCTTCGCCTACGAGTTCCACGATGCCGCCGGCGCGTGGTTCCGCGCCTACGGCAACGAGAACTGGGAGTTCGACGCCAACGGCCTGATGCGGATGCGCCACGCCAGCATCAACGATCTGCCCATCACCGAGAACCAGCGTCTGTTCCGCTGGGCGGCGCCCGGCCCGCGGCCGGAGGATCACCCGGGGCTCACCGAACTCGGGCTGTGAGCGCCGCGGCCCCGGGCGCGCGGGAGGCGGCGATCCCGGCGCTCGCGGAGGTGTTTCGCGAGCATGGTTACGCCGGGGCCAGCCTCGCCCTGCTCGGTGCCCGCGCGGGGCTCGGCAAGGGCAGCCTCTACCACGCCTTTCCCGGCGGCAAGGCCGAGATGGCGGACGCCGTCCTCGACAGCATCGGCGCCTGGTTCGAGGCGGAGATCTACGCAGCCCTGCGGGACGATCCCGACCCCCGCGCCGCCATCCGGCGCATGCTGTCGGAGACGGATGCGTATTTCCGCTCGGGGCGACGGGTCTGCCTCGTCGGCGCGCTCGCCCTGTCGGAGAGGCGCGACCGATTCGGGATGCGGATCGCGGGGTATTTCGCGGCGTGGCGGGATGCCCTCACGGGAGCGCTGCACCGCGCCGGCCGGGCGGAGGCCAAGATCCTGGCCGAGGACGCCGTCCTGGCGATCCAGGGCGGCCTCGTCCTCGCCCGCGCCCTCGACGATCCCGGCGTGTTCGAACGCCTGCTCGCTCGCCTGGAGCGGCAGCTCTGTGGGACGCCATGAGCCTAGGGATGCGTTCGTCTTTGCAGGGGCGATTCATCCGACCGGCGTCCCGACTACTCCGCCCCCGGCGTCCCGGAATTGCGTCGTCACCCAGGTGAACGGGCGACGGGCCGGCTCAGGCCGCCGCCAGAGTATGGCCGCGGGCCGCCGCCAGAACTGCCTCGGCCGGGACGTTCACCCAGGTCTCGCCATCCGCCCCCGGATTCGCCCGCACCCAGTCGCCCGCAATCCGGTAGCCGAGGGTGTAGCCGTACCACCGCGGATACGCGTCGGACCCGAAGAACCAGGCCGCGTGATCGTAGTCGCGCGCCGCGAGAAGAGCCGCGTCGGGGCGCTGCGCCGCGAGCGCGGTGTCATCGAAGGCGTTTTCCCACGGTTCGGGGGCCGCGCCGAACAGGCGCTCCACGAACCGGCCCGCCAGGCCTTCGCTGACCAGGGCTTCGCCGAGGGTCCAGCCGTAGCCGGGCCCGGCCATGCGCAGGCAGTGATGGGCTTCGTGCACCACGGTCCGGCGGATGTCCCCGTCCGCCAGCACGCCTACGAAATTGGGATTGTCCGGGTCGATGGTCAGGGAGAACAGAGTCGAAGCGTAGGCCCGGCCACCGGTTCCGGTCTCAGGTAGGACCCCGTCGGCGTCGCGCTGCACGAGGATGTCGAGGGGGCGCACCGGTACCAAGCCGACGATGGCGCGGCGGGCGATTTCCACCTCCGCGGTGATCGCGTCGCGCCAGGGGCCGAGATCGCCCGAGGCTTCGAGCCAGTGCAGGTGCCACGTCATCGCGGGATCCGGGTCGGTTTGGATGCCTGCCTCTCAAGCATCGCGTTTCACAGACGACAAGCGATATCGCAACGCCCGCGTGCAGCCGGGCGGCGATGAAACCGACGTCGGGGGTCTAGCGCCGCCCGCCCGCGCGTGAGGCTTTGCGCCCACCGTTGCCCGCATCCTCCTCGAACAGCTCCGCCAGCTTCTCCGTCATCGCGCCGCCGAGTTCCTCGGCGTCGATGATGGTCACGGCGCGGCGGTAGTAGCGGGTCACGTCGTGGCCGATGCCGATGGCGAGGAGCTCGACGGGGGAGCGGGTCTCGATGTCCTCGATCATCCAGCGCAGGTGGCGCTCGAGGTAGTTGCCCGGATTGACCGACAGGGTCGAATCGTCCACCGGCGCGCCGTCTGAGATCACCATGAGGATCTTGCGCTGCTCCGGCCGGGCGATGAGGCGCTTGTGCGCCCAATCGAGGGCTTCGCCGTCGATGTTCTCCTTCAGCAGCCCCTCGCGCATCATCAGCCCGAGGTTCTTTCGCGCCCGGCGCCAGGGAGCGTCGGCGCTCTTGTAGACGATGTGGCGCAGGTCGTTGAGGCGACCGGGCGCGTTCGGCTTCGACGCGGCGAGCCACGCCTCGCGCGATTGCCCACCCTTCCACGCCCGGGTGGTGAAGCCCAGGATCTCCACCTTGACGCCGCAGCGTTCCAGGGTCCGCGCCAGGATGTCGGCGCAGGTGGCCGCCACGGTGATGGGCCGGCCGCGCATGGAGCCGGAATTGTCGAGCAGCAGGGTCACGACGGTGTCGCGGAAGTTTGTGTCCTTCTCCTGCTTGAAGGAGAGGGGCTGGAACGGGTCCGTCACCACCCGCACGAGGCGGGCGGGGTCGAGCTGGCCCTCCTCGAGGTCGAAATCCCAGGCGCGGTTCTGCTGGGCCAGGAGCCGGCGCTGGAGCCGGTTGGCGAGGCGCCCGACCACGCCCTGCAGGTGGGCGAGCTGCTTGTCGAGGTAGGTCCGCAGGCGTGCCAACTCCTCGGCGTCGCAAAGGTCCTCGGCGTGGATCACCTCGTCGAAGCGGGGATTGAACACCTTGTAGTCGGGGCCGCGGGCCTCGTTGCCCCGAGACGAAGGCGGCCGCCAAGCCTCCGAGGCCTCCTCCGATTCGGCGTTCTCGGCCTCCTCCGGCAGTTCGCCGGACGGGGCGTCGGCCGATTCGGTGGCGCCCTCCTGGAGGTCGTCGGAGGCCTCTTCCGACACCTCCATCTCGGCGCGGTCGCCCTGCGACTGCTCCTCGGCCTCTCCCTCGCTCGGGGTCTGCTCGTCGTCCTGGGACTCGCCCTCGTCGTCGTCGTTGTCGTCGTCCTCGGGGTCGAACGGCGTCTCGTCGGCCATGTCGAGGGAGCTGAGGAGGTCGCGCACGGAGCGGGCGAAGGCGCGCTGGTTCTCGAGTGCGCCGATGAGCCCGTCGAGGTTCGGCCCGGCCTTGTCCTCGATATGGGCGCGCCAGAGGTCGACGATCTTCTGCGCCGCCGGCGGGGGCGCCTGGCCGGTGAGGCGCTCGCGCACCATGAGGGCGACGGCGTCCTCCATGGGGGCGTCGGCCCGGTCGGTGATCGCCTCGTACTTGCCGCCGCGATGGTAGCGGTCCTCCAGCATGGCGGAGAGGTTCGAGGCGACGCCCGACATCCGCCGCGCGCCGATGGCCTCGACCCGGGCCTGCTCGACGGCGTCGAACACCGCCCGCGCGCCGGAATTCTCGGGCGCCAGACGGCGATGGACGGCCACATCGTGGCAGCCGAGCCGAAGCGCCATGGAATCGGCGTTGCCGCGCAGGATCGCCACGTCGCCGGGCGTCAGCTTGCGCGGCGGTTCGGGCAGGCGCGCCTTGTCGCCGGTCAGCGCCGGCCGGTCGCTGGCATAGACCACCTCGACCTCGGCCCGCTTGGCGATGGCGCGCAGGCAACCGGCCACCGAGCGCTTCAGCGGTTCGGCGACGGGCTCGCGGCGTTCGCCGGCTTTGCGGTTGGAGATGCTCACGGGCGCTGCTTCTTCACCGAGTCAAAATCGAAGGGCCGGTTCAGGATGTCGTCCCATTCGTAGGGGCATTCGGGGGGAAACTCATCCGGCGGGAGGTGCGTCTCGTCGGACGCCCACTCCCGTGCGTCCGGGTAGGCGTTGCCCAGAGCCTCGTCGATGCGCGACTTCAGACCGGGGTTGCTCGCCAGAATGCGCTCGTAGCGGCGACGCTGCTCGCGGATCGAGAAGATCCAGCTCGGCGTACGGTGCTCGGGCTGCTGATCCCATTTGAGCATGTGCATCACGAGGACGCGCAAGGCGCTCTGAAGCTTGCCGAACTCGCTCTCGGACAAGCTCTCCAACTCCTCGGCAATATGATCGAGATCGAGCGCATCGACCCGCCCGGCACGGAGAAGCGCCACCTGCTCCTGCACCCAGGTGTAAAGGTCGTCCTCGTAGCGCGTCCGGCCGGGGACCACCTCCCCCGTACGCGGTCCGCCCTTCACAGCCGGCTCGCCCATCGCGTCCTCCGCCAAAGATTCCCTAGCTCAGGGCCACGTTCGAGGCGCTCTCGGGCAGGTCCTTGCCGAAGGCGCGCTGGTAGAATTCCGCCACGAGGGTGCGCTCCAGCTCATCGCACTTGTTGAGGAACGTCACCCGGAAGGCGAAGCCGATATCCTGGAAGATGTCGGCGTTCTCGGCCCAGGTGATGACCGTGCGGGGGCTCATGACCGTCGACAGGTCGCCGTTCATGAACGCATTGCGGGTCAGATCGGCCACGCGCACCATCTTGCTGACGATCTCGCGGCCGCCGTCGCGCTGGTAGTGCAGGGCCTTGGACAGGACGATGTCGACCTCGCGGTCGTGGGGCAGGTAGTTGAGGGTGGTGACGATGGACCAACGGTCCATCTGGCCCTGATTGATCTGCTGGGTGCCGTGATAGAGGCCCGAGGTGTCGCCGAGGCCCACGGTGTTGGCGGTGGCGAACAGCCGGAAGGCCGGGTGCGGGCGGATGACCCGCTTCTGGTCCAGCAGGGTCAGGCGGCCGGAGAGTTCGAGGACGCGCTGGATCACGAACATCACGTCGGGCCGGCCGGCATCGTACTCGTCGAACACCAGGGCGACGTTGTTCTGCAGGGCCCAGGGCAGGATGCCGTCCTGGAAGGCGGTGATCTGCTTGCCCTCCTGTAGCACGATGGCATCCTTGCCGACGAGATCGATGCGCGAGACGTGGCTGTCGAGGTTGATCCGGATGCAGGGCCAGTTCAGGCGGGCGGCGACCTGCTCGATATGGGTCGACTTGCCGGTGCCGTGATAGCCCGTGACCATGACGCGGCGGTTGCGGGCGAAGCCCGCCAGGATCGCCAGGGTGGTCTCCCGGTCGAAGATGTAGTCCGGGTCGAGGTCGGGCACATGCTCGTCGGTCTTCGTGAAGGCCGGAACCATGAGGTCGAGGTCGATGCCGAAGGCCTCGCGCACGGAGACGGTCCGGTCGGGCAGCGAGGCGGGCGAGACGTCAGAGAGCATACGGGACCTCGTGGAGCGGGCGCCGGCGGGACCGGAACACGCGGGGGGCTGTGTCGGGCGAGAGGGGCGCGACGCGCGCGGAGCCGCTTTCGCCCCGTCATCTAGGGGACGGCGCCGGGGGACGCCAAGGGTGGATGCCACACGAAAGAGACGTGGTCGGGCACGATATAGGGCGCCGCGCGCCGATTGCCGCCCAGGCCCGGGCCGACCAGACCTGCAAATCCGACCAGACCTGCAAATCCGACCGGATCCCGAAAATCCACGCAGGGTTCGTGCCGCTCTCAGCACAACCCGGCGGCGCGCAGGGCGTCGTGGGCGCGGATGATGTCGCGCAGGCGCTCCTCGAACGAGCGGTCGCCGCCGTTGGCGTCGGGGTGGAAGCGCTTCACCAGCACCTTGTACTGCGCCTTGATGGCCGCCGAATCGGCGTTCTCGTCGAGCCCGAGGACGTCGAGGGCCTTGAGGGTGGCCGAGGAATGGCGCGGCCGGCGCGGCTCGGGCGCGCGCTTGCGCCGGGCGGTCTCGCCGACGCCCTCGGCGCGCAGGATGTCGAGGGGATCGACATAGGCCCAGTCGCGCGTGGCCTCGGGCTTCGGCTTCGCCGCGGCGGTGGCGGGGTTCACCCCCATGGCCCAGGTCGGGCGATGGCCGATGATGGCGTCCTTCTGGAAGGCCTGCACGGCGGCGTCGTTCATGCCGTCGAAGTAGTTGTACGTGGCGTTGTAGGCCTTCACGTGGTCCATGCAGAAGCGCCAGTACTGCCCCTCCGCCTTCCGGCCCTTGGGGGCGCGGTAGAGCCCGGGGTTCTGGCAGCCGGGCGTGTCGCAGCCCTGCGCCGACGCCTTCTTGGGCTCGTCGCAGGTGCGCTTGATGCGGATGCTGTCGAACAGGGGCGAGTTGAGATCCATGATGGGGCGATTATGAGAGGGCGGGTCGCAGACACAAGAGCACCGGGCCTGATGCCGCATGCGGCCATCGGGGGTTGACGGGAGCGGCGGCCGAGCCCCCGAACGGGCGAGCCCCGAACGCGACATCATTCGCCCGGAAGGAGACCGCACCATGACGACCATGAGGGACTGGATCGACGAGACCCTGCGATCCGCGCTCGCGCCGACGCATCTCGACGTGATCGACGAATCGCACCTGCATGCGGGCCATGCCGGGGCGCGGCCCGAGGGCGAGACCCATTTCAGACTGGATGTCGTCTCGGCGGCCTTCGACGGCAAGAGCCGGGTCGAGCGCCACCGCATCGTCAACGGCGCCCTCGATCCGGCGTTCAAGCGCGGCCTGCACGCCCTGGCGGTGCGGGCGCGGACGCCGTCCGAGGCCGCCTGACCGAACGGACCGGAGATCGTCGCCGTGGCGCTTCAGTGCACGCCCCAGATCAGCATCGACGAAGCGGAGCTGGAGGAGAGCTTCGTGCGCGCCTCGGGGCCCGGCGGGCAGAACGTCAACAAGCTGTCCACCGCGGTGCAGCTGCGCTTCGATGCGCGGCGCTCGCCGTCCCTGCCCAACGCCGTCGCGGTGCGGCTGATGCGGCTCGCCGGCCGGCGCCTGACGCTGGACGGCATCATCGTCATCTCGGCCCAGCAGCACCGGACCCAGGACCGCAACCGGGCCGATGCCCGCGAGCGCCTCGCCGCCCTGGTGGCGGAGGCCGCCGTGCCGCCGACCCCGCGCCGGGCCACGCGCCCGACGCTGGCCTCGAAGAAGCGGCGCCTCGACGAGAAGTCGAAGCGCGGCGACACCAAGCGCCTGCGTGGGGACCGGGGCGACGGGTGATCCCCGCCCCCCGCCGGCCTCAGGGCGTCGGGGCGGCGGTGCCGTCCGGCGGATGGTGCTCGACCTCGCCGCTGACGTAGGGGCTGCCGGGCTTGGCGATGGTGAGCACCAGGGCGATCACGGCGAGCAGCGCCGCCACGGCCGCCGGAAACAGGAACGCGTCCTCGCCGTAATACATCTGCAGCACGCCGCCGATGACCGCGCCGGTGCTGAGCGCCGCCCACAGGGGCGCCTGGATCCAGAACGACGGCGCCACCACGCCGAGGAGCAGGTTGGCGAGCCCGGTTCCGAACCGCACCACCGCGCCGGTGACGTAGGTGAGCGCCAGGCTGCGGCCGCCCTCGTCCTGCAGGGTCGCGTTCTGCAGGCCGAGCGCGATGACGATGGGATAGGCGTGGAGCGGGAACGCGAAGGTGCCGTGCGGGATGATCAGCCCGATGGTGAGCAGCACCGCCTGGAGCAGCAGCAGCACGGACAGGCGCCAGCGCCCGACCCAGGCGGCGATGAGCGTGCCCGCGAAGGCGCCGAAGCAGAACAGGATGATGACGGAGGCGACGCGCGAGGTGCTCTCCCAGTCGAAACGACTGACAGACACGCCGAACCGCGTGGTGTTCCCGCTCATGAACGACATGAACAGCTGCGAGAACTCGAGGAAGCCGATGGAATCGGCGCAGCCCGCCACGGCCGAGAGGGCGAGGGCGAACGGGATGCGCGTTCGCGCGCTGGCGGGAAACGCCTTGCTCTGCGGGTCTGCCATGGAATCTCCAGAGGATCGGCCCCGGGGAGGGGCAGGGAAACGGCCCGACGCAGGGACGGCGCCACGACGCGGGATTGCCGGTCCCCATACGCGCCCGGGCGCGCAATGGGATTCCGGGGTGTCGTCGAATCTGGCCATGGCGTGCCGTGCGGCACCTGTCCACCGTTCCGCCTCACGGGGACGGGATGATCGGCTGACGTTCGCGTGATCCGGCTTGCCGGCGACCCACCCTCGCCCGTGATCCGAACTCGCCCGGGATCCGGACCGGATCAGCCGGGCCGGCGGGCGACGACGATGCGTCCCGGAACGGGCAGGCCGCGTTCGCGCCGGAGGGTCGCGGGGGCGAGGCATTCGAGGACGAGGCCGGCCCGCGCCACGGCCCGTTCCACCAGGGCGTCGCCATGGGCGTAGCGGGCGTCCGCGCCGAGCACGAGGCCGTCGCCCGCATGGGATTGCACGCTGAAGCCGAGGCGCCCACCCGGCCGCAGGATTGTTGCGGCCCCGTCGAGGAGGCCGGTGAGGCCGCCGACATAGATCATCACGTCGGCGGCGGTGACGAGGTCGGTCCCGGCCGGCCGCTCCGCCGCGAGGCCGGCCACGAGGTCGGCCTCGACGAGGCGGGCGTAGCGCTTCCCCCGTGCGGCCTCGGCCAGCATGAGGGGCGAAAGGTCGATGCCCGTGAGGTGGCGCGCCCGGTCGCCCAGGGCCGCGCCCACGAGGCCGGTGCCGCAGCCGAGGTCGAGCACGGTGTCGTAGACCGCCGGTGCGTCCGGCAGGCGATCGAGGGCCGCGACGAGGAGTTCGGGGGCCCGGTAGGCGAGGTCGTCCACGAGGTGGCGCTCGAACCGAGACGCGTAGGCGTCGAACAGGGCACGGATGTAGGCCGGGGAGATCGCGCCCAGAACGTCGCCGTCGCCGTCCTCCCGGCGGCCCGCGCCGATCTGCGCCAGGGCGAGGCGGGCGCCCTGCGTATCGTCGGGGTCGAGGTCGAGGGCCGCCGCGTAGGCCCGCAGCGCCGCGTGGTGGTCGCGGAGGTCGCCGTGGGTGACGTAGCGGGCCTCCCGCGCCCGGCCGAGGAGAAACCAGGCCGGGGCGTAGCGGGGCGCGATCTCCAGGGTCTGCTCCGCCATCTCGGCGGCCCCCAGGGCATCGCCCTCGGCCAGGCACCCCTCGGCGTAGGCGTAGCGTCTGTCGGCGAGGAACTCGCCGGAACCGGAGGGGCGTGACATGCTGGGTGGGGGTGGCCGCTTCGCTCGGGGATCGGGCGCCCTATATGCCGCGCCGATGACCTTCAGCGCCAGCGATCTCCTCACCCTGACCCGCGAGGGGCTGTATTGCCCCCTCGGCGATTTCCACGTCGATCCGACTTGGCCCGTGCCCCGGGCCCTGATCACCCACGGCCACGCCGACCACGCCCGTGCCGGGCACGGGCAGGTGCTCGCCACGGGCCAGACCCTGCGGATCATGGCCGTGCGCTACGGCGAGGATTTCTGCGAGGCCCGTCAGGAGGCGCGCCTGGGGGAGGATATCCGCGTCGGCGACGTCACCGTCCGCTTCGCCCCCGCCGGGCACGTCCTCGGCTCGGCCCAGATCGCGATCCAGGCGCGGGGTGTGCGCGTCGTGGTCTCGGGCGACTACAAGCGCGCGCCCGATCCGACCTGCCTGCCCTTCGAGGTCATGCCCTGCGACGTGTTCATCACCGAGGCGACCTTCGGCCTGCCGGTGTTCCGCATGCCCGACACCCGGGACGAGGTGCAGAAGCTCCTCGATTCCGTGGCGCTGTTCCCCGAGCGCGCCCACATCGTCGGCGCCTACGCGCTCGGCAAGGCCCAGCGGGTGATGGCCCTCCTGCGGCAGGCCGGCTACGACCGGCCGATCTACCTCCACGGCGCCATGGAGAAGTTGACGGAGCTGTACAAGCAGGAGGGGATTCCGCTTGGCGAGACCCCCAAGGTCGTCGCGGCCGAGCGCGGAAAACTCCACGGCGCCATCGTGCTGTGCCCGCCCTCCGCCATCCAGGACGTGTGGTCGCGAAAATTCCCCGATCCCGTCGCCTCCTTCGCGTCGGGCTGGATGCGGGTGCGCGCCCGTGCCCGCCAGAAGGGCGCCGAACTCCCCCTGTGCATCTCCGACCATTCCGACTGGCCCGACCTCTGCCGCACGATCCGGGAGACCGGGGCCGGGGAGGTCTGGGTGACCCACGGGCAGGAGGACGCCCTGGTGCATTGGTGCGGGACGCAGGGGATCAAGGCCAAGCCCCTGCACCTGCTGGGCTACGGCGACGACGGCGAGGCCGAGCCGGGCGTCGCGGAGGTCGCCGCGTGAACCACTTCGCCCAGCTCCTCGACCGCCTCGCCTACGAGCCGCGCCGCAACGCCAAACTGCGCCTGCTGCAGGACTACCTTTCGCGGACCCCCGACCCCGAACGCGGCTTCGCCCTCGCGGCCATGACCGGCAACCTGACCTTTCGCGAGGCGAAGCCCGCGATGATCCGCGGGCTGGTGGAGGCGCGGGTCGATCCGGTGCTGTTCGCCCTGTCGCACAACTACGTCGGCGATCTCGCCGAGACCACGGCGCTGATCTGGCCGAGCTCCGCCGCTTCCCCTCTCCCCGCCGGGCGGGGAGAGGGCCGCGACGACCTTGGCGTCGGCGCGGCAAGCCCGAGGGGCGAGGGTGAGGGGGTGTCTCCGGATGTGCCACGTCCGACGGCGCCCCCTCACCCGCGGCTGCCGCCTCGCTCTGCCGACGACGAGGTCGACAGAGCCCTCTCACCGCAGGCGGGGAGAGGGGTTGGTCCCGGCCACAACAACCCGCCGCCCCACATCCCGACCCTGTCGGAGGTGGTTGAGACCCTCGCCACCGTGAAGAAGGCCGATTTGCCGGCCCGCCTCGCCGAGTGGCTCGACGCCCTCGACGAGACCGGGCGCTGGGCGCTCCTCAAGCTCATCACCGGGGCCTTGCGCGTCGGCGTCTCGGCGCGTCTGGCCAAGACCGCCGTGGGGGCGCTCGGCGGCCACGAGGCCGACGCGGTGGAGGAGGTCTGGCACGGGATGGTGCCGCCGTACCTGAGCCTGTTCGCCTGGGTCGAGGGGAGGGCCGAGCGTCCGACGACGCTGAACCCGGCGCCGTTCCGGCCGCCGATGCTGTCGCACCCCATCGACGCCGAGACGGACTTCGAAAAACTCGATCCGGCGGCGTTCTCGGGCGAGTGGAAGTGGGACGGCATCCGCGTCCAGCTGTCCGGCGGGCGCGACGAGGCCGGCGTGCAGGTCGCGCGGGTCTATTCGCGCACGGGCGAGGACATCACCGACGCGTTTCCGGATCTGGCCCAAGCCATCACCTTCACGGGCACGCTGGACGGCGAATTGCTGATCCTGAAGGAATCCCGCGTCCAGAGCTTCAACGTCCTGCAGCAGCGCCTCAACCGCAAGGCGGTGACCCCGAAGCTCCTGGAGGAATTCCCCGCCCATGTCCGGGCCTACGACCTCCTCACGGCGGAGGGCGCGGACCTGCGCCCGCTGCCCTTCGCCGAGCGCCGGGCGCGGCTGGAGACGTTCGTCGGCGCCCTCGACCACGCCCGCATCGATCTCTCACCCCTCGTGCCCTTCGCCACCTGGGAGGACCTCGCCGAGGCGCGCGCCGACCCCGGTGCGGTCGGGGCGGGGGAGGATGCCGACGCCATCGAGGGCGTGATGCTGAAGCTGCGCGACAGCCCCTACCTGCCCGGCCGCCCCAAGGGGCCGTGGTGGAAGTGGAAGCGCGAGCCCCACCTCGTCGACGCCGTGATGATGTACGCCCAGCGCGGCCACGGGAAGCGCTCGTCGTTCTATTCGGACTACACCTTCGGCGTCTGGCGCCCCCGCGCGGACGGCAGCCTCGAACTGGTGCCCGTGGGCAAGGCCTATCACGGCTTCACCGACGCGGAACTGGCCAAGCTCGACCGCTACGTCCGCAACCACACCACCAAGCGCTTCGGCCCCGTGCGCGAGGTCGCGTACGGCCTCGACGAGGGGCTGGTGCTGGAGATCGCCTTCGAGGGGGTGCAGCGCTCGACCCGGCACAAGTCGGGCGTCGCGCTCCGCTTCCCCCGCGTCCACCGCATCCGCTGGGACAAGCCGGCGGCGGAGGCCGATCGCATCGCCCTCCTCGAAACCATCCTGGCCCGGGGGACGAGCGAGATCGCCCCGGGCGCCACCCTGGAGATCCCCTCATGACCCGTGGCGCCCGCATCGGCGAACTCGACGGCTTCCGGGCGGGCCCGGTGAGCCGGCAGGCGAGCGCCCGCCTCGTGGTGGCGACGGAGGGCCCCGGCTTCACCGACATCACCGGACGCGTCGCCGCGTTCGTGGCCCGCAGCGGCGTCGCGCACGGCGTGCTGACGGTGTTCTGCCGGCACACCTCGGCCTCCCTGACCATCCAGGAGAACGCCGACCCGGACGTGCAGACCGACCTCATGACCGCCCTCGACGGGTTCGCCCCGCGCCACGGCGCCTACGTGCACGGCAGCGAGGGACCGGACGACATGCCGGCCCATATCCGCACCCTGGTGACGGATGCGAGCCTCGCCGTGCCGGTGCTGGACGCCCGCCTCGCGCTGGGCACCTGGCAGGGCATCTATCTCATCGAGCACCGCGACCGGCCGCACCGGCGGGAGGTTGTTCTGGCGGTTGTGGGAGGATAGTTCGTACAACCCAGGCGCTTGAAGGCGTTCCTCCTGGCAACGACGATCGCCGATGCCTGAAATCCGCCGGACGATCATTTTCGGGCATTGGCTCGATGCGCTTCGAGATCGCCGCGCCGCCGCGCGGATCGAAATGCGTCTCGATCGCTTGCGTCTCGGTAATCCGGGCGACGTCCGACCCGTCGGTGGGGGGATCAGCGAGATGCGGATCGATTACGGTCCAGGGTACAGGGTCTATTTTTCGCGACGCGGAAGCGATCTGGTTATTCTGCTCTGCGGCGGCGATAAATCGACCCAGTCGAACGATATTCGCGCCGCACACGCCTTGGCACACCAGGAGTAGGGCAATGCCCCTCGCGACGTTCCCGTATGATACGGCGGAGCACCTCAAGACCGAGGAAGACATCGCCTTCTATATCGAAGCCGTCCTCGAAGACGGCGATCCTGCTCTGGTCCGTGACACGATCGGGGTCGTGGCGCGGGCGCGGGCCATGACGCAGGTCGCCCGGGAGCTCGGACTACCCCGGGAGACGTTGTTTGAGATGATCGCCGACGAGGGAAAACCGGGTGCCGAAACGGTCGCGAAGGTCCTGAAGGCGCTGGGCCGGCAACCGACGACCGACCCTGCCGTCGCGCCGGCTTGATCGGCGCTGCTCGTTCCTTCCGACCGGAGTCATGCGTCAGGATTTGCTGACGCTGCGTCAGCCCGTCCTCTCCGCGACGAACGCCCGATACCCCTTCGCCCGCAGGTCGCAGGCCGGGCAGGTCCCGCACCCGTAGCCCCAATCATGCCGCGCGCCCCGCTCGCCGAGGTAGCAGGTGTGGCTGTCCTCCACGACGAGGTCGACGAGGGGGCGGCCGCCGAGGGTTTCGGCCAGCGCCCAGGTCGCGGCCTTGTCGATCCACATGAGGGGCGTGTGGAGGACGAAGCGGCGGTCCATGCCGAGGTTGAGGGCCACCTGCAGGGCCTTGATCGTGTCGTCGCGGCAATCGGGGTAGCCGGAATAATCCGTCTCGCACATGCCGCCGACGATGTGGCGCAGGCCACGCCGGTAGGCCAAAGCCGCCGCGAAGGTGAGGAACAGCAGGTTGCGGCCCGGCACGAAGGTGTTGGGCAGGCCGTCCGCCGCCAGGGCGATCGCGGTGTCGCGGGTGAGCGCCGTGTCGGACACGGCGCCGAGCGCCGCGAGGTCGAGGGTGTGGTCGTCGCCGAGGCGCTGGCCCCAGCCCGGGTTCAGGGCCGTCATGCCGTCCCGCAGGGCGGCCCGGCCGTCGAGCTCGATCCGGTGGCGCTGGCCGTATTCGAAGCCCAGGGTCTCGACGTGGGGGAAGCGGTCGAGCGCCCAGGCGAGGCAGGTGGCCGAATCCTGGCCGCCCGAGAACAGGACCAGGGCGCCGTCGTGGCTCACCGGGTCTCGCCTTCGTATTCCGCCCAGGACATCGGCGTCTCGTAGACCTTTACGGAGGACAGGGCCGGCAGGGCCGCCTTGGTGCGGGCCCAGATCCAGGCGGCGATGTGCTCGGCGGTGGGGTTCTCCAAACCTTCGATGTCGTTGAGGCAGTAATGGTCGAGCTGTAGCAGCACGGGGGCGAAGGCGTGCTCCACGTCGAAGAAATCCACCACCCAGCCGGTGTCGGGATCGACGGCGCCGGTGAGCGTCAGCTCCACCCGGTAGGAATGCCCGTGCATGCGGTGGCAGCGATGGGTCTCGGGTACGTTCGGCAGGCGGTGGGCCGCCTCGAAGGTGAAGGCTTGGGTGATCTTCATGGGTCGCAATCTACACGGCTCGCTAGGGGATTCCGATGATCTTGTGGGTCTGGAGCGAGAGCCGCCAGCGCGCGTCGCTCCGACAGTACTCGACGGCCGCCTGCGTGTTGGCGAGGCGCGCCGGCCCGTCCATGGGCTGGAGCCAATGGTGGCGGAAGGGCAGATCCGCGAAATGCGCGGGATCGGCCGCGGCCTCCGCCTGTGGATAGACGAGCTTGAGTTCATGGCCCGTGCGCTGCACCAGGGGATTGCCGGCCTTGGGGCTGACGCAGATCCAGTCGATCCCCTCGGGGGCGGCCAGGGTGCCGTTGGTCTCGACCGCGATCTCGAACCCACGGGCATGCACCGCCGCGATGAGGGCGGGATCGAGCTGGAGCAGGGGCTCGCCGCCCGTGAACACCACGTAGCGATGGTGCGGCCCGCCGGTCCAGGTCGTGGCGATGGCGTCCGCGAGGGCGTCCGGCGTGGCGAACCGGCCGCCGCCCTCGCCGTCCATGCCGAGGAAATCGGTGTCGCAGAACCGGCAGGCCGCCTCGGCGCGGTCCTGCTCGCGGCCGGACCACAGGTTGCAGCCGGTGAACCGGCAGAACACCGCCGCCCGGCCCGCCTGCGCGCCTTCGCCCTGGAGGGTGTGGAAGAGTTCCTTGACCGCGTAAGCCATGCTGTTCCGGGGCGCCCCTCGCCAAGCGCCGCGCCCGATGTTCCCGAATGAGGCCCTGCACATAGGCCCGCCGCGCCCGCGAGGCCACACCGAACCGCGCGGATGCCGTATCGCGGGAAGACGGGCCGGCCGTCGGCCTCACGATCGCTGCGCCTGCTTCATGGAAAACACCCAGCCCATCCACGCGAGCGCGGCTGGCCTGTGCGCTGCGAAACCCTTCGCCATGCTCTCGCCACGGAGGCCGGGTTGGTGGCATCCGAATGGCGGGGACCCTCGCCCGAGCTTTGCCGTTGCCCCCAACATGTCCGCCGGGTTCGATGTCCATCGAGCCGGACTGGACCTTTCCGAGACAGGCCCGATGTCGAACCCGTTGTTGAGGCGTCTCGCCTTTGGTTTCACGGCGTGCGTGGGACTGCTCGGTGCGAGTTCCGCCGGCGCGGTGACCGCGCCGATCCTCGTCGTCGAGGTGGATTCCGGCAAGGTGATCTACGCGCAGGGTGCCACCGACCCGTGGTTTCCCGCCTCCATCACCAAGCTGATGACCGTCTACGTCGCCCTCGACCTCGTGCGCCAGGGCAAGGTCTCGCTGGATTCGCTCCTCACCATCTCGCCCGCCGCCGCCGCCGAGCCGCCCTCGAAGATGGGCTTCCGGCCGGGCACGCAACTCACCCTCGACAACGCCCTGAAGATCATCATGGTGAAGTCGGCCAACGACGTCGCCTGGGCCATCGGCGAGAATCTCGGCGGCTCCATCGACGGCTTCTCCGCGATGATGAACGAGACCGCCCAGCGCATCGGCATGCGCGAGAGCCGGTGGACCAACCCCAACGGCCTGCCCGACGCCCGGCAATGGACCACGGCCCGCGACATGGCGATCCTCGGCCGCGCGCTCATCCGCGACTTTCCCGACAATCGCGGTCTGTTCTCCATCTCGGCGATCCAGTTCGGCAAGTCGATCATGGCCAACCACAACGGCCTGCTCGGGCGCTACGCCGGGGCCGACGGCATGAAGACCGGCTTCATCTGCGCGGGTGGGTTCAACGTGGTGTCGAGCGCCACCCGCAACGGGCGCCGCCTCATCACCGTGGTCATGGGCCAGCCGAGCGCCCGCGAGCGCGACCTCAAGGCCTCCGACCTGTTCGATTACGGCTTCGGCCAGTCCGCCGGCTGGACGGCCCAGACCCTCGACGCCCTGCCGACCTCCGCCATCGCCGAGCCGCCGGACCTGCGCCCCTACATCTGCGACCGGAAGAAGCCCATGCCGGTGGACGAGGGCCCGGGCGCCATCGCGGGCAACACCGACAGCTCCAACGCCCAGATCCTCGCCGCGGCGGCGCTCCCCGGTTCGGCCCTGGCGCTCGCCACCCTCAACAACGGCGCCATGCGGGGCCGTGCCCTGCCGGCCCGCGCCCCGCTCCAGCCTATTCCCGTGTGGATCGGCCGCAATCCGGCCGAGGGCGCCATCGTCCTCAACGCCCAGGCGGAAGCCGACAAGGCCGAGCGCGCCCAGACGCAGGCCGCCGCCCGCAAGGCCCGCCTCGACACCCTCGCGGCCCGCCGCGAGGCGGCGAAGGAGGCCCGTCAGGCGCAAGCGAAATCGGACCCGAAGCACCCCGATGCCAAGAAGGTCAACGGCAAGACGCCCGAGTCGAAGAAGGCCCTGGCGCGCGGCAAGTCCACAGTCCCGTCGACGGCGAGCGCCTATGCCCCCGTCGAGTCGACGCCGGTCTTGGAGGGCGCGCCGAAGCTCAAGGTGACCACCCCCGCCGGAAAGACGGCGCCGAAGGGGGGCAAGCCCGAGGCGAAGGTCGAGATCAAGCCGGTCGCCAAGCCAGCGACCAAGCCGGTCGTCAAGCCGAAGCAGGCGGCCCGCCCGGCGAAGGCCGGCGACGACGAGTAACGCCGGGGGCTTCCCCCACGGCTGGGGCCAAGCCCCGGCATCGGAGCGGTCGAGCCTCGGTATCGGGGCGATTGAGCCCCGGCGCGCGCCGGGTTAGGCCATCCCCATGACTGCATCCCCCGCTTCCGTCCTCTCGCCCACCGATCCGCGCGCGCCCGCGCCGATCCCCCTGACAGTTCTCACGGGCTTCCTCGGGGCCGGCAAGACCACCCTGCTCAATCGGATGCTGCGGGATCCCGCGCTCGCCGACACCGTGGTGATCGTCAACGAGTTCGGCGAGATCGGCCTCGACCATCTCCTCATCGAGACGGTGGACGAGGACATGATCCTCCTCGGCGCCGGCTGCCTGTGCTGCACCGTGCGGGGCGACCTCATCGCCACCCTCGAAGACCTGCTGCGCAAGCGCGACAACGGCCGCATCCCGCCGTTCCGCCGCGTGGTCATCGAGACCACGGGCCTCGCCGACCCGGCCCCGATCCTCCACGCCCTGATCTACCATCCCTACCTGGTGATCCGGTACCGCCTGCAGGGCGTCGTCACGGTGGTGGACGCGGTCAACGGCGACGCGACCCTCGACGCGCACCCGGAGGCCGTCCGGCAGGCGGCGGTGGCCGACCGGCTGGTGCTGACCAAGGCGGACCTGGCGGAGGGAGGCACCGACGCCCTCGTCGCCCGCCTGCGTGCCCTCAACCCGGCCGCCCCCATCGACGGCGCCGACGTCGCCCCGGCCGACCTTCTCGGCGGCTTCTTCGGCCTCGCCGGCAAGAGCGCCGATGTGGCCGCGTGGCTCGGGGTAGAGGCCGTGGCGGCGCACCACCACCATGATCACGCGAACGACCACGGGCACGGCCATCATCATCACGACGTGAACCGGCACGACGCGGCGATCCGGGCCTTCACCTTGACCCACGACGTGCCGGTGCCGCGCGCCCGGTTCGAGATGTTCCTCGACCTCGTGCGCTCGGCCCACGGCCCCAAGCTCCTGCGCCTCAAGGGGCTGGTGGCCCTCTCCGACGCGCCGGACAACCCCGTGGTGGTGCACGGCGTGCAGCACATCGTCCACGCCCCCGTGCACCTCGACGCCTGGCCCGACGACGACCGGCGCTCGCGCCTCGTCCTCATCGTGCGCGACCTCGATCCGGCTTTCGTCACCGGCCTGTGGGACGCCTTCCTGGGCCGCCCGCGCATCGACGCGCCCGACATGACCGCGCTGACCAACAACCCCCTGGCGATCCCGGGCGGCTGACACCCCGCGGCCCGATGCGGGGCATATCCGCCCGGCATCGATCTTGGACCGATGGACCAAAGGGCGCCCTGCAGGGTGCCGGTTCGTCCCGAAACGGGACGCCGCTTGGGATCGGTGCGAAATGGTGAAACGGCGCTTCACGGTGATCATGGGCGGGGCGGGCATGGCACCCGAGGCCGGACCCTGGCAGGTCGATCTGTGCCGGCCGGGAGAGGTCGCGCCCGAGGCCGTGGCGGGCTGGCGCGCCCTCCTGACCCGGACGGGCGCGGCGGACCCGGTCTTCTCCGATCCCGATTATCTCCTGACCGCGGCCCGGCACCTTTCCGACGGACGCACGGTGACGGTCGCCCTGGTCTCGGCCGGGGAGGGCGCGCGGCGTACGCTCCATGCCGCGATCCCCCTCACGGTGCCGCATCCGGTCTGGGGCAAGGGGCGGTTCGCCGTCTGGCAGCCGCACGGGCACGCCGGCGCCCCGGCCCTCGACCCCCGGTTCGCCGGGGCGATCCGCGCCGCGCTGTTGGAACGCCTCGAGACCCTGCGCCGCGGCGCCAGCCTCGACCTCGCTTCCACGGGTCCGACAACCGTCGGTCCGGCCCTCCGGCCGGTGGCGGAGGCCGTGCGGATCCCGGCGCACCACATCCTCGCTGTCGGCGGAGCCGGCGCGTCGGTGCGGGAGCGCATCGCCGAGCCGCACCGCATCCGCGACGCCGTGGAGGAATTCTTGGGCCTCGATGCCGCTCATGCGGCGGCGCCGATCATCGGCGACCCGTGCGAGGCGACCCTGGTCCGGGTGGTGACGCGCCTGTTCGCCGAGCGCCGTCAATGCGCCGTCGACCTCACCCGCCGGGACGGCCAAGTCGTCGCCGCCAGCCTGATCCTCGGAACCGGCCTTCAGGCGGTGGTCTGGCGGCGTGCGGCCGAGGGCATGGCGGGGCGCCGGCGCCTCGACCGGTCGGCGTGAGGGCCAAGCCGCCGCAGGCACCTGCGCGTGCGCAGGCACCTGCKCGTGAGAGCCGGGCGCCGCAGGCACCTGCTCGTGAGAGCCGGGCGCCGCAGGCACCTGCTCGTGAGAGCCGGGCGCCGCAGGCRCCTRCTCGTGAGGACCAAGCGCCGGCGGCGCCTACTCGTCCTCGCCGAACTTGTTCGCCAGGAGGTCGGTGATGGCCTGGAGGCTGGCATCCGCGTCCGGGCCGGAGACCACCACCGCGATGGTGGTGCCCTGGGCCGCACCGAGGGTGAGCAGGCCCATGATGGAGCGCCCGCCCACGGTCTCGCCCGAGCGGGTGACGGTGACGACGGCGTCGTAGCGCTCGACGGTCTGGACGAACTTCGCTGAGGCTCGGGCGTGCAGGCCGCGCCGATTGACGATGGGCAGCACCCGCAGCAGGCCGCCCTCGGGGACGGGGGGAAGGGCCGCGTCGGAATCCTCGTCGTCGATCATGCGCTTGGTCGCCATTCCCGATCCGCCGCGCCCCGTTGGCCGGCACCGGATCCGTCACGATGGCCTGTAGGCCCTTGTGAAGGCGTTAGGAAGGCAAGCCGACGTTCGAATCGGCCTCGACCCGCGCTCGCCCTACTTGCCCGCCAGGACCCGCGAGGCGACATTGATGTACTTGCGGCCCGCCTCCTGGGCGTGGAGCACCGCGTCGCCGAGGGGTTCGGCGTCGCGCACGCTGGCGAGCTTGATCAGCATGGGCAGGTTGATGCCCGCCACCACCTCGACCTGACCGCCGTTCATACACGACAGGGCGAGGTTCGAGGGCGTGCCGCCGAACATGTCCGTGAGCACGACGACGCCCTTGCCGGAGTTCACCCGGCCGACGGCGGTCATGATGTCGAGCCGCCGCAATTCCATGTCGTCCTCGGGCCCGATCGTGATGGTCTCGATCTGCTTCTGCGGCCCGACCACGTGTTCAAGGGCAGCCTTGAACTCCGTCGCGAGCAGCCCGTGGGTGACGAGCACCATTCCAATCATCGACGCGGATTCCAACGCCCTGTGAGCGGAGCCGCCATCTTGTGCAGCGCAAGGTCGAGCGCAAGGTGATCGCGACGTTTTGTAGGCCCGAACGTCATGATCATGCCACGATGGTGGCCCCCGCGCTACGGTTCGCTTGGCCTCGGCATCCGAAGGATCGCCCCGGGGGCTCCGATCCCGAGCTCCGCCAGGGCGTCGAGGACGAGGCGGGGGCCGAGGCCGGAGCGCAGGTGCCGCCGGTCGAGGACCAGGCGCGGGAGCGCGAGGCCGAGGAGCCGGGCCGGGGCCGCGGGCTCCGGCAGGCGCGGTTGGCGCGCCACGAGGTCGACCACGAGGCGGACCGGGGCCTCCGTCACCGCCACGGCCCGGCACAGGCCGAGGCCCCGCACCTCGATCCCGTCGCCGAGCGCCGGATGCCGCCGGGCCAGGAGGGTGTCGCCGTCGCGGGCGAGCCGGATGCGGTCGTCGCCGATGAGGGCCGCCGGCAGGGTGAGGGCGGCCGCCCGGTCGAGGAGCAGCAGGGCGAGGGTCGATTTGCCCGATCCCGACGCGCCCCGGACGATCACGCCCGCGCCCCGGAGGGCGAGGCCGGTGGCGTGGATCGTCTCCCCGTCCAACGCGCGGCTCAGCGCACCGCCGGCAGGCGCACGATGAAGCGGGCGCCGCGCACCGTCGGCTCGCCGTCCTCGTCCGCCGGGCCGGGGCGGTTCTCGGCCCGGATGGTGCCCCGGTGCGCCTGGACGATCTGGCGCGAGATCGAGAGACCGAGGCCCGAATTCTGGCCGAAGCCCTGCTCGGGCCGGTCGGTGTAGAAGCGCTCGAAGATGCGCTCCAGGGCGTGCTCGGGGATGCCCGGACCCTCGTCCTCCACCACCAGCTCCACGTCGGCCCGGACCCGGCGCAGGGCCACCC
The DNA here is from genome assembly GCF_001422845.1 of Methylobacterium sp. Leaf100. Lineage (NCBI taxonomy): Bacteria > Pseudomonadati > Pseudomonadota > Alphaproteobacteria > Hyphomicrobiales > Methylobacteriaceae > Methylobacterium > Methylobacterium sp. Leaf100. The sequence goes on along the minus strand of NZ_LMMW01000001.1, from coordinate 261,518 downwards.
GCACCTTGGCGTCGGGGGGCGAGAACGAGCGGGCGTTGTCGAGGAGGTTGTTCACCACCTGACCCAGGCGCGAATCGTGGCCGAAGATCGCGAACGGCGCCTCGACCTCGCCGGGCGGCACGGCGACGTCGAACAGGATCACCGCGTCCTTCGGGCGTCGGCGCTCGTTGGCCACCGAGACCACGGTGGTCATGAGCTTGTGCATGTCGACCTTGCGGGCCTCGGCGCGGGCGAGCTCGGCGTCGAGGCGCGAGGCGTCGGAGATGTCGGAGATCAGCCGGTCGAGGCGCTTCACGTCGTGCTGGATGATCTGGAGCAGGCGCGCCTTGGACTCGTCGGATTTGGCCAGCGGCAGGGTCTCGACGGCGCTGCGCAGCGAGGTCAGGGGGTTCTTCAACTCGTGGGAGACGTCGGCCGCGAAGCTCTCGATGGCGTCGATGCGCCGGTAGAGGGCCTGGGTCATGTCGCGCAAGGCCCCCGAGAGGTGGCCGATCTCGTCCGTGCGCCCGGTGAAGTCGGGGATTTCCTCGCGCGACTTGATTCCGAGGCGCACCTTCTCGGCGGCGTCGGCGAGGCGGCGCACCGGCCCCGCGATGGCGCCGGCGAGCAGGATCGACAGGACCAGCATCACGGCCGCCGCCACCAGGAACACCTGAAGCAGGCCGAAGCGCTCCGAGGCGATGACGCGGTCGATGTCGCCCCCTTGCGTCGAGAGCAGCAGGGCGCCGCGCACGGACGTGCCGCGCTGGATCGGCACCGCCACGGACACGATGGTCTCTCCGACCTCGTTGCGGCGCACGATGGTGCCGCGCGAGCCGCCCAGCGCCACCTGCACCTCTTTGAGGCCGTGCCCGCTGGTGGGGCCGACCTCCTCGGCCGGCACCGCGCGTTGCCCGCCGAGGATGCGGGTCTGAACGAAGTCGAACGCCTGTTCCAGGGTGGTGCGCTTGCTCTCGCGCAGGACGGACTCGCCGCGCCCGATCTCGCCCCGCCCGATCTCACCCCTTGCCGACAGGGTGCGGGAATCGAACAGCAGGCCGCCGTCGCCGTCGTAGACCCTGGCGCGGTTGCCCGTCGGGGTGATGAGGCGGCGCAGGAGCGGGGCCACGCGCTCCGGGTTCAGGGAGAAGGCCAGGGGCGAGGGGGCCTCCTCCGCCTCGCCGGCCTGGAGTTCCAAGAGCTTGTCGGGGTCGATGCGGATCGCGCCCGTATCCCCGGAGGCCGAGGCCGAGGCTGCGATGGCGCCGGCGATGATCTCCCCCTGGATCAGCAGGCTCTGCACCCGCGCCTGGATCAGCCCCTGGCGGAACTGGTTGAGGTAGAGGAAGCCGAACAGGAGGGCGAAGAGCCCCACGAGGTTGAGCACGACGATCCGTCGCGTCAGGCTCGACGAGGCCCTCTGGCCGATGGCGTTCCACAGGGCGCGGGGCCACTCCACCAGACGGAGGGGACGGTCTTCGGCTTGATCTGTGGTGGCCACGTCTGTCCGGTTCGGTGGGATTGCGGAAGAGGGGCGGCGGGCCGCCCGGTGCCGGGCCGGGCTCAGCCTTCCTTGAAGCGGTAGCCGACGCCGTAGAGCGTCTCGATCATGTCGAAGCTCGTGTCGGTGACCTTGAACTTCTTGCGCAGGCGCTTGATGTGGCTGTCGATGGTGCGGTCGTCGACGTAGACCTGGTCGTCGTAGGCGGCGTCCATGAGGGCGTTGCGGCTCTTCACGACGCCGGGGCGGTGGGCCAGCGCCTGCAGGATGAGGAATTCGGTGACCGTCAGGGTCACGGGCTCGCCCTTCCACGTGCAGGTGTGGCGCTCGGGGTCCATCATCAGGAGGCCGCGCTCGAGGGAGCGGGCGGCGGCGTCCGCCTCGCGGGCGGCGGCCCCCGGGCCGTCCTTCGGGGCGAAGCGGCGCAGCACCGCTTTCACGCGCTCGACGAGGAGGCGCTGCGAGAACGGCTTATGGATGAAGTCGTCGGCGCCCATCTTGAGGCCGAACAATTCGTCGATCTCCTCGTCCTTCGAGGTGAGGAAGATCACCGGAAGGTCGGATTTCTGCCGCAGACGCCTGAGAAGCTCCATCCCGTCCATACGCGGCATCTTGATGTCGAAGATCGCGAGATCGGGCGGGGAATGCTTCAGGCCGTCCAGCGCCGAGGCGCCGTCCGTGTAGGTCTGGATGCGGTAGCCCTCGGTCTCCAGCGCGATGGAGACGGAGGTGAGGATGTTTCTGTCGTCGTCCACGAGGGCGATGGTGGGCATGCGCGTTCCCTACTGCTCGGATGCGGTCCTCGCGGCCGAAGGTTCGCCCGCATCCCCGCATCCCACCCCGAACACACCGGAGCCGGCGAAAAACGCGCTGGCGGCCGGGCCCCGAGGGGCGAGGCCGCATTCGCGCGGAGAGTCAGGCTGTGTAAAGGCTCCCTTCCGAAAAAGCGAGCCGTGTTGGATTGGCGCTTGACTGAGGCCAACGGGCCGCACTCTCTCCACCTCGCAAACCGGACCGTGCCACCGCTATCATCGCGTGTCTGAACGAGAGCCGAGACGGGGACGAGACCATGGCGGACGCTGGCGAGAAGACCGGGGACAACACGCCCGCGCGGCGTGGGCCGGCGGTGCCGCTGCCGGCCGCGGAGGCGCCGTTCGACGCCATCGGCCTCGCCCGCCACCTGCTGCGCACGATCCGATCGGGGGCCCTCGCCACCCTCGATCCGGAGGACGGCACGCCGTTCGTCTCCCTGGTGACCATCGCCACCGACGTGGACGGCACGCCCCTGATGCTGCTGTCGCGGCTCTCGGCCCACACCCGCAACCTGCTGGCCGATCCGCGCGCCTCCCTGCTGTTCAGCGCCGGCGGCAAGGGCGACCCCCTGGCCCATCCGCGCCTCACGGTGACCGGGCGGGTGGCGCAGACGGCCGAGCCGCGGGCCCGCGCCCGTTTCATCGCCCGGCACCCGAAGGCGAAGCTCTACGCGGATTTCCCCGATTTCGGATTCTTCGCCCTGGAGCCGAGGGCCGGCCACCTCAACGGCGGGTTCGCCAAGGCGGCGGTGCTGACGGCGGGCGAACTGCGCCTCGACCTCACGGGCGCCGAGGGCCTGGTGGCGGGCGAGGCCGGCGCCGTCGAGCACATGAACGCCGACCATGCCGACGCCCTGGCACTCTACGCCGCCGGCACCGGCGCCGAGCCCGGGCCCTGGCGCCTCACGGGCCTCGATCCCGAGGGCATGGACCTGCTGGCCGGCGACCGCACGGCGCGGGTGCCGTTCCCGGAGCCGGTGCGGGAGATGGGCGCCCTGCGCAAGGTGCTGGTGACGATGGCGGCCGAGGCCCGGGCGGGTGAGGGTCCGAAGCCCGAATAGGGCAGGCGTGGCGCCCGTGGAATCCCTCGGCCCGCTGCGCTCAGCTTATCATGGGCGACCCGTCGGAGGATCGGTGTTCCGACGGGATTAAAAGGCTATCGCATCGACGGCAGGAGGATCGTCCGATCAGCCGAGGCGGCTTTCCAACTCCGTCATCCAGGCGTCGAAATGTGGGCAGCGCGCGCGTAGGGTCGGAAGACCGATCTCCATGGCGACGAGCGTGCCGGCGAGAACCTTCGTGTATTCCGGGAGGTGACGGAGGATTCGTTTCGAGGGAGCCGTTTCTGGGCCCTCATTGACGGCCTCCGGCGCAAGATCGCCGATGTCCTGTCGCAGCGCTGCGATGGCATCTTGGCGATCTGGATAGAACCGAAGGAGCGCTTCTGGATCTGCAAGCAGCAATGCCTCGTACTCGTGACATTGCAGATAGGGTGTGAAGCGCCAGAGTTGGTCGGTACGGATATCGGTGCGAAAGGCCGCTTCCAAGGCGACGACGCGTGCCTCTCCCGATCGGTCGGCGTCGGTTGCGGCATTCGGAAAGTCGCTGGGCAACGCGTAGAGATCGAGCATGGTCGTGAACCACGTGTCGTCCGCGTGCATCTGCTCCATGGTCAGTCGAATGAATCTGCGTGCCTTGCTGTAGCTCGTCCACCCACCCTTATGCTGGCGCGACGTCGACCCCGCTTTGCTGGGGAGGACGAGAGGCTTGGCGATGACGTCGCGCGGTGCGAAGTGCTCGAGGAGCAAGTTGTCGACGAAGCTTTCCTCCGTCGGTCCTTCGCAGAAGACGTAATGGCGCTTCATGCGCTAACCTGGTACGACGGCATGCGGGCGACCGCCGAGGATATTCATGTCCCACAGGTCGCCGAGCGAGTATTCGTCCAGCCAACGATCGAACTGCTCTCCTGGGAGCCTGCGTAGATGTGACCCGCCCCCGAAGCGTTCGACGACGATCACATCGCCCACATCGAACTCGTTGAGGAATTCGGGCGACTGAGTCGCGACGAGGCATTGCCGATCGACGGCAGCGGAACGGACCAGATTGGCGATCATCCTGACCGCGGCGGGATGAAGCCCGAGTTCGGGCTCATCGATGACGATCATTGATGGAAGCAGGCGGGGCGGCTGAAGCAGTAGGGTGAGGAGCGCAACGGCACGGATCGTTCCATCGGACATCTGATGGGGGCCGAAGACGACGTCCGATTTCGTTTCGCGCCAGCGCAACAGCACGCGCCCATTCTCGGATTCCAAGATGAAATCGTCGAAAAATGGGGCGACCTGCTTCAGCGCGTCGAGGATACGTCGATAATACGGCTGATACTGATCCCGCAGCCGCATGAGAAACGCGGCCAAGTTGCTTGCGTTGCCCCTGAGATAACGGTTGTCCTCCTCGTATCCGCGTTGCTTCACGGGCGCTTCGTTCGAGGTGTCATGAAAATGATAGACTTGCATTCCGCGTAGGAGGGCCAGGATGGTCCGCTGCGTCTTTTGCGCGGCTTCCTGAGGTGCGTGGAGCAGCTTCGGCCATGTGTGACCGGCGCCGAAGTCGATCCATTTGGGGTTTGTCCCACGTCCCTTCGCGGAAAACCGGCAACGCTCCCGGTCGAAATACAACGTGTCGCCGCCAGCATAGGCCAGCGCGAACTCGTACTCGTTCGTACCGAGCGCGGTCTCGAGGATGAGGTTGGCCCGGACGTGCTGAGTCGTTTTCGGCCCTTCGTGGAGGAGTGAACTCGCACCGCCGGCCTGTGCGACATGGCGGGCTAAGCCCGCGTCCCCCGACAGCATGAAAGAGAGCATGTGAAAGAAGGCGATGAGATTGGATTTGCCTGCGCCGTTGGGCCCAATCAGGACGTTGATGGGTTCAAGGCGCAGCTCTGCGGTCGCGATCGAGCGAAAACCGCTCAATTCGAGCCGCGAGAGCAGGACCCGTGGCGCGTCAGCCACACGCTCGGCTTCTGTCTCACCCGTCGCCATTGGTGTCTCTCGTATGACGCCCTGCGCCGTTACGCACTGAGTGTGAATCCGCGGTGGTCGGGCGCTGCGTGAAGCACCCTCTAGCAACCGGCTATTTGGGCGGGATCGCACAAAGCCGGTGGGACGGCAAACGATCCCACCTCGTCGCTTACGCTTCGACGGGTCGGAATGCGGATTCTCCGTGGCTCGCTTTGGTACGCCTTGAGTCCGGTACGTCGCTCTCCCGGTCGCCCGCGCTTGGCGTGGGCAACCCACGCTGCTATCTGCGGGCGACCAGTTTCCCTCACCCTTGAGGCCGTGCGCCGGGCCCGTCCCACGACGAGGGGCCGCGCGCGCCGGAGATCGCACCCTCGATGACCACGTCCCCCATCGACAACATCCGCAACTTCTCCATCGTGGCGCATATCGACCACGGCAAGTCGACGCTCGCCGACCGGCTGATCCAGACCACCGGCACCGTGGCCCTGCGCGACATGAGCGAGCAGATGCTCGACTCCATGGACATCGAGAAGGAGCGCGGCATCACCATCAAGGCGCAGACCGTGCGCCTCGAATACAAGGCCCAGGACGGCAAGACCTACATCCTCAACCTGATGGACACCCCCGGCCACGTGGACTTCGCCTACGAGGTCTCGCGGTCGCTCGCCGCCTGCGAGGGCTCCCTGCTGGTGGTCGATGCCAGCCAGGGCGTGGAAGCGCAGACCCTCGCCAACGTCTACCAGGCGCTGGACGCCAACCACGAGATCGTCCCCGTCCTCAACAAGATCGACCTGCCGGCCGCCGAGCCCGAGCGCATCCGCGCCCAGATCGAGGAAGTCATCGGCATCGACGCCTCCGAGGCGGTGGCGATCTCGGCCAAGAGCGGGCTGAACATCGAGGCGGTGCTGGAGGCCATCGTCACCCGCCTGCCGCCGCCCAAGGGCGACCGCGACGCGCCCCTGAAGGCGCTCCTGGTGGACAGCTGGTACGACGTCTATCTCGGCGTCGTGGTGCTGGTCCGCATCGTCGACGGCGTGCTGAAGAAGGGCATGAACATCCGCATGATGCGGGCCGACGCCGTGCACGGCGTCGACAAGATCGGGGTGTTCCGCCCGAAGATGGCCGATATCGGCGAACTCGGCCCCGGCGAGGTCGGGTTCTTCACCGGCTCGATCAAGGAGGTCGCCGACACCCGCGTGGGCGACACCCTCACCGAGGACAAGCGCCCCTGCAAGGAGATGCTGGCGGGCTTCAAGGACGTGCAGTCGGTGGTGTTCTGCGGCCTGTTCCCCGTGGACGCCGCCGAGTTCGAGACCCTGCGCAGCGCCATGAGCAAGCTGCGCCTCAACGATGCGTCCTTCTCGTATGAAATGGAGACGAGCGCGGCGCTCGGCTTCGGCTTCCGCTGCGGCTTCCTCGGCCTGCTCCACCTCGAGATCATCCAGGAGCGCCTGGAGCGCGAGTTCAACCTCGACCTCATCTCCACGGCGCCCTCCGTGGTCTACCGCCTGCAGATGACGGATGGCACCATTAAGGAGCTGCACAACCCGGCCGACATGCCGGACGTGATGAAGATCACCGCCATCGAGGAGCCGTGGATCCGTGCCACCATCCTCACGCCCGACGAGCATCTCGGCGGCGTGCTCAAGCTGTGCCAGGACCGGCGCGGCGCCCAGGTCGACCTCAACTACGTCGGCAAGCGCGCCATGGTGGTGTACGATCTGCCGCTCAACGAGGTGGTGTTCGACTTCTACGATCGACTGAAGTCGATCTCGAAGGGCTACGCCTCGTTCGACTACCACATCTCCGACTACCGCGAGGGCGACCTCGTGAAGATGTCGATCCTGGTCAACGCCGAGCCCGTCGACGCCCTCTCGATGCTGGTCCACCGCACCCGCGCCGAGCATCGCGGCCGGGCCATGTGCGAGAAGCTGAAGGACCTCATCCCCCGCCACCTGTTCCAGATCCCGGTCCAGGCGGCGTTGGGGGGCAAGATCATCGCCCGCGAGACCATCAAGGCCCTGTCCAAGGACGTGACGGCCAAGTGCTACGGCGGCGACATCTCGCGCAAGCGCAAGCTCCTCGACAAGCAGAAGGAGGGCAAGAAGAAGATGCGCCAGTTCGGCAAGGTCGAGATCCCGCAGGAGGCGTTCATCGCGGCTTTGAAGATGGACGATTGAAGCTTTCCTCTCCGGTCCGCATCCATCCGGGCTCGTCCACGCTGTAGGCAGGGGCCGCTCTTGCTTTGGCGCAGGTTTCCCCTCCTACCGGAAGCGGATCGGTGTCGGTCGGTGGCGTTGCCATTCCGGGGGGCGCTGAGCGAACCCCAACCCGGAGGGCTGTGCCGGAGGCGTGCAATCCAGCCCCTCTGCCGATATCGAATCTTTGGAAGGTCCGAATGTCCGGTTCCCGTGTTCTGCCTCGTCGCGAAATGCGGACACGACACTCCGAAAGAATTATTCAGAATCGCAATCCCCTGAGAAATGGAAAAGGTGAAGGCGATGGGCAGGGCATCATGTCGCGGTTGCAAGAATCTTCGAATCTGGCTCTGCTGGCTTTCTTAAGTCTAAAACACGAAAGGTGATATTCATTTTTGCTATGACGACTGAGTGATAAGATTAGCTGTATGTGGTCATGTCCCTGAAATTTCGCGGTAAACCCTTCGCGCGTCTTTTCCGGAGTCATGGGGTCTGTTCCGCTCCTGAACATCCCGGTGTTCTTTTCGATCTCGAATGACTTTCCGGCACCGCATTTATGCAACTCGGCCAGGGTGCGGAACGCATCCTCAGTCATAAGGGGGGCTGGGCGCTTCTGCTGCCAAGTCATTCTAAAAAAATGACCATGCGAATCCAAATAGATCTTATAGGCTCCGCTCTCGCTTTCGAATGCCAGTGCGTTGCCTTTGGCATGACAGCTTTTCGGCAGCGGTTCTCCAAGAATTGCGCTGACGTCCTTCGCCTCCATTCCGGGAGTCAATCGGTAGAAATCGAGATCGATGTTTCGAGCCTGGACGGTCACTGGCGCAAGACCAATCATGGCCGTGCTCGATGATATAAACATGATCAAAATGTTGGCCGGTGGCGGCATGACTGAGCTTTGCTCCGATCTCGATGCTTCGTTCACTGAACAGGCGTAGCGCAGTCCTGGTCCCTTGCATTCGCGTCCCCCTCTGCTTCGTGTGCAAGAACGCGATGGCCGTCTGGCGTGGCTGGGGTAGGGCGTCGATCTCGATGAACTTAATGAATATGTCTCGGATGCGGCGTTGAAGGCGCGCCATCACGAGGGTCGTGCGCTGTCCCTTATCCCGTCGTCCCGCCAAGCGCCCGCATCGCCTCGCCCAGCGCCCGCTCCTGATCCCACAATTGCCCCCAAGTTCCCCAGAGAGCATGCGGCTGGGCCAAGGCCGCGTCCGTGGTGGTCCGCACCGAGTCGCGGTGCTGCGTCGCCGCACCCCGGGGGGCGGGGACTTGGCCGACCCCGGCGGCAATCCGGCCGGTGGCCGTCTGGTGCGCGCCGCTTACCAGCAGGAGGTCGCTTGCCGTGTCCTGCACCGTCACGATCTCAGCCCGCATCCCGCGACAGGCATTCCGGCGCGCGGGTAGCACCCGGGCGCAGGTGATCGATCCGCCCCGCGATCTCGGCGCCGGCCTGGCTCGCCCGGGTCGACAGGACCTTCATTTCGCCCGCCACCATGCAGAGGCCGCGCCCGGCTTCCCCGCCCGCGCCGCCGCGATGGAGATGGTCAGCGTCACCAGGTCGGTCCGGCCCGCGAGGGTGCGGATGAGGTCGCCGATCCGGCCGATCCCGACGTGGCGCCCCACGAGGTCCGCGAACACCCCGGCCGCCCCGTCGGTGGCTTCGAAAACAACGGTGCATTCGCTGCGATCGGCGCCGCTCTTCCCCGAACGGCCTCTTGGAAAAACAACCTGAGGTAACGATACTGCCCCGTGCCTTCAGCGGGACAGCCGATGCCGATCGACGCAGACATCCTCGCCGCCATCGTGGCGGAACTGACGAGCCGCCCGGGTCACGAGAAGGTCCGGGCCCTCCTGCACCGGCTCCTAACCGATGCGCTCGGCGCTCGCAGCGAGCAGATCGCGTTCGAGCGAAAGATACCTGAGGTTAACGGGCGCGTGGACGCCCTCCTCGGGCGTACGATCATCGAGATCAAGGCGGACCTGCGCCGGGAGCGGCCGGCCGCGGAGGCGCAGCTCGCCCGCTACCTGCCCGAGCGCGAGCGGGCGACGGGCCAGCGCTACGTCGGCCTCGCCACGGACGGCGCCACCTTCACCGCCTACGAGATGCGCGACGGCGTCCTGGTGGCGCTCACCGGCCACGACGTGCGCGTGGCCGAGGCGGCCCGCCTCGTCGCCTGGCTCGAAGGCGTCATCGCCGTGCGCGACTGGCTGCCCGCCGACGCCATCGGCATCACCGGCGAGCTCGGGCGCGAGAGCGCCGCCTTCGCGCGGACCCTCGGCCTCCTCGCCGCGGCCTGGGACGCCCTGGAGCGCCACCCGGAGGCCGTGCTCAAGCGCCAGCTGTGGTCGCGCCACCTCGGGATCGTCTACGGCCGAACCATCGACGACAGTACCCTTTGGCTCCAGCACACCTACCTGGTGATCCTCGCCAAGGCCATCGCGGCCGGCACCATGGGGTCGGGCCGCTACACCCCGGCCGACCTCCTCTCCGGGCGGCAGTTCCGGGAAGCCGGCGTCCACGGCGCCGTCGAGACCGACTTCTTCGGCTGGGTCCTCGACGCGCCGGGGGGCGAGGCCATCGTGGCGGGCCTTGCGGCCCATGCCGCCCGGTTCGATCTCGGCAGCGTCGACGTCGATCTCCTCAAGGTTCTCTACGAATCCCTCATCGATCCCGAGCAGCGCCACGATCTCGGCGAATACTACACACCCGACTGGCTCGCCCGGAAGGTCGTGCGCCGCGCCCTCGACGCGCCGGCGGACCAGAGCTGCCTCGATCCGGCCTGCGGCTCGGGCAGCTTCCTGTTCCACGCCGTGCGCCTCAAGCGCGAGGCCCTGCTGGCCGCGGGCGTCGAGCCCGGCGCCGTGGCGGCGCGCTGCTGCGCGTCGGTGACGGGGTTCGACGTCCATCCCGTCGCGGTGATCTTCGCCCGGGTGACCTATCTCCTGGCCCTCGGCGAGGCCCTGCCGGCCCGGTCCGGAGATATCTCGCTCCCGGTCTACCTCGGCGACGCCCTGCAATGGAACGTCACCCGCGACGGCCTGATGCGCGACCTCGTCGTCGAGGTGCCGCGCGATCCCCGCGAGGGCCGCAAGGGGGCGCCGCTCCTGCGCTTTCCCCTCGATCTGTGTGCCGACCCGGCCCTGTTCGACCGGGTGGTCACCGCCCTGCACGCGGCGAGCGAGGCCAGCTGGCGGGTCGAGGCCTTCGTGGCGAGCCTGCCCGGCCTCGGCGTGCCGCCCGGGCAGGTCGAGACCCTGCGGGCGACCTACGTCACCTACGACCGCCTACGCCGGGCCGGGCGCGACCACGTCTGGGGGTTCGTCGCGCGCAACCTCAGCCGGCCCGTGGCGCTCTCGGACGGCGCGCGGGTGGACGTGGTCATCGGCAACCCGCCCTGGCTGTCCTATCGGTACATGGCCCGGCCGATGCAGCGCCTGTTCCGCGACACCGCCCGGCGCCTCGGTCTCTGGGTCGGGCCCGACGAGGCCCGCCTCGTCACCCAGACCGATCTCTCCGGCCTGTTCTTCGCCCGCGCCGCCGAGCTCTATGCCCGCCGCCCGGCGGGACACCGCGCCGGCGGGCGCGTCGCCATGGTTCTGCCCCTGGCGGCCCTGAGCCGGGGCCAATTTCGCGCCTTCCGCACCGGGGACTGGACCGGCCTCACCGTCGCCTTCACGGAGGGTTGGGTGCTCGACAACCAGGCGGTCGCGCCGGTCTTCCGGGTCCCCACCTGCGTGCTGTTCGCCGAGGTCACCAACGGCCGGGCCCGGGCGACGCCGGCGCGGGTCACGGCCTTCGCCGGCCGCCTGCCGTCGAAGGATGCGCCCGAGGCCCTGGCCGACCGTCATCTTGTCCTGCGCGACGCACCGGCGCCGGAAGCGGCGAACTTCGCCGCCGTCTCGCCCTACCGCGACCGCTTCCGCCAGGGGGCCTCCCTGGTCCCCCGTGTGCTCTGCCTCGTCGAGCGCGTGCCCGTGGGCCGGCTCGGCGCCAATCCGGGCGCGCCCCTGGTGCGGAGCCGCCGCTCGTCCCTGGAAAAGATGCCCTGGCGCGACCATCCGGGACAGCAGGGCGCCATCGAGGCGCGCTACCTCCGCCGCGTCCACCTCGGGGCGACCATCGCCCCGTTCCGCGCCCTGGACCCGGCCGAGGGCGTGATCCCGGTGGCGGACGGCGTCCTCCTCGATGCGCGTCAGGCGGCCGGAGCGGGCGCGCCGCGCGCCGCCGCCTGGCTGCGCGAGGCCGAAGCGGCGTGGACCGGGAAGAGCGCCGGCACCATGACCCTGAAGCAACGGTGGGACTACAATCGCGGGCTCGCAGTTCAGTTTCCCACCGCCCCCCTGCGGGTGGTCTTCGCGAAGGCCGGCACCCGCCCGGCGGCCTGCCTCCTCGATGGTGACGAGATCATCGATCACAAGCTCTACTGGGCTTCTGTGGAGAGCCGGGCCGAGGGCCTCTACCTCCTCGCCCTACTCAACAGCGAGGCTGTGCGTCGGCGGATCGCGCATCTCCAGAGCCGGGGCGAGCAGGGCACCCGCGATTTCGACAAGCTCATGTTCACCCTGCCGATCCCGCTCTTCGACGCGCGCCTGCCCCTCCACGCCGAACTGGCGCGGTATGCTGAGACCGCCGAGGCCGTGGCCGACGGGGTCGCGCTCGTGCACGACCTTCCGTTCCAGAAAGCCCGCGCCCTGGTGCGGGCGGCCCTCCTGGCGGACGGCATCGCGGCGCGGATCGACGGCGCCGTCGAGACCCTACTCGGGCCGGTGGTCGGCGGGCTCGTCGTGCCGGTCGAGGCCAGGCTCCCGGAACCGGCCGAAGTCTGACCATCGTCCGCTCCCCCGAGCGCGGAGCAGTACGGCCAAGCTTTCTCCGGTGCGACCCTGCGATGGGTGGCCGGTTCGGTGCGTGCGGAACGAGGTTTCCTCACGCAAAACGCGATCTTTCACCGAGAAAGACGTTTGCCGGTCGCACAGAACACTGGCAGCGGCAGACTATTTTTTTGGCGTATTGAACGACATTGCGCCGACTGCGTTGCCAATCCAAGACGAACACATTGGATGGAACGCACCATGCGCACGACGACACTCGCCCTCGCCGCCACCCTCGCCCTGTCGCTCGCCGGAGCGGCGTTCGCTCAGACCCCGGCCGGCGGCGGAAGCGCCACCGGCAACATGAACAATCCCGGGAGCGTGAAGAGCAACGGCGAGAAGATGAACGAGCGCGCGACGGGCTCGGCCACGGGCGACACCACCGGCACCGTCGGCGGTGCCCCGGGGGCTGCGGGCGGCGCCGGCAACATGGGTGGCGGCACCGGTGCGAGTTCCAACACCGGCGTTGGCCTCGGTGCGGCCGGAAACACCCAGGGCCCGCGCCAGTAACATCGGCGCAGGTTCGGACCGAAGGGCGAAGCGCCGTTCGGTCCGGGCCGTTCTCCAAGAGCGATCGACCGGAAGGGCTGGGGGTTTCCCCGGCCCTTTTCGTTTGGCCGGGGCCGGCTTCGTCCCACCCGTCGTTCGATCCCGTACAGCCCCCGTACAGCCCCCTGATCTGCGTCGGCCTGTACTTGTTGCGTTAGCTATGGGGTGCGCTAGCCACGCGGAAGAGCGTCTTTACATTTGATCAAGCAAGGCGGGGCACGGTTTTTTCATTTCTCTCCGTCAATCAAGAGGAGAACGAGCGACACGTTATTCGGTGCAGGCAACGATGGTTTCGATCTTCCGCACAACAAGAGTTCACACCAACACCGCCGTCGACTGCGCTGACTTGGGCCATGTCTCGCGCACCGCAGGGTTGGAAACATCGACTCGACGGCCGGACGTCGACTTCGTCGCTGCGCGCGACCAAAGCAGACGGACGCGTGGAGCGGGCGTCCGGAACGCCCGAGTGATGGCCGCCCGAGTCCTGGCAGCCCTGGCCGCCCTGGCGCTGGCGACGCCGCTCGGCTCCGTTCGCGCCGAGCCCGCGCCCAGCGACCTCGAGACCCTGCTGACCTGGTCCGCCGATCTGCCGCCCCGGGGGACCGCGCGCGACGGTGAGAACCCGCTGCACAACCGAGTGGTGTTCGTGTCCTTCGTCAGCGCCGGCTGCACCATCGGGTGCGTCGTCCGAACCCGCGACTTCGACAAGGCCGCCCGCGCGGTCCCCGAGGCCCTGCGGACCCGCGTCGCCTTCCTGGCCATCGGCACCGATCCGGCCGGCGACGACGCCGGACGCCTGCGCGCCTTCGCGGACGGCCTCGTCGGCCGGGAAACCCCCTTGCGCTTCCGCACGGGCGACGCGGCCGGAACGGCGGCGCTGGCAGCCCGGCTGCACTACCCGGCCGCGTCCCTGCCCGAACCGCCCCCGACGATCCTCGCCTTCGACCGGCGCGGCCGGATCGCCATGACCTACGCGGGGGACAGCGTCGATGGAGACCGCCTCCTGCGCGATGCGGCCCTGCTCGACACCTTCGCGGACGGCATCGGCCGCCCGCCGCGCGTCGCCCCCGACGCCGCCCCCTTCTGATCGGCTCCCGCCCCGGCGCGCCGGGGTCCTGCCCGTTCGGTTCCCCCCGATGCGACACCGGTCCCCGCGACGGGGACCGGCGCCCATCGTCATCCAACCTGCCGAGGAGATCTTCGTGACGACACCGACCCTGGACGCGGTTCGAGACCGGGCCTGCGCCCGCAGGACCTCGCTCCTTTCCGCCACCATCCTGGCGAGCTTCGTGCTGCAACCGGCGCAGGCGGCCCGCTTCGGCGTCGTCGTCAACCCGGTGGCGGACCCGCTCCTCGCCGGCCTGGCGATCCCCGACAACGCACCGACCGCCGGGATGTGGTCGGGCGTGCGCGACTGGCCGATGAACGCGATCCACCTCGGCCTGCTGCCGAGCGGCAAGGTCGTCTCCTTCGGCACCGCCGGCGGCAATCCCGGCGTGCAGGACGGCCGGACCTTCGACATCTGGGACCCCTACCGCGGCCTCGCGCGGGAGAGCCACCTCACCCTGCGGGGGCCGGGCGGCGTCAACAGCTTCTGCGCCACTGATGCCTTCCAGGCCGACGGCTCGCTCCTGATCTCGGGCGGCATCTTCGAGGCCGGCAACGACAAGGGCAGCGCCATCCTCAACATCACGGCCAACACCGTGACGGCCGCCGGGGCGCGGCTCGCCAACGATCGCTACTATTCCACCATGCTGACCCTGCCGAACGGGCAGCAGATCATCATGGGCGGTTCGTACCCGTATCTCGGCGGTTACGCCGATCCGCAGGGGAGCATCGACCGCGGCTGGATGACCGGCATGACCCCGGAGGTCTACGATGGAGGGGCCTGGCGCAGCCTGTTCGGCGCCACGAGCCGCGAGGCGTTCGGCCCCGATTTCGGCCGCTTCTGGTATCCGCGTGCCTGGGTCGCCCCCAACGGGCGGATCTTCGGTATCTCTTCCGAGCGGATGTGGACCCTCGATCCGGCGGGGAACGGGGCCGTCACCACCATGCCGTTCCGCGAAGCGCAGCGGAACGCCGGCACGGCGGCGGATGCGCCGAACGTCGGCCCCTCCTCGACGGCGGTGATGTACGAGCCCGGCAAGATCCTCCAGGTCGGTGGCAACAGCTACGACAACGGCAACGGCTTCCTCGCGAGCAGCCGCGCCTCCCTCATCGACATCAACGGGGCGGCTCCCGTGGCCACCGACGCCGCGCCCATGAGCACCGGGCGCGCCTGGGCCAACGCGACGATCCTGCCCAACGGGATCGTGGCCGTGACGGGCGGCAGCAAGTGGAACGACCGCGGCGGCGGCGACGTGGTGCTGGCCTCCGAGTTCTGGGACCCGAAGACCGGTCGCTGGTCCGTGGGCGCGTCCGGGGCGGTCTATCGCGGGTACCACTCCACCGCGATCCTGATGCAGAACGGTGCCCTGCTCATCGCCGGCGGCGGCGCTCCGGGCCCCGTCGACAACCAGAACGCGGAGTTCTTTTATCCGCCCTACCTGTTCACCACGGTCGGCGGCCGGGCGGCCCTCGCGCCGCGGCCGCAGATCATCAGCCTGAGCACCAACCGCCTGCAGCACGGCCAGGCGATGCAGTTCGAACTCGCCTCGCCGAACGGGGTCGCGCAGGTGGTGCTGATCGGCCTGAGTCAGGTCACGCACAGCTTCAACACCACGCAGCGCCGCTACCCGGCGAGCTTCACCCAGACCAACGGGACCGTCACCCTGCAGACCCCCCCCAACACAGCGATCGCACCGCCGGGCTACTATCAGCTCGTCGCCATCGACGAGAAGGGCGTGCCCTCGCCGGGCGTGATCGTCGCCCTCGGCGCCGTCGCCGCACCGCCGCAATCCGCGGCACCCATCGTCGGCACCCCGGCGACCGCCGGGGGAACCGGCACGGCCGGCGGCGGCACCACGGCCGGCGGGGGCGGCACGGGGACTGGCACCGGCACCGGCGGCACCGGTACCAATCCGGGCACCGACACCGGCGGGGGAACCGGGGGCCTCGGCACCGGTGGGGGCGGCCCGCTCAAGGCGGCGAATTCCGGCCTGTGTCTCGCCATCCCGGCCGGTGACGTCAGTGACGGCGCGCTCGTCACCCAGCAGCCCTGCTCCGGCAAGGCCGAGCAGAACTGGAAGATCCAGGCCGTCAACGGCGGGTCCGCCCTCGTCAACGCCGCCACCGGCAAGTGCCTCGATGCGAGCCTCGCGACACCGCTCGCCAACGGAAGCCGGGTCTACCAGTGGGGTTGCCACGGCGGCACGAACCAGGCGTGGACCCCGCGGGCGCAGGGCGGCGGCAACGCCTACGTCTCGGTGGCGGCCAATCTCTGCCTCGACGTCTTCGGCGCCACCACGCAGGCCGGTGCCGGAACGGTGGTGTGGGCGTGTAACGGCGGCGGCAACCAGACTTTCACCAGCCCTGTCACCGCGACGGGCGGCGCCACGGGACCGGTGGCGGGCGCAGCTTCGGCCTTCACCCAGCCGGGCACCGGAAACTGGACCGAGATCGGGGTCGGCGCGAGCAAGATCGCAACGGCTGCCGATGGGACAACCGTTACGATCAACCGGGACAACGGAACCGTTTGGCAGTACGTCGCCGACAATGTCTGGAAGCAGCTGCCCCTGGCCATGAAGGACGTGGCTGTGGTCAAGGCCAACAGCATCTACGGGATCGGCATTGATGAGAAAGTCTATCGCTACGACGGGACGAAGTGGACGCTCCTTGAGGGTGCCAACAACGTCACCATCGCGGCGGCGGCCGATGGGACAGTGGTGGTCGTCAACCGCAACAACGAAGTCTGGGTCAAGCCCACGGACGATACCCAGGTGAACTGGCGGCGCCTGCCAGGCACCGCCCGCAAGGTGGTTCCGATGAATGGCAGGAGCTTCTGGTCCATCGGCCTCGACAACAACGTCTATCGCAGCGACGGCGTCGCCGGCTGGGTCTATGTCGGCAACGCCGTCAGTGACATCGCCGCCTCCGCCGATGGCAGCGTCAGCGTGGTGAACCGGAACAACGGCATCGTCTGGCGCAAGATCGGTGACAATACTGTCGAGGCCTGGGCGCCGATCCCGAACTCCAAGGCGGTGTCGGTGGCGATTCCCAACAGCCAGCGCGCCCTGGCCATCGGTCCGGACGCGAAGGTCTACCGGTACTGAGTGTTCGTGACCGAGCCTCCGTCGCGCGTGCCCCCGGGCTTCCGCGACGAGGGCCGATTGGCCGGGCGGGGACCCGCTCCAAGCACGCGGACGGCTTCGCCGTCCGCGTGCAACCCTGTATGAGAAAGCGCCGCATGCATAGCGACGGCGCCAACGTCACCTTGCTTCGCGAAAGAAGGCAGGGAATGGATAGGGTCTCGGCTGCCGTCTCGACCAGGGGTGGTAAGACCGCCGGCGGTACGGACGGCTTCACCCTCGTGGAGATGCTGGTGATCCTCGCGATCATGGGCATCGCCGTGACCATGGCCGCCCGCTCCATGGGCGGCGGCGCTGACCGGCGCGCCCTCCACGTCGCCGACGCCATTGCGGCCGAGATCGGCCGGCTGCGGGCCGATGCCCTGCGCTCCGGCCGCAGCGGGCGCCTGGTGTTCGAACCGCCGACCGGCCGCTTCCTCAGCTCCCGGGCCGGCATGGCGCCCATCGGCGCCGCCGCTCTGCGGGTGAGCGTGGAGGCCGACGGGCCGGACCGTGCGGTGCCGGGCGAGATCCGCTTCCTGCCCGACGGCAGCTCGACGGGCGGCCGCATCGTCCTCGACACCGGGGCCGCCCGCCTCGTCGTCACGGTCAGCGCCCTGACCGGCCGCGTGCGCCGCGACGGGGTCCGATGACGACCGGGACGCCTCGGCCGGGCGATCGCCCCGAGGCCGACGCGGACGCGGCCGGCTTCACCATCGTGGAGGTGCTCGTCGCCTTCGCGGTCACGGCCCTCGCCACCCTCGTCGCCCTCGAGACCGGGGCCGGGCTGGTCGCGGGACTCCGCCGCGTCGATGCGGTGCGGGTCGCCGTGGACGAGGCCGAGGGCGTCGTCCTGCGGCGGCTGTCGCAGGGGCGCCTCGCGCCCGGCCTGACGCAGGGGGCCTTCTCCAACGGTGCACCCTGGACCCTCGCGGTGAGCGATGCCCGCCCGGCCCTCGGCCTCGTGCGCGCGCCGCCGCTCTGGCGCATCCGGGTCACCCGGGGCGGCCCCGACGGCGAGCCGGTCTTCGCGACGGTGGTCACGGGGGATCCCGATGGCTGACATGGACGCGGACGCCCGCGCCGACGAGTGCGCCGATGCATGGGTCGATGCGCGCCGGGCCGGCTTCACCCTGGTCGAGATGATCGTCTGCCTCGCCCTCGCGTCGCTGATCGGCGTTCTCCTGATCAACACCATGCGGATCGCCGGCTCGGCCTCCGTCGACGCCGCGACGGCCGCCCGGGCCGAGGACGTGCAATCCGTCCGCGATCACCTGCGCCGGACGTTCGGGGGCCTTGCCCGGCGCCGCGTCGACGGCCGTCGCCCCCCCCTGCGCGGCGGCCCCGACGGGCTCACTGCGGTGATCGGCGCCGACGCGTCCCTGGAGCGGACCGAGGAGATCGCCGTGTCCCTGAGCGGCCGTCCGCGCGCGGACGGCACCGTCGATCTCGTGGAAGCCCGCGCGCCGTCGGAGGCCGCGCCCGGCGCCGGCGCCCGCACGGAGGTTCTGCTGGAGCGCGTCGCCGGCTTCGAGATCCGCTACTTCGGCGCCCAGGCCGAGGGAACCCGCCCGTCCTGGCACGCGACCTGGCGGCCGAACGAGCGCCAGCCCACCCTCATGGAGATCTCGGTGGCGTTCCCGCCGGGGGACCGGCGCCGGTGGTCGCCCCTCCTCGTCGCGTTCGGGGATCGGCCGTGACGGCGCGGCGCGAAGCGGCGGAGGTCCGGCGAGCCGGCTCCGGGGCCGAAGGCGGACGGGCGGGCTTCGTGCTCGTCTCGGTGCTGGTTCTCCTCGCGGTGGTCAGCGCGATCCTCACCACCGCGATCCTGCAGGCCCGCTCCGGCACGGCGTTGACCCAGGCGCGGGCGGCGAGCCTTCGCCTGCAGGGCGTGGCCGACGGGATCGCCCGGTTCCTCGCCTACGATCTCGCCATGCAGCGGACCTACCGGGCCGCCGGGCTGGCGCTGCCCGAGGACGGGACCGTCGTGGTCTGCCGGCTCGCGCCGGGGCGGACGGCGTGGCTGTCGCTGCAGGACCAGGGCCGGCTCATCGACGTGAACACCACGCCGCGCCCGGCCATGGAGGAGGCCTTCCGCCTCCTCGGAATCCCCGACGCCACGGTGCTCGCCCTCGCCGCCGAGATCGTCGACTACCGCGATGCCGACGACGTGCCCGAGCCGAACGGCGGAGCGGAGGCGCCGCAGTACCGCGCCCGCGGCCTGGCGCGAGGTCCGAAGAACGCCCCCTTCGCCAGCCCCGACGAGATCGAGCGCCTGCCCTCCATGACGCCCGAAATCGCCGCGACCCTGGCCCCCGTCCTCACGGTCTACAATGAGGGCGGGCGCTTCGATCTCGCGGCCCTGATCGGGACGGTAAAGCCGTCGGCGCTGCGCTCGCTCCCGCAGGCCTCCGGGCCGGTGCCCTCGCCGCGCCAATACTACCGGATGCAGGTGGTGGTGGCGGGCCGGCGGGCGCGGGCCGGGCGCTCCGCCCTCTACGCCATGGGTGGCAGCCGGACCGGCACCGACTTCCTCGTCTGGCAACAGGCGGCGCCGCCCCTGGCCGCATCCGGACCCGACCACCCGGCCTGCCGGATGATCGTGGCGGTCCTCGGTCCCGAGGCCATCGGGTCGGAGGCCGGTCCGGCCCTCCCGTGACGACGCGGGAGGTTCTGTCGCAGGCTCCTCGCCGTGTCCGCCGCGTTGCCTGCTGCGAACCCAATCACGCACGCGCACCCGCCAGCTGGAGATCACATGGCCGCCACCGAGAAAGCCGCAGTCTACACGCTCAAGCAGGCCATCGCCGCCAAGGTCGACGACCATGTCGAGATCGCCGTCGAGGCCGAGGACGGCACCAAGTTCAAGATCGTGGCCACGCCCGAGCAGCTCGAAGCCCTGACGGGCGACCTCGAAACCATCCTCGACGCTGACGACGCCTGACCGCCCAGCGCCACCCCCTCGGGGGTGCCCGAGGGAATTTCGCCGCGCCACCCGCCCCGGGCATCGGGGCCGGGTGGCGCGGGTTTCCGTGCGTCGTCGCTCGGCCGATACGTCCCGTCACGCCTCGGACATCAGCCGGACCGAGAA
The DNA here is from genome assembly GCF_001422845.1 of Methylobacterium sp. Leaf100. Lineage (NCBI taxonomy): Bacteria > Pseudomonadati > Pseudomonadota > Alphaproteobacteria > Hyphomicrobiales > Methylobacteriaceae > Methylobacterium > Methylobacterium sp. Leaf100. The sequence goes on along the minus strand of NZ_LMMW01000001.1, from coordinate 241,276 downwards.
GGCGGCGAGCAGGCTGCCCATGAGCCGCCACTGCGCCAAGAGCCAGCGTCGCGCCAGGAGCCGGGACGGGCGCCTAGCGAGCGCCCTGGTCTGGTCGACGGCGCATCACAATCCGTTGGTCGATGCCGTCCTCGAACTGGTGGGACAGGATTCCGACCGGCCGTCGGCGGATCCGGGATGAACGTCCCCCGCGGCTTCCTTGATGTGCCGCTTCCGAGGCAAGGCCGACGGGCTTCGACGGCGTGCCCCGGGGAGCCGGCCCCGCCTCTCACCTTCCGGCGATCCGCGTGATCGATGGCACCGCCACGGCCGCCCCGTCGCCGAGGTGTCAGCCGGCGGGGACCGACTCCGACATCCGTGGAAAAAAACTCCGGTGGGCGTTCCCACCCGTGGCCTTGGCGGCGTAGAGCGCCCCGTCGGCCCGGTCGAACAGTTCGGCCGCGCCGCAGCTGCCGGTCCGGGCGATGCCGATGGAGGCCCCGAGGTGGACGACGCGGCCGTTGCCCTCGATCCGGGTGCCGAGGGCGGCGATGATCCGGTCGGCGCAGGCCTCGGACCCCTCGGCTTCGAGGGGCCCGTGGAGCAGGACCGCGAATTCGTCGCCGCCGATCCGGGCCACGAGGTCGCCGGGCCGGCAGGCGTCGTGCAGGCGCGCGGCCGCCTCCGTCAGGCAGGTGTCGCCCCGCGCGTGCCCGAAGGTGTCGTTGACGGCCTTGAACCCGTCGAGGTCGATGAGCAGCAGGGCCGCGAAGGCAACCGCGTCGGCACCGGGCCCGTCGAGGGCGGCGAGGCCGGCCTGGAACACGCTGCGGTTGGGAAGCCCGGTCAGGTCGTCGAACTCGGCGCGGTGCCGGGTGCGGTCCGCCTCGCGCTTCTCCTCGGTGATGTCCTGCTTCATGCCGAAGATTCGCACGGGCACGCCGTCCACGCACTCCACCGTGGCGGTGAGGCGCATCCAGCGCCGCCGGCCCCGCGCCGTGACGATCTCGGTGTCGAGGTGGAAGCCGCCGCCCTCGGCGATGGCCCGGCTCCGCAGCGCCTGCATCGTCGCGAGGGACCCCGGCGGGTAGCACCGTAGGGTGGCGTCGCGGTCGAGACGGTCGCCGCGCGGAATCTCGAAGAGGTCGTAGACGCCGTCCGTCCAGGTCAGGCGCTCGTCGGACAGGCGGCACTCCCACACGCCGATCCGGGCGCCCCGCGCCGCGCCCTCGAAGGTGTTTCGCGATTCGGCCAGGGCCGCGCCCTGGTCGCGGACGATGGCGGTGAGAAGGGCGCACTCGGACTTCGCCCGCGCCAGGGCCGCCGTGTCCTGCCGCCGCGCGAGGGTGAGCGCCACCGCGAGGGCGTAGCCCGACAGGCACGCGCCCTGGGCCTCGGACAGACCGGGAAGGCTGGGATCGAACAGGCTCAGGGTGCCGAGGTCCCCGTCTGGTCCGAGGGGAATGTCCACGAGCCGTCGCGGCTCGGCCCGACCGGTCCCGCTGCGCACCAGAACCCCGTCGGCGAGGCGGACCTCCGCGCACGCAACCCCCACCGCACCGCGCAGGGTGTCGAGCAGGCCGACGAGGGGGTCCGCCGCCGTGGAGGATACGCCCCACGGCCCCACCGGGATCGGCTCCGAGGGAAAATCCGGTTCGGACCACCGTGCCACGAACATGAAGGGTCGCTCCATCCGTGCAACGCTGCACCGATGCCGTACCCTATCGCACGAACCTGAAGGAAAAACCCCGGTCCGCGTCCTATTCGGCCGTCCGGCTCACGGCGAGGATGTCGGCCGTATCCAGGGCGGCCTCCGCCCGCTCGAAGGCGGGTTCGGCGCTGGCGACATCCTGGCGCGTCAGCACCGGCTGGAGTTGGCCGGCGAGCTGCTCGCCGAGGTGGCGGGTGTAGGCGGTGCGGAAGAACCGCTCGCCGCTGCCGCGGCCGTAGAGTCCGTCATGCGCCCGCACCATGGCGTCGACCTCCGGCCGGCACAGGAAGCCGATGACCCCGGCGGCCTCGTACCAGCGCCCCGCCCGCGCATGCTTCATCGCGGTGGGATTCGCCAGGATGGTCTCGGCGAAGCACGCCGTCGCGACGGTTTCGAGGGGGGACATCACCGCGTGCGGTCGGGCCGGATTCCGGGGGGCGGCCCCGGCCTCGGACCCGAAGCCCGTCAGGACCGCGATGGCGCCCAACAGCCGAATCGTCCCGAGCAAGCCAGTCTTCATCGCGCCACGCCCCGATCGAACCCTGCTTCGAATCCGAACGAGTATTCCGTGGGAATTTCGGCGGGAACAGGGCCGGGATGCCGGTCAGCGCGGTTTGCGCCCGTCGTGTGACCGGCGCATCACAGGGGTGGACCGGTCCGCGCGACGGCGCAGGGCGGGATGCGCAGTTCCACGCTGTGTCAGCTGCGCCGCTCGGCGTTCCAGCGTCCGCTGCAGCCGATGAGACCCGTGGTGTTCCAGGTTCCGCCGCCCGTGCCCTGGCGCCCGAGCCGTCCCACCACGTCGGCCTTGTCCGAACCCCGGCTGATCACGGCACGCACGGAGCCGTTGCCCGAGACCCGGCCGTTGATGCTGAACTCGCCGCCCGCATAGGTCGCCTCGCCCCGGCGGATCTGGACGCCGTAGCGGTAGGCGCGGTCGCACGGCCCGTCGAGGGTGACCACCTCGATGCTCCACGCGCCATCGTACCGATGCGGCACCTGGACCTTCTTGGTGGCGGCCGTCGCAGGTCCCGTCAGAACTAGAAGGGCAGCGGTAAGAAGTTGAAGGCGCATGGTTTTCCGCTCCGGAGATAGTACGGCAACGCTCGTAGAACGCCCCGGACGCCGGTTCGGTTGCGGCTTCGGCGTACCGCGGTCTGGTCGTCAGCGCCCCGCAGCTTGGTCTTCAGCGTGCCGCAGCTTGCGCCTCCGTGAGCAGGGCCAGCAGGTCGCAGCCGGCGAACAGGAAGTCGTGGACGCCGGCCGCCTTCAGCGCGTCGTTCAGCTCCCCGGGCTTGCCCGCGAGGTAGATCCGCTCGGCGCCGGCCGCCTTCAGGGCCTGCGCCACCGCCACCGCCCTGGCGGCGTAGACCGCGTCCGACGAGCATAGGCAGGCGATGCGGGCCTCCGATTTCGTGAACGCCTGCGCCGCGGCCTCGGCCTCCTCGAACCCGTCCTCGTTCACCGCCTCGATGCCGCCGGCCGCGAACGCATTGGCGGCAAACGTCGAACGGGCATTGAACACCGCCACCGCGCCGAGATTGGCGAGGAACACCCGCGGTCGCTTGCCGGTCGCGGCGAGGTGCGCATCGGACGCATCGCGAAGCGCCTCGTAGGGCTCGGCCAGACGGCGCGAGGGCAGGGGCGCGCAGGTGAGTGTCTCGCCCGCGCCGAACGGAACGGCCTCTCCGGGCACTGGTGCGACGTCCAGAACGGTCACCGGCTTCTCGGCCAGGAACGGGAATTCGCTTGCCCCGGTCAGGGCTTCACGCCGGGTGGCGACGTTCCGCGTACGGGTCTCGGCGGTCTCGGCGATCCGGGCCTGGAGGGTGCCGGCGCGAAGGCTCGCGACGATGCCGCCCTCGGCCTCGATGGCCTGGAACGCGCTCCAGGCAGTCCGGGTCAGCTCGTCCGTCAGGGTCTCGAAGCTGCCGGCCCCCGCCGCCGGATCGGCGACCCGGGCGAGGTTGGATTCCTCGATCAGGACGATCTGGCTGTTGCGCACCACCCGGCGCGCGAAGGCGTCGGCGAGCCCGAGGGCCGCCGTGTAGGGCAGGGCGGTGACGCTGTCGGCGCCGCCGAGGCCGGCCGACCCCGCCGCCATGGAGGTGCGGAGGATGTTCACGAACGGATCGTTGCGGTTCATCATCCGCCACGCCGTTTCCGCGTGCAGCCGTAAGGGCTTGGGGTCGAGCCCGCAGGCCGCCTCGACCCGGGCCCAGAGCCGGCGCATGGCCCGGAATTTGGCGATGGTCAGGAACTCGTCGGCATCGGCCACCAACAGGATCGCGATGGCGTCGCGGGCACGGGCGAGATCGTGGCTGCCGGTTTCGAGCGCGCGCAGGTAGGAGACCGCCGTGGCGAGGCTGGCTGCGAGTTCCACCGCCTCGCTGGCGCCGGCCTCGTGGTAGGGGCGCCCATCGGCGAGGCCCACCCGGCCGTCGAAACCCGCTTCGTCGAAGCGCGCGAGCGTATCCGACAGGTCCTTGGCGAAGTCCGCGCCGAGGCGGCCCGTCGCCGCGAAAGTGCCGATGGGATCGAGACCGAGATCGAGGTCGAGGCCGGCCAGGGCCTCGCCCCGCCGCTCGGCCACCCCCTTCAGCAGGGTCGCGGCCTCGACACCCCGGCCGCCCGCATCGAGGCGAATGGCGATGAGGGGCAGCATCACGCTGGCGAGCGCCGCGTCCAGATCCTCGACGGTGGCGGCGCTCAGTCCGTAGCCCCTGGCCGAGGGGGCGCCTGAAAAGACGAGGGTCAGGGCATCGGCGCCGCCTTCGAGATCGGCGAGCGCCAGCGCCTGGGCAGGCTCCGCCTGCGGGTGATCGACCCGTTGCGCGATGCGCCAGGGCCCCGGCGCCCGCATGGGCTGGGCTACGGGGGCTGCCGGTTCGTAGAGGGGTTCGACCCGGATGCCGTCGGCGGTCTTCGAGACGAGGCGCTTCTCGAAATCCCCGCCTTTCAGCACGCCGTCGACGAGGCCGAGCCAGCGCTCGCGGGTCGCAGGCGGAAACAGGTCGGCGAGGGGACGGTCTTCCATCGTTCGGGCCTTCGATCGGGGCACCGGCCGCAGAGGGCCGGTCACAGCATCAATGTCCGGAAAAGCCCTTGCACGGTGGCGCACGCCGAAGCAATCGCCCCCGATCCCGGATATCGAATACGCCGGCCCGGTCTCGGAATTGCCCTCCGGTCCTCGCCGGCGTGGCGCGCCTCAACCGAAGACGATCAACCCGAAGAAGCCGAGGGACCCGACGATGATGCGCCACCATGCAAACAGGCGAAAGCCGTGGGCGGAGACGTAGTCGAGCACCGTACGGACCACGAACAGGGCGGAGAAGAACGCGACGATGAAGCCGACGACGATGAGGCCGGTGTCGTCGCGGGAGAGGTTCTTGTAGTTGTCGAGCAGGTCCTTGGCGAAGGCACCGGCCATGGTGGGGATCGCGAGGTAGAACGAGAATTCCGTCGCGGAGCGCTTGTCGGCACCCATGAGCATCGCACCCACGATGGTGGCGCCGGAGCGCGACACACCGGGAATCATCGCGATGCACTGGAACAGGCCGATCTTGAAATCCATCGGCAGGGAGAAGTCGAACACGTCGCGCTTCTTCACCTCGAGATCCGTCTCGTCGAGCACGAGGAGGACGAGGCCGCCCGCCACGAGGGTCGCGCACACGATCCACGGATTGAAGAGGTAGTACTTGATGTACTTGGAGAAAAGGCCGCCGACGATGGCCGCCGGCAGGAACGCGAGGAGGATGCCGAAGACGAAGCGGCGGGCGTTGGGATCGCTCGGGAGAGCTTTGGCGATGCCGAGCAGACGCCCGAAATAGACCGCCAGGATCGCCAGGATCGCACCGAGCTGGATCAGCACCTCGAAGGTGTTGTTGGGCGACTGGAAGCCGATGAAGTGGCCGACCAGGAGCTGGTGCCCCGTGGACGAGACGGGGATGAACTCCGTCGCGCCTTCCACCACGGCGAGGACGACCGCCTTCGCGATGCTCATCGCATCCATCATCGTATCGCCTCACTTCAAGTTGTAGAGCATTGTGTCGCGGCGTGGCCACGCAGGTCACGCGCCGGGCACGGCCTCGGATTTAATCCGAGCCATCGACCATGACGGTTGACGGATGGTTACCGCCTTTGGCCGAGCGTGTTAATGAGGCGGCAACGATCGAGCAATATGTCTGGAGGGGCGACCCTCTGCGAGGGGCCCGATACGGCTCGTCCCCGGCAGCTTCCCCCGTCCGAACGGCCTCGATGGCGACGCTTCACCACTCCCCCTTCTGCCCCCATTCGCGCTTCATCCGCCTCGTGCTTGCCGAGATGGGGATGGAGCCCTCCCTGCTGGAGGAACGCCCGTGGGAGCGGCGCGACGCCTTCCTGATCATCAACCCGGCCGGCACGACGCCGGTGCTGGTGGAGCAATCGGGGCTGGCGATTCCGGGAGCCGGCATCATCGCTGAGTATCTCGACGAGACGCGGGGGCTCGGCCTCAGCGGCCGGCGCCTCCTGCCCGAGACCACGGCGGCCCGGGTCGAGGTCCGCCGGCTCCTCGACTGGTTCCTGGTCAAGTTCGATGCGGAGGTGACGGGCTACCTCGTCACGGAAAAGATCTTCAAGCGCTTCATGAACAGTGCCGCAGGTGGCGGGCCCCCGGACATGAACGCCATCCGGGCGGCGCGCACCAATGTGCGCTATCACCTGAAGTACATCGGCTACCTCATGTCCCGCCGCAAATGGATTGCGGGCGACCATCTGACCTATGCGGATCTGGCGGCGGCCGCCCACCTCTCCTGCGTGGATTACCTCGGCGACGTACCATGGGACGAGGACGAGACGGCGCGGGACTGGTACGCACGGGTGAAGTCGCGCCCGTGCTTCCGCACGCTCCTGGCCGATCGGGTGCCGGGCATGGCGCCGGCCGACCACTACGCGGACCTGGACTTCTGACCGACGGCCCGACGAAAGTCCGTCCACCGCGCAAGATTCTGGCGGGGGACGACCTGCGCCGGGCCGTGGAGACCCGCGCCCGGCACCTCGGCTTCGACGATGTGCGCGTGACCCGGCCCGATGCGGTGCCGGCCCTGGTCGAGCGCCTGCCGACATGGCTCGCCGCCGGCCATCACGGCGACATGGCCTGGATGGTGGACCGGGCCGACCAGCGCGCCGACCCGGCGACCCTGTGGCCGGGGGTGCGCAGCGTGATCATGCTCGGCATGAGCTACGGGCCGGAGGAAAATCCCCTCGCGGCGTTGGACCGGCGCGACCGGGGCGCCATCGCGGCCTATGCGCAGCGGCGCGACTATCACGAAGTGCTGAAGGGCAAGCTCAAGGAACTCGGGGGCTACCTCTCGGCCAAGGGCGACGTGCGCGTGAAGGTGTTCGTGGACACCGCGCCGGTGATGGAGAAGCCCCTGGCCGAGGCCGCCGGCCTCGGCTGGCAGGGCAAGCACACGGTCCTCGTCTCGCGCGCCCACGGCAACTGGCTCCTGCTCGGAGCGATCTACACCTCGGCCGATCTCGCGGCGGACGCGCCCGAGACCGACCATTGCGGCTCGTGCCGGCGCTGCCTCGATATCTGTCCGACCAACGCGTTTCCGGCGCCCTACCAGCTCGATGCCAGACGCTGCATCTCCTACCTTACCATCGAGCATGAGGGTCCGATTCCCCGCGCGTTTCGCGCCGCCATCGGCAATCGCATCTTCGGCTGCGACGACTGCCTCGCGGTCTGTCCCTGGAACAAGTTCGCGGCGATCGCGGGGGAAGGGCGGCTCGCCGCGCGGGCCGACCTAGTGGCTCCCCCCCTCGCCGATCTGGCCCGGCTCGACGACGCAGGGTTCAGGACGCGGTTCGCCGGGACCCCGATCAAGCGCACGGGCCGAGACCGATTCCTGCGGAACGTCCTCATCGCCATCGGCAATTCCGGATCGGCCGCGCTCGCACCCGAGGTGGTACGCTGCCTCAGCGATCCCGCGCCCCTGGTGCGCGGCATGGCGGTCTGGGCCGCCACCCGCCTCTTCGACGCGGACGCCCTGCGGGCCGCATTCGAGGAGCACGGTCGGCAGGAAACGGATGACGCGGTCCGGGCTGAATGGCAGAACGGCCTGACTCAGAATGGCCCGTCGGGATCGATCGCGCAGGAACTACGAGACTCATGAACCTCTTCGTCTTCGGCCTCGGCTTCACGGCTCGCCGGTTCGTCGAACGGGCCTCGGGCCGCTTCGCCGAGGTCCGTGCCACGGTGACCGATCCGTCGCGGCCCGGGGCCGGCCTCGCCGGCGTGGCACTTCGGACGTTCGGGCCGGACGGCGACGACGACCGCATCGCCGCCGATCTCGCCGATACCGATGTGCTCCTCGTCTCGGCTCCCCCCGGGCGGGAGGGCGACACGGTTCTGGCTGGCTACGGCGATGCCATTCGCAGGAGTCGCATCGGCTGGATCGGTTACCTCTCGACCATCGGCGTCTACGGTGACCAGCAGGGTGCGTGGATCGACGAGACGACGGAGCCGCGTCCGACGAGCCAGCGCTCACACGGGCGCCTCGCCGTGGAAGCGGCCTGGCTCACCCTTGGGCGCGAGTCCAACAAGGCCGTTCAGGTGTTCCGCCTGGCCGGCATCTACGGGCCTGGCCGAAACCCGATCGTCAAGTTGCGCGAGGGCAAGTCGCAGCGGATCATCAAGGCCGGGCAGGTGTTCAACCGCATCCATGTGGACGATATCGCGACCACGCTGCTCGCCTCCCTCGACCGGCCCCGGGCCGGGGCGGTCTACAACGTCACGGACGACGCACCGACCCCGCCACAGGTGGTGACCGAGCACGCAGCCAGCCTCGCGGGCCTGCCCCTGCCGCCGGAGATCGATTTCGAGACCGCGGATCTCAGTCCGATGGCGCGCAGCTTCTACGGCGAGAACAAGCGCGTGCGGAACCGGCTGATCCGCGAGGAACTCGGCGTCGATCTCGCCTATCCGACCTACCGCGAGGGACTGGCCGCCCTCGTGGCGGATGCGCGCGCGCCTTAGACTTCAGGCCCGGCCCTGGGTGGGCTGCGCCCATCCGAGCCGCGACAGAGCACCGAAGAGGGCCGCCCGTGCCGGCTTCGGACGCTCCACGGCACGGGCGGCGGCGATCGCAACAGCCTGGGCCACGAGCCACGCCGCCGCGAAGGTCGCAACATCGCCGGTCCGACCCGACGCCCAGCCGAAGTGGGCGCGAACGGAGAACACCAGGACCAGGATCGGCATGTGCACCACGTAGAGGGTGTAGGAGAACGAGGCTGCGCCTTCCCAGCGCGCGAAAGTCCGTGCGGCGGGCGCCTCGTTCGTCGCCAGACCGAGCAGAGCGACGGCCAGGGGCAGTCCCAGTGCAGCCTGGTAGGCGAGGAACGGCCCCCACGCGCTCATGGCATCGACGAAGCCGGGGTTCGCCGCGAAGGCCAGGGGTGCGCCGAGCGCGAGCCCCGCGATGGGGAGAACGACCGGTGTCGCCGCCAGCCGGCGTAGACCGGGATGTCCCCCGAGCCGGGCCGCGCCCACGCCCGCCCCGAACAGGGCCAGGGATTGCAGGTAGAAGAACCGATTGGCCGTCACGAGAACGAGCCCCGAAGCGAGGACGATCCCCGTGGCGCGCCAGGCTCCACGCCCGACGATGGCCAGGGTGGCGAAGGCGGCGACCGCGTAGAGGTAGACCTCCTGGCGCAGGGACCAGAGCGGATTGTCGATGACGAAGGTCGCGTCGCTGGGGGCGAACGTCAGGGTGATGCCCCGCAGGAAGGCGAGGACGCCCATGGTGTAAGGCTCCCCCGTCCGGGTCAGGAGGGGGAGGCCGGCCCGGCCGAGGATGCCCACCGCGAAGGTGAGGGCGATGGCGAAGATCAAGGGGGGCGCGATGCGGGCCACCCGGTGGACCGCGTAGGGCACGAGGAAGCGGCCATCCCGCCCGGCTATCCGGCCGAGACTCGTCGCGATGACGAAACCGCTGAGGGCGAAGAAGGTCATCACCGAGACTCGGCCGATCCAGCCGGTGATGGCCGCTCCTGTCCCATGGGTGGGCAGGAACGCCATCTCCACCGCGTGGGTGAGCACCACCGCCTGCGCGGCGAGACCCCGCACACCGTCGAGCGCCTCGTATCGATAGCCCCGCATCCGTCCCGCCCCTCCGGCCCGCGGGACCGGGTTGCCGGAGGGATGCGGTTCCCGCAAGCCGCGTTACGCGGCCTTGCGGTTCGCGGTGGGGCCGAAATGATCGATGTAGCGCGCGGCGATGGCCGAGACCGGCAGGACCACGAATACGTCGGTGGTGCCGAACTGATGATCGACCACGGCCCCGTCGCCGAAGGTCGCGCCGACCCGGAGGTAGCCCTTGATCAGGGGCGGCAGGGATTGAAGGGCGGCTTTCGGGTCCACGGCTTCGCGGGCGAGGCGGTCCATGGCGACGTAACGTGCGGGCAGGGCCGTGGCGCCCCAGCCTTCTGGCGCGCGGGCGTGATGATGGAGGAAGCTCAAGGGGAGGGCGAGGCGGTCCGGATCGGTGCCCTCCAGGCTGGCGCAGCCGAGCATGGCATCGATGCGGTGGTGTTGGACGTAGGCCCAGATTCCGGCCCAGAGCAGTTCCACCGTGCGCTTGGTCCGGTAGGGCTTGAGGACACAGGAGCGGCCGAGTTCGAGGAAGCGCTCGCCCGGATGCGCGGCGAGGAGGGGCGCGATGTCGTACTCGGCCTCCGTGTAGAAGCCGAAATGCCGGTCGGCCGTCTCCTGGCGCAGGAGGCGGTAGGTGCCCACCACCTTCGGGCGGGGGCGCCGGAACGGGGTCTCGTCCGTGGCTGCGTGATCGATGACGAGGAGGTGGTCGCAGACCGTGTCGTAGGCATCGATATCCCGGCGCGAAAGCAGGGACAGGCCGGTGGCCACCGCCTGCATCTCCTCGAAGAACACCCGGTAGCGCAGGCGCTGCGCCCGGCGAATCTCGGACACGGAAGTCGCCAGCCGAACCTCGAGATTGCCGATGCGTCCGAGGCTCGGATCGAGGCCTGGGGCCGGGAACGGCTTCTTCAGGCGCGGCGTGAACTTGATCGGTACGGAACCGGGCGGGATGAGCGCCCGCCCGTGTGGGGTGGGTACTCCCAAAAGGCCTGCTTCGCTGCGCTTGCGCTTCATTCGGGTGAAGGGCGCATGAACGTGCGTCTCCCAACCGGTGAGCCACGCCGCGGATGCCTCTCGCGCGAAGTTCGGAACCATGGTCGAATCCGCCTGTCGGGATCGCGAGACGGGCTCACCCCGGAGCCCTGAACCTCACGCCTTCGGGACGCCACAACACCATGCGGCGCACACGCTTTTATGACACGGATTCGCCAAGTGCGAGAGGGGGTTGAGGCGCTTAGCCGACACCTCTCCGGCAGCCCGCACGTGCGTAGCCGCCGAAGTGGATCGAATGGATGGTCAGACGAACTGGTTCAGGCCAGGGATCGAGCCGACGATGGGCCCCATGACGTCCTCGCCGGCCTTCTCGCGGCCGTAGGCGAACAGCTCCCGGCCGAGCGGCTGCATCTGGCCCATGGGGACACCGGCCGCCATGAGTTTCTGACCCAGCGCCATCACGCCGCCGCCCATCATGCCACCGAGCATGCCCATCAGACCGCCGCCGCCTTCGCCCGCATTGGACTCCGCAATGGTGGTCTCAGAACCGGGAAGGGTGGCGAGGAGCTGGCTGACTTCGGTGGCGGGCCCTTCCTTCTGGAGGAAGGCCAGGATGTGGCCGATGGCCGTCTGGGCGGTCGCGGCGTCCAGCCCCGTCACGGTGGTGACGCGGGCAATCAACTCTTCCATCTCGGGTCGCTCCAGAGCATTCGGGATTTTGTCTGTCCGGCCTTGCCGCGGGTAAATCAAGGGTGGCAGCCGCGTCAGGCCTCTGTTGCTGGAAAATGCCGCGCCCAGGCCGCATAACCCACCTGAGCGAGGCGGCACGCCGCTTCTCAGCATCGGGGAGTGGGCGATCATGCAGGGCGACGGCACAATCCTCGTGGGCAAGAGTCTCCTGAAGGGGGGCGGCACCAAGCCGGAGGCACTCACCCTGCGGCTCGCCAACCGCCATGGCCTCGTGGCGGGCGCCACCGGCACCGGCAAGACCGTGACCCTGCAAGTGATGGCCGAGGGCTTTTCGAATGCCGGGGTCCCGGTCTTCGCCGCCGACATCAAGGGGGATTTGTCCGGGCTCGCCGCCGCCGGGGAAGCGAAGCCTCATTTCGTCGAACGTGCCGAGCAGCTTGGTATTCCGTACGAGCCCGACCGCTTCCCGGTGGTGTTCTGGGATCTGTTCGGCGACCAGGGGCATCCGATCCGCGCGACCGTGATCGAGATGGGACCCCTGGTTCTCGCCCGCCTGTTGGAACTCAACGACACCCAGGAGGGCGTCCTCAACATCGCCTTCCGGATTGCCGACGACAACGAATGGCCAGTCCTCGACCTCAAGGATCTGCGTGCCCTCCTGCTCTACGTCTCGGAGAACCTGAAGGCGATCTCGGGCCAGTACGGCAACGTCTCGGCGGCGAGCGTGGGGGCCATCCAGCGTCAGCTGCTGATGCTGGAGAATCAGGGTGCAGACCAGTTCTTCGGCGAGCCGGCCCTGGACCTCAACGATTTCATGAAGACCGACCGCGAAGGGCGCGGCATCGTCAACATCCTGGCCGCCGACAAGCTCATGCAGCGGCCCCGGCTCTACGCCGCCTTCCTGTTGTGGATGCTGTCGGAGCTGTTCGAGCAATTGCCCGAGGTGGGAGACCTCGACAAGCCCAAGCTCGTCTTCTTCTTCGACGAGGCCCACCTGCTGTTCGACGATGCGCCCAAAGCGCTTCTCGATGCCGTCGAGCAGGTGGTGCGGCTGATCCGCTCCAAGGGTGTCGGCGTCTACTTCGTCACCCAGAACCCCCTCGATGTCCCCGAGTCGGTTCTCGGTCAGCTCGGCAACCGGGTGCAGCACGCATTGCGTGCCTTCACGCCGCGCGACCAGCGTGCGGTGAAGTCGGCGGCCGAGACGTTTCGCCAGAATCCGGGTTTCGATGTCGCCAAGGCCATCACCGAACTCGGCGTCGGCGAGGCCTTGATGAGCTTCCTCGAAGCGAAGGGAACGCCTTCCATCGTCGAGCGGGCCCTCGTCGCTCCGCCCCAGGGCCGCGTCGGCCCCATCACGCCGGCCGAGCGAGCGAGCCTCATGGCGAACAGCCCCGTGCGGGGGAAGTACGATGCGGCGGTCGACAACGAGAGCGCCTACGAGATCCTGGCCAAGCGCAAGGGTTTAGATTCCGCGCCGGCAGAGGCGGCTCAGCAAGCCGAGGGCGGTCTGACGGGCATGCTCGGTGGATTGCTCGGCAGCGTCTTCGGCTCGAAACCCGCTGCAAAGGGGCGCCGCCCTCCACAAACCCTCGCCGAACAGGTCATCGGTAACGCTGCCCGTTCCATGGCGCGCAAGGTTGGAACGGAGGTGGGGAATGCGATCCTTCGCAATGTGCTGGGCGGGCTGACCAAGCGTTGAATTCGTGGCACGCGGCTCTTGCCCGAACCGGCATCGCATTGACAAATCACCCCCATCGCGCCTATGCACCAGCGCAATGCGCGGCTTCCTCGACGAAGTCCGCGCGTTTCGCGTTCGCGCCCGGCTCGACCCGGTGTCGCGGATGACCTGAACAAGAAGACGGTCCAGGTTCACCTGACGGTGAGCGGGAGGCCGGCAGAGAACACGAAAGAGAACGATGTTCGCAGTCATCAAGACGGGCGGCAAGCAGTATCGCGTTGCCGCCAACGACACCATCACGATCGCCACCCTCGAGGGTGAAGCCGGCTCCACCGTGACCTTCGGGGACGTGCTCCTTTTCGCCGACGGCGCTGGCGCCACTCAGATCGGCGCGCCGCTGCTCTCGGGCATCAGCGTCACCGGCGAGATCGTCAGCCATGGCCGCGACGCGAAGGTCATCGCCTTCAAGAAGCGCCGCCGCCAGAACTCGCGCCGCAAGCGGGGCCACCGCCAGCACCACACGGTGGTTCGCATCACCGGCATCAGCGCCTGACGGTCGGATCGTTTTTCGAGATTTCGGAGTAAGCCACAATGGCCCATAAAAAAGCAGGCGGCTCGTCCCGCAACGGCCGCGATTCCGCCGGCCAGCGCCTCGGCGTGAAGAAGTTCGGCTCGGAAGCCGTCATCGCCGGCAACATCATCGTGCGCCAGCGCGGCACCAAGTGGCATCCCGGCACCAATGTGGGCATGGGTACGGATCATACCCTGTTCGCCAAGACCGATGGCCGGGTGCTGTTCATGACCAAGCGCGGTCGTGCCTTCGTCACCGTCGTGCCGCTGCAGGAAGCTGCCGAGTAACGAACTTTTCTTTCGGTCGCCCGGCCTTCCGGCCGGTCGGGGCATGGATGGGGGAGGATGGGTATCCATCCTCCCTTTCGTCGTCTGAGGCGGAGTAGGTTCCGCCCACAGCGATGGGGTCGAGGCCATGAAGCGTACCCTTGCCGTATCGGGCGCGGCTGCCCTGGCGGCCTTCGGGTTTGCCGCCCTCCTGTTGCGTGGCTTGGACCACCCCCAGCCAGCACCCGGTGTCGTCGCGACGACGTCTGCGATGCCGACGCTGTACTGTGAATTCTACAATTTCGTCGGCCGCGCTCCGAAGGTCGGGTTCACCTTCTCGACCTCGCGCGCCAACGAAGCTCCGGCCTTCGCTCAAGTGAACCAGATCGAGGCGGACGGGACGCGGACCGCTTTTGGCGCGGACAGCGAGCCGTCACGGAATTGGACTTTCGAGGCGGGAGACCCGCCGAATCTGGTTTCGCCCGACGATGCCATCCGCATCCTCCTTTACGGATACGAGGGCACCACGTCCGCCGGGACGTGGTTCGAAGCCGGACTTCGGAGTATCCAGTACCTGAACCTCGACGGGAAATGCCGTCGCGGCGGCGCCTGACGCCGATACCGGCATCCCGCCGGAGCCGACCCGCGAGACCGCTTCGCGTGTCCGAGACGAATGAAGTGAGACGAGCAGTACCGTGAAATTCCTCGACGAAGCCAAGGTCTACGTGCGCTCCGGCGACGGTGGTGCCGGATGCGTGGCCTTCCGGCGTGAAAAGTTCATCGAATTCGGCGGTCCCAACGGCGGCGACGGCGGCCGCGGTGGCGACGTCTGGGTCGAGTGCGTCGACGGTCTCAACACCCTGATCGACTACCGATACCAGCAGCATTTCAAGGCCAAGAAGGGCGAGCACGGCATGGGCTCGAACCGCCACGGGGCCAACGGCGCCGACGTGGTGCTCAAGGTGCCGGCCGGGACTGAGATCATCGCCGAGGACGGCGAGACACTGATCGCCGACATGACCCATATCGGCCAGCGGGTACGCTTGGCCAAGGGAGGCAACGGCGGCTTCGGAAACGCCTATTTCACCACCTCGACGAACCGTGCCCCCAAGCATGCCAACCCGGGCCTCGAGGGCCACGAGCAATGGGTCTGGCTGCGCCTGAAGCTCATCGCCGATGCGGGCTTGGTCGGCCTGCCGAATGCCGGTAAATCGACGTTCCTCGCCACCGTGACGGCGGCCAAGCCGAAGATCGCCGATTACCCCTTCACCACCCTGCACCCCGGCCTCGGCGTCGTCCGCTCGGACGAGCGGGAATTCGTTCTCGCGGATATTCCCGGTCTCATCGAGGGCGCACACGACGGCGTCGGCCTCGGCGACCGGTTCCTCGCCCATGTCGAGCGCTGCCGCGTGCTCCTGCACCTCGTCGAGGCCACCAACGAGCATGCGGGCAAGACCTACAAGCTCGTCCGCAAGGAACTCGAGGCCTATGGCGGCGGCCTGACCGACAAGCCCGAGATCGTCGCCCTATCGAAGGCCGACGTGGTCGATCCCGACACGCTCAAGGAGCAGGTCGCCCGGCTCAAGCGCGCCTCGGGGAAGAAGCCGTTGATCCTGTCGTCGGCGACGGGGCTCGGCGTTCAGGACGCGCTGCGGGCGATCACCCGCTCCATCGCGGAGGCCAAGCGCGCCGAGGCGGAGGCGCAGCCGGCCGATGCGTGGCAGCCGTGAGTGACGCGGCGGTGACTTCGCCGCGTGCATCGACGCCCAACCTCCAGGACTTCCGCCGGATCGTCATCAAGGTCGGTTCGGCACTCCTCGTGGACCGCGCGCGCGGACGTCTGCGCCATGCCTGGCTCGCGGCTCTGGCCGAGGACATCGCCGACCTGCACGCGCAGGGAGCCGACGTCCTCGTCGTCTCCTCGGGCGCCATCGCCCTCGGGCGTACGGTGCTTGGATATCCGCCCGGTACCCTGCGGCTGGAGGAGAGCCAGGCGGCGGCGGCCGTGGGACAGATCGCGCTCGCCCGGCACTGGTCGGAGGCGCTCGGCCACCACGGGATCGCGGCCGGCCAGATCCTGGTGACGCCGCAGGACACCGAGGAGCGCCGACGCTACCTCAACGCCCGCGCCACCGTGCTCAAGCTGCTCGAAGTGCGCGCCGTGCCGGTGGTGAACGAGAACGACACCGTGGCCACCAGCGAGATCCGCTACGGCGACAACGACCGGCTCGCCGCCCGTGTCGCCACCATGATCGGTGCCGACGTCCTGGTGCTCTTCTCCGATATCGACGGCCTCTATACGGCGCCGCCTCACACCGACCCGCTCGCTCGCCATCTTCCGGTGATCGAGCGCATCACCCCCGAGATCGAGGCCATGGCCGGCGGTCCGGCCTCGGATCTGTCGCGCGGCGGGATGCGCACCAAGGTCGAAGCCGCGAAGATCGCCGCCAGCGGCGGCACCCACATGGTCATCGCCGACGGTCGCGAGAAGAACCCCCTGCGCACCATCCTGAAGGGGGGGCGTTGCAGCTGGTTCCTGTCGGGCTCCAACCCGATCGCCGCGCGCAAGGCCTGGATCGCCGGGTCCCTCGAGCCGCGCGGCATCCTCATCGTCGATGACGGTGCCGCCCGCGCGCTTCAGGGGGGAGCCAGCCTGCTGCCGGTGGGCGTCACCGGGATTCACGGCGGATTCGGACGCGGCGACGCCGTGGTGATCCGCGATGCCGCCGGGCGGACCCTCGGGCGTGGCTTGGTGGCCTACGACAGCGATCAGGCCGTGCGGATCATCGGCCGCCCGAGCCGCGAGATCGCCGATCTGCTGACTCATCCCGGCCGCGCCGAAATGGTGCATCGCGACGACCTCGCCATGGTGGGCGAATAGCCGGGTTGTCATGCGTTACGCTTGTTTCCCCAGTATCCGGCATGCGATGACGGGCGGGACAACAGGCGGGCGCGCCGGATCGCGCGACGGCCCGCGAGGATGAAGG
This sequence comes from Methylobacterium sp. Leaf100, assembly GCF_001422845.1. Taxonomy (NCBI): domain Bacteria; kingdom Pseudomonadati; phylum Pseudomonadota; class Alphaproteobacteria; order Hyphomicrobiales; family Methylobacteriaceae; genus Methylobacterium; species Methylobacterium sp. Leaf100. The sequence goes on along the minus strand of NZ_LMMW01000001.1, from coordinate 224,258 downwards.
CCGTGCCCGTTCTGAATCTGCGTACCGATTTTCAAGCTCCCGATCTGACCGCCGAAATGCATGCCATCGGCCAGCGCGCGCGAGCCGCCGCGCGTGGCATCGCGCTGGCACCAGCTCAGATCAAGGATATCGCGCTTCGCACCATCGCCGAGCGCTTGCGGGGGGCACAGTCCGAGATCCTGACAGAAAACGCCCGGGACGTGGAAGCGGCCCGCGCCGCCGGCCAGACTCAGGCGCTCATCGACCGGCTCACCCTCGATCCCACGCGCCTGAGCGCCATCGCCGACGCCGTCGAGAAGATCGGTGCCTTGCCCGATCCCGTCGGGCGTCAGGTCGCTGCGTTCGAGCGTCCCAATGGCCTGCTGATCGAGCGCATCGCCGTGCCGCTGGGCGTCATCGGCGTGATCTTCGAGAGCCGCCCCAACGTCACCGCCGATGCCGGCGCGCTGTGCCTCAAGGCCGGCAATGCCGCCATCCTGCGCGCCGGGTCCGACAGTCATCGCACGGCCATGGCCATCGCGCGGGCCATGCGGGCTGGTCTGGAAGCGTCCGGACTGCCGGCGGACGCGATCCAGATCGTACCGACCCGTGATCGGGCTGCCGTTGGCGCCATGCTGTCCGGCCTCGACGGCTGCATCGACGTGATCGTGCCCCGGGGCGGGCGCGGTCTGGTGGAACGTGTCCATGCCGAGGCGCGGGTGCCGGTCTTCGCGCACCTCGATGGTATCTGTCACGTCTACGTCGCCGCCGGCGCCGATCTCGACATGGCCCGTACCATCGCCCTCAACAGCAAGATGCGCCGTACGGGTATCTGCGGCGCCGCCGAGACCCTCCTGGTGGATCGCGCCTGCGCCAGCACGCATCTGGCTCCCCTCGTCACGGCTCTCATCGAGGCAGGGTGCGCCGTGCGTGGCGATACGGATGTGCAGGCGGTCGATGCCCGTGTGACGCCGGCCGCGGAGGCGGACTGGCGTACGGAGTACCTCGATGCCATCATCGCCGTCCGAGTGGTCGATGGTCTCGATGCGGCGATCACCCATATCGAGACCTACGGATCGCACCACACCGATTCCATCGTGACCGCCGACCGCGCCGAGGCGACGCGCTTCCTCGCCGAGGTCGATTCCGCCATCGTCGTCCACAACGCCTCGACCCAGTTCGCCGATGGCGGGGAGTTCGGCTTCGGGGCCGAGATCGGTATCGCAACGGGCCGGATGCATGCGCGCGGCCCCGTCGGCGTGGAGCAACTCACCACCTTCAAGTACCGCGTCCACGGGAGTGGGCAGACGCGTCCTTGACGCTTCGCTTCGTTCCGCCACCACACGCGGCTTCCGATGCGACTTGACGTGTCGGGACCCGTTCGGCTTCCGCCGGCCTGCCCCGGCCTCCGGATCGGCCTCTACGGCGGTTCGTTCAACCCGGCTCATCTCGGGCATCGGCATGTCAGCCGCGTCGCCCTGCGGCGCCTGGGCCTCGACCGCGTCTGGTGGATGGTCACGCCGGGCAATCCCCTGAAGGACCGGGCCGATCTCGCTTCCATCGACGCGCGCGTCTCGGCCGCTCAGGCTATCGCTGCCCATCCCCGCATCGTGGTGACGGCTTTCGAGAGCCTCATCGGTGCTCGCTACACTCGGCAAAGCCTTCGCTACCTCACGGACCGCCATCCGGCCGTGCGATTCGTCTGGATCATGGGAGCCGACAGCCTCGCGACATTTCATCGCTGGCAGGGATTCCGTGCGATCGCCGAAACCATGCCCATCGCCATCATCGACCGGCCCGGGTTCACTCTCAAGGGGCCGGTTGCGCGGGGTGCGCAAGCCCTCGGCCGTTGGCGGATCGACGAGGCGGATGCCCGTGTGCTCGCCGATCTCGACCCACCGGCCTGGGTCTTCCTGCACGGTCCACGCTCTCATCTGTCCTCCACGGCCCTGCGAACCGGGGGGCGGAAAGATGGATTGCGCGAAGACGCAACGGGAACGTTCCATGTCGCGCCCATTCAGGGTACGATCCCCGCATGACGATGGCCATTGCAGGAACTGAGACGCTGAACGACGCGGTCCACCAGGGAGCCCCAGGTTCCGACGACGTTGCCGACCGCAAGATCGGCGACCTCAGAGCGCTCGCCCTCGATTGTCTGGAGGACATGAAGGCGGAGGAGACCATCGAGATCGATCTGATGGGTCGGACGTCGCTCGCCGACACCATGATCATCACTTCGGGTCGCTCGCAGCGCCATGTCGGTGCCATCGCTGACCGCATCCTCCAGGACATGAAGGCCAAGGGTCTCGGCTCCGCCCGGGTCGAGGGCATGCCGGCCTGCGACTGGGTGCTGATCGATGCAGGCGACATCATCGTCCACATCTTCCGCCCGGAAGTGCGCGGCTTCTACAATCTCGAGAAGATGTGGGGCGCCGACCGTCCCGCCGTCGACCTGCCCAGCAACGCCCTGGCCGAGTAAGCGACCGCGGGTCGTCGACTCCATGCGGCTCCTCATCGCGGCGGTCGGGCGCCTGAAGGCCGGTCCGGAGCGCGACCTCGCGGCACGCTACCGCGAACGGGCGGCCCAACTCGGCCGCAGTCTCGGCTTTCCAGCCTGCGATACGGTCGAGATTCCCGAGAGCCGTGCACGTCGGCCGCAGGATCGTTGTGCGGAGGAGGGCACGGCCATCCTCGCGCACGCGCAGGGAGCCGCCCTCGTCGTCTACGACGAACGCGGACGCGCCGATCTCACCAGTGAAACCTTCGCCGATCGCGTGGCGGCCTGGCGCGACGCCGCGCGTCCGAGCCTCGCCATCGCCATCGGCGGAGCCGACGGACTCGATCCGGCGGTACGAGCGCGAGCCGATCTCACCCTGTCCTTCGGCGCGGCGACGTTGCCGCATGGCCTTGTGCGCGTGCTGGCCTTGGAGCAGGTGTATCGAGCGCTGACGATCCTCGCCGGCCATCCCTATCATCGCGGAAACCTCGACGAACGATGACGGCGGTGAGGCCATGGATGGCGGCACGGGGGGGAGGGCGCAGCTTATGCGTGCTCGCCCTGACCGGCCTCGCCGTGACCACGCCGGCTGCGGCGCAGGAATCTGCCAGGCAAGAGTCTGCCAGGGAAGTGACTCCGAAAGACCCAAGCGCCAAGTCACCGGCTGCCGAACCGGATGCGGTTCAGAAAGCCGTCGAGGAAAAGAACCGACGTGCCGAGAACTTGAAGCGCATCGAGGAGGCACTCGCGGCCTCGACGGGGACGCGTGCGCAACTTGAGGCCGAGATCGCATCCATCGGTGGCGACCGGGCCAAATTCAATACGGCCCTCCTGGATGCGACCCGTCAGGCTCAGGCGACGGAAGACCGGATGACCCGGTTGGAAGAGCGTCTCAAGACCCTTGGGGCCTCCGAGGCGGCCATCCGCCGGTCGCTGGATGGGCGGCGCGGCGTCATCGCCGAGATCCTCGCAGCCCTCCAGCGCATGGGTCGTCGGCCGCCTCCCGCGGTGCTGGTGCGTCCCGAGGACGTGCTCGCCGTTATCCGAACTTCGATGTTGCTCGGTGCCGTGGTGCCCGAACTGCGCGGCGAAGCCGAGACCTTGGCGGCCGACCTCACCGAACTCGTGCGCCTGAAAGGTCTCATCGCCGCCGATCGCGAGGGTTTGAAGAACGATCTCGCCGGATGGGCGCGGGAGCAGCAGCGCCTCAACGGCCTTATGGCTGCCCGAAAGGCGCGGCTGGCCGAGGTGGAGAGCGGCTTGGCGACCGAACGCTCACGCACCGCCGAACTCGGCCTCCAGGCCCGCACCCTCAAGGAACTCCTGGAGCGGATGGAAGGCGAGGTGGCCTCGGCACGCCGTGCGGCGGACGAGGCGCGTGCGGCCGAGACCCGGGAGGCGCGCGCCACGCAGGAGCGCTTCGCCGCCGCCGGTATCCGCGACCCGGCGCGCCTCGCCCCCAAGGTTCGGTTCGCGGACACGCGCGGCGATCTGCCTCGACCGGTGAGCGGAGTACTGACGCGCGGCTTCAACCAGCCCGACGGCAATGGTACCACCACCCGCGGCATTTCGCTCACCACCCGACCCAAAGCCGTGGTTTCGTCACCGGCCGATGGCTGGGTCTCCTTCGCCGGCCAGTTTCGGTCGTATGGCCGACTCTTGATCATCAATGCCGGCGATGGCTACTATCTACTGCTGGCGGGGATGGATCAGATCGACGTCGAGGTCGGCCAGTTCGTCCTGGCGGGCGAGCCCGTGGCGGCCATGGGCGAGGGCGGTGCGGGTACGACCCCGGCCGGCGGCGATCCGGTGTTATACGTCGAGTTCAGAAAAGACGGCGGCTCCATCGATCCGGAGCCTTGGTGGGCCAAAAGCCCCAGCGAGAAGGTTCGCGGATAATGCGCAAGGTTTCCCTCGTTCTCCTCGGCGCGTTCATCGGCGTCGGGTCCTCCATGGTCGCGACCCAGACCCGCCTGCTGTCGGGGACCAGCGCCGTGGCGGCCTCGGCCGAGACCTATCGCCAACTGAGCCTGTTCGGCGACGTGTTCGAGAAGGTCCGCACCGACTACGTCGAGAAGCCCGACGAGGCCAAGATCATCGAGGCGGCGGTGAACGGCATGCTCACGTCGCTCGATCCGCATTCGAGCTACATGGACTCGAAGAGCTTCCGCGACATGCAGGTGCAGACCCGCGGCGAGTTCGGCGGTCTCGGTATCGAGGTCACCATGGAAGACGGTCTGATCAAGGTCGTCACCCCCATCGACGATACGCCCGCGTCGAAGGCCGGCATCCTTTCCAACGACGTGATCACCCAGATCGACGAGGATCAGGTCCAGGGACTCACCCTGAATCAGGCGGTGGACAAGATGCGTGGCCCGGTGAACTCGCCGGTCAAGCTCAAGATCAGCCGCAAGGAGTCGAAGGACCCCATCGAGGTCGTGCTCAACCGCGACGTGATCAAGATCAAGCCCGTGCGCTCGCGCGCCGAGGGCGGCGACGTCGGCTACATCCGCCTGACCCAGTTCAACGAACAGACCTTCGACGGGCTGCGGTCGGCCATCGACAAGCTCAACGGCGAGATCGGCGCCGACAAGCTCAAGGGCTACGTCCTCGATCTGCGCAACAATCCGGGCGGCCTCCTCGATCAGGCCGTGATGGTCTCCGACGCGTTCCTCGATCGCGGCGAGATCGTCTCGACCCGCGGCCGCAATCCCGACGAGACGCAGCGCTTCTCGGCGAAATCCGGTGATCTGACCAAGGGCAAGCCCATCGTCGTACTGGTCAACGGCGGCTCGGCCTCGGCCTCCGAGATCGTGGCCGGCGCTCTGCAGGATCATAAGCGCGCGACGGTGCTCGGCACCCGCTCGTTCGGCAAGGGCTCGGTGCAGTCGATCATTCCGCTCGGCGGCAGCGGCGCCCTGCGCTTGACCACGGCACGCTACTACACCCCGTCGGGTCGCTCGATCCAGGCCAAGGGCATCGAGCCGGATCAGGAGGTGCTGCAGGAGGTGCCGGACGAGCTCAAGGGCAAGGACGAGACCAAGGGCGAGGCCGGCCTGAAGGGCCACCTCAAGCAGAAGGACGTCGAGGAGCGCGGTGGATCCTCCGCCTACGTTCCGCCCGACCCGGCCAAGGACAAGCAGCTCACGGCCGCCTTCGACTACCTGCGCGGCATCCAGAAGGGTGCGTCCAACACCAAGACGACGGTTCCGAACTGAGCCGGCACACGGTCGCTCTTTAGGGAAGCGTTAACCATGGCGGCCCCCAATGTCGGTTCAGAACCGATATCGGGGGCCGCTTTCGTTTCGGGAGGCGGTTGCCGTTCTCGTCCCGACCCTGAGGGAAGCGGCTGAGCGTGGCCTCCGACGACATCCTGACCCGGCCTCTCGGCGCCAAGCGAACCCCACGGGAGCGCCTTCGCAGCCTCAACGCCACGTACCTGACCCCACGGATGGTGACAGGGGGCCTCGTCCTCGGCCTCGTCGGTGGCCTGAGCATCCTCGGCGCCGTCGGCGATCCGCAGGGAGGCGAGCCGGTGGCCGTCGCCACCATCGCCCTGCGCGACCCGCCACCCGTGCCGACCGCTGCGGTCCCGGTGCCCGAGAAACCGGTCGCAGCCCAGCGCTCGGCCGATGCCGTCGAGACCGCCTCCGGTGTCACCGTGGTGCGCGCGGGCGGCGGCAATGCGCCGAGCGACGCCGTGGTGATCCGTGTTCCCGATGCGGCACCGGTCAAGCTCGCGTCCGCCCCCGACCCGCGCCTCGTCGAGCGCGGACGCCACGGCAGCGTGCCGCGCCTCGGCGAAGGGCGAATCCGCCCCCTCGACGTTTATGCCCGGCCCGATCCCGGGACCACCGGCCCACGCATCGCCATCCTGGTGTCGGGGCTCGGCATCGGGCAGGCCGCCACCGCCAGTGCCATCACCCGGCTGCCGCCGGAGGTCAGCTTCGCCTTCGCCCCCTACGGCGGCGACCTCGAACGGACCGTGGCGCGCGCCCGGGAAGCCGGCCACGAGGCGCTTCTTCAGGCACCCATGGAGCCGTTCGACTATCCCGACAGCGATCCGGGGCCACAGACCCTGCTTACGACCGCGCGTCCGCCGGAGAACCTCGACCGGCTTGCCTGGGCCATGAGCCGCTTCCAAGGCTTCGTCGGCATCGTCAACTACATGGGCGCCAAGCTGACGAGCGATGCCGCCGCCTTCGAGCCGGTGCTGCGCGAGATCGCCGCGCGCGGTCTCGGCTACGTCGACGACGGCACCTCGCCGCGTTCCATAGCCACCACCCTCGGTGCCAAGGCGAAGGTTCCTGTGGCACGGGCCGAGTTCGTCCTCGACGCCCTGCCCCGGCCCGAGGCCATTGATCGGGAACTCGCGCGGGCCGAAGCGCAGGCCCGTGCCAAGGGCTTCGTCCTGGTGTCCGCCACCGCGATGCCGATGACCATCGACCGGATCGCGCGTTGGTCGAAGGACCTCGAAGCACGCGGCGTGCGGCTCGTGCCCGTGAGCGTCGCCCTGCGTGCGGCTTCGGGGAGCGCCCGCCTCAGCAGCGCCGCGCCCTGAGTGTCGGGCCGATACGATTCTTCGCATCGTGCCGCCATCGTGCGTTGCGGCGCGGGGATGGGGTGCCCTATGGTCGCGCCGATGACAGCCCTCCCGAACGACGACGGCACCGGATTGCCGTACCGCCCCTGCGTCGGGATCACGTTGATCGCACGCACCGGTCTCGTATTCATCGGTCGTCGCCGCGCCGATGCCGGTCCGGAACACGTTGCCGATGGCCGTGCCTGGCAGATGCCGCAGGGCGGGATTGACCCCGGCGAGGCCCCCAAGGATGCGGCCTTGCGTGAACTCTACGAGGAAACCAACGTCGCACCCGGCTCCGTCCGGCTGCTGGCCGAAGCGCCCGACTGGCTGACCTACGATCTTCCGCCAGCGGTGATGAAGCAGGCCTGGAAGGGGCGTTATCGCGGGCAGACGCAGAGGTGGTTCGCCTTCGGTTTCCTCGGCGACGACAGCGAGATCGATGTCGCGTCACCCGGTGGGGGTGCCCACGCGTCCGAGTTCGATGCTTGGCGGTGGCAACCCATGGCTGGATTGCCGGACCTCATCGTGCCGTTCAAACGGCCCATCTACGAGGGTGTGGTCGCGGCGTTCGGTGGTTTGACCGACTGGTGCGTTCCGGCGTGAGCTCCAGCACTCTCCCGGCTCGCCGGTAAGGCTGCCACCGATGCGCTGGTGGTCGATCCCCGTTGTACTGGCGCTGTGCTGGTTCGTGTTCACCCTGACGCCGTTCTGGGCGCTCTACGACCTCGCCCGTGCCGTGCAGGCGCATGACGTGGCCTATATCGAGCGCCACGTGAACTTCCGCACCCTGCGGCTGTCGGTGATCCGACAGGCCGCCGCCGCCGCGCAGGCCCGTGGCGAAACGGGCGGTGCGGAACCGCGCGAGCGCCAGCGCGTGACCGATGCCCTGGTGGCCCTCGCAATCCCCATCGCCGAGTCCCTGGTGACGCCCCAAACCGTGGTCGACCTCCTCGACGACGGCTGGCCCCAATCCATCGACCTCGGCCCTCCGGAGCCCCGGCAAGGAGACACACCCGCCGACCTGCGCAAGCCCGGGCTGCATGCCGAGGGCTTCCGCCGGCTCATCCCGTTCTACCTGTCCTCCGAGATGCGCGGCTTTCGCACCGTGGTCATTCCGGTCCCGCCCGACGCGACGCGGGATCGCCGATTCCGCCTGCGCCTGCGCCTGCGCGGCTGGACATGGCGCCTCGTGGACATCGAGCTACCCGAGGAATTGCGCGAGCGGATCGCGCAGAAGCTCGCCCGTACGGGGCGGAGCCGTTAAGGCGAGGGTGCCAGGGATATAGGACCGGTTACTGGCCCCGGTTTGGTTGGGCCGGATCCGAGTGTTCGCTTCGCCAGAGCCAGCTTCTCAGGCCTATCTCTCAGGCAGCCGCATCGTCGGCGTTCCGGTTGGTGAAGCGAGCGTTGCCCAGGCCGGTGCCGATGGTGAGGATGCCCCAGCGCGTCACCTCCTGTCGGTACGGCACCTCGCTCAGGCCCTGCACGACGGCATCGTTGTGCATCACCACCATGGTGGCGTGGTCGCCGATCCGCGGGATCGCCGCGACGAGGCGCTCGGCGAGGTTGAAGCGGTCGCTCTCCCAGTTGCCGGGCAGGTTCTGTCCACCGCGGTCGATGGTGCCGTCCGCTTCGATAACGCCGGGGCAGCCGATGCCGATGAAGGGCGCCAACGTGAGATTGGCCCGGCCCGCTCGCCGGATCAGGTCGTTGAGCATCCCGATGAGCCGATCCACGGCGGCGTCGCGGGTCGGTGCCGGATCCTCGTCGCGGTGACGCCAGATCTCGGAGCGCCAGACCGCGCTCCGGGACAGGTCGGGCGCCTTGCGGAGGTTCGTCGCGACGACCCCGGCGCGGATGTTGGTGCCGCCGATATCGACGGCGAGCAGGCTGTCGTATCCGGCGAAGATCCAGGCCGGTGCGAGGTGGACCGACCCGATGAGGCCGGCTTCGTCGGGGTGGTGGCGGATCGGCTCCAGGGTTAGATCGAGGCCGGCGGCCCGCAGGAGCACACCGGCCCGGGCGATGGCGAGGTGCCCGACGCGGCTGTCGCTGAAGCCGCCCCCGACCACGATGCTCTCCGTGTCACGCCAGCCCTTCTGACGCAGGAAGCGGCGCACCACACGCGCGAGTTCCTGGGCGAACTCCTCGATGGCGCTGAAGATCAGGCCGGAGCTCAAGGGATCGCTGCCGTCCAGCGCCCGATCGAGCGCCTTCTTGCTGAGGTCGGCACTGGGCTTGTCGCCGAAAGGATCGGGGCCGGCCTTGCGCAGGGTTTCCCGCCACGTTTCCAGGATCTCGCGAAACGCCTTCTTCGAGACCTTGTCGCCGACGAACCCGTCGTCGGCCTTCAATTCGCTGTTGTAGTCGTCGACGATCACCGAAGGCAGTCGATGGGCGGCATGTGCGATGCCCGCCTCGCGGGTGAGGATGTCCGTCGCCATGCCGATACGCTGCCCCTGGATACGCGGTCGCCCCGCGACGCGGCATCCACCGTAAGGGATGGCGGAACGCGCGAGCGGGCGCCGCGGTCCTAACGCGGCGCCCGGGGCATGGGAAGCCGACCGCACCCCCAGGGGTGGGCCGGCCTGGATATCGGGTCGTCAGTTCGCCTTCGGCGCGGCCGGCGCGGCCTCGGCCGGGGGGGCCTTCGGCTCGCGGGTTTCCAGAACCTCCTCGGCCTTCTCCTCGTCGGTGTCGCCGCCGCGCTCGATTGCCTTTGCGGGATTGGCCGCGAGCGCCTTGACGATCGCGACGAGGCGTTCGCACTCGGGACCGTACTGGTAGGTCTCGAGCACGATGGCGGCGTCGCGCAGGGTACGAAGATCGCGCACGGTCTGCTTGTTGGCCGCCTCGCGCAGCTGGCTCTTCGCCGCGATGGCCTCTTCGAGCTTGGCTGCCTTCACGTCGCAGGCGGAAGCGACGCCCGTGGAGGCGATCACGAAGGCGAGGGTGGTGAGGATGGTGCGCATCGGTGGGTCCGGGGGCTGGCGCTCAGGCGTGGTGGGCGGGTGAGCGCAGGATGTCGTTGGCCAGGGCCACGAGGGCGCTGAGGCGATAGGGCTTCGGTACGAACACCGAGTCCGTCACGGCGTCGCCGTGGGCAAGATGGCCGCGTCCGCCCGAGGTGTAGACGACGGGCAGGTCGGGGCGAACCCGGCGGGCACGCTGAGCCAGGGCGAGACCGTTCGTGTTGCGGGCCAGATCGATATCGGTGAAGAGCAGATCGACCCGCTCACGGGCCAGGATGCCCTCCGCTTCATCCGCATCGGACGCGGTGAGAACGCGATAGCCTTCCTCCAGAAGCGCCTCGGCGGCAAGCTCGCAGACCATGATCTCGTCCTCGACGATGAGCACGGTCTCGGCGATCCCGCAGGAGCCGAAGACGGACGGGGTGAAGCTGGGCAGGGCGAGGGCGGCGCAGGCGAATGGGATCATGACGCAACTCCTACTCACCCGGCGGGGGACGCATGGTCCCGTACCGGATCACCCAACCAACGGACCGCAGCGGCGCGATGTTCGAGTGCGTTCACTCCAATTGCGCGGACTTGGTGAGCAAAGCTTTAACCCTGCCGGCCCGGTGGTGAACGCGAAGGGGCAGCGCCTGTGACCCGGCCCTGGCATCTCGGCTTCGGCCTGATCCTCACGGCGCTGGCCGGCTACGTCGACGCCCTCGGCTTCATTCGGCTCGGTGGCCTCTACACCTCGTTCATGAGCGGCAACACGACCCAGTTCGCCGTCGCCCTCGGACACGGCCAGCCCCACCTCGCCTGGCTGCCGGCCCTGCTCATCCTCGCTTTTCTCCTCGGTGGAATCTGCGGCGGCGCCCTCTCGGCCCTGACGCCCGCACGCTGGAGCACGCCGGTGATTCTCGGCTTCGAGGCCGCAATCGTCGCAGCTGCCTTCGAGGCTGCCGTCGCCGCCCCGGATTCGGGCCTCGCCTCCCTGATGCTGGCGCTTGCCATGGGGGCGCAGAACGCGGTCCTGTCCCACGTCCAGGGCTTTCGCGCCGGGACCACTTTCGTCACCGGCGCGCTGTTCAGCTTCGGCCAGAAGCTCGCTTTGGCGCTCGCCAGGCGCGGCGCCCGTTACGCCTGGGTCGGCGATGGGGTGGTCTGGCTCGCGCTTCTCGTCGGATCCCTCGCCGGAACGGTCGCCTACGGCCGTTTGGCGTTGTATGCCCTCGCCATCCCTGCCGGCATCGCCGGCATCCTGGCCGTCGTCGCCACGATCCTGACGGCGCGGCGTGCGGTCTCCGGCGCACCCGCCCTGTGAGGCTCGGGCTCCGCGCGCCTATCGCAACCGAGTGACGAGAGATCCCCGCCGGATGGCCGAGACTGCACCTTCCCTCCTCGACCACGTCACGCCCATCGCGGCCGGGGCTCACGTCACCGCCGCCGTGTGGTTGAAGGACACCCTGGCCCTGGCGCTGGGCGACGGCGCCGTGCTGCTGGCCGGCCGCGGCGAGTTCCGACGGATCGAATCGCACCCGGACGGCGCCATCCTGGTCGCCGCCGGTGACGGACGCCGGATCGTGACCGGGGGCGATGACGGCCGCGTGGTGGCGACATCGCCCGAGGGCGATGTCGTCGAGGTGGCCGTCGCCAAGGGCGGGGCCTGGATCGACGCCCTGGCGCTCCATCCCGACGGCGCCATCGCGTACGCCGCCGGACGAAACGTCGTGGCCCGCGACGCCAAGGGCCGCGAGAAGGTGTTCGCCGCCCCATCCACCGCGCGCGGCCTCGCCTTCGCGCCGAAGGGCTACCGCCTGGCCGTCTCGCACTACAACGGCGCCACCCTGTGGTACCCGAACCTCGAGACCGCGCCCGACTTCGTCGAGTGGAAGGGCTCGCACATCGACGTGACCTGGTCGCCGGACGGCCGCTTCGTCGTCACCACCATGCAGGAGAACGCCCTGCACGGCTGGCGTCTCCAGCCCGACCGCGGCCACATGCGGATGTCGGGCTATCCCGGCAAGGTCCGCTCCGTGGCCTGGTCGGGCGATGGCGACTGGCTCGCCACCGGGGGCGCGGAAGCCGCCATCATCTGGCCGTTCGACTCGAAGGAAGGCCCCACCGGCAAGGCCCCGCGCGAGTGCGGCGTGCGCCCGGCGCGGGTCTCGCGGGTGGCGTTCCATCCCAAAGCCCTGGTGCTCGCCATCGGGTACGAGGACGGCTGCATCCTGCTCGTGCGTTTCGCCGACGGGTCCGAACTGTTGGTGCGCCCGGCCGTGAAGGGCAGTGGCGTCACGGCCCTCGCCTGGGACGCGCGCGGCGCCCGCCTGGGCTTCGGCTGCAGCGACGGGGCCGCCGGCCTCCTCACCCTTCCGGGCTGACGTCCATGGCGCTGTTCGGGCGGAAACAGCCACAGGCCGATGCGGCGGTGCGCGCGGCGATCCTCGCCTGGGCACGACAGGCCGCGGGCTTCGACGCGGCGGGAATCGTCAAGGTGAACGAGATCGTTTGCGCCGATCCGGCCTGCCCCGGCATGGAAACGATCCTCCTGCTCATGCCGCCGGGGCAGCCGACCCGTGCGGTGAAGATCACCAAGCCCATGGCGGCGGTAACGGAAACCGATGTGGTCCTGGCCCTCGCGCGGGATTGACGATCCCGCGCAGGATTGAAACCGCGTCGCTTTTCTGTCATACGCCGCCTCGCGTTGAACCGCCCGGCCGATCGGGCTGCCGTGGCGGTTCGTGCTGCTCCATCAGAAGCATCAACCGAGCGCATCCCTTCGATCCCAACCCGGATCGGGGTGCATGCGCGTTCAGGAGAGCCAAATGCCCAAGCTGAAAACCAAGTCGGGCGCGAAGAAGCGCTTCAAGATCACCGGCACCGGCAAGGTCATGTACGCCCAGGCCGGTAAGCGCCACGGGATGATCAAGCGGACGACGAAGCAGATCCGCAACCTGCGCGGCACCACCACCCTGTTCGAGGGCGATGCCGCCAACGTGAAGAAGTATTTTTTGCCGAACAGCCGGTAAGCCTTCTTTCACCCGCCGAACTGCTTTTTCTGATCCAGGAGACTCCATATGGCCCGCGTCAAGCGCGGCGTGACCAGTCACGCGAAGCACAAGAAAGTCCTCAAGGCCGCCCGTGGTTATTACGGTCGCCGCAAGAATACGATCCGGATCGCCAAGCAGGCGGTCGAGAAGGGCATGCAGTATGCCTACCGCGATCGTAAGAACAAGAAGCGCACGTTCCGCGCCCTCTGGATCCAGCGTCTCAACGCCGCCGTCCGTGAGCATGGCCTGACCTATTCGCGCTTCATCAACGCGCTGTCCAAGTCCGGCATCGAGGTGGACCGCAAGGCCCTCTCCGAGCTCGCCATCCATGAGCCGGCCACTTTCGCCGCCGTGGTCGAGAAGGCCAAGGCCTCCCTGCAGGACGTCGCCAAGGCGGCTTGAATCTTCTTCGTTCGGCCTTCGCGTCGGACTCTGTAGAAAAGGCGCGGCCCCGCACGGGCGCCGCGCCTTTTCGTTTTTACTGGGCGCGCCGGGTTTTCCAGGGCGCGATGGCTTGCCAAGGCGGCCTCGACCCGCAAAACCCTCGCGCCATGATCGCCCGACCATCCTGTGGTCGAGCCGCAGCCGGTGAGTTGAACCGATGACCGATCTCGACACCCTCGAAGGTGACCTTCTCGCAGAGGTCGCCGCCGCGTCCGACGAGGCCGCCCTCGACGCCGTACGCGTGGCGGCGCTGGGGAAGAAGGGCTCGGTCTCCGAACTGCTCAAGACCCTGGGCGCCATGACGCCCGACGAGCGCAAGGCGCGCGGGCCCCTCATCAACGGGTTGCGCGATCGCGTGCAGGGCGCGTTGGGCGCTCGTCGCGAAGCCCTCGGCGAAGCGGCGCTCACCGCACGCCTCGCCGCCGAGCGCATCGACGTGACCCTGCCCGTGCGCGAGGCGCCGGAGGCGCGCGGCCGCATTCATCCCATCAGCCAAGTCATGGACGAGATCGCGGCGATCTTCGCCGATATGGGGTTCTCCGTCGCCGAAGGGCCCGACATCGAGACCGACGACTACAACTTCACGGCTCTCAACTTCCCGCCCGGCCACCCGGCGCGCGAGATGCACGACACCTTCTTCCTGGCGCCCGACCGCAACGGCCAGCGCAAGGTGCTGCGCACCCACACGTCGCCGGTGCAGATCCGCACCATGCGGTCGAAAGCGCCGCCGATCCGGGTGATCTGCCCGGGACGGACCTACCGTCACGATTCCGACCAGACCCACACGCCGATGTTCCATCAGGTCGAGGGTCTCGTCATCGACAAGGCGGCCAACATCGCCAACCTCAAATGGGTTCTGGAGGAGTTCTGCCGGACCTTCTTCGAGGTCGACGCCGTGAAGATGCGCTTCCGTCCGTCGTTCTTTCCCTTCACCGAGCCCTCGGCCGAGGTCGACATCCAGTGCTCGCGCAAAGGCGGCGAGATCCGCTTCGGCGAGGGCACGGATTGGCTCGAGATCCTCGGCTGCGGGATGGTCCATCCCAACGTCCTGCGCAATTGCGGCCTCGACCCCGACAGCATCCAGGGCTTCGCCTTCGGCATGGGCATCGATCGTATCGCCATGCTCAAGTACGGCATGCCGGACCTGCGCCCATTCTTCGAGGCGGACGTCCGTTGGCTCGATCATTACGGTTTCCGGCCGCTGGATATCCCGAGCCTGGTCGCCGGGCTGACCGGCTGATGTGATGTCGCGAAGGTCCGGGCGCTGCCCGGATCGTCCTTCTCAACCCTGATGGGTGCCGGATCGCCAGTCGCTGGCCGATCGGAGAGCGCCGACGGACGCAAGTCATGAAATTCACCCTCTCCTGGCTCAAGGATCACCTCGACGCCGAGGCCTCCCTCGACACGATCTCCGAGACGCTCACGCGCATCGGGCTCGAGGTCGAAGGCATCGAGGACAAGGCCGCGAGCCTGAAACCCTACGTGATCGCCCACGTGCTCACGGCCGAGCAGCACCCCAACGCCGACCGCCTGCGCGTCTGCTCCGTGGATGCGGGCGACGGGGAGCCGGTACAGGTGGTCTGCGGTGCGCCGAATGCGCGCGCCGGCATGAAGACCGTGTTCGCCCCCCCCGGCACCTACGTGCCCGGCAAGGCCATCACCCTGTCGGTGGGCACCATCCGCGGCGTCGAGAGCCGGGGCATGCTGTGCTCGGGCGCCGAACTCGGCCTCGGAGACGACCACGACGGCATCCTCGATCTGCCGGAGGACGCGCCCACGGGGCAGACCTACGCGGTCTATGCCGGCCTCGACGATCCGATCATCGAGATCAACCTGACGCCGAACCGCGCCGACTGCACCTCGATCCACGGCATCGCCCGCGATCTCGCCGCCACCGGCCTCGGTGGCCTCAAGCACACGCCCCAGCCGCCCGTACGGGGGGAGGGGGCCTGCCCGGTTCCCGTCACCCTCGATTTCGAGCCGGCCGACCGCGGCCTGTGCCCCTACTTCACCCTGCGCCGCGTGAGCGGCATCACGAATGGCCCCTCGCCGGATTGGATGCAGGCCCGCCTGCGCGCCATCGGCCTGCGCCCGATCAACGCCCTCGTCGACATCACCAACTATCTCACGTTCGACCGGGGCCGGCCGCTGCACGTCTTCGACGCCGCCAAGGTGGCGGGCGGCCTCACCGTGCGCCGCGCCCGCGATGGCGAGGCCCTGAAGGCGCTCGACGGCAAGACCTACGCGCTGACGGACGACACGGTGGTCATCGCCGACGACAACGGTGTCGAATCCATCGGCGGCATCATCGGCGGGGAGGCGTCCGGTTGCGACGCCGGCACCACCGATGTCCTCATCGAATCCGCCCTCTGGGACCCGGTGAACATCGCCCAGAGCGGCCGGCGCCTCGGAATCATCACCGATGCGCGCTACCGCTTCGAGCGCGGCGTCGACCCGGCCTTCACCCTGCCGGGCCTCGATCTCGCCACCCGCCTCGTCCTCGAGATCTGCGGCGGCACCCCGAGCCAGCCCGTGATCGTCGGCGAGCCGCCCGAGACCGAGCGGGTCATCGATTTCCCCTGGACCGAGACCCGGCGCCTGGCCGGCCTCGAACTGTCGCGCGCCGAGATGAAGGTGACCCTGGAAGCCTTGGGCTTCCACGTCGCCGGCAGCGGCGACCGGGTGAAGGTGCTCACCCCGTCCTGGCGCGCCGACGTCGAGGGCAAGGCCGATCTCGTCGAGGAGATCATCCGCATCGCCGGTCTCGATCGCATCGAGCCGAAACCTCTTGCGCGCATCGAGGCCCAGGTCGGTAAGGCCGTGCTCACGGTGATCCAGAAGCGCACGCGGCTCGCCAAGCGCGCACTCGCCGCGCGCGGCCTCGTCGAGGCCGTGACGTGGTCGTTCATTCCTCATGACGACGCCGTGCTGTTCGGGGGCGGCCGGGCGGATCTGGTGCTGGCCAACCCCATTGCGGCTGACCTCTCCGATATGCGCCCGAGCCTCGTGCCCGGCCTGCTGCGCGCCGCCCAGCGCAATGCCGACCGGGGTCTCTCCGACGTCGCCCTGTTCGAGGTCGGTCAGTGCTTCGAGAACGATCAGCCGGAAGGTCAGACCACACGCGCTACAGCGATCCGCCGTGCCACCGCCGGCCATCTCGGCGGTGGCCGCCACTGGGACGGTGCCGCTGCCCCCGTGGATGCGTTCGACGCCAAGGCCGATGCCCTGGCGCTGCTCGCCGCCTTCGGCATTCCCACGGGTGGCCTGCAGGTGGTCGCCGGCGGGCCGAACTGGCTGCATCCCGGCCGCTCGGGTACCCTCCAGTTCGGGCCGAAGAACCCCGTGGGGTATTTCGGTGAGATCCACCCGCGCGTGATGAAGGCGCTGGACCTCAAGGGCCAGATCGTCGCCTTCGAAATCACCCTCGATGGCGTGCCGTTGCCGAAGTATCGCCCGACCAAGGTGAAGCCGGCCCTGGCCCTCTCCGACTTCCAGCCGGTCTCGCGCGACTTCGCCTTCGTGGTGCCCCGCGACGTGGCGGCGGGCGACGTGGTGAAGGCGGCGCAAGGGGCCGAGCGCAAGCTCATCGCCGGCATCGACGTGTTCGACATCTACGAGGGCGTCGGCGTTCCCGAG
This sequence comes from Methylobacterium sp. Leaf100, assembly GCF_001422845.1. Taxonomy (NCBI): domain Bacteria; kingdom Pseudomonadati; phylum Pseudomonadota; class Alphaproteobacteria; order Hyphomicrobiales; family Methylobacteriaceae; genus Methylobacterium; species Methylobacterium sp. Leaf100. Next base: position 207,113 of record NZ_LMMW01000001.1, on the reverse strand, counting down.
GGGGCGAAGTCGGTGGCCATCGCCGTTCGGCTCCAGCCCGTCGAACGCACCCTGACCGACGCGGAGATCGAGGCGGTGACGGCCAAGATCATCGCCGAGGTCGGCCGCAAGACCGGCGCGACCCTGCGCGCCTGAACCCCGGAAGAACGGAGCCTCGCCATGATCGACCGTGCCCTCGTCGATGCCCTCTCGGCGGCCGAGTACCTGCCGGCCGCCGAACTTCGGCGCGCGGTCGAAACACCGGAGGCCATCGCCGACGAGGTGCTGCGCGTGCTGGCCGGGCCTGCGGACGGTGCCGAGGTGTCGGAGGCCGACGCCAACCTGCTGTTCTACGGTCTCCACGTCCTCGCGGCCGCCCGCGACACCCGTGTGTTCGCCCCCCTGGTGCGTCTGCTGCATCAGGACGGGGATACCCTCGACGCCCTGCTGGGCGACGCGGTGACGACGACGCTGGCCCGTATCCTCGTCAGCGTCTTCGACGGGGAGGTGGCGCCGCTGCACCGCCTCATCCTCGACAGCACCCTCGACGATTTCGTCCGTAACGAGGCCCTCGCGGCCCTGACCTTCCTGACCCAGACCGGCCACGTCGACCGTCAGGCGACCCACGACCTCCTCGTGCGCTTCGACGACAAGCGCGTCGCCGTCGAGGGTGATATCGGCTGGGTCGGTTGGGAGGAGACCATCGCGCTGCTGGGGTTTCGCGATCTGGCGCCCCGCTCGGCGGCCGCGCGCAAGGATGGTCGTCTCACCGATGAATTCAGCGACGCGCCGTGGTTCCGCACCACCCTGCGTCAGGCCGAGGCCAAGCCGGACGACCTCGCCCGCTTCGATCCGCGCCGCTACGGCACCATCGACGATCCCGTCGCGGACCTCGCCTGGACGGCCGAGGATGCCGGCCAGCCCGTGCGCAATCCGTTCAAGGATGTCGGGCGCAACGATCCGTGCCCGTGCGGCAGCGGCAAGAAGTTCAAGAAGTGCTGCCTCGACAAGGCCGCCTGACGGCTCACCGCGCCGCGCCGCTGAGCGGGTTCGCGTCGTCCCAGGCATAACCCAGGGTTTCGAACCGCATCGAGCGGGCATCGACCATGAGCAGGCGCCCGACCAGGGGCTCGCCGAAATCCGTCACAGCGCGGATGACCTCCAAGGCCATGAGCGAGCCCATGATGCCGGCGAGCGCCCCGAGCACCCCTGCCTCGGCGCAGGCCGGCACGGAGCCGGGTGGCGGGGGGCTCGGGAAAAGGCAGCGATAGGTCGGGTTCGGCCGCCCGTCCGCCCCGGTCTCGTGGGCCCGGATGGTCGTCAGCGACCCGTCGAACTGCCCGAGCGCCGCCGTCACCAGGGGGCGCTTGCCGTGGAAACACGCATCCGAGACGGCGTAGCGCGTCGCGAAATTGTCCGAGCCGTCGGCGACGAGATCGTAGTCCGCGACAAGTTCCACCGCGTTCTCTGCCGTCAGCCGGAAGGGGTGGGCCTCAATGGCGACGTGCGGGTTGAGGCGACCCACGGCGTCCGTGGCGCTCTCGACCTTCGGCCGGCCGATATCGGGCGTGCCGTGGATCACCTGCCGCTGCAGGTTCGACAGGGAGACGATGTCGTCGTCGACGATCCCGATGGTGCCGATGCCGGCGGCCGCGAGGTACTGGATCAGGGGCGCGCCGAGGCCGCCGGCCCCCACCACGAGGATGCGCGCCGCCTTGAGGCGGGCCTGTCCCGGGCCGCCGACCTCGCGCAGGACGAGGTGACGGGCGTAGCGTTCGACTTCATCGGATGACAGGGCCATGACCGGGAGATAACGCCCGCGAGGGCACATCGGAAGCCCCGCGATTTGCGCGGGCACCGGCGGGCGCCTATGGCCGTGGCGATAGTCGCCGAGACCCCGCGAGATTCTGGCCGTGTCCGATTCCCTCGACCGTTCGCCGCTCACATTGGCCCAGGCCCTGATCCGCTGCCCCTCGGTGACGCCGGAGGAGGGCGGCGCCCTCGCTTGGCTCGGCGAAGTTCTGGAATCGGCCGGCTTCACGGTCCACCGGCCGCGCTTCTCCGAACCCGGCACGCCCGATATCGACAATCTCTACGCCCGCATCGGCACCGGCGCACCCTATCTGCTGTTTGCCGGCCACACCGACGTGGTGCCGACGGGCGATGTCGCCGCCTGGCGCCACGGGCCGTTCGCCGGAACGGTGGCCGACGGCCTCCTCTACGGGCGCGGCGCCGTCGACATGAAGGGCGGCATCGCCTGCATGCTCGCCGCCGCCCTCGATTATCTCGACGCGGTCGGGCCGGGCTTCTCGGGCTCCCTCGGTTTCCTCATCACCGGCGACGAGGAGGGCCCGGCCGTCAACGGCACGGTGAAGCTGCTCGAATGGGCGCGCGCGCGCGGCGAGCGCTTCGATCACTGCCTGCTCGGCGAGCCGACGAACCCCGAACGTCTCGGCGACATGATCAAGATCGGACGGCGTGGCTCCCTCACCGGCAAGCTCACGGTCCATGGCCGCCAAGGCCACGTCGCCTATCCGCACCGGGCCGAGAATCCCATCCCCGGCATGCTGCGCCTCGCGGATGCGCTCCTGGCCGAGCCCCTCGACGGCGGCACCCGGCATTTCGATGCGTCGAACCTCGAATTCACCACCCTCGATGTCGGCAATCCGGCAACGAACGTGATCCCGGCGGAGGCGCGGGCGACCTTCAACATCCGCTTCAACGAGGGCTGGACCGCCGAGACCCTCGGCGCCGAAATCCGTGCACGCCTGGAGCGGGCGGCCGGGAACAGCGTACGCTACAGTCTCGACCTGCAGCCCTCGAATTCCCCCGCCTTCCTCACGGAGCCCGACGCCTTCACCAGCCTCGTCTCCGCCGCCATCGAGACGGAGACCGGTCGAGTGCCGAAGCTCTCGACCACGGGCGGCACCTCGGATGCCCGTTTCATCAAGGATGCCTGCCCAGTCATCGAGTTCGGCCTCGTCGGCGAGACCATGCATCAGACCGACGAGTGCGTGGCGGTGGCCGACCTGAACCGGCTCACCGCAATCTACACGCGGGTGCTCGCGGCGTATTTCGCCGCCGCGGCGCCGTCGGCTTGACCGTTCGCGTCAGGCGGCTCGGCGCTTGAGACTTCGGCAGAGCCAGCCGTGTCCGGACCGGTAGCGACACCGATAGTTGACGCGGCTCGACCGAAACCGCCGGCTGCTCGCGCCCAGGCGATCACCCACGGCGATGTAGATCTGCCGCAGGCGCTGGACGTGGGGATCGTCGAGGCGCAATTCGATGCTGGCCCGGACCATGGCCACCGCAGCCGGCCGTTCGGCAATCTCCCTCGGGACCAGTCCCTCGCCCAGGATGACCCGTCCGACTTCGAGGAGAAGGGCTTCGCTCGCACCCTCGCCCGAAGCGGCGAGGCGCTCGAGGTCGAACAGGGTCCGAACGCCCAGGGGCCATAACCGGATCACGCGATCACGCCCGACCGAGCAACAGAGTTGCGCCTGGGCGACCCAGTCCATGATCTGATAGACCCCATAGGGTGTCTCCACGAACAGCATCAACGGGTTGGCCGCGGCGAGGTTCTGCGTGGAGTGGATATGATAATCCTCGATCCGGATGCGGATATCGCTGTCGATGCCGTCGATGATCTCCACGGGCGTGATCTTGAACGCCTCGAACACCTCCTCCTCCCGCTTGAAGTTCCGTAATTTGTCGCGCTGGATGATGCTCCGCAGGACGACCTCCGGCATCACGCCCGCGATGAAGCTGGCGGCGACCACCAGCGCGATGACGGATGGCGCGGTCAGGGTCGCCTCGTTCGTCACCAGGGCTTGAACCGCCTCAGTGCCGATCCAGAAGAGGCCGACGACGAGTACCGGGGCGAGCACCGCGCTCAAAAGCATCCGGATCGTCTCACCGACGAGGGTTCCGGGGCTGAGATCGAAGTTCTTGATCGCTCGGTAGAGATTGCGAAGGGCGGTGATGTAGCTGCCGGCGAACGCTGCGCACAGGCCAAGCAGCCACACCATCCCGATGCCGTCGAGCGTAGGGTAAGTCACCCCCGGCCAGCGGAACGCCGCCGCATCGCTTCCCGCAGGCGCCAAAAGCGAAACGAGGAGCGACAGAGCGTAGAACATCGCCAGCCCCGACAGGACGCTGAACGGGATGCTGCCGATAAGCCAGGAGAGCGTTGCGTTGTCTTCCTTCCGACGCGGGAAGTCTTGGACTGCCGTGCCAGGCTGCATCGGAGTGACGACGGGCACTGAGCGGCGCTTGGCGCCGACGAAATACTTGTACTTCACAAATTCGAAGGATGGGATCAGGGAGGGGCTCGACCGGTCGGCGATCTCGAAAACCAGGGCGAGATCCTTGATGGTCTCCTGCCGCTGGCGTTTGATGGCCTCTCGGATCGCAATGAAGATCAGGGGTGAAAGGACCGCGAAGGCGGAGGCAACGACGATGATGACCCGCAGGGGTGTTTCCATGGCGATAATCCCGAGCTCCTCACGATGATCGGAGAGGTTGCGCATTTGGACGCAGAGCCGGGCATAAATTCAACCTCAGATTAAACTTTAATTTGAATCAGCGGTTCATTTAGGTAATCCACCCCCACCAGCGTCAGGCCACACGACGGGGCTAGAGGGCCGCAACGACTACGGTCCCGGCTCGCCAGGATCCCTGCGACATCGTCGGCCGTGATCTTGCCGGAGCCTGCGAGCACCAGGGTGCCGACGAGCCCCCGGACCTGGTGGTGCAGGAACGAGCGCGCCGACGCCGCCACCACGATCTCGTCGAAGTGACCCATGCTCACCATCGCGACGTCGAGCTGTTCCAGGGTGCGGATCGGGCTCTTGGCCTGGCATTCGGCGGCCCGGAAGGCCGTGAAGTCGTGGCAACCCAGGAGCGGGCGCGCGGCGGCCTGCATCAGCGGGACATCGAGGGGCCACGGCACCTGCCAGACCTGTCCGCGCGTCAGGGCCGCCGGGCTGCGGCGGTTGAGGATGCGGTAGCGATAGTGCCGGCGGAACGCGGAATGGCGGGCGTTGAAGTCCGGGGCAACGCGCTCGGCACTCAGGATCGAGACCGGATGCGGGCGCAGATGCGCGTTCAGGGCGTCGCGCACCACATCCGTGCGCCAAGCCTTGGTGAGGTCGAGATGCGCTACCTGATGCGTGGCGTGAACCCCCGTATCGGTGCGGCCGGCGCAGGTGAGGCCGGCGGTCTCGCCGGAAAAGCGTTTCACCGCCGCCTCGATGGCGCCTTGCACGGAGGGCTGCGCCGTCTGGCGCTGCCAGCCGCAGAACGGCGTGCCGTCGTACTCGATGACGAGCTTGTAGCGCGGCATCAGGCGCCGAGGGACGAGCCGGGCACCAAGCGGGCGCCCCGCATGAACTCCGGCCCGGTCGCGACGCCGCCCTTGCCGGCGCGGCGCAGGGCCGTGAGGCGGACGGCGCCCGTACCGCAGGCAAGGGTGCAGGCTTCGTCGAGGATCGTGCCGGGGTCGCCCTTGGCCTCCGTCGCGAGGGCGCCCAGCACCTTCACCCGCTCCGGGCCCTTGCCGAGATCGGCCTCGAAGAAGGCGCCTGGGAAGGGGGCCAGTCCGTTGACGTGGTTGGCGACCTCAGGGGCCGGGCGGGTCCAGTCGATGCGCGCCTCGTCGTTGGTGATCTTGTGGGCGTAGACGACGCCCTCAGTCGCCTGCGGTGTGAACGCGAGGGCGCCGTGCTCCAGTTCGGCGAGGGCGCGGGCCATCAGGTCGGCGCCGAGCGGCATGAGCGCGTCGTGCAGGGCACCGGCGCTCATGCCGTGCGTGATCGGTAGGCGCGCCTCCAGGCCGACCGGGCCGGTGTCGAGGCCGGCTTCCATCCGCATCACGCCGACGCCGCTCATCGCGTCGCCCGCCATCACGGCGCGCTGGATCGGAGCGGCGCCGCGCCAGCGCGGCAGCAGGGAGCCGTGGAGATTGAGGCAGCCGTGGCGCGGCAGGTCGAGGATCGCCTGGGGCAGCAGCATCCCGTAGGCCACCACCACGGCGACATCGGCCGCGTGCGCCCGAAAGGTCTCGACGGCTTCCGCATTCTTCAGGGTCGTGGGCGTCAGCACGGGCACGCCGAGGGCTTCGGCCATCACGTGGACCGGGGATGCCTTCAGGGCCATGCCGCGCCCGGCTTTGGCCGGCGCGCGCGTGTAGACGGCGACGAGGGTGTGGCCGTCAGCATGAAGGCGTGCCAGCGTCGGCACGGCGAAATCCGGCGTGCCCATGAACACGACGCGCATCGGGCTTTTTCCTAACGTGGGATCACGCGGCGTCGCGCTTGGCCGCCTTGGCGAACTTCTTCACCACCCGGTCGCGCTTCAGCTTCGACAGGTGGTCGATGAACAGCACGCCGTCGAGGTGGTCGATCTCGTGCTGGATGCAGGTGGCGAGCAAGCCGTCGGTCTCGATCTCCTGCGTCGCGCCATCGAGGCCGCGGAACCGCACGCGGACCCGGTCCGGCCGTTCGACCTCGCCATAATAATCCGGGATCGAGAGGCAGCCCTCGTCGTAGACCCGCTTCTCCTCCGAGCCCCAGACGATCTCGGGATCGAGAAAGACCTGCGGCCGGCGGTCGTCCTCGTCCTTCGACGTGTCGATGGTGACGACGCGCTTCGCCACCCCGATCTGGATCGCCGCGAGGCCGACGCCCGGAGCGTCGTACATCGTCTCCAGCATATCGGCGACCAGGGTGCGGATCTCGTCCGTCACGGGGCCGACGGGCTCGGAGACCTTGCGCAGGATCGGATCGGGCAGGATGACGAGCGGACGGATGGTCATGGCGTGATGGGGTTCGGCTGTGGGGATCGCGGCGCCGCGATCCCCAGCAGATAAGGTCGTGCCGATGAGCGGTCAAATGACCCGTGCGTCCGCCCGTCAGAAGGGTGTGCGGCTGCGGATGGCGGCCGTCAGCGTGCCCTCGTCGAGGTAGTCGAGTTCGCCGCCCACCGGCACACCGTGGGCGAGGCGGGTGATCTTCAGTCCATGGACCTTCAGCGATTCGGTGACGTAATGCGCCGTGGTCTGACCGTCGACCGTGGCGTTCAGCGCTAGGATGATCTCGCGCATGGCCGGGTCGCCGGCGCGCGCCACGAGGCTGTCGAGGTTGAGGTGCTCCGGCCGCACGCCGTCGAGCGCCGACAGTACGCCGCCGAGCACGTGGTAACGGGCCGTCACCGCGCCCGAGCGCTCCAGAGCCCAGAGGTCTGAGACGTCCTCCACCACCACGAGGGTCGAGGGGTCGCGGCTCTCGTCGCGGCAGATGGTGCAGGGCTCGGCGGTATCGACGTTTCCGCAGGCGCTGCACACGACGATGCGCTCCGAGGCGACCCGCATGGCGTCGGCCAAGGGAGCGAGCAGGGTTTCCCGCTTCTTGATGAGCTGCAGCGCCGCGCGCCGGGCCGAGCGCGGGCCGAGGCCCGGCATGCGGGCGAGGAGCTGGATCAGGCGCTCGATCTCGGGGCCGGCGACGGCTTGGGGCATGAACGGTCCGTCTGGGCTCGTGCGGATGGCCCGAGGCCACCACGTGGTTCAAGCGGGATAGCGGGTGAGGCGTACCCGGCGAAAGCAGGAATCCTCCACACATAGGGTCGCGCCGCTCCGGTTTCTCCCCCGCAGGCCTACGCCCGCGCGGGATACGGAGAATTCAAATTTCTTTTTCCATTGTCGCAAACGTGATTTGTCGGCAAGATTTGAGGAACCGAGCACAAACGGTGACTCGTGGGGCGGCGAACCTGCGCGCGGCGGACCTGAACGACCGCGCGGACGCCCCACACACGAGTCCGGCCCGGCGGAGCGATCAGGGGCCCGAGGAGGAACGCGCATGACTAACATCGGACTTTTCAATTCGGGCCACGGCGCGGAGGCCATCGGCCTGCGCCAGCTGAAAGCCGTGCATTGGAATCTCGAAGCTCCGCGGCTCTACGAAGAGGCGCTGCGCCGCAACGAGGCGGAACTCGCGCAGGGCGGCGCCCTGGTGGCGACCACGGGAAGCCACACGGGGCGCTCGCCGAAGGACAAGTTCGTGGTGCGGGACGAGGCCACCGAGAACGAGGTCTGGTGGGAGAACAACGGCGCGATCACGCCCGAGCAGTTCGAGACGCTTTATCAGGATTTCCTCAGCCATGCCGAGGGTCGCGAACTGTTCGCCCAGGATCTCCATGGCGGCGCCGACCCGTGCCACAGGGTCAAGGCCCGGGTGTTCACCGAGCTCGCCTGGCACTCCCTGTTCATCCGCAACCTGCTGATCCGGCCCGAGCGCGAGACCCTGTCGGATTTCGTGCCGGAACTGACGATCGTCGATCTGCCGAGCTTCGAGGCTCAGCCGCATCGCCACGGCTGCCGCTCGAAGACGGTCATCGCCATCGATTTCTCGCGACGCCTCGTGCTCATCGGCGGGTCGGCCTACGCCGGCGAGATGAAGAAGTCGGTCTTCACCTACCTCAATTACCGGCTGCCCAAGGTCGGGGTGATGCCGATGCACTGCTCGGCCAACGTGGCCCTCGACGAGGCCGGCCAGTCGGCCCTGTTCTTCGGCCTGTCGGGCACGGGCAAGACGACCCTCTCCAACGACTCCTCGCGCATGCTGCTCGGCGACGACGAGCACGGCTGGAGCCCTGATGGGATCTTCAACTTCGAGGGCGGCTGTTACGCCAAGACCATCCGCCTCTCCAGGAACGCCGAACCCGAGATCTACGCCACCACCGAGCGCTTCGGCACGGTGATGGAGAACGTGGTCATCGATCCCGAAACCCGGGTGCCCGATTTCGACGACGCCTCCCGCACGGAGAACACCCGCTGCGCCTATCCCCTCGACTTCATCGCCAATGCGAGCACCACGGGACGTGCCGCGCACCCGAAGAACATCGTCATGCTCACCTGCGACGCGTTCGGGGTGATGCCGCCCATCGCACGGCTCACGGGGGCAGAGGCGATGTACCACTTCCTCTCGGGCTACACCGCCAAGGTGGCAGGCACCGAACGCGGCCTGACGGCCCCGGAGGCGACGTTCTCGACCTGCTTCGGGGCGCCGTTCATGCCGCGTCACCCGAGCGTCTACGGCAATCTGCTGCGCGACCTCATCGCGAAGCACGCGGTCGACTGCTGGCTCGTGAACACCGGGTGGACCGGGGGTGGTGTCGGCACGGGCCGACGCATGCCGATCCGCGTGACGCGCCGCCTGCTCACGGCGGCCCTGGACGGATCCCTGTCCCAGGTGGAATTCCGACGCGATCCGTATTTCGGGTTCCAGGTGCCGGTCTCGGTGCCGGGCGTCGAGGCGCAGGTGCTGTCACCCGTGGAAACCTGGACCAACAAGGCGGCCTTCGCTGAAACGGCAACGCGCCTCGTCGCCATGTTCCAGGAGAACTTCAAGCGCTTCGCCGAACACGTCGACGCCGACGTGCGGGCGGCCGAGCCGTCCGCTCAGGCGATCGCAGCTTGATCTCTCGAAGGGGGCGACCTGCGGGTCGCCCCCTTCGAGCCCCTAAAAGAGTTTCAGGCCGGGCGGCAGGGGCAGGCCCTTCGTCAGCTCGCCCATGCGCTCGGCGGCGACCTGCTCGGCCTTGCCCCGGGCGTCGTTCATGGCGGCGACGATGAGATCCTCCAGGATCTCGCGCTCATCCGGGTTCATCAGGGTCGGATCGAGCTGCACGCCCTTCACCTGTCCCTTGGCCGTCATGGTCACCCGTACGGCGCCGCCGCCGGAGGCGCCCGATACCTCGACGGTGTCGAGTTCACCTTGCAGGGCGGCCATCTTCTCCTGCATGGCCTGCGCCTGCTTCATCATGCCCATGAGGTCGCGCATGCTCGTAATGTCCTTCGGCTGTATCGGGTGAGGCGTTCGGCCTGATCTGGGGACGGAGCGGCGCCGGCGCTATGCCTCGCCGTCCGTGTCTTCGGTCTCGGCCTCGCCCGTCGGCGGAGCCTCGACCGCAATCTCAGGGGTCTTGTCGCGCACGTCGACGATCTGGGCACCGGGGAAGCCCGCCATCACCGCACGCACGAGGGGATGGACGGCGGCGCTCTGATGACGGGTTTCCGTCGCGGCCCGTGCCGTGGCGTCGAGGGTCGGCTCGCCGGCCTCCTTCGACAAGGCGACGATCCAGCGCCGGCCCGTCCACAGGTCGAGGGCCTTGGCGAGGTCGTTGGCGATGGTCTGGCGCCCGCCCTCCGCGAGACGGAACTCGATGCGCCCCTCCTCGAAGCGCACGAGATGGACCTCGCGCTCGAGGGCCATCTTCAGGCCGATGTCGCGCTTGGTGTCGGCCAGCGCGACGACGTCTGCAAAGCGCGTCAGCCGTGGGCCTTCTGGTTCGGGGGAGGGGGCTTGGCTCGGTGCGGGCGCCTGGCTCGGCATGGGTGAGGGCGCGACCATCGATAGGGCCGGACGGCCACCGCCGCCGGCCGCCATGGACAGGGCCGGGCGCGGCGGCGGCTCGGACGAGAAGGTCGGGATCGGCGGCAGGGCCGGGCGCCCCTGCGCCGTGACGGGTGCGGAACTGGCGTGGGTGTCAGCCGGTGTCCGGGCCGGAGCCGCCAGGGCCTCGCCCTTGAACTGGCGCAGGGCTTCGTCGGGGGTCGGCAGATCGGCCGCGTAGGCGAGGCGCACCAGGGCCATCTCGGCGGCGGCCAGCGGCCGCGTCGCAGTCTGTACTTCCGGAATCGCCTTGAGGAGGATCTGCCACGCCCGCGAAAGCACCCGGACGGAGAGCTTGCCCGCGAATTCGCCGCCGCGCGACCGCTCCGCCTCGCTCAGGGTCGGATCGGCCGCGGCCTCCTCCGGTACCAGCTTCAGGCGGGTGACGAGGTGGGTGAAGCTCGCGAGATCCGACAGGATCACGGCGGGGTCGGCGCCCGCCTCGTACTGGCCGCGCACCTCGGAAAAGCTCGCCGGAATGTCGCCGCGCATCACCGCCTCGAACAGGTCGACGATACGGCCCCGGTCGGCCAGACCCAGCATGTCCCGTACGCCCTGGGCACTCACGTGTCCGGCGCCGTGCGCGATGGCCTGATCGAGGAGCGAGAGGGCGTCCCGCACCGAGCCCTCCGCCGCCCGCGTGATCGCGGACAGTGCCTCGGCATCGGCCTCGACACGCTCGGCGGCGCAGATCCCGGCCAGATGCGACACCAGGGTGTCGGCCTCGACACGGCGGAGATCGAAGCGCTGGCAGCGCGACAGGATCGTCACCGGGACCTTGCGGATCTCGGTGGTGGCGAACACGAACTTTGCGTGAGGTGGTGGCTCCTCCAAGGTCTTCAGGAAGGCGTTGAACGCCTTCTCGGAGAGCATGTGGACCTCGTCGACGATGTAGACCTTGTAGCGGGCCGAGACGGGTGAATAGCGGATGCCGTCGATGATCCCGCGCACGTCGTCGATGCCCGTGTGCGAGGCGGCGTCCATCTCCAGCACGTCCATGTGCCGGGATTCCATGATCGCCTGGCAGTGGCGCCCGAGTTCGGGCATCGCGATGGTGGGACCGGTGTCGGGATGGCCGTCGCGGACGTAGTTCAGGCCCCGCGCCAGGATGCGGGCCGTGGTGGTCTTGCCGACGCCGCGCACGCCCGTCAGCATCCACGCCTGGGGGATGCGGTTGGCCGCGAAGGCGTTGGCCAGGGTCCGCACCATGGCGCCCTGTCCGATGAGGTCGTCAAAGTTCTGGGGGCGATACTTGCGGGCGAGCACCCGATAGGGCGTCGCGGACGCTTGCGGCTCGGGAAAACCCGGAAGGCCGGGGGCGTCGCTCGGAGTGCCGGAGGTCGCGTCCATGCCGCCTTCGCGTGGGTTGGCGCCGCCCTGGTCGGAGGGATGCCGCCACGCGGGCTATAGATCGAAAGGTGGGAGGCTGGACGAAGACCCGCTCGGTCTCGTTAGGGCTGCTTCCTTCCGGACCTGACCCGGTTGGCGAGTGAAACGTCCCTCGCCAACCTCCCGTGCGCTATATGGCCGGGGCCGGCGGCGGATGCAAGCGGCCGGACCGCAGCAGTGACACGGGAGAGCGAGGCATGGCTTCATTTCGGGCGCGGGCGCTCCACACCGCCTTGATCCTATCGGCCAGTTTCATTGCGCTGGGGACCACGGTGTCGGGGCAGGCCCCCGCTCAACCCTGGGCCGGACACTACGCCTTCGTACACGATGGCGGCCGCACGGCCGGTGGTTCTCCCATCGTCGTCACGTATCGCCTCGACATCGCGTCGGGCCGGGGAAACCGCGACTGTCTTCTCAGGATCGAAGGGTTTCAGACCGACGAGACCATCGTCTGCAAACTCGATGGCGACGCGACCTCGGTCGCGGTGAGATTCCACACCTACGGCGATGGGCGGCTCGTGAACGCCTACGGCACGAAGCTCTACGAGATCGGAAAGACGCTGTTCGCCCTACGCCGGACCGGACCGGTGGTTCTCACGGAGTGGCAAGCTCTGGGTCCGGACGGCGTCCGCCAGGGCACGGCGGGCACCGCGTTCGAACGGCAGCGCTGATCCTCTCGGGAGCGACCGCTGCCGTTCGCCTTACTCGGGCTTGCGCTTCACGATCGCAAAGGTCTTCGGGTCGAGCTTGAGGTCGAACTGCTTGCCGTTGGCGTCGATGGCGTCGTCCACCTCGATCTCGTCGCTCTCGACTTCGATCTTCTTCCACTTGGTGAAGCCCGCCTCCTTCAGCACGGCGTCGATCCGGGTCAGCTCGGCGGCGGTGGGCTCGCGGTCCGCGCGGGCCGCACCGGTAAGGGCGAGGCCGAGGGCGAGTGCGGCGAGGCCGGTGGTCTTGAACGACATGTGAACTCCTTAAAGACGGTCGAGGTGGGGTGCGAACGATGCACCGCATGATCCGGTTCCCGGTCCCTGCGAAGTCCTGCGTGCGCTAAGGTTGTTTCCGATCGAACTGCCGCCTACGCTTGTATCCGTCGAGCCGTCCCAAAGGGTTGAGAGCCATGGTCACCCGCGTCGCCACCGTCGCCTTCGAGGGAATCGAGGCGCGGGCCGTCGATGTGCAGGTCCAGATCGCGCCCGGCCTCGTGGCCTTCACGGTGGTGGGACTTGCCGACAAGGCCGTGGGAGAATCCCGCGAGCGGGTGCGCTCCGCCCTCATCGCCTCGGGGCTGGCGCTGCCGGCCAAGCGCATCACCGTCAACCTCGCGCCGGCCGATCTGCCCAAGGAAGGCTCCCATTACGATCTGCCCATCGCGCTCGCCGTGATGGCCGCCATCGGCGCCCTGCCGGCCGATGCCCTGGCCGGCTACTGCGTGCTCGGCGAACTGGCCCTCGACGGCACCATCACGGCGGTCTCCGGCGTGCTGCCCGCCGCAATGGCGGCCAATGCCCGCGGCCTCGGCCTCATCTGTCCGGCTGCCACCGGGCCGGAGGCGGCTTGGGCGGCGGGCGACATGGACGTACTGGCGCCGCGCTCGCTCATCCAGCTCGCCAACCACTTCAAGGGCACGCAGGTGTTGGCTCGCCCCGAACCCGCCATCGCCGCGTCGGGCGGTCCACTGCCGGACCTGCGCGACATCAAGGGCCAGGAGGGTGCCAAGCGTGCCCTGGAAATCGCGGCGGCCGGATCGCACAATCTCGTGTTCAATGGCCCGCCCGGGGCCGGCAAGTCGATGCTGGCCGCCCGCCTGCCCTCGATCCTGCCACCACTCTCCCCGCGCGAACTCCTCGAAGTCTCGATGATCCAGTCCGTCGCCGGTGCCCTCAAGGATGGGGCGCTGTCGAACCGTCGGCCCTTCCGGCAGCCGCATCACTCCGCCTCGATGGCGGCTCTGGTCGGCGGCGGGATCAACGCCCGGCCGGGCGAGGCGTCGCTCGCCCATGGCGGCGTCCTGTTCCTCGACGAATTGCCCGAGTTCACCCCACAGGTGCTCGATTCCCTACGCCAGCCCATGGAGACGGGGGAGATCATGATCGCCCGCGCCAACCACAGGGTGACCTATCCGGCCCGCTTCCAGCTCGTGGCGGCCATGAACCCGTGCCGCTGCGGTCAAGCCCTGGAGCCGGGCTACGCCTGCCGCAAGGGTCCGAACGAGCGCTGCGTCGCGCAGTACGGTGCCCGCATCTCGGGTCCGCTCCTCGATCGCATCGATCTGCGCATCGAAGTCGCCGCCGTCACCGCCGCCGACCTCATCCTGCCGCCGCCGGCGGAAGGCTCGGCCGAGATGGCGGCCCGGGTCGCCGCCGCCCGCGCCCTGCAGACGGCACGTTATGCTGCTCGGGATCTCGGACCCAGCGTCACCAACGCCTCCTGCCCGGCCACGGTGATCGAAGCGGTGGCGGCGCCCGATGCGGAAGGGGCCGCCCTGATCCGGAGCGCGGCCGAATCCATGCGCCTCTCGGCCCGCGGCTTCCACCGCACCCTGCGGGTGGCACGCACGCTGGCCGACCTCGACGGCGAGGCCCAGGTCCGTCGCATCCACCTCGCCGAAGCCCTGTCCTACCGCGGCCGCGCCGATCGGCCGGTGGCGGCGTGACTCAGCGCCCGTAGATGTCCTCGACCCGGATGATGTCGTCCTCGCCCGTGTACGAGCCGACCTGGACCTCGATGAGTTCGAGGGCGATCCTGCCCGGGTTGGTGAGGCGGTGCATCGAGCCGATGGGCAGGTAGACCGCTTCGTTCTCGTGGACGAGGACCACCCGGTCGTCGACGGTGACTTCCGCGGTGCCCCGCACCACCACCCAGTGCTCGGCCCGGTGATAGTGCTTCTGCAAGGAGAGTCGGCCGCCCGGCGTCACCATGATGCGCTTCACCTGGAAGCGTTCGCCGATGTCGATGCGCTGGTACCAGCCCCAGGGGCGGTACATCCGCCGATGGGCGTCGGCTTCCGGATGGGCCTTCTCGCGAAGCTGGGCGACGAGGTCCTTGACCTGGCCGGAGCGGGCCTTCGAGGTCACGAGCACGGCGTCCGGGGTCGCCACCACCACCACATCGTCGAGGCCGACCACGGTGGTGAGGAGTTCGCCCTCGCTGTGGATCAGGCTACCGTGGGTGTCGATGGTCTCGACCCGGCCGCGCACGGCATTTCCCGACGCGTCGCGGGGCAGGACTTCCCACACGGCGTCCCAGGTGCCGACGTCCGACCACGGGAACGAGACCGGGAGCACGCCGGCCCGCTCGGTCCGCTCCATCACGGCGTAGTCGATGGAGGTCTTCGGAGCCCGCGAGAAGGCGGAGCCGTCGAGGCGCAGGAAGTCGAGGTCGACCTGCGCGGCGTCGAGGGCCGCCCGGGTCGCCGACAGGATCTCGGGCGCCCGCGCTTCGAGCTCGGCCAGCATCACGTCGGCGCGGAACAGGAAGTAGCCGGAGTTCCACAGGGCGCCCTCGCCGATGAGGCGCTCGGCCCCGTCGCGATCCGGCTTCTCGACGAAGCGCTCGACGGCGTAGGCGCCCGGCACCCCATCGAGGCCCGCTCCGCGCCGGATGTAGCCATAGGCGGTGGCCGGCCCCGTCGGTTCTATGCCGAGGGTCATGATCCGGCCGGCCCGTGCACCGATGGCGGCCGCCTGCGCGGCGGCGACGAAGGCCGGCGTATCGCCGATGACGTGATCGGCCGCCAGGATCAGAACGACGGCTTCCGGATCGCGGCGGGCCGCATGCAGGGCCGCGACCGCCACGGCTGCGGCCGAATCCCTGCGCTCGGGCTCCAGCACGATGTCGGCCCGCACGCCGGCCTGGAGCAGCTGCTCGGCGACGATGAACCGTGCCTCGGCGTTGCTGATGATCGTCGGGCGACCGAACACGGCGGGATCGAGCACACGGCGCGCCGTGTCCTGGAAGGTCGAGCTGTCGGCGTTCACCAGGGGGGTGAACTGCTTCGGCATGCTCTCGCGCGAGGCCGGCCACAGGCGCGTACCCGACCCACCGCACAGGATCACGGGGTGGATCAGTTCGGAACGTGCCTGTGCCATGGTCGATCACTCACGCGAGGGGAGGGCCAGGGTCCAGCATGGACCGGGCCGCGTGGATCATTCCGCCGCTTGGCGCGCGGCGTAGCCCAGGCGGCCGTTCAACTCCTGGATGAGCTTGACCGCCGCCTCGGCGATGACGGTGCCAGGCGGGAAGATCGCCGAGGCGCCCGCTGCATGGAGGGCGGGGTAATCGCCCGGGGGAATGACGCCGCCGATGACGATCATCACGTCCTCGCGCCCCTGCGCGGTGAGCGCGGCCTTGAGTTCCGGCACCAGGGTGAGGTGGCCGGCGGCCAGCGACGAGACGCCCACGATGTGGACGTCGTTCTCAACTGCCTGCCGGGCGGCCTCGTCCGGGGTGGCGAAGAGCGGCCCGATATCGACGTCGAAGCCGAGATCGGCGAAGGCCGAGGCGATGACCTTCTGGCCGCGGTCGTGGCCGTCCTGTCCCATCTTGGCGACGAGGATGCGCGGACGGCGCCCGTCGTTTTCCTCGAACGCTTCCACGAGATGACGGACCGTCTCGACTGCCGGCGACATGCCACCCACCTCCCGCTTGTAGACGCCCGAAATCGAGCGGATCTCGGCTCGGTGCCGACCCCAGGCCTTCTCCAGGGCATCGGAAATCTCGCCCACGGTGGCCTTGGCCCGCGCCGCTTCGATGCCGAGTGCCAACAGGTTGCCTTCGCCCTGCGCCGCCTCGGTCAGTGCTGCGAGGGCCGCATCGACATCGGCTTGGCTGCGCTCGGCGCGCAGGCGCTTGAGCTTGTCGATCTGCAGCATGCGGACGTTGCCGTTGTCGACGCGCATGAGCTCGATGGCGCGGTCGTCGTCCGGCTTGAACTTGTTGACGCCCACGATGGTCTGCCGGCCGGAATCGATCCGGGCCTGGGCGCGGGCGGCCGCCTCCTCGATGCGCAGCTTCGGGATGCCGGCCTCGATGGCTTTCGCCATGCCACCCAATTCCTCGACCTCGCGAAGATGCTCCCAGGCGCGGGCGACGATGTCCTGAGTCAGCTTCTCGACGTAGTAGGAGCCGCCCCACGGATCGACCACGCGCGTCGTGCCACTCTCCTGCTGCAGGAACAGCTGGGTGTTGCGGGCGATGCGGGCGGAGAAGTCTGTCGGCAGCGCCAGCGCCTCGTCCAACGCGTTGGTGTGAAGGGACTGGGTGCCGCCCTGCGTCGCCGCCATCGCCTCGATGCATGTGCGGGTGACGTTGTTGAACACGTCCTGCGCCGTCAGCGACCAGCCGCTCGTCTGCGAATGGGTGCGCAGCGGCAGGGACTTGTCGGTCTTCGGCTCGAATTCCTTGACGAGCTTGGCCCAGATCAGGCGCGCAGCCCGCATCTTGGCGATCTCCATGAAGAAGTTCGTCGAGATCGCCCAGAAGAACGACAGACGCGGGGCGAATTGATCGATGGTCAGGCCGGCGGCGAGGCCCGCCTTGATGTACTCGACGCCGTCGGCGAGCGTGTAGGCCAGTTCGAGGTCGTTCGTCGCCCCGGCTTCCTGCATGTGGTAGCCGGAAATCGAGATCGAATTGAACTTCGGCATGTTCTTCGACGTGTAGGCGAAGATGTCGCCGATGATCCGCATCGAACCCGCCGGCGGGTAGATGTAGGTGTTGCGGACCATGAACTCCTTGAGGATGTCGTTCTGGATCGTGCCCGCGAGCTTCTCCGGCGGCACGCCCTGCTCCTCGGCCGCCACGATGTAGAGGGCCAGGATCGGCAGCACGGCGCCGTTCATGGTCATCGAGACGGTCATCTCGTCGAGGGGAATGCCGGAGAACAGTGTCCGCATGTCGTAGATCGAGTCGATGGCGACGCCCGCCATGCCGACATCGCCCGACACCCGCGGGTGATCGGAATCGTAGCCCCGGTGGGTCGCGAGATCGAAGGCCACCGACAGGCCCTTCTGCCCGGCGGCGAGGTTGCGCCGGTAGAACGCGTTCGAATCCTCCGCCGTCGAGAATCCGGCGTACTGCCGGATCGTCCAGGGCTGGGTGACGTACATGGTCGGGTACGGCCCGCGCAGGAACGGCGCCACGCCCGGATAGGTGTTCAGGAACTCGATGCCCTCGCGGTCCTCGGGTCCGTAGACGCCTTTCACCGGAATGCCCTCGGGGGTCATCCAGGGCTCGCCCATCGGCGGCACCGGGGCGGCAATGGCATCGGCCGCGTAGGCGACGGCGGTGAAATCGGGAATGCGGGAGGGCATGGATGCGTGCTCGTGCGGCGGCGTGTTGCCCGGCATTATAGGTAAGCGCGCGAGCCGGGCTACTGCTATCCACCGAACGGCTGGCTCGATGTCACGAAAATTTCGCGCGCCGTGTCTGGCCTTAAAATAATTTTGCCTCGGGATCGGGCAGATTTGCCGGCGGCAGGGCGATGGCTCGCTTCACTCCGCCGCCATTCGGCGCGGCGCCCAGTCCTCGACTTCGGCTGCCACCGCCGCGACGACGGTCCGCAGGTGCCATACCAGTTCCGAGAAGCCCGGCCCGAGTGCGAGGCTCGTTTCGTTCATGTAGAGGGCACGGTTGATCTCCACCTGAAGGGCATGGCGTCCGAGATTCGGTTCGCCGTAATGTTCGGTGATGAAGCCGCCCGCATAGGGCTTGTTGCGCAGGGTGCGGAATCCACGGGCACGAAGGTGGTCCTCGAAAGCCCCGATGAGCTCGGGCGCGCAGGCGGTGCCGAACCGGTCGCCGAGGATGAAGTCGGCCCGTGCGGACTCGTCCCGGCCGAGGCTCGAGGACGGCATCGAATGGCAATCGATGAGGATGGCGTGGCCGAACTCGCGGGCGGTGCGCTGGATCAGTCCGCGCAGGGTGCGATGATACGGTTTGTAGAGAGTCTCGATCCGGGTGACCGCGTCCTCCACCGGTAGGCGTCCGCGATAGATTTCCTGTCCGTCGGCGACCACTCGCGGCACGGTGCCGAGGCCGCCGGCCACCCGCATGGAGCGTGTGTTGGCGAACGCCGGCAATCGCCCGTCGAACATGCGTGGGTCGAGTTCGTAGGGCTCGCGGTTCACGTCGAGGTAGGCCCGGGGGAAGTGCGCGCTCATGAGCGGCGCGCCGAGATCCACCACCGGCGCAAACAGCCGGTCGACATGCGCGTCCTCCGACCGACGCAGGGTCAGGGCGTCGAGGCGTGAGGCCTCGACGAAGGCGCGCGGATACACGGCCCCGGAATGGGGCGCATTGAACACGAAGGGGAGGGTGTGGGCCTCAGGCTCGTCCACGCGGAAGGGCGGGTCGAACCAGGGATGTTCCGGAGAATCCGGAGGGGAGAGCGGTTCTGTCATCGCGGCGCGGGCGCCTCGGTCCGGGCGGGAAAACGCATGGCCCCACTGTGCGGGGCCGTGCGGGCCGTGTCTACCGTCACGGCGCCCGTCGCCCGCAGGCCACGGTGCCGTCGCACACCAAGCCCGGGGGGCGGCCGGCGTCCGTTGGCAACGTTCTGTTTACCAAGCTGGTGCTTTGTGGAAAGAACACAGCGACTCAAGGGCACAAGGCAACGTTCGATGAAGATCCTCCTCGCGGAAGACGACAACGACATGCGCCGGTTCCTGGCCAAGGCGTTGCAGAATGCCGGCTACGACGTGCTCTCGTTCGACAACGGCCTCTCGGCCTACAACCGGCTGCGCGAGGAGCCGTTCGAGCTGCTCCTCACGGATATCGTGATGCCCGAGATGGACGGCATCGAGCTGGCGCGCCGCGCCACCGAGCTCGATCCCGACATCAAGGTGATGTTCATCACGGGTTTCGCAGCTGTGGCCCTCAACCCGGATTCGAAGGCTCCGAAGGACGCCAAGGTGCTGTCGAAGCCGTTCCATCTGCGCGACCTCGTCAACGAAGTCGAGAAGCTGCTCGCGGCCTGAAAATCGCCTCAGGCCCCGCGGAACGCCGCAGTAGGAAGAGTCTCCGGGCTCGCCTATAAGCGATGTGGAACGCCTTGGGGCCCTGAGACATGAAGCCGGTCACGATCTACACCACCGCCTGGTGCCCTTACTGCTCGGCGGCCAAGAGCCTGCTTCGAGAGAAGGGCATCGTCTTCACTGAGATCGACGTCGAGAAGACGGCCGGCTCGCGCGCCGCCATGGTTCAGCGGGCCGGGGGACGCACCAGCGTGCCGCAGATCTTCGTCGGTGAGAGCCATGTGGGCGGCTGTGACGATCTTTACGCTCTCAACGGCGCCGGCAAGCTCGAGCCGATGGTGTCCGCCTCGTGACGGACGCATCCCGCTTCGTCGCCGCCTGCGTGCAGATGCGCTCGGGACGCGACCCCCTCGCCAACCGCGACGCGGCGGTCGCCCTGGTGCGCGAGGCGGCGGATGCAGGTGCCGATTACGTGCAGACCCCGGAGATGACCTCCCTGGTCGAGCGCAGTAAGGCAAGCCTGTTCGAGAAGGTCACCGGCCAGGACGAAGACCCGACGCTGGCGGCCCTGCGCGAGGTGGCGCGGGAGCGCGGCCTCGTTGTCCAGATCGGGTCGCTCGCCGTGCGCAACGGTGACAAGATCGCCAACCGTGCCTTCCTCATCGATGGGCAGGGGGCGATCACCGCGTCCTACGACAAGGTCCATCTCTACGACGTCGATTTGCCCAACGGCGAGCGCTGGCGCGAATCCGCCACGTATACGGGAGGAGCCTGTGCGGTGGTGGCCGACACGCCGTGGGCACCCATCGGCGTCACCATCTGCTACGACATCCGCTTCCCGGCCCTGTTCCGGGCGCTGGCCGAGGCCGGCGCCACGATCCTCACGGCGCCGGCGTGTTTCACCCAGCAGACCGGCGAGGCCCATTGGCACGTGCTGCACCGGGCCCGCGCCATCGAGACGGGATCGTTCATGATCTCGGCGGCGCAGGGCGGCCATCACGAGGACGGGCGGGACACCTACGGCCACTCGCTCATCGTCGATCCCTGGGGCAAGGTGCTGGCCGATGCCGGCGGAAACGAGCCCGGGGTGATCCTGGCGGAGATCGACCTGTCCCGCGTCACCGACGCCCGTGCGCGGATACCGGCCCTCCTGCACGCCCGGCCGTTCACCGTGGAGCGGATCGGGCATTCCGCCTGATCCCGACCCGAGTCCGCCCATGATCCGGTACACCCTCGTCTGCGATGGCAGCCACGCCTTCGAGAGTTGGTTTCCGTCGAGCGAATCCTACGACGACCAGGCCGCGCGTGGGCTGGTGGCGTGTCCGGTCTGCGGATCCGCGCGGGTGGCCAAGGGAATGATGGCCCCGGCCATCGCCCGCACCGATCGTGCGGTGGCTCGCAGTCCCGCTGCCGATGTGCCCGAGGTGACGCCAGTCCCCGCTCCTGCGCCGACACCCGTGTTCTCGGAGCCCGAACAGCGCGTTCGCGCGCTCATGCGAGCCGTGCGCGAGCACGTCACCAGCACTGCCGACGATGTCGGCACGGCGTTTCCCGAGGAGGCGCGCCGGATGCATTACGGCGAGAGCCCGACCCGCCCGATCTACGGCGAAGCCAGCCTCAAGGAAGCCCGAGCCCTCGTCGAAGAGGGTATCGAGGTGGCGCCCCTACCGCCCGCCCCCGACGACCGGCACTGACCCCATCAGCGCTTCGCGGCGGCCGTGCCCGAAATGGACGCGAGGACGAACGCCACCACGGCGTTCCAGCCGGCGAGCGAGACGCCCAGGAACCGCCAGGCGGCGGTGGAGCAATCGGCCACCCGCGTGGTCTCGAGGGTCGCGCGGAAATCCGTGACCGTGGCGGGTGCCGCCCCGGTACCCCCGCCGCAATCCGTCGGACCGGCCCAGAGCGCCCACTCGGCGCCGACGTGATAGACGCTCAACCCGGCGCCGTAGAGCAGCCCGAGGGCGGCCAGGCCCAGGGCAACGCGGCTCAGGCGTTCCGGAAGCACGAGGGCGAGGATCCCGAGGGGGATCGCCGCATAGTACGGAATGCGCTCCTCGAGGCAGAGCTTGCACGGCACGTAGCCAAGCACGAACTGGAAATAGAGCGCCGCCGCCAGGGTCACCACCGCGCCGACGACGAGGATCAGGGCGCTCCGGCGCAGGCGCAGCAGGGTCGCGTAGTTCATCTTACAGAAGCACCTTGAACAGGACGAAGCCGAGGATAATCACCGCGACCGCGATGGCTGCGACGACGTTGAGGTGCCGGTCGAGCACCCCGCGGATCTGAACGCCGTAGCGCCCGAGAAGTCCCGCCAGAAGAAAGAAGCGCGCGCCCCGGGTGACGAGGGACAGAACCACGAACCAGAACAGGTCGTAATGGGCGAAACCCGAGGTGATGGTCACGAGCTTGAATGGGATCGGGGTCAGCCCCTTCAGCAGGATCACCCAATGGCCGTACTCGGCGTAGGACGCCTGGAACGTCGCGGCCTTCTCGGACAGGCCATAGACCCGGAACACCCATTGGCCGACGGAATCGAACAGCAGGGCGCCGATGGCGTAGCCGAGCACGCCGCCGGCCACCGAGGTCAGGGTGGTGATGAGGGCGTAGAACCACACCCGGTCGGGCCGGCTCACCGCCATGGGCACCATCATCACGTCGGGCGGTACCGGGAAGAACGAGCTCTCGGCGAACGACACCGCGCCCAGCGCCCACGGCGCCGACGGCTTGCCCGCGAGCGCGAGGATCCATTCGTACAGGCGGCGGATCATGGACGGATCATGGGCTTGGCGGAATCCGGATGGATGGGGTGGAAAAGCACTGCCCTTTGAGCATAGGCCAAAGGGCGTGGCGAGCACGCGGCCGTGGAAAATCGCCACTGGCTCGAATCACGAAGGTGTGCCATGAGGCGTGCATCGCGGGCGTGGTGGAATTGGTAGACGCGCCGGACTCAAAATCCGGTTCCGCAAGGAGTGTCGGTTCGATTCCGACCGCCCGCACCATCGTCACGCTCCGGTCTCCAGAAATCGCCTGATCCAGCCGCCGAGGCGTGGTCCGTCGTTGGCTCGCGCCAGCGAGGCGAGGGCTGCTGCGTGCACCGCCGGCTCGTGCGGTACCGCAGGGCTGTGGCCGGCGACGAGGGCCAGGGCGTAGTCGGACGCGAATTCCGGGTGGACCTGGAACGAGATTGCGCGCCGGTCACGGTAATTGAGGATGCCGTACGGCGTGAAGCTGCTGCCCGCGAGGGTCAGGGTGCCGGGCGGCGGCTCCAGAACCTGATCCTGATGGATCGCCGGGACGGCGATTTCGGTGACGTCGTCCATCCAGAGTGCGCGTGCCTGGACCCGGTAGGTATGCAGGCCGATGCCCCAGCCCTTGGGCGATTTCGCCACCCGCCCGCCGAAGGCGGCGGCCATGACCTGATGACCGAAGCAGATGCCCACCAGCGGCGTTTCGGGCGGCACCGTGCGCAGGAACCCGATGAGGGCGGCGATCCAGGGCAGCGGTTCGTAGACGCCCGCTGGGGACCCGGTGATGAGGTAGGCGTCCTGCTCCGAGGGGTCCGCCGGAAGGGTCCCACGCGCGACGGCATAGTGCGTATAGGCATGGCCGGGCCCGACGAGATCGGCCACCATCCGCCCGTAGGACGGGTAGCGGTCACTCAAGCGCTCGGGCGGATCGCCGGTCTCGAGGATGCCGATCTTCATGACGGGCGGCTTACCAGGGCGCCGGCCGCACCGGAAGCTCAGGCCGCCGTCACCCGGGTGCTCAGGCGGGCCGGTGCCTTCGGTCGGATATCCATGGGGTTGCCGCGCCAGAGAACCGCGCCCCGCATCCAGGCGCCGATCCAGATCACCGGGAAGACAGCGTCGCGGACGAGGAAGGCGAGGAGAAGGCGCGGCCCACGATACCATCCAGCTCGAACCGCGAGGCCGTACTCCGCGCTGTACCAGAGGGCGGCCAGAGCGCACAGCCAACCCGCGAGAGTCGTCGATGGAACCGACAGGAGGGCGATGCCGAAGGGCAGGACCGGACCGGTGCCGATCTCGGGTGCGAAGAACGCCGGAAAGGTGACGCGGCGCAGGCGCGCCCAGCGCAACTGGCGCGCCCAGACTTCGGCGGGCTTTCGCCGCCCCAGGGGCTGCTCGAACGGGCTCGCCACGAGATGGACCCGGGCGCCGGCCGCCCGCACGAGCTTCGTCGCCGCCGCGTCCTCGGCGATCTCGGCCGCGAGGGCGCGGATGCCGCCGCGGGCTTCCAGGAACGGCTTGTGCCACAGCATGCTCTTGCCCTGGGCGAAGCCGAGGCCCACGGCCTCGCCTGCATATTGCCAGCGGGCCTGGAGGGTGTTGAGGAACGCGCATTCGATCTCGGCGATGAAGCCATCCGGTCGCGCGCCGATGGGCGTCGAGCAGACGAGGCCGGTGTCGTGACGCCATGCCGACTGGAGCCGCTGGAGATAATCCGGTGGCATCAGGACGTTGGAATCGGCCAACACCACCCAGTCGTGACGCGCCGCCTCCCAGCCGCGGACGCAATTGTTGAGCTTCGGATTGTCGCTGATTCGCTCGTCGCCGACGATGAGGCGGGACGGAATCTCTGGATGAGCGGCCATCAGGCGGTGGAGCAGCGGCACGATGGGGTCGGCCCGGTCGGCCACGCAGAAGATGAGTTCGTAGTCAGGATGCTCGAGGCGAAAGCCCCGGGTGAGCATCTCCTCGCTGAAGGCCTCGAGGCCGCAGACCGGGCGCACCAGGGAGATCGGCGCTTTCGTGGGGAAGATCGAGGCGCCGCGCCGTCCCCCGAGACGCAGACCCGCCAGCCCGAGGCTGGCGAAGTTGATCAGCGTCAGGGCGAGACACAAGATCAGGGCAAGGTCCGTTCCGGTCCAGGCGTCCATCATGTCCGGGTCTCCCGCGCCGAGGCCGACATCGTGCCGCGCCCCGGTCGTCCGAACGGCCCTAACAGCCCCTCGGCTTCAGTCGTATGACAAGGTCTGCGGGATGGGCGGCGTAAGGGCGGGAATGCGGGGGATGGTCCACGGAGCGGAGGCCGCGGGGGCGTGACGGTCCCGCCCATCGTCTATCACCCGGACTATCAGGCGAGCCTGCCGGACGGGCACCGCTTCCCCATGGGCAAGTACCGCCGCCTGTCCGAGATCCTCCAGGCGCGGGGCCTCGCGCCGGGGGGATTCGTGCGTCCCGAGCCGGCGGATGTGGATCTCATCGCCGGGGTGCACGACCGGGCCTACGTCGAATCCGTCTTCGCCCACGACGTCCCGCGCGCCGTCGCGCGGGAGATCGGGCTGCCCGTGGAAGCGAGCGTGGTCGCGCGTTCGCGGGCCTCCGTCGCCGGGACCCTGCTGGCGGCGCGACTCGCCCTGGCGCATGGCCTCGCGGGAAGCGCCGCCGGGGGGAGTCACCATGCCCGCCGCAGCGGCGGGGCCGGGTTCTGCATCTTCAACGATGTCGCCATCGCGGCCCGTACCCTTCACCGGGAGGGCACCATCGCCCGCGCCGTGGTGATCGATTGCGACGTGCACCAGGGCGATGGCACCGCCGATTGCCTGTCGGGCACGCCGGACCTGTTCACGTTCTCGCTCCACGCCGAGAGGAACTACCCGGCCCGCAAGATCGCAGGCGACCGCGATGTCGGCCTGCCCGACGGGCTCGAGGACGCGGCATACCTCGCCGCTCTAGGAGCCCATGTCGGCCCCCTCCTCGATGCGCTCGCTCCGGATCTCGTCTTCTACAACGCCGGCGTCGATCCCCACCGCGACGATCGTCTCGGTCGCCTCGCCCTCACGGATGCGGGGCTGTCCGCTCGGGACCGCTTGGTCGTCGCGGCGGCGCGATCCCGCAACATTCCCCTCGTGGCGGTGATCGGCGGCGGCTACGCAACCGATATCGATGCCCTCGCGGCCCGCCATGCCGGTGTGTTCGAGGCCATGGCGGCGCAGGCCGCCTGAGCGTCACGCCCGGTCCGGGTCGCCTTTGGGAAGATCCCGCGCGAATCGCTCCATGGCGTCGAACAATCGAGCCAGATCCGCACCCTCGATGGTGTGGAAGCCGAGCGTCCGCGTCAGGAGCAGGCCGAGCGTCGCGAAGGTCAGCACCGCACCCGCGCCGGGGCAGCGGGCGACGTCTTCCATCTGGGCGAGGCGGTCCTTCAGGAATGTGTTGAAGCCTGCGAAGGCCTCGGGATTCTCCGCCGATGCCAGCAGGAGGGCGCGGGGAAATCCCTCTTCGTCGGCGTAGACCTGCCGGACATGGGCGATGAGCGCCAGAGGGAGAGCGGCCGGACCGGGTCCCTGAGCCGCCTCGTGGGCCGCGATGCTGTCGCGGATCATCCCGAGCTTGCGCTCGGCCAGCGCCTGGATCAGCGCGTCTTTCGAGCTGTAATGATGCAGCACGCCGCCCTTGCTCAGGCCGGCCTCCGCCGCCACCGCATCGATGGTCAGGGTGCGTGTCCCCACGCGGCGGATCAGGCGCTCGGCCGCATCGAGGATGATCGCCGGGCGGTCTTCGCGCCGCGTGCGCGGTTTGGTCATCACGTTCCTATTTCTAAAAACCGTCTGGACGGTCGGTAAGATAGCCGATAAGGATCGCCACCGATAGGGTCGCGCGAGGGACGAGCGGGAAGCGATGACGGATTTTTCACCGATCCGATCCTGGCCGGCTCTCCTCGGCGCGGCGCTTTTCGTGACCGTGGCCGTCCTTGCCGCAGTTCCCGTCCCCGCGGCGGCCGACGAGAGCGTTCGTTCTGGCGCGGACAGGATTGCCGGCACCGACAGGAGCCAAGAGCTCGCCCTGGTTCGCACGGTGGTGGCCCAGCGCACCACCATCAGTTCGGACCTCATCTTCACCGGGGACATCGAGGCGCAGTCTCAGGTCAACGTCTCGTTCCGCACCGCCGGCAAGATCGCCAGCCGCCTCGTCGAGGTCGGCGATCACATCCGGGCCGATCAGGTTCTGGCGCGCCTCGATCCGCAGGAGCAGCGGGCCAACCTCGACAACGCGAAGGCGGCGCTGACGTCGGCCGAAGCCCTGCTGACGCAGGCCAAGGTCAGCTTCAAGCGCCAGGAAAGCCTGATGGCCGGCGGCTACACCACGCGGCCGAGCTACGACGACGCCGAGCAGCAGTTGCGCACCACGCAGGCGGCGGTGGAATCCGCCAAGGCGGCCCTCGGCACGGCCCAGGAGCAATTTTCCTACACGGATCTCAAGGCCGGGGTCGACGGAATCGTGCTCAGCCGAACCTTCGAGGTCGGCCAAGTGGTCCAGGCCGGCCAGACCGTGATGGTCATGGCGCAGGACGGCCCGCGCGACGCGGTGTTCAACATCTTCGAGGCGGTGCTGGCGGCACCACCCGAAAGCGAGACCGTCGCCGTCGCCCTCCAGGCCGACCCCAAGGTGACGGCGGTGGGCCGCGTGCGCGAAATTTCGCCGAGCGTGGATTCCGCTTCCGGCACCGTGAGGGTCAAGGTCGGGCTCCAAGCGACCCCGCCGGGCATGAGCCTCGGCGCCGTGGTGATCGGCACCGGCAAGTTCCACGCGCGCCAGGCCATCGTCCTGCCGTGGTCGGCCCTCTACCGCTGGCAGGATGGTCCTGCGGTGTGGGTACGTGATCCGAAGGACGGCACCGTGGCGCCGCGCAAGGTCACCCTGGAGCGCTACGCCCCCGATACCATCGCGTTGGCGGGCGGGATCGAGCCCGGCGAGGAAGTGGTCATCGCCGGTATCCAACTGCTCCGACCGGGCCAGGTCGTCGCCGTCGCCCAGACCCTGGGGGTTGCCCCGTGAACCATCACCCCGCTCCTGCCGTCGTGGCTTTCCTCGCGGTCCTCGTCTCGGGGGGCTGCAAGCCGGAGCAGGAGGCCGGTCCGGCCCCTGTTCGCCCAGTGCTGACCACCACGGCCAAATCGGTCGCAACGGAAGTCTTCGGCCCCTTCGCGGGGGTCGTGGCACCGCGCTACCAGTCGGAGATCGGCTTCCAGATCGCCGGACGCATGGTGGCCCGCGACGTGACCGTGGGCGATGTCGTGAAGAAAGGGCAGCGCCTCGCCGCCCTCGATCCCGTCGTGCCGCGCTTCGCCCTGACACGTGCGGAGGCGGACCTCGCCGATGCCGAGGCCCAGGCCGAGAATGCCGGCGCGACGGAGAACCGCCGCCGCAAGCTGCTCGCCGGCGGAAACGTCACCCAGGCTCAACTCGACAGCGCGGTCGCCAGCCGCGACACCGCCCAGGCCCGTCTCGCCCAGGCCCAGTCCAGCCTCCAGAAGGCCCGCGACCAGATCGGCTACACCGAACTCCACGCCGATTTCGACGGCGTCGTCACCGTGCGGTCGGCCGAAGTCGGTCAGGTGCTCAGCGCCGGCCAGGCGGTGCTGACCCTCGCTCGCCCCGAGGAGCGCGAGGCGGTGGTCGACATCCCGGAGGACCTCGTCGGCGCCATGCCGAAGGACGCGGTGTTCACCGTCGCCCTCCAGAGCGCACCCGACGTGACGGCCACGGCCAAGGTCCGCGAGACCGCGCCGTTCGCCGACCGTGTCACCCGGACCCGGCGCATCCGCATGACCCTGCTCGCTCCTTCGCCGGCCTTCCGCCTCGGCTCGACCCTCACGGTCTCCCTCTCGCGGAACGTCGCGCCCCGCTTCGTCCTGCCGGCGACGGCACTGTTGAATACGGATGGCCAGGATTCGGTCTGGCTCGTGGACGCGAGCGGCAAGACCGTGACCCGCCGTCCCGTCACCGTGACGGGACGGAACGGCAGCCGCGCCACCGTCACACAAGGCCTGGCCGCCGGCGACCGCGTGGTCGTCGCCGGCATCCATTCGCTGAGCGAAGGCCAGGCCGTGCGCCTGCCCGACGCCACGCCGTAACCGGTCGGAAGCGAGACTGACCCCGTGAAGAACTTCAACCTGTCGGAATGGGCCCTGGAGCACCGCTCCTTCGTCTGGTTCCTGATGCTGATCTCGGTGATCGCCGGCGTGCTGGCCTACGAGAAGCTCGGCCGCGAGGAGGACCCGCCCTTCGCCATCAAGACCATGATCGTGCAGGCGCGTTGGCCCGGCGCCACCATCGGCGACACCCTCGATCAGGTGACCGAGCGAATCGAGAAGGAACTGCAGCAGATCGACGCCGTCGATTTCAGCCGCTCCTACACCACGCCCGGCCAAGCCACGGTGTTCGTGCAATTGCGCGAGACTACGCCGCCGAAGACGATTCCGGCGATCTTCTATCAGGTCAGGAAGCGCATCGGCGACATCCAAGGCACGTTCCCGCAGGGAATGCAGGGCCCGTTCTTCAACGACGAGTTCGGTGACGTGTTCGGCAACGTCTACGCCTTCACGGCGGACGGCGTCAGCATGCGCCAGCTCCGCGACTACGTGGAACGGGTGCGCGCTGCGGTGAAGTCGGTGCCCAACGCCGGGAAGATGATCCTCCTCGGTGCCCAGGACGAGGTGATCTACCTCGACTTCTCCGTGCGGAAGCTCGCGGGCCTCGGCCTCGACATGAATTCCGTGATCAGAACCCTGCAATCCCAGAACGCCATCACGCCGTCCGGTGTGATCCAGGCCGGGCCCGAGCGGGTCTCCGTAAGGGTCGGCGGGCAATTCATCTCCGAGGACAGTCTCAGGGCCATCAATCTGCGGGTCAACGACCGTTTCTTCCGCCTGTCGGACGTCGCGGAGATCTCACGCGGCTTCACCGATCCACCGACCGCCCTGTTCCGCTTCAACGGCGAGCCGGCCATCGGTCTCGCCATCGCCATGCAGCCATCGGGTAATCTCCTCACCTTCGGCCACGACCTCAAGGCTCGCATGCGCAAGCTCGAAGGCGAGTTGCCCGTAGGCGTCGGCATCCATCTCGTGTCGGATCAGCCCAAGATCGTGGAGGAGGCTGTGGGCGGCTTCACCAAGGCCCTGGTGGAGGCGGTGGTCATCGTGCTCGCCGTCAGCTTCGTCAGCCTCGGCTGGCGCGCCGGCCTCGTGGTCTCCCTGTCGATCCCCTTGGTGCTCGCCATCGTGTTCGTGGTGATGCAGGTGATGGGGGTGACCCTCCAGCGCATCTCCCTCGGCGCCCTCATCATCGCCCTCGGATTGCTCGTGGACGACGCGATGATCACCGTCGAGATGATGGTGGCGCGCCTGGAAGTCGGCGACAACCTCAAGAAAGCCGCGACCTTCGCCTACACCTCCACGGCTTTTCCGATGCTCACCGGCACCCTCGTGACCGTGGCGGGCTTCCTGCCCATCGGTTTCAACGGGTCCTCTGCGGGCGAGTACACCTACAGCCTGTTCGTCGTCATAGCCGCGTCGCTCCTCGTCTCCTGGGTGGTGGCGGTGCTGTTCGCGCCCCTCATCGGCGTGAAGCTCCTGCCGGCAACCATGAAGCACAAGGACCACGACAGGCCCGGTCGCCTGATGCGGATGTTCACGGCGGCGCTGCTCGCTGCCATGCGCTGGCGCTGGACCACGGTGGCGGCCTGCATCGGCCTCCTGGCCGCCGCCATCGTCGGCATGGGCCACGTCCAGCAGCAGTTCTTCCCGGCTTCCGACCGGCCCGAACTCCTTGTCGACATGACGCTTCCGCAGAATGCCAGCATCGCCGAGACCAAGGCCCAGATGGACCGCTTCGAAGCGACCCTGAAGGGCGATCCCGAGATCGCGCGCTGGAGTTCCTATGTCGGTCAGGGCGCCGTACGCTTCTACCTGCCCCTCGACCAGCAGCTCGGCAATGCCTTCTTCGGCCAGATCGTCATCGAGACGAAATCCATCGAAGCGCGCGAGCGCATGAAGACGAAGCTCGAGGCGCTGGCCCGAGACCAGTTCGTGGGCACCGATTTCCTCATCCACTCCCTCGACCTCGGCCCGCCCGTGGGGCGTCCGGTGCAGTACCGCCTCAGCGGTCCCGATCTCCAGGCCCTGCGTGGGCACGCTCTGGCGCTCGCCAACATCGTCGGCGGCAATGCCCACCTCAACGTGCCGACCTTCGACTGGAACGAGCCCGGCAAGGTGCTGAAGGTCGACATCATCCAGGACAAGGCGCGCCAGCTCGGGGTCACGTCCGAGGATATCGCCGGGCTGCTCAACGGCATCGTCGGTGGCCGGGCCATCACCCAGGTGCGCGATTCGATCTACCTCGTCGACGTGGTCGGCCGTGCCCAGGCAGTGGAGCGCAACTCCCTCGACACCCTCCAGACCCTGCAGATTCCGCTGGCCAACGGCAGCGTGGTGCCGCTGCTCGCCTTCGCCACCATCGGCTACGAGCTGGAGCAGCCCATCGTCTGGCGCCGGGACCGCTTGCCGACCATCACGGTCCGCGCCTCCATCGCGGACGGCACCCAGCCCCAGACCGTGGTGACCGAGCTCGACAAGAGCATCACCGCCTTCGGAAAGTCGCTCCCCGACGGCTACACCCTCGCGGTGGGCGGCGCCGTGGAGGAGAGCGCCAAGGGCCAGGGGCCCATCGCGGCGGTGGCCCCCGTGATGCTGCTGACCATGGCGGTGTTCCTGATGATCCAGCTGCAGAGCTTCCAGAAGCTGTTTCTCGTCGCGAGCGTGGCGCCCCTCGGGATCATCGGCGTCGCGGCCGCCCTTCTCCTGTTCGACAAGCCCATGGGGTTCGTGGCGATCCTCGGAATCCTCGCCCTCATCGGCATCATCGTGCGCAACTCGGTGATCCTGGTGACCCAGATCGACGAGTACGAGCGCGACGGGCTGGCTCCCTGGGACGCCGTGGTCGACGCCACCTGCCACCGCATGCGTCCGATCCTGCTGACGGCGGCGGCGGCGAGCTTCGGTCTCGTCCCCATCGCCCGCGAGGTTTTCTGGGGGCCGATGGCCTACGCCATGATCGGCGGCATCCTCGCCGCCACCTTCCTGACCCTGTTCTTCCTGCCGGCCCTCTATGTCGGCTGGTACCGGATCAAGGCGCCGCCGAAGGGCACGCCTCGGAAGACGCATGGCGCCGACGGGCAGGTCCACGCCGCCTGAATTCTTCGGCCTGATCAGTCCGCCCCGGCGCGCTCCACCGTCGCGTCGGGGCGCGAATCCGTCGAGGCGTAATACGGCTTGATGTCGAGGAGCGGCGTGCCGTCGCGACAATCGAGGCCGCGGACCCTGACATGGACGCCGTCGATCCCGAGGTTCTCCACCACCGACAGGGCGATGGGGTTGGGCCGGGCCGGCGAGCGAAGCGAGAACGTGCCCCGGCTCCCGTCGGCATGGCGCGGGCGCTGGCGGATGATGTCGCGGGCGGCCTCGTCCATCCAGTAAAGCACGATGAGATGGCTCGCGCCGGAGAGGTTCTGTAAGCCGGGGGTATAGGCCGGATCGAGCACCAGGGTGCAGACCGCATCGGTCTGGAGGCCGTTCTTCGGGCAGTCCCAACGTCCGGGCCACGGCGTGCGGATGCGGCCGATGAAGTACACGCCCGCGTCGAAGGCCTCGGGCAGCGGGATGGTGTCCTCTCCGGGACGGCGTTCGGCGGTCTGCGTCATAGGGAAAGGGCTCCGGCTGAACCGGCATGTCGGATGCTTTGGCACCCCACCGCAACCCTGCGGCCGGTCGCGCCACGCGCGGCGGCGGTGTACAGCCCCGTGCGGGGATTCAGCGAGGAGACACCGTGATCCGCGACGAATTGCGACCGATGGAATCCGTATCCGATCCCGAGACCGCCGTGGACCGGCTCGCCGCCCTACACGCCGGGGCCACGGATGCGCTGCAATCGGCGTTGGCCCGTTACCTCGACGGCGGTCCGGCCCCCGACGCGACGGAGCGGCTGCAATTCCGCTACCCCGAGTTGCGCGTCACCTATCAGCCGTCGGGGCCGATGCCGCAGGTCACCCGCGCGACGGCGAAGTTCCAGGCACCGGGCACCTACGCCACGACCGTGACCCAGCCGGGACACTTTCGCGGGTATCTCCTCGAACAGCTGACGCCGCTGGTCCGCGACTACGGCGCGAGCCTCGAAGTCGGCTTGAGCGCGCAGGAAATCCCGTATCCCTACGTCCTCGAGCCCGGCCTCGATCTCGGGCGAAGCGGAGTCACGCCCCGCGATCTCGCCACCTACTTTCCCGTCCCCCTTCTGTCCGTGGTGGGCGACGAGATCGCCGACGGCCTGTGGCAGGACGCGCCCGACGCGCCGCGCCCCCTGGCCCTGTTCGATGCGATCCGGACCGACTATTCCCTGCGCCGCCTCGTTCACTACACCGGCAGCGACTGGGGCGACGTGCAGCCCTGGATCCTGTTAACGAACTACCATCGCTACGTCGACGGTTTCATCCGCCACGGCCTCGAACGCCTCGCGCGCGGCGACGACGGCTTCGAGCGGATGATCCTGCCCGGCGGCATCTCTGTTTCGCAGGGGGAGGCGGCGTCCGTCGATCCGACGGCGCTCATCGCCGCATCGCCCTGGCACAAGTACCAGATGCCCGCCTATCACCTTGTGGCGCGCGGACCCGACGGCAGCCAGCAGGGCACGACCCTGGTCAATATCGGCGTCGGTCCGTCCAACGCGAAGACCATCACCGATCACCTCGCGGTGCTGCGCCCGCATTGCTGGCTCATGGTCGGCCATTGCGGAGGTCTGCGCCAGTCGCAGACCATCGGCGACTACGTGCTCGCTCATGGCTATCTGCGCCGTGACCGGATCCTCGACGAGCTGGTCCCGCCCGATGTGCCGGTGCCGGCGCTCGCCGAAGTGCAACTCGCCCTCCAGGCCGCGGCCGCCAGCGTCACCGGGGAGGCCAGCGACGCTCTCAAGCGCCGCCTTCGCACCGGCACCGTGGTGACCTACGACGACCGGAACTGGGAACTGCGCTTCTCCCAGGAGCGGCGGCGGATCAACCTGTCGCGCGCCATCGGCGTCGACATGGAGAGCGGCACCGTCGCGGCCCAGGGCTACCGCCT
Source organism: Methylobacterium sp. Leaf100 (assembly GCF_001422845.1). Lineage (NCBI taxonomy): Bacteria > Pseudomonadati > Pseudomonadota > Alphaproteobacteria > Hyphomicrobiales > Methylobacteriaceae > Methylobacterium > Methylobacterium sp. Leaf100. The sequence continues at coordinate 173,403 of NZ_LMMW01000001.1, read as the reverse complement.
GCGGGTCCCCTACGGCACCCTGCTGTGCGTGTCGGACAAGCCGCTCCACGGCGAGATCAAGCTGCCGGGCGCCGCCAACGCCTTCTACGAGCGTGCCGTCGCCGAGCACCTCCTCATCGGTCTCTCGGCCCTCGATATCCTGCGCGCCGACCGTCACGGCCTGCATTCGCGCAAGCTGCGGAGCTTCGACGAACCGCCGTTCCGCTAGAGCTGCGCTCGACCACGTTGGGCCGGGACACATCGCGAGGCCTGTGTTTTGGCGCGCTTTTTTCCGCCGAACCGGCATCCACTTCGGCGGAGAGCGCCCTCGTGCACCCACGATCGTGCCGGACCGGCGCCGGCCCGAAGCGCTTGCCTGCGGGTGGTTCGCGCAGCGACGCGCCTGCGCTTCTCTAACAAACTTTAGGACGGTTCACCGTTTGGTGAGGCAGGGGTGCGATTGCCGAGGAACTCCCATTCTCCCACGGTGCCCGAGACTCGGTGCCGGGGAGGACCTCACCAAGGCAAGTGTCATGTTGGCGCGAATTCGTAACCTCAGAATCGCAACGAAGATCGGCGCGGCCCTCGCGCTGATCGTCCTCGTCGCCGTCGCCTCATCCGTCATGACGCTGCGCAACATGGCTGTCGTCTCGGAAACGGGCCGTTGGGCGGAGCACACCCACGCGATCCTGGGCGAGATCAGCCGCCTCACCGGTGCGATGGTCGATCGGGAAACCGGTGTCCGCGGCTTCCTCATCTCGGGCGATGACGCGTTCCTGGCCCCCTTCACCGCCGGGACCCGGACGTTCGAGGCTTCCCTGGCCTCGGCCCGCACGCTCACCGCCGACAACGCGGCGCAACAGGAGCGCCTGGGTACGCTCGGCGACCTGGCGCGTCGGTGGCACGACGAGGTCGCCCAGCGCGAGATCCGATTGATGCGCGATCCTGCGACGCGAGAGGAGGCGCGCGGGCTCGAAGCCTCCGGGATCGGCAAGGCAGGCATGGATGCGTTCCGCGCCAAGGCCACGGAAATCGCCGGGGTAGAGTCGGCGCTACTCAAGATTCGCGCCGAGGAGGCCGTTCGGGCGAGCGATGCCGCCTGGCTCACCAGCGTGCTCGGTTTGGCCGGCATGGTGCTCATCGCCGGGTTGGCCCTGGTGCTGCTCCAGATCGGCATCGGCCGCCCCATCGACGGCATGACGCGCACCATGAGCCGCCTTGCCGGCAACGATCTCACCGTCGCTGTTCCGGGGCTCGGGCAGCGCGACGAGATCGGCGCGATGGCGCAGGCCGTGTCCGTCTTCAAGGATACCATGATCCGGACGCGTCAGCTCGAAGCGGACGCCGAGCTGGCCCGCGCCGGCGTCGAAGCCCAGCGCAAGGCCGCCATGCGCGAACTCGCCGAGTCCTTCGAGGGTGCCGTCGGCGGCATCATCACCGCCGTGTCGTCGGCCTCCACGGAACTGCAGGCCACCGCACAGTCCATGACCGTGACGGCCTCGCAGACGAGCAGCCAATCGAATCAGGTGGCCGTCGCCGCCGATCTCGCCGCCACCAACGTCACGATGGTGGCCGCCGCCGCCGAGGAGCTCGGTGCGTCCGTGCAGGAGATCGGTCGCCAGGCCGATTCGGCCGCAAGCCTCGCGAGCGGTGCGGTGGAGCAGGCGGCCGAGACTGCGGGTCTGGTCGCGGCCCTGAGCCGGGGCGCCGCCAAGATCGGCGATGTCGTCGGTCTGATCACCACCATCGCGGGCCAGACCAACCTGTTGGCGCTCAACGCCACCATCGAGGCGGCGCGCGCAGGCGAGGCCGGACGGGGCTTCGCCGTCGTCGCCACAGAAGTGAAGGAACTCGCCGGTCAGACGGCGCGGGCCACGGAGGAGATCACGCGCCAGATCGGCGAGATCCAGGCCGCCACCCATCAGGCCGTCTCGGCCATCGACGGCATCGCCGGTCGCGTCCGCGAGATGAGTTCCGTGGCGACTACCATCGCCGCCGCCGTCGAGGAGCAGGGCGCTGCGACCCAGGAGATCGTGCGCAACGTGGCCCAGGCCGCCGTCGGCACCAACGAGGTCACCGCCAATATCGGTGGCGTCGCGACGGCCGCTGCCGGCACGGGCGAGGCCGCCGGCCACGTGCTCACCGCCGCCTCGGACCTCTCGCGCCAGAGCGAGCATCTCGGCTCGGAAGTCGGACGTTTCCTCGCCACCGTGCGGGCGGCCTGAGCCGGCGTCTCCCCCGGGCCTGACGTTAGAGAAGTCCCGGTCAGCTTCGCTCGCCGGGACTTTTTTCATGGGCGGGAGGCCAAGTGCCCCCCGGCGTCAGCGCTCCCGCCGCCACAGTCCCGCACGCTCGGAGCGGGCTTGTTCCTCGGCCGCGAGGAGATCGGACGGGGCATCCGCCGAAGCCCGGGCACCGCCGGCCGCGAGAATGAGGGATGCCAGGTCGTCGCCGTCGATCTGACAGCGCAGGGGTCCGGCATCGGCCCCCGCGGCGGCCGTACAGATCACTTCGCGTCGACGCAGATAGCGTGCGAGCTGGCGGGCGAGTGCTCCACCCTCGCCGTCGACGCCCAGAAGCCTAACCGTGCGGCCGCGGAAGGCCAGGGTTCCGGTATCCACCACCTCCGGGACGCCGCGGATCGCCGCTCCCGACACGGCGGGTGCCACATCCCGGGCGGGCGCCGGTTCGGCCCGGGCGGCGGAGGGGCGTTTGCGCCCGCGCGCCATCTGGGCGGCGGCACGCTGGACGAAATCCCGGAACAGGGCGGCTGGAATGTCGCCGCCGCCGACGCGGTTCATCGACGTATTGTCGTCGTTGCCGACCCAGACCCCCACGACGAGATCCGGGGTCATTCCGACGAACCAGGCGTCGCGATAATCCTGGGTCGTTCCGGTCTTGCCACCCACCGGCATGCCCTGCACCCGCGCGGCCTTACCGGTGCCGCCGTCGACCACGGCCTGAAGCGAATCGAGCATCATCGCCCGCGCCTGGGTCGGCAGGGCTGTGCCGGGCCGTGCTTCGGGGCGCAGGTAGAGCGGCGGCGGCGCGCCGCCCCGGATGGCATGGACGCTGTGGGCATCCACCGGCACGGCGCCGGCCAGCACGCCCGCGTAGGCGCGGGTCATCTCCAGCAGTGTCACCTCGGCCGAGCCGAGGGCGAGGCTCGGCACGTTGGGCAACTCGGAGACGACGCCGAGGCGGCGGGCCGTCGCGATGACGGCCGGGATGCCGATCTCGTCGGCGAGCTGCGCCGCCACGGTGTTGATCGACTGCGCGAAGGCCGAGCGCAGGGGCATCGCGCCCTTGAACCGGCCGGTGGAATTCTGCGGCTCCCAGTCGCCGATCTGCGTCGGCTGATCGACGAGAACGGTCTCCGGCGTGAACCCGGTCTCGTAGGCGGTGAGGTACACGAACAGCTTGAATAGGGAGCCGGCCTGACGCTTGGCCTGTGTGGCGCGGTTGAACTGGCTGTCCTCGTAGTCGCGCCCACCCACCATGGCGAGGATCGCGCCCTCCTTGTTCATCACCACCATGGCGGCCTGGCCCGCCTTCTTTTTCGCCCCTTCGGCATCCATCCGCCGGGCCACCACACCCTCGGCCAGACTCTGCAGATCGAGGTTCAGTGTGGTCCGGACGGTCACGTCCCCGGTGGTGTCGGCGAGTCGCTTGGCTTCGCCCGACACCAGATCGAGGAAATAGTTGGTGCCCGGCGGGGTCTCGGGTGGCGTCCGGAGCGTGATGGTCTCGGTGCGGGCCTTGTCCGCCTCAACGGCCGTGATCGCGCCGGTCTCCACCATGGTCTGGAGCACGACGTCGGCCCGCTCCTTGGCGCCGCCGAAATTGCGGGTGGGCGCCAGCTGCGAAGGGGCGCGCACGAGGCCGGCGAGCATCGCCGATTCCGGCAGGGTCAGCGCTTTGGCGCCCTTGCCGAAGTAGCGCCGGCTGGCGGCATCGAGGCCGTAGGCGCCGGCTCCGAAATAGGCGGTGTTGAGGTAGCCGAGGAGGATGTCGTCCTTCGACATCGTCGCCTCGACGCGCAGGGCCAGGAACGCTTCCTGGATCTTGCGCCGCAGGGTCTTCTCCTGGGTCAGGGAGGTGAGGCGGACATATTGCTGCGTGATGGTCGAACCGCCCTCGCGGACGCCGCCGCCCGACGTGTTGCGCCACATCGCCCGCAGGAGCCCGCGCGGATCGACGCCCCAATGCGAGCGGAAGCGCCGGTCCTCGATGGCGATGATCGCCTGGGCCATGTGCGGCGGCAGATCGGCGGCAACGAGCTTCTGACCCTGGAACGCACCGCGTGTGGCGAAGACCCGGCCGTCGTCGGCCTCGACCGTGAGCGCCCGTTGGCCGGCCTCCGGCACAACGCCGCCGAGCGGCGGCAGGGTGACGAAGCTGTAGAGGACGAGGCCGGCCAGAAGCACCGTCGGCAGGGCGACGAGGGCGAGGATCGCCAGGAGGACCGGTCGCCCGCGCAGGCGCCCACCCCAACGCGGATTTGGGGCGGCAATGGGCGCGGGCGTGGGGGACACGGGGGACGCAGCGGCGGGCCCTGCCGCCGTCTCCGGCCCTTGCCGCCGGCCGGATCCGAGGCGACCGGCCAATCGGGTGAAGGCTTGCCCCGATGCGCGCGCGGCGCCGGTCGCGCCACGTCCGCCCGTGCGGGCCGCACTCCCCAGGAGGACTCCGAGCTGGCGCCCGAGGGTGCGGGCTGCGGCCGCCGCCTCGCGGGCTGCGGCACGGGCCGCCTCGCTCTCGGACGAGGCTCCCTTGCCTTGGGCATCCTTGCCTTGGGCATCCTTGCCTCGGGCATCCTGCGGCGAAGGCGCATCGGGACGCGGGTGTTCGGGGTCGACGGACTTCATGGGGGCACTCGACGGTCGTCGGCACCCACAGGGGCGGGGCCGTCGCGTGTGCGGGTTCTAAACCGTTTCTTTCGCGGCGGGCTATGTTCCGTCGCCCTACTCAGCCGGCGTCGCCTCGGTCACCCGGACGCGGTGGATGTGGGCCGCCTCCCCGGCATCGGCTTCGAGGACCGGCAGTTCGACCTTGACCTCGGGCGCCACGAGGGCCGCGACGCCCTCGTACTGATCGAGGCGCCGGTCGATCATTCCGCCGATCTTCTCGCGCACTTCCGCGACCGTGAGGCTACGTCGGCCCTTGCCGGCCTTCTCCGTGAACAGGCTGCGATTGGCCTTCGCCGCGGCCTTGAACACCTGCTTGGCCACCTGGCCCGGCTTGTCCGCGTTCAGGGCGAGGAAGCGTCCGGCGCTGGCCGTCCCGAGGAAATGCGCGAAGTAGAGCTCCGCCGTGGTGAGGTCCCGGCCGATGCGCTGCTCGATCCGGCCGCGGTCGCGCTTGATGAGTTCCCCAGCCATCAGGGCCGCGACATAGGGGTCCTGGCGCAGGCGCAGGACGCGGGTGCGGGTGGCATCGTCGGAAATCGTGATGGCGCTGCCGCGCCCCGACACCGCAGCGGCCTCGGTCTCGAGACCGTGCCGGGCGCCGTAGGTGCGGATGAGTTCGAGCCAGGTGCTGCTGAGGAACTGGAACAGTCCTTCGGCCGAAGAGGTGGCCGCCTTCACCGTGGTGGAGAAGCTCGATTCCTTGTCGGCGAGCGCCATCATGTAGACGGGGTCGACGCCGGTCTCGCTGGCCGCGCGCAGGATCGTTTCGACGATCTCGCGGGGCACGGCCATGTCACCGAAGCGGAGGCGTTCCGTTCCGGCGCCGTCACGGATCGGTACGAGCGTGGCGAGGTCGTCGGCGATGAGGGCCAGCGTCGCCGGTTCCTGCTCGATGACGGGAACTCCGGCCCAGTCCTGTGCGTTCGGCTGATGTTCGACCTGCGGTCGCACTGATGTGCGGATCGCGAAGTCCCGCTCGTCGATACGAGCGTGAGCGGCCGCCGCGGGTGCCAGGGCGTTCTGCGGCAGGGCCGCACCGATCACCAGCCCGGCCACGAGGGTGGCGAGGGTCCGGCGTCCAGCTTTGGCAAGGGTGCGGCGCGCGCGGCGCTCGGTCCGGGGCAACCAAGCCACGGAAGGATCTGCGGAAAAGGTCTCGTTGGGCACGAGACGGCTCACGTCGTCGGCGCAGGGCGCCGGCTCCGGGAAAACCCCCATCTTTCGTCCTTGTTCGTGCCGCTGCCTTCATGGGCGCGGCTTCGATTTGTTCAGCGCGGCGATGTCTCGCCGCCGGCTGTGACCAGAATGGGACAGCGGCGTGATTCAACCGTGGCACGCTTAACGGACGGTTAAGGCTCTGTTTTCACGAAGTTTTAACGAAGCGTTCGGTTGCCGTTCAGGCAGACCGCGGCAAAAAAGCGTTTCCCGCTGGACTTGGAATGACGCACACGCGGTCCAGTTAGCTAGGGCCTAACGGGAGGCTCCGCTCTGCGGAGCGGCAATCCCCGTGGACCCAATGAAGGAAGCCTTTTTCCAATGAGCATGCAGACCGGTCGCCGTGTCGGCGTTGCGTTCGTTGGCATGGGTGGCGCCGTTGCCACCACTGCCATCGCGGGCATCGAGATGATCAAATCCGGATCGAACCGCCTCGACGGATTGCCTCTGGCCGGTCTCTCCGTCGCCGGATTGGCCGACTACAAGGATCTGGTCTTCGCCGGCTGGGACCTCAACGACGACGATCTCGCCTCCGCGGCCACGGGTCACGGCGTGCTGAGCCAGCAGGACATCGAGAACGGCGCCCAAGTGCTCAAGGGCATCAAGCCTTGGCCGGCCGTGGGCAGCGCAAAGTTCTGCAAGAACATCGAGGGCGCCAACCGCATCGTGGCGGCCGACCATCGCGAGGCGGTGTCCGTCATCGCCAACGACCTTCGCCGCTTCAAGGCCGAGAGCAATCTCGACGATGTGGTGGTGATCAATCTCGCCTCCACGGAGCGCTGGCCCGATCTCACCGCCGCGACCCTGAACTCGCCGGAAGCCTTCGAGAAGGGCCTCGATTCCAGCGACGAATCCATCAGCCCGGCGATGCTCTACGCTTACGCGGCGATCAAGAGCGGCGTTCCCTATGCGAACTTCACCCCGAGCATCGCCGCGGACGTTCCGGCCCTGCTCGAGATGGCCAAGACCCTGAACGTTCCGGTCGCCGGCAAGGACGGCAAGACCGGCCAGACCATGATGAAGACGGTCCTGGCCCCGGCTCTCAAGGCCCGCGCCCTCCATGTCGATGGTTGGTTCTCGACGAACATCCTCGGCAACCGTGACGGCCTCGCCCTCAACGACAAGGATTCGCTCCAGTCGAAGCTCAACACCAAGGGCACGGTGCTGGATTCGATCCTCGGCTATCCCGTCGAGGACCATCTGGTCCACATCCACTATTACCGGCCGCGCGGCGACGACAAGGAAGCCTGGGACAACATCGACGTCACCGGCTTCCTCGGTCAGCGCATGCAGATCAAGGTCAACTTCCTCTGCAAGGACTCGATCCTGGCGGCCCCCCTCGTCATCGAGATCGCCCGCGTCCTCGATCTCGCCAAGTCGCGCGGCGACGGTGGCGTCCAGGAGCAGCTGTCGTCGTTCTTCAAGGCACCCATGGTCAAGAACGGCCGCGGTCCCGAGCACGATTTCGGCAAGCAGCAGACCATGCTCCTCGACTGGCTCGGCGTGAACTGATGACAATGTCCCTGGAGGGCGGCCCGGCCGCCCCCCTCGCCCTGCGCCCGCTACTGGTCGAACTCAACGACCTCAAGCGGGTTCATGCCGCCGGCCGCACCGGCTCCATTGCCGAGCGTCTGTTCGCGCAGGGATGGGGTGCCCTCACGGGCGGCGCTTCTGCGGAGGATGTCGCCCTCGACATCACCGCCAAGGCGTTGGCGGCTGCACGCCTCTGCGACCTCGACGCGGCTTTCCTGGCTGCCGTGGGCCTCGATCCTGCCGACGCATCCGGAGTTCTGGTCGCCGGGTTCGATGCCGTCACCGACAGCGTCGACACGGCTTTGCGCGATCGCCTTCGGGCGCGCCTGCGTGAACCGGGCGGCGTCGTACCCGGCCCGCTTCCAGGGTTCGTTACCGCCCTGGCCCACCAGCCGAGAGCCGGCGTGACCTGTCCGGGCAAGCCCCGCATCTTGTTGGAACCACCCGAGAATCACGCGGAACATTGCCTGATGGTCGCGGTCTACGGGGTCGTCCTGAGCCCGTTCTACCGGGCCGATCCGACCTTGGTGTTCCTGGCTGCCATGAGCCACCACTTCCACAACGCAGCGATGCCCGATGCCGGCTTTACCGGCGAGATGCTGCTCGGTGAGCATCTCCTGCCGATCATGGCCCGTACCACCCAGTGGGCGTTGGACGAACTCGATCCCGCCTTGCGCGAGACCGTGGCGCGTGCCCGTGCGGTGCTGCCCGACGACGCGACGGCCGAGGGGCGCGCCTTCCACGCCGCCGACTGCATCGACCGTGTCCTACAGATCGCCCAGCACCTGCGTGCCGCCGGCCTGACCATGGGTACGGTCCTCGATGAGATGGAACTCGTTCACGCGGGTCCGGTGAAGGAGTTTCATGATCGCGTCCTGACGGACATGCATATCCCGTGATCCGTTGGTTCGATCACGTGGACACCGCGTCATGATTCCGTTCGCGCTCCTGTCGCCCGAGACTGGGGAATCCCTCAAGGCGGACACCCCGCATTCCTTGCGCGAGAGCGGAACGGGCGCGCGCTGGCCTGTCATCGACGGCATTCCCTATCTGCGTACGAACCGGTCCGAGCTCATCGCCAGGACCCTCAAGCTCCTGGACGCCGGCGAGACGGGGCTCGCCCTCGAAGGCCTGCTCGCGGATCAGGACGATTGGTGGACCGGGCCACCGGCCGATGCCCTCGATCTGCACGAACTCGTGCGCGACCGGGCGAAGCTCAGCCTGCGGGATGCCGTGCGCCTTCTCGGGTGGGGCCGGGTCGGCGATTACTTCGTCAACCGCTGGACCGACCCGACCTATCTTGGCGGCCTCGCCCTGCTGGAAGCGCATTGGAACGATCCCGTCTGCGTGTTCGAGTTCGCATGCGGCATCGGCCATTATCTGCGGGATTTCGCCCTGCGCGGTCTCAAGGTCGCCGGGGCCGACGTGGTGTTCGCCAAGCTCTGGGTCGCCCGGCACTGGGTGGTCGGCGAGGGCGTGCAACTCGTCTGCTTCGATGCCGGCTCACCGAATTGGCCGATCCCCGGTGCGCCCGTCGATCTCGTGGTCTGCAACGATGCGTTCTATTTTCTCGACGGCAAGGCCGAGGTCCTCGACAATCTGCGCCAGAACGCCGGCGACGACGGCTGGCTGGTGTTGAGCCACATCCACAACAGCGGCTGCCCGGGCTTCTCGGCTGGGCGCGCCGTCTCGGCGGCGGAGATCGAGGAGTTGTTTCCCGATGGTCTCGTCTACGATGACGCGGAGCTGACCCGCGCCCTCGTCGAGGCCCGCGCACCCTCTCCGCGTGCGCCGAGCGATCTCACCGGAGTCGAAGCGTTCTCGGTCGTCGCCGGTCCCGGTATGCGTCCGGCTCCGCGTGCCATCGTCGACGGCATCACCCTGCCACGCGCCGGAACGCGGCTGCGCCTCAATCCGCTCTACGCTCCGGACCCGACCGGGGGCTACCGCATCGTCTGGCCGTCGGACCGCTACGAGGCGGAGTATGCCGGTCTCGCGACCTATCCCTCCCATTCGGGCGGTCCGGCAAGCATCGCCTGGAGCGGCGGCCTTGAGAGCCCCGATCTCGACCGCATCCGTGCGCGCGAGTTCGTCGATTTGCCGGAGCGGTGGTGATGGATTCGATCGCCTGGGGAATCGTAGGCTTCGGTTGGGTCGCGCGGGACTATATGGCGCCGGGCATCCGGGCGGCCGGGCATCGGCTCGTGGCCGTGGTCGATCCAGGCTCGGAATCGCGGGCGGCCGCGGAAGCGTTGGGTGCCCGTGCCTACGCGAACCTCACGGATCTCGCCGCCGACCGCGAGGTCGAGGCGGTCTATGTCGCGACGCCGAATCACCTCCACCGCGAAGCCATCGAGGCGTTGGTCGGCTCCGGCAAGGCGATCCTATGCGAGAAGCCCATGGCGGCCAGCCTCGCAGACGCCGAAGCCATGGCGGCGGCGGTCGGCGCGGGGAGCACCTTCTACGGCACGGCCTTCGACCAGCGCCATCACCCCGCCCATCGGGCGATGCGAGACTGGATCGCGGACGGCCGTCTCGGCACCGTCACGGCGGTCAGAATCGTCTATGCCTGCTGGCTTCCGCGAAGCTGGGCCTCCGTCCCGGGGCAGGACAACTGGCGCATCGATCCGAAAAAGGCCGGTGGCGGCGCCCTGATGGATCTCGCCCCCCACGGCCTCGACCTCGTCGATTTCCTCGTCGGCGAATCCATCGTCGATCTCGCGGCCCTCACCCAGGCCCGCGCCCAGGATTACGCCGTGGATGATGGTGCCCTCCTCATCGGCCGCACGGGCTCGGGCGTGCTCGCCAATCTCCATGTCGCCTACAATTGCCCCGACGCCCTGCCACGCCGGCGCCTCGAAGTGACCGGAACGGCGGGGCAGCTCACGGCCATCGACACCATGGGGCAGGTGGCGGGCGGCAGTCTCACGTTCATCGACGGGTCAACCGGCGTGTCGGAAGACATCGCCTTCGACGGCGCGGCCTCGCCCTTCCTCGAACAGGTCCGCGCCTTCGGCTCCGCCCTGCGGCGTCCCGGCGAGCGAGCCGCCTATAGCGCGGCCCGCGACCTCCACACCATGCGCCTGCTGGCCCGCGCCTACGACGCCCTGGCCTGAGAACGGATCATCACGTGAGCGAACACGATCAGGACGCCAGAGCCCGCAATCCGCGCGTCAAGGCTCCGCGCGCCTACCCCTACGGCGCCGCGCGCCAGATCGAAGGCCTGCCCTCCGACTTGCCCGAGCCCGTCCGCGCCTACCTCGATATCCTGCCGCAGGGGCGCATCGTCGGCTTTCCCTTGGCGCCCCTGGATCGTACCGGCATCCCCGTCTGGTTCGTCTCGCTCTTCCTCGACGACCCGTTCTTCGTCGGTGCCATGCCGAGCGGCATCGGGTACGGCGCCACGGACGACGAGGCCCTCATCGGGGCCGTGGCCGAGATCGCCGAGAACCTGATGCCCTCGTTGGCGGTGATGCCGCGCAAGAAGGAGCGCGGCAGCTACGAGGACCTCGTAAAGGTGTTCGGCGCCGGCTCCGTCGCCGACCCGCTGACCCTGTGCCTGCCGGCCGGCAGCCCCGTCGGCCGAGGCTCGGTGCTCGAATGGACGCCCGCCATCCGTGCCCGCACGGGCGAGACCGTGTTGATGCCCCTCGACATCGCCGCGACGGATTATTTCGAACTGTCCGAGGGCTACAAGCCTTTCACCAACCTCATCACCAACGGCCTCGGCGCAGGGCCGGACACGGATTTCGCCCTCGGTCATGGTCTGCTCGAACTCCTGCAGCGCGACGGCAACGGCCTGCTGTTCCGCGCCCTCGACCAGGGGGTGATGCTCGACCTGTCGGAGGGGCTCGGTCCTGAGACGCGCGGCATGCTCGACCGCCTCGATGCGCTCGGCATCAAGGCCCTGCCGAAATTCGCCACCGACCAGTTCGGCCTGACCAACATCTACGTCGTGGGCCACGATCGGAACTTGGCCGACACGCCTGTGCCCATCGCCTTGTCGGCCTGCGGCGAGGCCTGCGATCCGGACCGCGAGCGGGCCCTGCGCAAGGCATTGCTCGAATTTCAGGCCGCCCGCGTGCGCAAGGCCTTCGGCCACGGGCCTCTGTCCTTCGCCGAGCGTGTCACCCCGCCGGGCTACGTTCAGGCCTTCATCGACAAAGCCCTGCCGAGCCTCGATCTCGAAGAGAGCCGGGCCCTCAAGGCCATGCTGGAATGGATCGTCCTGCCGCCCGAAGATCTGGCCGCGACCTTGCGCGACACGGTGTATTCCGAGCGCGGCACGAAGAAATTCACGGACTTGCCGACGACCGCCGCTCCCGATGGACACGCGCGCGGCCGTATCGCCCGCGAGCGCCTGGAAGGGGCCGGCTTCGACGTGCTCTACGTCGATTGCGCGCCGCCCGGCGGTTCCGTCGGCGTGGTCAAGGCGATCGTGCCGGGGCTCGAGGTCGAGACCATGAGCTATCACCGCATCGGCGAGCGCAACACGCAAAAGCTCATCGCGCGCGACCACCCGCTGATCCGGTTCGGAGAGGCCAGCGAGACCCTTCGCCCCGTGCGGTTGACACCCGAGGCCCTGGAGCGCTTCGGCGGTCAGCCCCTGTTCGATACGGCACTGGCCGACCAGATCGTCGGGTCGCATTATCCCCTCTATCGCGAGCCGGAATCGCACCACGCACCGTTCCGCCTCGCCCAGCAGGGGACAAGGTGAATGAGCCTGCGTTTTGCCTACAACACCAATGGCACCGCCAATCATCGCCTGACCGATGCCGTCGATCTCATCGCGGATGCCGGCTACCAGGGCGTGGCGCTGACCCTCGACATCCACCACCTCGACCCCTTCGCCGAGCATTGGGTGCAGGACGCGCAAAGCCTGTCGAGCCGCCTCCAGCGCCTCGGCCTCGGTGCGGTGATCGAGACCGGCGCCCGCTTCCTCCTCGATCCGAAAGCCAAGCACGAGCCGACCCTGGTCACCGGCGACGCCGTGGGTCGTGCCCGGCGCATCGGTTTCCTCAAGCGCGCCATCGACGTCGGCGCCATCCTTCAGGCCGAGGCGGTCTCGTTCTGGGCTGGTGTACCGAAACCCGGAATCGACCGGGCCGAGGCGCGGCACTGGCTGATCGAAGGCTTGGCGGAGGTGACGGACTACGCCCGCGCCCATGGCGTGGTGGCATGCCTCGAGCCCGAGCCCGGCATGCTCATCGAGACCCTCGACGATTTCGCCGCCCTGGATATTCCGGGCCTGCACCTCGCCCTCGACACCGGCCACTGCCTCGTCACCGGGGAGCGTGATCCCGCCGCGGCGGTCGCCGAATTCCAGGACCGGATCGGCACGGTGGCCATCGAGGACATGAAGCGCGGCGAGCACATCCACTTGCCCTTCGGCGAGGGCGACATGGACGTACCCGCCGTCCTCGATGCCCTGGATGCCATCGACTTCCGACAACTCATCTGCGTCGAACTCTCCCGCGAGAGCCACCGGGCCGACGTCATGGTCCCGGCCTCACTCCAATTCCTTCGCGATTGCCGCAAGCCCAGGGCGGAGCCGGTCCAGTGAGAATCTGCTTCGTCAGCCGGCGCTACTTCCCGGCCATTTCCGGCATGAGCGTCTACGCCCAGAACCTTCTGCGCGAACTCGTGCAAGCTGGCCACGACGTGACGATGATCAGCCAGTATCGCGGTGACGATTTCGGCACCCGCGTCTACGGCGGCGGTCCGCCTCCGCCGGTTCCGGGCGTGAACGTCATCGGCCTCGAACAGGTCGGCGAGCAGACCGACGGCGATTTCGAGCGCGACATCGACACGATGGTGGCGACCATCCGGAGCGAGCACGAAAGGCAGCCCTTCGATATTCTGCACGCCCAGTATGGGTATCCCACCGGCTGGGCGACCCTGCTGGCCGCCAAGGCCATCGGCGTGCCGACGGTGGTTTCGATCCAGGGCGGGGACGGTCACTGGGTCGGCTCGTGCTGCGAGACCCACCGCGTCGCCATGTGCGACGTGCTGGCCCACGCCAACGCCCTGCTCATCGGCGGCCCGTCCTTCGTCGACGAAGTCTGCGACCGCCTCGGCTCGGACCCGGCCCGTTTCACCATCGTGCCGGGTGCCGTCGACACCGCGCGCTTCACGCCGGGACCCGGGGACCATGCCGGTCCCGTGCGCCTGTTCTATCATGGCCGCGTCGACCGCCGGAAAGGCGTCTTCGACTTCATCGACGCCCTCGGTCTCGTGCGCGCGCGTGGGGTGCCGTTCGAAGCGATCATCTCGGGCATTGGGCCGGATGTGGAGTCCTCGAAGGCCCGCGCCGCGGAACTGAACTTTTCGGAGTTTGAAATCCGCTTCACCGGCTACGCCGATTACGACACGGTGCCGGACCTCTATCGGGCCGCCGACGTGTTCGTGTCGCCGACCTATGCGGAGGGCTTCTCCAACACCATCCTGGAGGCCATGGCGGCGGGTCTCGCCGTGGTCTCGACCCATTCGGTTGGCGTGTCCGATTGTCTGCGCGATGGCGAGAACGGGCTCATGGTCCAGCCCGGTGACGTGCCGGCCTTGGCGGAGGCCCTGACGCGGGTGATCGAGGACGACGCCCTGCGCGCGCGCCTCGCCCGGGACGGCCTGGAGGAATGCCGCCGCGTCTATTCCTGGGGTGCGGTCGGACGCCGGATCATGGACGTGTACGATGCCGTCGCGGGCATGAAGCCGGCCACGGACTTCGCCGGCGATCTGCCGCACGACCCTACCTGTCGTTTCCGCGCCGAACCCCACCTGCTCTGATGCCGGCGGTTCTTACCCTGTCGCCGCACCTCGACGATGCGGCCTTCTCTTGCGGCGGCACCCTCGCGGTGCTGGCGCGGGCCGGCTGGCACGTCACCATGGCGACGGTGTTCACCGGCTCGGTGGCCGATCCGAAGGGGTTCGCCCTGGCCTGCCAGACCGACAAGGGTCTCGGGCCGGAGATCGACTACATGGCGCTGCGCCGGGACGAGGACGCGGACGCCGCCCGAGCCCTCGGCATCGCTGCGCCACGGCATCTGCCGTTCCGCGAGGCGCCCCACCGGGGCTATGCCAGCGCGCCCGAGCTGTTCGCGGAGCTTCGGGGCGATGACGGCATCGTACCGGATCTCGTGCGCGCCTTCGGAGAACTCATGGCCGAGACGCAACCCGACCTGATCCTGGCGCCGCAAGCCGTCGGCGGTCACGTCGATCACGTTCAGGTCGTGGACGCCCTCACGACCATCGCCACCGGCGTCCCGATCCTGTGGTGGCGCGACTTTCCCTACACCGTGCGGGACGCCGAACCGCGCGAGCCCCTGCGCGGTCGCTTCGCCGAACTACCGGTGCAGGTCATCGCGTTCGATGCGGCGGCACAAGCGGCCAAGTACGCGGCCTGCGCGGCCTATGCGAGCCAGCTCGGGTTTCAGTTCGGCGGACCTGACAACCTCGCCGAGCAACTGGCACGGGAGGGCGGCGTCGAACGCTTCCGGCTGAGCGGCGCCCTGCCGGACCCTGTTGCACGCCTCGTCGGGTGATCCCGAATCGCCCGAAAAGCCTGCGAGACCCCGCCGACCTCGCCGCGCGCCGCGACCTTCTGGCGGCTCCGCATCTCGCACCCTTGCGCACGCTCGCCCACCGCATCGCGGCCGAGCGGGACGCCCCTGTGCCGGAGCCGGACCCCTTCGATGGCGGTGTCGATGCGCGGCTTCTGATGCTGCTGGAAACGCCGGGCCCGCGCGGTACCGGCTTCGTTTCGCGCGACAACCCCACGGGCACGGCCGCCAACCTGTTCCGGTTCTTCCGTGAGGCCGGCATTGCGCGGGCCGACACCGTGATCTGGAATGCGGTCCCGTGGGTGATCCACGCGCCGGGCGCGCGCAACCGCGCGCCGCGCCGATCCGAAATCGCCGCAGCCGCGCCCTACCTGGAGCCGTTGCTCACCTGTCTGCCACGCCTGCGCGTCGTGGTTCTGGCAGGGCGCGTGGCAGGACTGAACCGTCCCGCACTCGCGAGTCTGCGGCCCGACCTGCCGGTGATCGCGGTGCCGCATCCGAGCCCGACCTATGTCTGTACGGCGCCCAGCGTCGCCGAACGCATCCGACGGGGCTTCGGCGAAGCCGCCGCCATCCTGGCCTGACGGGATGCTCCGATCCAGTGCAACCCACGGGCAAGATCGGTCCATCGCTGGCAATTGCCGGCCGATGCCCCTAAATGCGGGCCACGGGCCGCGGTCCGGCACAAGCCCGGGCCATCCATGCCGCCGCCAAGGCCGAGCGGGGTGCCCGGCGGAGGCGGACGCCGATACGATGAACTTTGCGGGACAGCACAAGGAGCTCGGCCGGGCCGAGACGATCGGCGAGGACGCGTCCGGCGTCGAGCCCGACGATGCTCATTCCAGCGATTCCCGCCCCAGCGATATCCCCGCGGCTCCCGCCGCCAAGCGTTCCTTCAAGGGGCGCTACGCCTGGATCGGCACCATCGCCAGCATCGTGATCTTCGCCGTGTCGGTCTACGTCCTGTGGCGGCTCGTCGAGACGGTCACGTGGGCCGAACTCCACGCGGCCTTCACGGCGGCGACACCGGGACAGCTCGGACTCGCCTTCCTGTTCGTCGCCGTGAGCTATCTGTTCCTGACCTGCTACGACGCCCTGGCCCTGCGACAACTCCAGATCGTTGTCCCCTACCGCACGACGGCGCTCGCCTCGTTCACCAGCTATGCGGTGAGCTTCACCCTCGGTTTCCCGCTGCTGACGGCCGGCACCATCCGCTACTGGATCTATTCCGGCCGCGGCTTGAGCGCCGCCAAGATCGCCGCCCTCACGGTGATCGCCGGCTTCACCTTCTGGCTCGGCATGGGCGTGGTGCTGGGATTGAGCCTCATCGCGGAGGCCGGGCAACTCGCCGGGCTCACCTTCACCAGCATTCGCCTCAACCAGGGGGTCGGCCTCGCCGCACTCCTGTCCGTCGTCGCCTACCTCGCCTGGGTGTCGCTCAAGCGCCGCAGCGTCCGGGTGAAGGGCTGGCGCCTCGAGTTACCCGGAGCTTCGGTTTCGTTGAGCCAGATGGTGGTGGGCATCGGCGACGTCTGCGCGGCCGCCGCCACCTTGTACGTGCTGTTGCCGGCTGAAACCTCCATCGGCTTCACGACCTTCGTCGCCATCTACGTGCTCGCCGCCATGCTGGGCATCGCCTCGAATGCGCCCGGCGGCCTCGGTGTGTTCGAAGCGACGATCCTGCTCGCCCTATCGAGCCTGCCGCGCGATCAGGTGCTCGGCTCCCTGCTGCTGTTCCGGGTCTGCTACTACCTCGTGCCGTTCGTCATCGCGCTGTCGATGTTGGGGGGCTACGAAGTGCTGAAGCGCGTCCGTGCCGGGCGTCTCCGGCGCGCTGAAGGGACGTGATCGCCGCCGTCTGAAAAGCGGCAGGGAGGGCAGCATGGCACGGGGCGCGCGTCGATCCGCCTGGACCGCCGCCGCGTGCGCGAGCGTCGTTCTCGGCCTGTGCGCTTGGGCGCGCGGGACTCTGGATGCGCCGTGGATCGCCGCCTCCGTCGCGGCCCTCGCCCTCGGAGGCTTCGTCGGTGGCCTGTTCCGCACCCGTATCCGGGCCGCGCCGGAGGCCTCGGCCCACGCACGGCATTCCGTCGCCGAGGCGCTCCTCGCCAACATTCCCGATCCGGTGATCCTGGTGGACCGGCGCGCCGTGGTCATCGAGGTCAATCCCGCCGCCCGCGCGCTCCTTCCGGCCCTGAAGCTTCGCCATCCGCTCTCGTTCGCCCTGCGCGCGCCCGATGTTCTCGATGGCATCGAGGAGGTGCTGCGCACCGGCGCCCCCCTGAAGACGCTCTACGCCACCCGGGTGCCCACGGAGCGTGCCTTCGAGGTGCAGATCGGCGCCCTGCCGATGCCCGACGGGCCAGCGGGCGGCCAGCCCAACGTCGTCCTGTTCCTGCGTGACCTCACCTCGGCTCGTCGCCTGGAGGCGATGCGAGTGGATTTCGTCGCCAACGCGAGCCACGAACTGCGCACCCCGCTCGCCTCGCTCCTCGGCTTTATCGAGACTCTTCAGGGGCCGGCCCGGAACGACGCCCCGGCCCGCGAGCGCTTCCTTGCCATCATGAAGACCCAGGCGCATCGAATGACGCGCCTCATCGACGACCTGCTGTCCCTGTCCCGCATCGAACTGCGCGAGCACGTGCCACCGACGAAGCCCGTCGATCTCGCCCGGATCGCCCGCGAGATGGTCGAGACGCAAAGTCCCCTTGCACGGGAGCGCGGCGTCGAAGTGACGTTCGAGGCGGACGGCGTCCACCCAATGCCGGGCGAACGCGACGAACTCCTGCGGGTGGTCGAGAACCTCGTCGAGAACGCCGTGAAATATGGCGGCCGCGGCGGCCGCGTCGCCGTCTCGGTCGCCCGCCTCGTGGAGTTGCCGCCACGCCGCGCCCGCATCGTGCTCGCCGTGCGCGACGAAGGCCCCGGCATCGCGCCCGAGCACATCCCGCGCCTGACGGAGCGATTCTACCGCGTCGACGTCGCCTCGAGTCGGGATCAAGGCGGCACGGGCCTCGGCCTCGCCATCGTCAAGCATATCGTCAACCGCCACCGTGGCCGCCTCGTCATCGAGAGCGCTCCGGGTGCCGGGACCACCGTGCGGGTGTCCTTTCCCGAATTCGTCATGGAGCCCGGCAACGCGGCCGAGACGGCCGGACGGTGAGCCCATGCGCTCGGACGAATCCCCCGAGCGCGACGCATTTGCGACATACCGGGCGTGCGCCCACGTTCGATTTTCCTCCCCGGGCCGAAGCCCCACATGAGGAGCATGACACGCCCTGCGCACGCCTCTCCTCCTTCGTTGCCCAACCGCTTCGACTTTCCGGTCACCGGCTTGTCCTGTGCCTCCTGCGTGGGGCGGGTAGAGCGTGCCCTGACGGCGCTGCCGGGAGCATCCGAGGTTGTGGTCAACCTCGCAACGGGGCGTGCCAGCCTGCGCCTCGACGGCACCGGTGCGGGGGCGGCCGTGGAAGCCATCGCCCGGGCGGGCTACGGCGTCCCGGAAGCGACGACGGCGTTCGATATCACCGGCCTGTCCTGCGCCTCCTGCGTGGCTCGAGCCGAGCGTGCCCTCGTGGGCGTCCCGGGGGTGATCGCAGCGTCCGTCAATCTGGCCACGGGGCGCGCCACCGTGCGTCACACGGAAGCGGTGGTCGCGTTCGATAGACTCGCGGCAGCCGTAAGGGGGGCGGGCTACGAGGCCGTTTCGGGCGCCGTCGCCGCGCGGGAGACACCCGAAAGCCGTCGGCAGGCGGAACGAGCCACCCTCCAGCGCGATCTTCTTGTCGCCGCTCTCCTGGCAACACCCCTCGTCGTCCTCGATATGGGCGGCCACATCGTCCCCGGCCTTCACTATGCCACCGGGACGATGGTCACGGCCTGGATTCAAACCATCCTGGCGACCCTGGTCCTGGCCGGTCCGGGCCGCCGCTTCTTCGTTCAGGGCGTTCCGGGTCTCCTGCGCGGTCACCCCGACATGAACGCCCTCGTCGCCCTCGGGGCCGGCGCGGCCTACCTGTACTCCCTGGTCTCGGCCTTCGCCCCGCATTGGCTGCCGCCCGGCACCGCGCATCTCTATTTCGAGGCGGCGGTACTGATCGTCACCCTCATCCTCCTCGGGCGCACCCTTGAGGCACGGGCCAAGGGCCGTACAGGTGCCGCCATCGCCCGCCTCGTGGGTCTGTCGCCCACCACTGCCCGTGTGATCCGCGACGGCGGGGAGCTGTCCGTGGCGCAGGCGGATCTGCGCCTCGGGGACGTGGTGCGGGTCCGCCCCGGCGAGCGCGTCTCGGCCGATGGCACCGTGGTCGCGGGAACGAGCTTCGTCGACGAAAGCATGGTGACGGGCGAGCCCGTGCCCGTCTCCAAGGGCGTCGGCGATGCCGTCATCGGCGGGACGCTCAACACCACGGGCGGGTTCGACCTTTCCGTCGGAGCCATCGGGACCGAAACGGCCTTGGCCCGGATCGTCGCCATGGTCGAGGCCGCGCAGGGCGGTAAGCTCCCGATCCAGGCCGTGGTCGATCGGGTCACCGCCTGGTTCGTACCCGCCGTCATGATCGTCTCGGCCCTGACCTTCGTCGCCTGGTTCGTCCTCGGCCCGAGCCCGGCCCTGGGCTTCGCCCTCGTCAACGCCATCGCGGTGCTCATCATCGCCTGTCCGTGCGCCATGGGCCTGGCGACGCCGACCTCGATCATGGTCGGTACGGGGCGAGCGGCCGAACGCGGCGTTCTGTTTCGCAGTGGCACCGCTCTCCAGGCTTTGCGCGATGCGCGGGTCGTCGCCCTCGACAAGACCGGGACCCTCACGGAGGGTCGTCCGAGCCTCACCGATCTCGTGCCGGCACCGGACGTCTCGGACGACGAGGTTCTGGCGCTGGCCGCGGCCCTCGAAGCCCGTTCGGAACATCCCGTCGCCCGTGCCATCGTGGCAGCGGCCGAAGCGCGGGGGCTTACCCTCGCGCCGGTGACCGAGTTCGAGGCTTCGCCGGGGTACGGCATCACCGGGCGCGTCGCCGGCCGATCGGTGGCGGTCGGGGCGGACCGCCACATGGCCCGGCTCGGTATCGCCACCGCCGCACTCGCCGCCCAGGCCGCCGCCCTGGAGATGCGAGGCCGCAGTCCTCTCTACGTCGCCGTGGATGGGCGCTTGGCCGCCCTCGTCGCCGTCGCCGATCCGATCAAGCCGGGCGCAGCAGAGGCCGTCGCAGCCCTGAAGAGGCGCGGCCTCGCCGTCGCCATGGTGACCGGCGACGCACGCGGTGCCGCCGAAGGCGTGGCCAGAACCCTCGGGATCGACACGGTTTTCGCCGCGCTTCTTCCCGACGGCAAGGTCGAGGCCGTGCGCGCGTTGCGGGCACGCTTCGGCACCGTGGCCTTCGTCGGCGACGGGATCAACGATGCACCGGCCCTGGCGGAGGCGGAGATCGGTATCGCCATCGGCACGGGTACGGACATCGCCGTCGAGAGTGCCGACGTGGTGCTGATGTCCGGTGCCCTGGACGGCCTCGTCACCGCGATCGGTCTGTCGCGGGCGGTGATGCGCAACATCCGGCAGAATCTGTTCTGGGCGTTCGCCTACAACGTCGCCCTGATCCCCGTGGCGGCGGGCCTGCTCCACGCCTTCGGCGGTCCCCTGCTGTCGCCGGTGCTGGCTGCGGCCGCCATGGCCGTGTCGAGCGTCTTCGTGCTGGCCAACGCCCTTCGCCTGCGCCGGGCCGACGGGGTGCGCGAGGCCGTCACCGGGTGATTCGCCGCCACATCCCGAAATCGGGTAGGTTCGATGCGGTCGTGGGCCCGATCACGCGTCTGGCCCCTTGTTTGCTGGGCCGTCTTGCGTTTGTCACCCGAAGTCCATCCTGAGAGGGGCCGCCCCTTCGAAAGTCAGTCCCATGCCCGTCCTCGACCGGATCGCAGCCCTGGCGCCGGAGATCACCGCCTGGCGCCACGATCTGCACGCCCATCCGGAACTGCAATACGACGTCCACCGGACCGCTGGCTTCGTCGCCGACAAGCTCAGGGCCTTCGGCTGCGACGAGGTGGTAACCGGCATCGGTCGTACCGGCGTCGTCGGGGTGATCCGGGGGCGGGCGCACGGCTCGAACCGGGTCATCGGCCTGCGCGCGGATATGGACGCACTGCCGATCCGGGAAGTGCGCGATTTGCCCTATCGCTCGACGAACCCCGGGAAGATGCATGCCTGCGGGCATGACGGTCATACGGCCATGCTGCTCGGCGCGGCGCGGTATCTCACCGAAACCCGCGACTTCGACGGAACGGCGGTGATGATCTTCCAGCCGGCGGAAGAGGGCGGCGGCGGCGGCGAGGCCATGGTCCGCGATGGGCTCATGGAGCGCTTCGGCATCGAGACCGTCTACGGCATGCACAACATTCCGGGTCTGGCGGTCGGTCACTTCGCCATTCGGCCCGGCCCGATCATGGCCTCCACCGACCGCTTCACCATCACCGTCGAGGGCAAGGGCGGCCACGCCGCACAGCCGCACGCGGCCATCGACAGTGTCTTGGTGGCGAGCCACGTCGTGGTTGCCCTCCAATCCATCGTGGCGCGTTCCGTCGACCCCCTCGACAGCGCGGTGGTCTCGGTCTGCGCTCTGGAAGCCGGAGAGGCCTTCAACGTCCTGCCGCAATGCGTGACCCTGCGGGGGACCATGCGGGCCCTGTCGAAACCCGTGCGGACTCTGGTCCAGGGACGCATCGAAGCGGTGGTCACCAACGTCGCGGCGGCCTTCGGCGCACACGGAAGCATCGTGTTCGGCAGCGGCTACCCGGTGACCGAGAACCACCCGGCGGAGACGGATTTCATCGCCGACGTGGCGGCCGGTATCGTGGGCGAATCACAGGTCGAGCGCGCTGTGGCGCCCATGATGGCGGCGGAGGATTTCTCCTACATGCTCGCCCACCGGCCCGGTGCCTACATCTTCCTCGGCAACGGAGCCAGCGCCGGACTGCACCACCCGGAATACGATTTCAACGATGCGGCCGCCCCGTACGGCGCCTCGCTCTGGGCGCGCGTCATCGAGACCGGGCTGCCCCTCCGGTCGGGCACGCCCGAATAGGGCGACCCGGCCTGAGGTCCGGTTCAGCCCCGCTGGGGCGCGGTACCGCCGAGATGGAACACCCGGTGCGGCACCAGTTCGCCGCGCTCGACATCGCCGACCGCCACAAGGATGCCGCCGCAGGTGGCGAAGGCTTTGCCCTCCACCGGGGCGTCGCGCCCACGCAGGATCACCGCCTGACCGCGCATGAGGCGTAGTGCCATGTCACGGGAGACGGGCACCGACGGAACGGCGTCGAGGGCCGTTTCGACGGGATGAAGGTGCGGACCGTTCCCGTCGGGGCCGGCTTCCTCGAGGGTGGCGACGACGCAGGATTCGGCCTCGGCGAAGGGACCGACGCGGGTACGGCGCAGGGCCGAGACATGGCCGTAGCAACCGAGCATCCGCCCGAGGTCGCGGGCGAGCGCCCGCACATAGGTGCCCTTGCCGCACTCCGCCTCGATCACCGTGCGCTGGCCGTCATGCTCCACCACGGCGAGGTGGTCGATCTGGACGGGGCGAGCCACGAGCACCACCTCCTCGCCGTCGCGGGCGAGGTCGTAGGCGCGTTCCCCGGCGATCTTGATGGCCGAGTAGCGCGGCGGCACCTGCTCGATGGCGCCGACGAAGCTCGGCAAAGCGGCTTCCACGGCCCCGCGCTCGGGCCGGCTCTCGCTGGTGGCGACGGGGCGCCCCTCGGCGTCGTCCGTGTCCGTCTCGATGCCCCAGGTCACGGTGAACACGTAGGCCTTGCGGCCGTCCATGACGAACGGAACGGTCTTCGTCGCCTCACCCAGCGCGATGGGAAGGATGCCGGATGCCAGGGGGTCGAGGGTGCCGGCATGGCCGGCCTTCTTGGCATTGAAGGCGCGCTTCACCACCGCGACCGCATGGGTCGAGGTCATGCCGACGCCCTTGTCGAGGATCACCCAGCCGTTGACGTCGCGGCGCTTTGGGCGGTCGGGCCGCGGCCCGCCGCGCGGCGGCCGGCGTCCTTCGGCGGGGCGAGCATCGGCGGCCGTGTCGTCCGCGCCGAGGGGCGGCGGAACACCCTCATCGGGGGATTCGATGGTCGTGTCGTTGGTCATGCTGTCCTCGGTCGAGGGACGGGGCGCACGCGGGGCCAGGGCCGTCCGGTCTTGGTGTCTGGAAAAAAGATCGGCGCGGGAACGCTACGGCGTCCCCTGGTCGAACGTTCGGGGTCCGCTTCGGGACACCGACGGGACCGTCAAGGCGCCTCCGGGTCCGGTCCGTCCTCGTTGGACTTCTGCGCCTCGAGGTCGCGCCGGACCTTGTCCGTGCGCAGGAGGGCGTCGATCCGGTCGGCCTCGTCGAAGGTCGCGTCGCGCAGGAAGCGAAGGTCGGGGGCGAACTTGAGGTTAACCCGGCGGGCCACCTCCTGGCGCAGGGCCTTCTTGTTGCGCTCCAGGGCGGCGATCACCGGTGCTTCGTTCTGGCCGCCGAGCGGCATGATGTAGGCCGTGGCGAGCTTCAGGTCCGTCGACATGCGGACCTCCGGCACGGTGATGACGTGCGCGCTCAGCACCGGATCCTGGATGTCGCCGCGCTGGAGCACCTCCGCGATGGCGTGGCGGACGAGCTCGGCCACGCGCTGCTGGCGCTGCCTCGGTCCGGTCGGGGTCTGTCTCTGAGCCATGAACGGTTCTGATCGTCTTGTCGGAACGGAGGGTTGGCGACCCGCCCCCCCACCGCCCGGCGGACGGAGCTCGAGGGGAAGACCGCCATCGGTCCGTCACTGATACGGAGCATCGATCCGCCGCCGCTTGGAAAACGGAAGCCGGCCAGACCGAAGCGGATGTCGAAGGGGCCTCTCTTAGCCCAAATACTCGTTCCGGATATAGGCCTGTTGTGCGCGTTTCGCCGTCGCCGGGGTACGGGCCGGGTGGTCGTGAATGTGCGCGGCGAACATCCGGTCGATCCATTGCGCGTTTTTGAAGATGCGCTTCGACCGCAGGAGGTTGAACGGCGCGATCTTCCGCATGGGGTGGGCCGCGTTGAACTCGGCCACCGCCAGCAGCTCGCCGTTCCACGGATTGCAGCCGTCCATGGCGACATCGTCGAGGTAGACCGGCACGATGGGCAGGTACCGGTCGGGGGCACCGTCGAGCACCGGCAGGGTTCGTACCGTCGAGGAGTAATAGTCCACGTCCACCGAAACGAAGCCGATGGGGGCGTCGGGGCCGACGCCGGCGAGGTAGCCCGGGATCGTCTCGGCGACGTCGCCGATGAGCAGGCGGCAGCGCTCAGGCAGGGCGCGGCGCAG
The DNA here is from genome assembly GCF_001422845.1 of Methylobacterium sp. Leaf100. NCBI lineage: Bacteria > Pseudomonadati > Pseudomonadota > Alphaproteobacteria > Hyphomicrobiales > Methylobacteriaceae > Methylobacterium > Methylobacterium sp. Leaf100. The sequence continues at coordinate 148,871 of NZ_LMMW01000001.1, read as the reverse complement.
GGCCTCGAAATCCATCGGATAATCGCCCTCCTGGAAATATTCCGGCAGGTCGCGGTGATCCACGGCGGGGGGCATGCCGGTGCCGGTGTCGAAGCCGACGACGTCGATGCTCACCCCCGTCGCGGCTTCCGTGCGTGCCGCGAGCGCGCACATGTTGAGGAGGCCCGCTCCCGTGGCCACGCCGAACTCGAGAATCGCGATCCGCTTGAGGCCGAGCTTCTTCGCCGATTCCGCGGCGAACAGGATCGGGTAAGCGTATTGCTGGCGCACCACGAGATCGAAGGCGACCTTGGCCGGGTAGCTGCCGAACAGGGCCACGCCCGCCGAAATGATGTTCAGATGCAGGGGCTCGGTGAGCCGCTCGACGAAGATCTTCCGGTACTTGTTGTCCGACAGGGCCCGTCGCAGGGCGTATGAGTTCAGCATCGTGCCCGCCTCGACCGGGCCGTATGCCGGTCGTTCCGCGGCCCATATAGCCGCCTCGCACCTGCAGCGACGAGAGGGCCGTGTGCCTTCCCCCAGCCAAACTCGACGATGCGGTTAAGGCCCGACATAGCGACTAGGGCATGCCTGCGCGGGACGCGATCCCCGCCCTGGTCGATCTTCCCCGTCTGGTGCAACGACGGACACCCGCTGCCGACCGATGAACCCCGCGTGCCGTGCGATGTGGCCGGAAACGAGAACAGGGCCGCGACGGATGTCGCGGCCCTGTTCGTCTGGATCCTGCCCGTACGCTCAGAGCGTGCGGCGGATTTCCTCGACCCGGTAGCACTCGATGGTGTCGCCGGCCCGCATGTCCTGGAAGTTCTCGAAGGACATACCGCACTCGTAGCCGGAGATGACTTCCTTGGCGTCGTCCTTGAGGCGCTTGAGCTGCGAGAGCTTGCCCTCGTGGATGACCACGCTGTCGCGGATGAGGCGAACGTGGGCGCCACGCTGGACCACGCCGTCCGTGACGCGGCAACCGGCGATCTTGCCGACCTTCGACACGTCGAAGATCTGCAGGATCTGGGCTTCGCCTAAGCGCTCTTCGCGGAGCGTCGGGGGCAGCATGCCCGACAAGGTCGCTTTGATGTCGTCCACGAGGTCGTAGATGATGTTGTAGTAGCGGATCTCGACGCCCTTGTTCTCGGCCGACTCGCGCGCTTCCTTGTGGGCCCGCACGTTGAAGCCGATGACGACGGCCTTGGAAGCCTCCGCCAGGGTGATGTCGGACTCGGTGATGCCGCCCACACCCGAGAGCAGGATGCGTGCCGACACCTCGTCGTTGCCGAGCTTCTCCAGGGCGCCCGTGATGGCTTCCACCGAACCCTGCACGTCGCCCTTGACGACCAGCGCCAGTTCCTTGCGGCCGGCGCCTTCCTTGAGGTCGCGCATCATGTCGACGAGCGAACGGTTGGCGCCGCCCGTGCGGGCTGCGATGCGCTCGCGCTTCTGACGGGCACGGTACTCGGTGACCTCGCGAGCACGGGCCTCGTTCGGCACCACCACGACACGGTCACCCGCATCCGGCGTTCCGTTGAAGCCGAGCACTTCCACCGGTACCGAGGGACCGGCGTAGGGAACGTTCTCGCCCTTGTCGTCGATGAGGGCGCGAACACGACCCCACTCGGCGCCGGCCACGACGATGTCGCCGGTGAACAGGGTGCCGCGCTGCACGAGGACAGTGGCCACGGGGCCGCGACCGCGATCGAGCTTGGCCTCGATGACCGTGCCCTCGCCGTCGCGCGTCTCGTTGGCGCGCAGGTTCATGATCTCGGCCTGCAACTGCAGACCATCGAGCAGTTCCTCGAGACCGTCGCCGGTCTTGGCCGAAACCTCGAATTCGAGGGTCTCGCCGCCCATGGACTCGACCTGGATGTCGTGCTGCAACAGCTCGGTACGGACCCGCTGCGGGTTCGCCTCGGGCTTGTCGATCTTGTTGATTGCCAGGATGAGGGGCACGCCCGCCGCCTTGGCGTGGGCGATGGCCTCCACCGTCTGGGGCATGACGCCGTCATCGGCCGCCACCACCAGCACGACGATGTCCGTCACCTTGGCGCCACGGGCGCGCATGGAGGTGAAGGCCGCGTGGCCGGGGGTATCGATGAACGTCACCATGTCGCCGCTGGGGGCCGCGACCTGGTAGGCGCCGATGTGCTGCGTGATGCCGCCGGCCTCGCCCGAGACCACGGTGGTCTTGCGGATGGCATCGAGCAGCGAGGTCTTGCCGTGGTCGACGTGACCCATGATCGTGACGACGGGGGGACGGGGATCGAGATCCTCCTCCAGCTCCGGCTCGTCGCTGAACAGGCCTTCCTCGACGTCCGACTCCGCGACGCGGCGCACGGTGTGGCCAAGCTCCTCGGCGATGAGCTGCGCTGAGTCCGAGTCGATCACGTCGGTGATCTTGTGGATCTCGCCCTGCTTCATCAGCAGTCGGATCACGTCCACGGCCCGCTCCGACATGCGGTTGGCGAGTTCCTGAATCGTGATCGTCTCCGGGATCGTCACCTCACGCGAGAGCTTCTCTTTCTGCTCGACGTGACGGTTGCCGCTCATACGCTGCTGGCGACGGCGGAACGAGGCGACGGAGCGCGTGCGCTCGTCCTCGCCCGAAGTCGCGGTCGCTATGGTGAGACGTCCGCGATTCCGGTCGCCGCCCGGCTGCTTCGGGGTCTTGGGCGGCGTGATGATCTTGAGCGGCATGCCGGGACGGCGGATCACGCGCTTCTGCTCGTTCTCCTCCTCGGCGGCCTGCGGACGACCCGGCGTGCGGGCCGTGGTGGCAGCACCGGCCGGACGCGCGGCGGTGGCCGTCGTCGGCGTGGTCGGCTCCGGCTCGGGGGCCGGGGCGGGGCGGGCCATGAAGTTGAGGTCGCGCGGCTTGCGCACGTCGGCCGTGATCGTCTTGCGCGGCTCGGAGGAGGCCGGGCGCGCAGTCAGGGGCGGACGTGCCGCAGGCGCTGCAGGTGCAGCGGCGGGACGCACCGGAGCCGCAGCGGTGGCTGCAGGGGCAGCCGGCGCGCGCGGAGCCGCGGGCGGCGTGCGAACGATGGTCGGGGCCGCCGGCATCGGCGCCGTCTTGGAGACGGTCGGCGCCGGAGCAGGCGCCGCGTCGTCGGCAGCGACAGCCTTCGCTGCTTCCTTCGAAGCCTCCCTGGCGGCCTCGTCGGCCGCGCGGCGCGCTTCCTCGGCGGCGGCGAGGCGAGACTCTTCTTCCTGACGGCGACGGGCTTCCTCGTCGCGCTTGCGCGCTTCGGCGGCCTCACGCTCGCGCTGCTCGACGGCCAAGCGTTCGCGTTCGGCGGCGGCATCCGCCTCCGCACGTTGCTTGGCCTCGGCCTCGCGACGCTTCGCATCGGCGAGGGCGGCCGCGCGGGCGTTGCTCTCCTGCTCGCTCAGCGTCCGCAGCACGACGCCCGATGCCGAGCGCTGAGCCTGGCGGGGCGCTGCGGGGGGCGGAGGGGGCGCAACGCGCGTCGCCGGAGCGACAGGTGTCGTTTCCCGTACGGGTGCGGCCGGTGCCGCGCCGATCACACGACGCTTCACCGTCTCGACCACGACCTGCTTGGTACGGCCATGGGAGAAGCTCTGACGCACCGTTCCCTGCTCGATCGGGCGCTTCAAGGACAGCGGCTTCGAAGGGGGTCTCGCCTGCGTCTTGTCGCCCGGATTGTTCGTATCGCTCATTCAGTCCAAACCCTGAGGGTTTCCATCGTCCCGAGAACCGGCAAACTGCTGTGCGCCGGGCGAATCCGTCACTTCGTCGTCGTGCAGATCGGAAGTGGTTCGCCCATAACGGGCGGAACCGGCCTCCTCGGCCGTCGTCGCCAAACCTTCGAAGGAACGGAGCCGACGCCAACGCGCAAGGCAGCCGGAACTCCCGACTCCTGCGACGAGAGCCGCATGTATCACATGATCCCGGCCCAAGGCCACGCCCAATTCTTCATTGGACAGGCTATCGATGACGGGAATGCGGGATATGGCATCGCCATGGCGGCGGTGCAATGCCGCCGCGATCTTCCGGCGGCCGTCGGCGCTGCCGTCGTGCGCCTGGATCACCGCCGCGACGCCGGCCTTGTCGCCGATGGCCGCCTCGACCTTGGCGAAGCCCGCCACCACGCAGCCGGCCTTGTTGGCGAGCGACAGGGATTGACGCAAATCTGCCCGGAGGCCTTCCGCGATTCGGTCCGCAAGGTCGGCCGGTGCCGCAGCGTCCTTGGTCTTGAACGCCCGTTGGAACGCGCGTTTCTTCAAGGCTTCGATCACCACCGCGCGCGTCGGCGTGAGCCACGCGCCCCGCCCGGGAAGCCTGGCCCGCAGATCGGCCACCACCTCACCGTCGGGCGAGAGTACGAATCGAATGAGCCCGTCGGGCGGCCGCTTCGTGCGGGTGACGATACAGCTCCGCTCCGCGCCCTGGCGGCCACGGCCGAGCCCGGCATCGAGCAACGCGCTCAATTCCGTCTCCGTTGCCTCGGCCGCGGGATCGACAGCCATGGGATCGTCGGGGATGGGCGCCATGGCATCCTGAGGGACGGGGGGATTTATGCGAAAACGGAGGGGCCGGGCTCGCCGGTTCCCTCCGCTCGATGTTCAGGTGTCGGCGATCAGGCGGTGGCAGGCGCCTCGGCATCCTCGGCCGCACCGTCCGCTTCGGCGGCTTCCGTCGGCGCCTCGATCCAGCCGGCATGCACGCGGGCCGCCATCACCATGGCCTCGGCTTCCGTGCGGGAAACCTCGAACCCATCGAGATAGCCGGCGTGGCGCGTCGCCTCGGGGCCGCGCCCCTCGGTGTAGCCGACGAGATCGTCCGTGGCGCAGCCGGCGAGATCCTCGATGGTCTTCACGTCGTTCTCACCGAGCGCCACCAGCATGGGGGTGGTGATGCCGTCGATCTCGCGCAACTCGTCCTGTACGCCGAGCTCCTGGCGCTTGGCGTCGAATTCCGATTCGATCCGGGCGAGGTGGTCCTGCGCACGCGCCTGGATCTCGGTGCCGCTTTCCTCGTCGAGGCCCTGGATGTTGGCGAGTTCGCCGGGTTCGACGTAGGCGATCTCCTCGACGTTGCGGAACCCTTCGGCCGCCAGCAGCTGACCGACAGTCTCGTCGACGTCGAGGGCTTCCATGAAGATGGCGGTGCGCTCGGCGAACTCTTTCTGGCGGCGCTCCGACTCCTCGGCCTCGGTGAGGATGTCGATATCCCAGCCGGTGAGCTGCGAGGCGAGGCGCACGTTCTGGCCGCGGCGTCCGATGGCCAGGGAAAGCTGGTCGTCCGGCACCACCACCTCGATGCGGTCGGCCTCCTCGTCGAGCACCACCTTCACGACCTCGGCCGGCTGGAGCGCGTTGACGATGAAGGTGGCCTGATCCTCGGACCACGGAATGATGTCGATCTTCTCACCTTGAAGCTCGCCGACGACGGCCTGGACGCGCGAACCGCGCATGCCGACGCAGGCGCCGACCGGATCGATGGAGCCATCGCGCGAGATCACCGCGATCTTGGCGCGCGAGCCCGGATCGCGGGCCACCGCCTTCACCTCGACGATACCGTCGTAGATCTCCGGAACCTCCTGGCCGAAGAGCTTGGCCATGAACTGCGGATGCGAGCGCGACAGGAAGATCTGCGGCCCACGCACCTCGCGGCGCACGTCGAACAGGTAGGAGCGGATTCGGTCGCCGGGGCGGAAGGTCTCGCGCGGAATCATCTCGTCGCGGCGGACGATGCCCTCGCCGCGTCCGAGATCGACGATGACGTTGCCGTACTCGACGCGCTTCACGAGGCCGTTCACGACCTCGCCGATGCGGTCCTTGTACTCGTCGAACTGACGGTCGCGCTCGGCGTCGCGTACCTTCTGGACGATGACCTGCTTGGCCGACTGGGCGGCGACGCGGCCGAAATCGAAGGGCGGCAGAGTGTCGGAGATCACGTCGCCCACGAGGGCGCCGGGGTTGTAGCGGCGGGCCTGATCGAGGGTGACCTCGCGGGCGTCGTTCTCGACCTGATCCACCACCACGAGGTGGCGTGACAGGCGGAGCGCGCCGGTCTTCGGATCGATCTCGGCATGCACGTCCGTCTCGGCGCCGTAGCGCGAGCGGGCCGCCTTGGCGATGGCCTCCTCCATGGCGTCTATGACGATGGAGCGGTCGATCACCTTTTCGCGCGCGACTGCTTCGGCGATCTGCAGGAGTTCGAGCCTGTTGGCGCTGACGACGGCCATCGGTTTTCGTCCTTCTCTTCGTCGTGGTTTTTTCGTGATCGCGTCGCGCGTTCGAGCGCGATCCGGGCGTTTCTAGTGAAGCTTGCCGTCATCCTTCACCCGGACCGCCTTGGTGCGGATGGGCTTGGCCTTGTTCTGGGCCTTGATGGCGAGGCTCGCTTCGGTTTCGATCTTCTCGGACTTGGGCCGGGCCGAAGCCTTCGGCTTAAGCGGCCGTGAAATCTTCTTCTTAAGGGGGGGCGCCGGCTCGGCCTCGGGGCCGTCCTCGTCCTCGTCCTCGTCGTCCAGCATCGGCGGCGGGCCACCGCCCCGGCGCAGGGACTCACGCACCAGATCGTCCGTCAGGACGAGATAGGCATCGCCGAGATCGCGCAAGGGCAGATCGATCCGGCTCGGCAGGCCTTCCTTCACGTCGGGCAGGTCGATGGGCACCGTGAGCCCGTCCGGATTGGGCGTGCGGATGATCCCACGGAACCGCTTGCGACCCTCGAGGGGCACGGCGAGCTCGATCTTTGCCTCGTAGCCGGCCCAGCGCTCGAAATCGACGGCCCGCACCAGGGGACGGTCGATGCCCGGCGAGGAGATCTCGAGGTAGTACGGCTTGCCGATGGGGTCATCGAGGTCGAGGAGCGGCGAGATCGCCCGGCTCACCGCCTCGCAATCGTCCACCGACATGGTGCCGTCCGGCCGCTCGGCCATGATCTGCACCGTGCAGCCGTTGGCGCTCGAGACCCGCACCCGCACCACCCGAAAGCCCAAGCCTTCGATGGAAGCCTCGATGACCTGGACGACGCGCGCGGCGACGCCGGTCTCGGTGATCAGACGTTTTTCGGGAGAGTCCGCCATGCTGCGCTTAAAGTCCGGCCTTGGTCGAAGGGATCCGGTGGCGCTGAGCTTGCGGCAATAAAAAAGAGCGGACCCGGTGGGGCCCACTCCCGAACCGCAGCCTCAAGACTGCAACCAGAACTGATGTGCTTTAGTTAGTCCCGTCGCGGGTTCGTTTCAAGCGGTTTCGCGCGCTGGAAATCGAACCGCGTCAGTGCCCCGAATCGCGTACGGCCATTCGGAGTTGGCTTTCCAGGCGAGCGAGACGGTGGGTCGCCGCCTTGTGGAGGCATCCCCGGAAGCTGTCGCCGGCGAAGAAGCCGATTTCGGCCTGGCGACGACATTCGAGGAGGGGCGGCCCGAGAACCACTCCCAGCGCCACGACGAGCACGATGCCGACGTTGATCAACGCCGCGGCGAGCCAGGCCCTTCCGCTGCCGAATGCACGGCCGCCGGATGGAGCAGGCCGTGCCGCATCGTTTCCCGTCGTCAGGTCACGAACGGACGGAGGCGGTCCACGCCGGGTCGCCATCAGGCGGTCGAGATCGACGCCCTGAGAAGCCTTGGCCAACACATCCCCCTGGTCCGGCGCCCCCGTCGTCCGAGGCGATTGCCCCGGGTCCAAGCTGCACACGAGCGATGTTCGGCCTCCAATCTTGAAGGAACCGCAAAGATCTGAGCGATCGTCTGACATCTCGGGCCGAACGTGTTCATCACCGGTGACGCCCGCTTGAGCGTAGCGGTGGTTTGCGCAAGATGCGGCCACCGCTCCGAACGCCACGGAATTCCGCCCATGTCGAACACATCCCGCCCGCCCGCCGGCCCGACGGGGGACCCGGCCACCGAGGGGGCGCTGTCCCGCTTGGGGATCCGCTTCACCGCTTGGGCGGAAAAGTGGTTTCCGGATGCGTTCGTCTTCGTCGCCATCGCGGTGGTGATCGTGGCGCTCGGCGCGCTGGCCAACGGCGCCCCGCCGGCGGCCATCGCGAAAAGCTTCGGCGACGGGTTCTGGAGCCTGATCCCCTTCACCATGCAGATGGCCTTCGTCACCATCGGCGGCTACGTCGTGGCCACCGCCCCTCCGGTGCAGGCTCTGATCGACCGCCTCGCGGCGATCCCGAAATCCGGTCGCGGCGCCGTCGGTCTGGTGGCGGCGGCCACCATGCTGTCGTCGTTCCTCAGCTGGGGCCTGAGCCTGATCTTCGGCGGCCTCCTCGCTCGGGCGCTGGCGCGGCGCACGGACCTGAAGATGGATTACCGCGCGGCGGGTGCCGCCGCCTATCTGGGGCTCGGTGCCACCTGGGCCATGGGCCTCAGTTCGTCCGCGGCGCAGCTTCAGGCGAACCCGGCGAGCCTGCCGAAGAACCTCCTCGCCATCACGGGCGTGATCCCGTTCAGCGAGACCATCTTCCTGTGGCAGTCGATGCTGATCGCCGTGATCCTGTTCGTGATCTCCATCATCATCGCCTACGTCTCGGCACCCGGGCCGGCCAATGCCGTCACCGCGGAATCCATGGGCGTCGATGTCTCGCGCGAAAAGCCCGACACCACGCGTCCGAGCCAGCCGAGCGAGTGGCTGGAGCATTCGCCGATCCTGACCCTGCTCCTCGCGGTGCTGGCGGTCGGCTGGCTCGTGCAGGAATTCGCCCGGCAATCCTGGATCACCGCGATCTCGAGCCTCAACACCTACAACTTCCTGTTCCTCACCCTCGGACTGCTCCTGCACTGGCGGCCGAAGAACTTCCTGAAGTCCGTCGGCAAGGCCGTGCCGGCCACCGCCGCCGTCCTGATCCAGTTTCCGTTCTATGCCGCCATCAGCGCCATGCTTACCGGCCCGAAGAACGGGGCCGGCACGTCCGTGTCCGACGTCATCACCCACGCGTTCGTGAGCCTCAACACCACGGGCAGCTTCCCCATCTCCATGGGCGTCTACTCGGCGGTGCTCGGCTTCTTCGTGCCGTCCGGCGGCGGAAAATGGCTCCTGGAAGCGCCCTACGTGATGCAGGCGGCCAACGAACTTCAGGTCCATCTCGGCTGGGCGGTGATGGTCTACAACGCGGCGGAAGCCCTGCCGAACCTCATCAATCCGTTCTGGATGCTGCCGCTGCTCGGCATCCTCGGCCTGAAGGCCCGCGACATCGTCGGCTTCAGCTTCCTGCAACTCATCATCCACCTCCCGGTGGTGCTGTTCCTGCTCTGGGCATTGGCCTTCACCCTGACCTACCACCCGCCCGTGATGCCGTAGGCCGCGTGATGTCCAACCCCGACCGCATGCCGGAACTTCCGGTCGAGCAACTCACCGACGCCCAGAAGGCAGCGTCGGAGGCGTTTCGCGTGGCACGCAAGGGACCGGTCTTCGGGCCGTTCGTGCCGCTCCTGCGCAGTCCCGAACTGATGACCAACGCCAGCACCATGGGGTTGCACCTGCGCTACCGCAGCGTGCTGCCCCTGCATCTGTCGGAACTGATCATCCTGATCACGGCGCGGGAATGGACCCAGCAGCTGGAGTGGCACATCCATGCGCCCATCGCCGTGGAGGCCGGGCTCGATCCGGCCCTCGTCGCGGCGATCCAAGAGGGGCGGCGTCCCGATGCGATGGGTCGGGAAGAGGCGTTGGTCTACGCTTTCTCGATGGAGCTTCACCACAACAAGGCGGTGAGCGACACCACCTACGCCCGCGTGGTCGAGGCCTTCGGCGAGCAGGGCGCCATCGAGATGGCGGGGATCAACGGCTACTATACGTTGCTCGCCATGAGCATGAACATGGCCCGGACGGCCCTGCCGGACGGAGCGACGCCGCAATTGCCGCCGTTGGTCGGGTAGTTCTCGAGTTTCTATCGTGCCCGCTGGCCGGCGGCGCGGTTCGATGTCGGAACCGGATCACGCGCCTGACGACGACCTGCGGCCTCGTGCAGGCGGACGGCGACATATCCCATCACGACGACGATGGCGGGCGTGACGACGAATGCGAGAATGGCAAGCTCGGTCATGGGGTAAGCTCCTTCAGCGTACGCCTCGCCAACAGATGTAGGATGGTCGCAGCGGTAAGCCAACCGGCAATCCCCAGCATCAGAGCAAGCGGTTTCAACGTCACCTGCAGATTGCTGACATTGTAGATGTAGCCGGCCACGGGCGTTGCGATCCCGACGGTGAAGCAGGATGTCGCCGCCGTGTTGAGCGCAGTCGCCAGGAGTTTGGTCTGTTCGTTGAAGACGATGCTCATTGGGTCGACCGTCGCGCGAGGCGTTACCGGTTCACGACCGGCCCCGAACCGGCACGAACGCCGCCACGGCGGCCAGCAGCCATCCGCCCATGAGCAGGACCCCGCCCGTGGGCGCGGCCATGGCAAACAGCGGCGTGCCGTGGAGCGCCCGCAGGGCGAGGTCGCCGGAGAACAGGGCCAGGCCCACGACGAGGGTGGCGGCGGCGAGCCGGGTGAGGAGACGGTGCGTCGCGCCCGTGGAGGCCAAAGCCACCAGTCCGAGGAGGGCGGGGGCGTGGAACAGCAGGAACTGCGCGGCCGTCTTCAGGCTGTCGGCTCCGGCCCCGTGGGCCGCCCTCGCGCTTGCCGCGACCCCGAGGAGGCCGGCGAGGGCGCCCAGCGCCATGAGGATGCGGTCGGGCAGGGTCATGCGCCGCGCTCCTTGAGCAGGCGGGCGACGCTGGCGCGCAGTTCCGGCACGCCGCGATCGTCGCGGCTCGAGGTGATCAGGATCTCCGGATAGGCGGCCGGGCGCTTCGACAGGGCCTCGCGCGTCTTCTCGATGCGCGCCTCGATCTCGGATTTCTTCAGGGCGTCGCCCTTGGTCAGCACCACCTGATAGCTCACGGCGGCTTGGTCCAGGCCGTCGAGGACGTCGGTGTCGATGCTTTTCAGGCCGTGGCGCGAGTCGATGAGCATGAACACCCGGGCGAGGTTGGCCCGACCTTTCAGGTAATCGTGGATGAGGTCGGTCCAGGCCTCGACCTTGGTCTTCTCCACCGCCGCGTAGCCGTAGCCCGGCATGTCGACGAGGGTCAGGCGGCCGCCGATGTCGAAGAAGTTGAGCTGCTGGGTGCGGCCGGGCGTGTGCGAGGTCCGCGCCAGGGTGTTGCGGCCGGTGAGTGCGTTGACGAGGCTCGACTTACCGACGTTGGAGCGCCCCGCGAAGGCGATCTCGACGCCCTTCATGGGCGGCAGGGCCACCACGGTGGGGGCGGAGGAGAGGAAGTCGGCGGCGCCGGCGAACAGGAGGCGGCCGGATTCGAGGAGCGCGGCGTCGGCTTCGGTCTGGGATTCTGATTGAGACATGGGTCGGGACCGATCGGGGCGGGCGTATCCGCCATTCGAGAGCCGACACGCGAGAAACAGGACGGTCCTCCCCGTCGCAGGACAGGGAGGACCGACGGGGAGAGGGCGAGCCGTGAAGGCGCCAATCCGGTTCGTGTCGGACCGGCGTCTTTCGAAAAGATCAGCTTTTGGCCGGCGCGTTCTTGTCGGCGGGCTTCTTCTTGAACATCCCCGAGAGGTTGTCCCACAACTCCACCTTCACGCCGTTGCGGCGCATGATGACGTATTGCTGGATCACCGAGAGGGTGTTGTTCCAGGCCCAGTAGATCACCAAGCCGGCCGGGAAAGAGCCGAGCATGAACGTGAACACGATCGGCATGAAGGTGAAGATCTGCGCCTGGACCGGGTCCGGTGGCGCGGGATTCATCTTCATCTGGATGAACATCGTGATGCCCATGATGATGGGCCAGATGCCGAGGTGGACGATGTCCGGCGCCGCGTAGGGGAGCAGACCGAACAGGTTGAGGAAGCTCGTCGGATCGGGCGCGGCCAGATCCTGGATCCAGCCGAAGAACGGCGCGTGCCGCATCTCGATGGTGATGAACAGCACCTTGTAGAGGGCGAAGAACACCGGAATCTGGATCAGCACCGGCCAGCAGCCGGCGACCGGATTGATCTTCTCCTTCTTGTACAGCTCCATCATCGCCTGCTGCTGCTTCAGCTTGTCGTCGCCGTAGCGTTCGCGGATGGAGGCCATCTCGGGCTGTACGGCCTTCATCTTGGCCATGGACTGGTAGGACTTGTTGGCGATGGGCAGGAACAGGAGCTTCAGACACAGGGTCACGACCAGGATCGCGACGCCGAAATTCCCGAACAGGTGGAAGAAGAAGTCCAGCGCCCGGAACATCGGCTTGGTGATGAAGTGGAACCAGCCCCAGTCGATCATCAGATCGAACTTCTCGATGCCGAGGTCCTTCTGGTAGCCGTTGATGGTGTTGACTTCCTTGGCCCCGGCGAAGAGCTGCTGGGTCGCCGTCGCCGTGGCGCCGGGATCGACGACGCGCACGCCGCCGAGCACGCTCGCCTGATAAACCTTGGTGGCGCCGTCCGTTCGCTCGGTGAAGCTGCCGGTGTATGGCGCCGCCTGATCGGGGATCGCTGCCGCGGCCCAGTACTTGTCGGTGATGCCGACGAAGCCACCGGTGACGCCGGTCCAGGCCTTGCCCTTGGTGGCGACGTTGCCGAGCACCGGCTCCTTGGCGAGGTGGTCGTAGGTGTATTCCTGCAGGCCCTCGGCGCCGAGCACGCCGATCATGCCCTCGTGGAGCACGTAGTAGCCCTGCGTCGTCGGCTTGCCCCAGCGCGAGACGAGGCCGTACGGGTAAAGGCTGACGGCGGCCGCACCCTTGTTCTCGACCTCGTCGCGGACCGTGAACATGAACTTGTCGTCCACGGCGATGATGCGGCGGAAGACCAGGCCGGCGCCGTTGTCGAAGCTCAGGGTGACGGGCTTGCCGACCGACAGGGTGGTGGCGTCGGCGGTCCAGACCGTGTCGCCGCCGGGTAGCGGGCCGGCATTCTGGCCGACCCAGCCGAATTCGCCGTAATAGGGATTGGCCGTGCCGGTGGGGGAGAGCAGCACGATGCGCGGGCTCTTGTCGTCCACGGTCTCGTGGTAGTTCTTGAGAAGGACGTCGTCGATGCGGCCACCCTTGAGGGCGATGGAGCCGGCGAGTGCCGGCGTGTCGATGGTCACGCGGGGCGAGCGGGCGATCACCGCCTCGCGGGGCTCGACAGCGCCTTGGCCGTTGCCGGTGGCACCCGGAAGGGTCCCGGGCACGGGGGCGGCCGGGCCGCCTTCCTTCGGGCTCGGGCTCGGTACGCCGTCGGCCGAGGTCGCCGCCTTGCCCTGGAGCGCTTGGGCTTGGAGGGTCGCCTGACGCTGCTGCTCGACGCGCGGGGCGGCGATGAAGTAGTTCCAGCCGAGCAGGACCGCCAGCGACAGGGCGATCGCGACGATCATGTTCGTCTTGTCATTACCCATCGGTCGGTCCGTCGCATGCGTTGGGGATGGGGGAGGGCGCCGTGGCGCGGCCCTGCGAGGCGTCAGCCCCGGGACCAGAGGCCAATAGCGGCATCGTGGAGTCAGCGCCAGACGCCGGCCGGTCGGATGTCGGCTTGTCGGATGCAGGCTTGCCCCGACCACGCCGGGGGCTGGAGCGGACTGCCGCCTCGCCAGCCGAATCCTTGCGCGTCTGCGGCTTGGTCACGATGGGTACGGCGCGGCGCAGGTCTTCGATCAGGGTCTCGAACGCGGCGGACAGAGCCGGGCGCCGAGCGATGAGCACCACGTCGGCCGCCGGACTCGGCAAGACGTCTTCCGCCGCGCGCAGGGCCGCGCGAAGACGCCGCCGGATGCGGTTGCGCTCCGTGGCGTGCCCGACCCGCTTCGTGATGGTGAAGCCGATGCGCAGGCCTTCGGCCACTGCGGCGGGTTCCTCGCCGGATTTCTGCACACACTCGCTGCGCAGTCGGCCCTGGGCGGAGAAGCGCTCCGTGTGGAAGCGTCGTCCGCTCGCCGCGGTCAGGAAGTCCGAGCGTTGCGTGAGCCGTCCGATCGTTGCCACGGCCAATCCGATCTCGTGGCCGGAGGCCAAGGTCATAAGACCGGGTTCGGACAGGACCGGCCGCCCGAAGGCGGCCCGGCACCCCGGTCGCTCTCAGGCCGACAGCTTCTTACGGCCGTGGGCGCGGCGGGCGGCGATGACCTTGCGGCCACCGGCGGTCGCCATGCGGGCACGGAACCCATGGCGACGCTTACGCACGAGCTTGCTGGGCTGATAGGTTCTCTTCACGGCACGATCTCCGATGGCCAAGGATGGGTGCCGCAGGCTTCACCGCCAGTGCAGGCCCCGTCACTCGTCCAGAATGTGTCTGCAAGCGCGAAGAGCGCCCAGAAGGGCGCCGCGTCGCGATGGCGCGGCTTATGGCGGATGGCCGGCGCCGAGTCAACGCGCATCGGCGGATCGAAGGCCGTGGAACAGGCTGCCCGCGCCCGCTCGAGTTAAGGTTAACTTTAGGTGAAAGAGGCGCTCGCTCGTTCGCGGCGTTAGCATTGCGGACCATCGGATGAAAGCGGCGGGATTGTCCCCGATCGGGACGATGGACCGACGAAGCGCCGCACGGGAGGCACGATGAACGGATTCGACGTCACGATTCGGGACGAGCGGGACTGGGTCAGTTTCGGTGATACCTATGTGGGCTCCGATGCCTTCAAGACGCTGTTTCGCGAAGGCATGACCATGGTGGAGGAGGCGGCGGCCTATCTCGATGGCGAGGGCCGCGACGAGTCGCGCCTGATGTCGCGGGACGGCACCCTCAGCTACGCCAGCGAGACCATGCGGCTGACCACCCGCCTCATGCAGATCGCGTCCTGGCTCCTGGTGCAGCGCGCCGTCGCCGAGGGCGAGCTGACGCCCAACGAGGCCTTGGAAGAGAAGACCCGGGTGCGCCTCGCCACCCCCGATCCGTTCAAGGCGGACGTCTTCGGGATCCTGCCGGCCCGTCTGCAGGACCTCATCGTGCGCTCGCGCCGGATGCATGCCCGCATCCTCCACCTCGATGGGCTGATCACCGACGAGCGTCCGGCTCCCGTCGCGGTCGCGAGCCCCGTCGCCGCGCAGCATACCCTGCTGCATGCGGCGTTCGGGACCGCGCACTGAGATCTGCCAAGTGACGACACCCCGGCCGATGGGGATCGGCCGGGGTGTCCTGTTCGAGCGACGGTTGGATGCCTGAGCGTCAGGCGACCCGAACGCGCCAGATCTCGGCGGCGTATTCGCGCATGGAGCGGTCGGACGAGAACCAGGCCATCCGGGCCGTGTTGAGGATGGCCGAGCGCCACCACGCGGCCGGATCGTTCCAGGCCGTGTCGACGGCCCGCTGGGCGCGCCAGTAATCCTCGAAATCGACGGTCAGCAGGTAGCGGTCGTCGTGGACGAGGCTGTCCACGATGGGCCGGAACCGAGCGGGATCGTCGGGCGAGAATCCACCCGTCCCGATGAGGTCGAGGGCGGCCGCGAGGCGCGGCGAGGCGGCGATGGCGGCCCCGGCGTAGTCCGGCTCGTTCATGCGGGCTTGCACCCCAGCCGCGTCGAGGCCGAAGATGAAGATGTTGTCCGCACCGACATGATCGCGGATCTCGATGTTCGCGCCGTCGAGGGTGCCGATGGTGAGGGCACCGTTCAACGCGAGCTTCATGTTGCCGGTACCGGACGCTTCCATGCCGGCGGTGGAGATCTGCTCCGACAGGTCGGCTGCCGGGATGATCGCCTCGGCCAGAGACACCGAATAGTTCGGCAGGAACACCACCTTGAGGCGCCCGGCGACATCGGGATCGTCGTTGACCACCCGGGCGACGTCGCAGGCGAGCTTGATGATCAGCTTGGCCTGGACGTAGCTCGGCGCGGCCTTGCCGCCGAAGATCTTGACCCGGGGCGTCCAGTCCCGGTGCGGCTCGGCCTTGATCGCCTGATAGAGTGCCACCGTCTCGATGACGTTGAGGAGTTGGCGCTTGTACTCGTGGATGCGCTTGATCTGTACGTCGAACAGGCTCGACGGATCGATGGTGACGCCCGTGCGCTCGACCACCACCCGGGCCAGCGCCTCCTTGCGGGCGCGGCGCATGGACCGGTAGCGGTCCTGGAAGCTGGTGTCCGAAGCGTGGTCGGCGAGCCCGGTCAGCAACTCGGGATTGTCGAGGACGCCGGCGCCCACGGCTTCGACAGCGAGGCGCGTCAGTTCCGGATTGCAGTTGTGCAGCCAGCGGCGGAAAGTGATGCCGTTGGTCTTGTTGACGATCTTGTCCGTATCGAGGGCGTGCAGATCCTTGAAGACCGTCGAGCGCATGAGGTCCGTGTGCAGGGCCGAGACCCCGTTGACCCGCCGCGCGCCGAGGAAGGCGAGGTGCCCCATGCGCACACGCTTGCCGTTGGCCTCCTCGATGAGGGACACGGAGGCGAGCTGCGCCGCATCCGCCCGGCCGTGCCGGCCCTGCTCCTCGAGGTGCATCCAGTTGATGAGGTAGATGATCTGCATGTGACGCGGCAGCACCCGCTCCATCAGCTCGACGGACCACGTTTCCAAGGCCTCGGGCAGCAGGGTGTGGTTGGTGTAGCCGAGCGTGTTGGTGGTGACGTGCCAGGCGTCTTCCCAGTTGAAGCCGTGATCCTCCAGGAGGAGACGCATCAGTTCCGGGACGGCGATGGCCGGATGGGTGTCGTTGAGCTGGATCGCGGCGTGGTCGGGCAGGGTGCGGAGATCGCCGCGCTCGGCCGCGTGCCGGCGCACGAGATCCTGCAGGGACGCGGAGGTGAAGAGGTACTCCTGGCGCAGGCGCAGTTCCTGGCCGGAATCCGACGAATCGCTCGGATACAGCACCCGTGAGATCGCCTCGGCCCGGGACCGCGCGGCCACGGCGCCGATATGGTCGCCGCCATTGAAGCGTGCGAGCTCGACGGGCGCTTCCGCTTCGGCCTTCCAAAGGCGCAGAGTGTTCACGTGGCGGCCGCGCCAGCCCACCACCGGCACGTCGTGGGCCACCGCCTGGACCGTCTCGGCCGGGTGCCAGTGACGGCGAATCACGCCCTCGGACACGGCCGACATGGTGACATGGCCACCGAACCCGATGGTGTAGGTCGCCTCCGGGCGGACGAATTCCCAAGGGTTGCCCTCGGCGAGCCAGGTCTCCGGGGCTTCCTTCTGCCAGCCATCCTCCAGGGATTGCCGGAACAGGCCGTGGTCGTACCGGATGCCGTAGCCGATGGCCGGGATCGAGAGGCTCGCCATGCTTTCCATGAAGCAGGCGGCGAGGCGCCCGAGGCCGCCATTGCCCAGGGCCGCGTCGGGTTCGGCGCCCTCGACGGTGTCGAGGTCGACGCCGAGGTCGCGCAAGGCCGCGCGCGTTGTCTCGACGAGGCCGAGATTGTTCATCGCGTCCGACAGCAGACGGCCGATGAGGAATTCGAGGGAGAGGTAGTAGACCCGCTTGTTCGGCACGGATTCACCGTTCGCCATACAGGCATCGACGATCCGGTCGCGCAGGGCCAGGGCGGTCGCGGCGAACCAGTCGCGCTCGCGGGCGTTCTGCGGGGTCTTGCCGATGGCGTAGGCGAGCTTGGCGAGGATCGCTTCGCGCAGGTCGGCCACGGCGTCGCCCGATGTGGAGACGACGGGC
This sequence comes from Methylobacterium sp. Leaf100, assembly GCF_001422845.1. Classification (NCBI taxonomy): domain Bacteria; kingdom Pseudomonadati; phylum Pseudomonadota; class Alphaproteobacteria; order Hyphomicrobiales; family Methylobacteriaceae; genus Methylobacterium; species Methylobacterium sp. Leaf100. The sequence goes on along the minus strand of NZ_LMMW01000001.1, from coordinate 131,338 downwards.
AATGTGCGCGCGACCGCCCGGTGGACGCTCGCCTGACCGGATGCGTCCTCACCGGTCTCGGGTGCGATGAGCTTCTCATTCAACACGTGTCGATCCCCCTCATGCTTGCAGGCGCGCGGCCGGTCGCTTGAGCGCGAGCCCCCAAGGCATCGCCTCCATGCGGGCGTGCGCCTCGGGGTTTCGCGGTTGCCACCTGTTGAATCGCGCTGCGGGTCGCTTCTCTCGCCGGTCTGCGAGAGCCGCTCCCGTCTCCGTGATGCGTTCGGACCCTGAGGTCCGACAACACCGTGCGTCGCATCGAATCCGCACGGGAATGAGACAGGGATAGGTTGAAGGTTCGATGAATGCGGCGGAAACGCGCAGTCAGCGGCCACATTGTGCGGGAGCCGCCCAGTTCCGTATGCACTGCATTGCCAATTGCATACAAAGAGCTACATGATTGCATATTCGCTATCCGCTTCACGGAGGCCGACCATGAGGGACTGGGCGACGCAAGGGAGTGCCCGCGCGGCGCGCATCGCGGCCGGCGCCTCCTTCGCCCGCGGCAAGGTCGTCGACCTGTCCGATCTCGCGCCCTTCCTCGAAGCGGTCCTCCGACCGGGGGACAGGGTGTGCCTCGAAGGCGACAACCAGAAGCAGGCCGACGTCCTGGCCGACGCCCTGGCCGAGGTCGACCCGGGGGTGATCCACGACCTCCACATGGTGCAGTCGGGCATCGTTCTCCCGTCCCATCTCGACGTGTTCGAGAAGGGGATCGCGCGTCGGCTCGACTATTCGTATTCCGGCCCGCAGGCGGCGCGCATCGCCCGGATGCTCTATGGCGGACAGATCGCCCTCGGTGCGGTTCACACCTACCTCGAGCTCTTCGCGCGCTACTTCATCGACCTAACGCCGCAGGTCGCCCTGATCGCGGCCGTCAGCGCCGACCGCGACGGAAATCTCTACACCGGCCCCAACACCGAGGACACGCCCACCGTCGTCGAGGCCACGAGCTTCAAGGACGGCCTCGTGGTGGCGCAGGTCGGCCAGATCGTCGACCGGGTGCCCCGCGTCGACATCCCCGGCGACCGGGTCCATTTCGTGGTCGACGCGGGCAAGCCGTTCTACGTCGAGCCCCTGTTCACCCGCGATCCCGCTGCCATCACCGAGACCCAGATCCTCACGGCGATGCTGGCGATCAAGGGCCTCTACGCCCCCTACGGCATTCGCCGACTCAACCACGGCATCGGCTTCAACACCGCCGCCATCGAGCTGCTGCTGCCGACCTACGGCGAAGCGCTCGGTCTGCGCGGACAGATCTGCACCCACTGGGCGCTGAACCCGCACCCGACCCTGATCCCCGCCATAGAGGCCGGTTGGGTCGAGCAGATCCACTGCTTCGGTTCGGAAGTCGGGATGGACGATTACATCGCCGCCCGGCCGGACATCTACTTCACGGGCTCGGACGGGTCGCTACGCTCCAACCGGGCCTTCTGCCAGACCGCGGGCCTCTATGCCTGCGACCTCTTCATCGGCTCGACCCTGCAGATCGATCTCTCGGGTCACAGCTCGACGGTCACCACTAACCGCATCGCGGGCTTCGGCGGGGCGCCCAACATGGGGTCCGACCCACGCGGCCGGCGCCATCCGAGCGAGCCCTGGCTCAAGGCCGGTGCGGAGGCCGATCCCGATACGCCCGCCCCCTTGCGCCGGGGCCGCAAGCTCGTGGTGCAGATCGGCGAGACATTCGGGGATGCCAACGTACCCCTGTTCGTCGAGCGGCTCGATGCCCTCGCGCTCGCCGAGAAGCTCGATCTGCCGCTCGCGCCCGTGATGGTCTACGGCGACGATGTCACCCACATCGTCACCGAGGAGGGCATCGCCAATCTCCTGCTGTGCCGCAACGTCGACGAGCGAGAGCAGGCGATCCGGGGGGTGGCCGGCTACACCGAGATCGGGCGCCGGCGCGATGCCGGCATGGTGGCGCGCCTGCGCGAGCGCGGCGTGATTCGCAGGCCGGAAGATCTCGGCATCGACCCCCTCGACGCGGACCGTAGCCTGCTCGCCGCCCGCTCCATCAAGGATCTCGCCCTCTCGTCAGGCGGCCTGTACCGGCCGCCGAGCCAATTCCGCAACTGGTGACGGTGAAGCATGGAACGCCTCAGCTACACCCTCGACGCGCCGATCCCCGCCGGGGGCACCAAGCTCCAGGCCCTCGTCGGGATCGTCGCCTCCGGTAATCTGGAAGTGCTGCTGGAGCGGGTGCTCGCGCCCGACCGGTGCACCATCGAGATCGCCACGGCCGCCCATGGCTTCGGCGAAGTCTGGGCCGCCGTGGTGGCGGATTTCGTGGCGCGCCGCGGCGCGGGCGGCCTGCGCATCGCCATCAACGACGGAGGCGCCCGGCCCGACACCGTCGCCCTGCGCCTCGCCCAGGGCGCACGGCTCATCGCCGGAGACGCGCCATGAATCCCGCCTTCGAGACCGAGGCCTTGAGCTGGTACGAGGGCAGCGCCCGCCAGCGCGTCGCCGCCCTCGTCGATCCAGGCAGTTTTCACGAGGTCGTCGGTCCCGAGGAACGGGCGACGAGCCCGCATCTCGCCCTGTTCGACCTGCCCGAGCAGTTCGACGACGGCATGATCGTCGGAAGCGCGACCCTCGACGGCGCCGAGGTTCTGGTCGCCGCCCAGGAGGGACGTTTCATGGGCGGGGCCGTGGGGGAGGTTCACGGGGCCAAGCTCGTCGGCCTGCTCCGCGCCGCCAAGGCTCTCCGCCGCGATGTGCTCATCCTGTTCGACACCGGCGGCGTGCGCCTGCAGGAAGCCAATGCAGGCGAGACCGCCATCGCGGAGATCATGCGGGCCCTGATCGAAGCGCGTGGTTCCGGATCGCGCGTGGTCGGCCTCGTCGGTGGGCGTTCGGGTTGCTACGGCGGCGGCGGGCTCATTGCCGGCTGTTGCTCGGCCCTCATCGTCACCGAACAAGGACGCATCAGCGTCACGGGCCCGGAGGTGATCGAGACCAATCGGGGCGTCGAGGAGTTCGATTCCCGCGATCGCGCATTGGTCTGGCGCACTATGGGGGGTAAGCACCGCTACCTCGTCGGTGGCGCGGACGCTTTCGTCGACGACGGGCCGGGCGCGTTTCGCGCGGCGGTGCAGGCGATCCTGGCAAAGCCCGACCGCCTCGATCTCGCGACCCTCGACGCCGAGCAGGCGCGGCTTGAGCGGCGGCTCGTCCGCTTCGGTACCGCCAGTGATGCGGTCGCGGTCTGGTCGATCCTCGGGGTCAAGGACGCACCCGGCGTTCCGGGCCTGTCCACGCAGGCGTTCCACGCCATCGCCACCTGCCGGGAGAGTGCCGATGACGCTCGCTGAGATCCTCGCCGGACTGTTTCCGGACGGCCATGATGTGGCTGTCGCCGATGGGCTCATCCTCGGCACCGGGCGTCGCGCCGGCGGCAAGCCCGTCCATGTGCTCGGCCTGGCCGAGGGCACACCCCTCGGCATCGAGGGAGCCTTGACCCTGGCGGGGCGGGTCCTCGCCATCGCCCGCTCCGGCGACGGTGCGCCGATCCTGATGCCCGTCGATTCGTCCAGTCAGCGCATGAGCCGGCGGGACGAGCTCCTCGGTCTCAACGAGTACCTCGCCCACCTCGCCAAGGCACTGATGCTCGCCGAGGCGGAGGGGCACCGGACCCTCGGCCTGCTCTACGGCCGCAGCGCCGCCGGGGCCTTCATCGCCACGGCGCTGGCCACCGGCCACCTCGTCGCCCTGCCGGGCGCCCACCCGGAGGTGATGGACCTGCCCTCCATGGCCCGGGTCACGAAACTCTCCCTCGACGTTCTCACCGAGAAGGCCCGTGCGACCGCGGTGTTCGCCCCGGGCCTCGACAATCTCGTCCAGACGGGGGCGATCCACGAGACCTGGGACCCGCGGAGATCCCTGGCCGAGCAGTTGGAGGCTTGCCTTGCAGCGCCACAGGCCTCTGGCGATTGTCGCGACCGTCTCGGGTGGGAGCGCGGCGGTCGGACTCGGGCTGCCGCCATCGCCGAGCGGGTTGCGGCGCGCGTCGCGGACCATGCCTGAGGCGCTCGGGCGCCATCAGATGGTCCGGGTCGCCCCCGCCGCCTGGCGCACGCTCCTCATGCGGCGGCCCGAGTACGATGGCCTGCCCTACGTCGCCGACTGGGCCGAACGGAACTGGCCCCTGGTCGTCCGGCGTCCCGCCGGGGGCGAGGCGGGTATTCCCCTGGGGCTGCCCCTGCCACCCGCTCAGGGCAAACGACGTCTGTCCTTCGTGCTGGAGGCGTCCGCGCTCCGTGCCATCGCACCTCCGCCCCGTCTTGCCGAGGCCGCGCCCGCGGCGCCGCCCGAGTGGCAACCGACCCTGCGACGCCTCCTCGATCTCGACCCCGAGGCACGGACTTTCGGCAGCCTCGCCTGGCAGCACCTCACGGGCCTTCCCTACCTGTCGCCGACGTCCGACATCGATCTGCTGTGGCGCCTCGACGGGGCGCCCGAGGCGCTCCTCGCCGGTCTCTCGACCATCGCCAGCGAGGCCCCCATGCGGATCGACGGCGAGTGCCTCGGAGCCGGCGGGATGGCCGTGCAGTGGCGCGAACTCGCCGAGGGGATGCCCGAGATTCTGGCGAAGGATGCCCGCGGCGTGAGCCTCGTCGCCCGCTCCGATTTCCTCGCGGGTGCCGGATGCTGAGCGCCGCGCGGGTGTCGGCGCTCTCCACACCGGCTGACGCGCTCGCCGCAACGGCCGTGTCCTGCCTGCGCCTCGAGGTCGCCACCTACCCGAAGCCGGGCCTCGTCAGCCACGTCGATCCGGGCGCCCATGCGGACATGGATGCGGCCCTGCTGAACCGCAGCGCCGACACCCTGGAGCCGTACTTCGCCGATCTCGCCGAGGCCGGCGGGCGGGGCGCCGGCATGGACACCCTGAGGGCCATCGGCCTCGCGGCCGAGGCGGCGATGCTCGCAGCCACAGGCGGGGTGAACACCCATCGCGGCGCGATCTTCGGTCTAGGCCTCCTCGTGGCCGCGGCCGGATTCCGCGACGCCTCTGGCGATTGCCGGCGCCTCGGGCGTCTCGTCGCCGACCGTTGGGGTGCCGCCATTGCGAACGGTCCCATCCCCCTCCACAGCCACGGTTCCGCCGCCTTGCGACAATACCGGGCCGGCGGTGCGCGACGCGAGGCAGCGCTCGGGTTTCCAACCCTCTACGCCCTCGGACTCCCGGCTCTGCGCGAAGCCGAGGCCATACGACCCGATGACCCGGAAGCCGTGCGGGTGCAGCTCTGCCTCGCCCTCATGGCCGGCGTGGAGGACACGAACCTTCTGCATCGCGGTGGTGCCGCGGGCCTCGCCTACGTGCAGGGGGCCGCCCGCGCGTTTCTCGCGGCCGGCGGCATCGCATCTGCCGACTGGCGGGCGCGGGCACAGGCGCTGCACATCGCCTTCACGCGCCGCAACCTCAGTCCGGGCGGCTGCGCCGACCTCCTCGCCATGACCTTGTTCCTCGACGGGGTGGGGCCATGACGTTGGCCCTGCTCTGCTCCGGCCAGGGGCTGCAATCGCCCGATCTGTTCGCCTTGACGGCGGATGCCCCCGCCGCCGCGCCGATCTTCGCCCATGCCGCCGCGTATCTCGGGTGCGATCCGCGAAGCCTCGTGGCGCAGGCCGATCCAGCGGAACTCTACGCCAACCGCATCGGGCAGATCCTGTGCGTCACTGCCGCCCTGGCCCTGGCAGAGTGCGTCGCCGACATTCTCCCACGGCGCTGTGTCGTCGCCGGCTACAGCGTCGGCGAGATGGCGGCTTGGGGCGTTGCCGGAATCTGGACGCCGGAGCAGGTCCTCGGCCTCACCGCTGCGCGGGCCGAGGCCATGGACGCGGCGAGCCGCCCCGGCCAGGGGCTCGCCGCCATCCGTGGCCTGCCGCGTGCGACCCTCGATCCTCTCGTGGCGCGTCATGCCTGCGCAATCGCCATCCGCAACCCCGCGGACCTGTTCGTGGTCGGCGGCATGGGTGACGCTCTCGATGACCTCTGCGCCGAAGCCGCGCGGATGGGCGCGGCGCGGGCGAGCCGGTTGCACGTCGGGGTCGCCTCGCACACGGCCCTGCTCGAACGGGCCGTGGACCCGTTCCATGCGCAGCTCGCCTCCGTACCCGTGCGCCGGCCCATCACAGGCCGGATCCTCCTGAACGGCACGGATGGCACGCCGATCTTCGACGCCGGGCGATTCCGCGGTGCGCTCGCCCGACAGGTCGCGACCTTCGTCGATTGGACTGCCTGCCTCGATGCCGTGGTCGAGCGCGGCGCCGAACGGAGCCTCGAACTCGGTCCGGGCCACGCCCTGGCGGACATGATGCGGACACAAGCGCCGCAGCTCGCCGTTCGCTCGGCCGATGCCTTCCATACGCTGAGCGGTCTGCGCGCCTGGATTGCCGAAACCTGATCCGTCGTTTGCTTCGCCTTCGCGCCGGGCCTTCGGCATTCGGTCGCGGCCATCGTCCTGAACCGACCCTGAATTCGACGGGCTGCGACCGTTTGCGCCGCACCAAAAGCAAGGAATTCGTAACCGAAATCGTGGCTTGGATTGTGCATCGCAACGGAACCATTTACCAATCGGGGCGTTCACGATGCCGACGTCAGCCACGGGTTGTTTCGCCCTGCACGTCCAAGGTGCCCGGAGCGGCAAGGATAAAATGACGTCTGCGGCGACTGCTCACTCCGCCTCCGCCCGTGGCCTTCTCGGCCAGACGATCCCTCCGCTGCATCAGCCCCGCATCCTGTTCGCCACGCCCGAGATGGCGGATTTCGTGAAGACCGGCGGTCTCGGCGAAGTCGCGGCGTCCCTGCCGCGGGCCCTGCGGCGGCACTACGACATCCGCGTCCTCATCCCCGGCTACCGTCAGGTGGTGGATCGCTTCGACCACATCCCCGTCGTCGCGCAGTTGCCCGGCCATGCCGGTGTGCCGCCCTGCGAACTCGGCCTGGTCGAGAGCGCCGACGGCCTCCAGATCTACGTCGTCCTCAGCCCCGAACTCTACCAGCGCGACGGCACGCCCTACGGCGACGGGCAGGGCGATTTCGCCGACAACGACATCCGCTTCGCCCGCCTGAGTCTCGCCGCCGCCGAGATCGCTCGTGGCGTCGATCCGGCCTGGGCCGCCGACCTTCTCCACCTCAACGACTGGCAGGCGGCCCTCGCCCCGGCCTACCTCGCCTGGTCCGGAGTGCGGGTGCCGAGCATCCTCACGGTGCACAACCTCGCCTACCAGGGCCTGTTCCCGCACGAATCCCTCGGCCGTCTCGGCGTCCCGGACCACGCCTTCCAGATGGACGGCGTCGAGTTCTACGGGCAGCTCTCCTTCCTCAAGGCCGGCATCTACTACGCCTCCCACGTCACGACAGTGAGCGACACCTACGCCCGCGAGATCACGACGCCGGACGCCGGCTGCGGCCTCGACGGGTTGCTGCGCACCCGCGCGTCCCAGGGGCGGCTGGCCGGTATCCTCAACGGCATCGACGAGAGTTGGGACCCGCGCACGGATCCGTACCTCGCCACCCGCTTCGAGGCCGACGACTGGAAGGGCAAGCGCGCCAATGCGGAGACCGTCCGCCGCCAGTTCGGCCTGGCCGTCTCACGCGGACCGCTCTTTGCCATCGTTTCGCGCCTCGTTCACCAGAAGGGCATCGACCTCAGCCTGGCGGCCGCCGACACCATCGTGGCGGAGGGCGGCCAGCTCGTGGTCATCGGGCAGGGCGAGAGCCGGTTCGAGGGGGCCCTGCGCGATCTCTCCCGCCGCCATCCCGACGCCGTCGGTGTCCATGTCGGGTTCAACGAGCAGGATGCCCGCCGAATGTTCGCCGGCAGCGACTTCCTGCTGATGCCGTCGCGCTTCGAGCCCTGCGGTCTGGCTCAGATGTACGCCCAGCGTTTCGGCTCGCTTCCCATCGTCCATCGTACCGGCGGTCTCGCCGACACCGTCGAGGACGGCGTGACCGGCTTCACCTTCGGCGATGCGTCGGCGCGCGGTTTCTCCGGCGCCATTCGGCGGGCCCTCGACACCTTCGGTCAGAAGAAGCGCCTCAACGCCATGCGCCGCACCGCCATGTCGCGCACCTTCGGCTGGGACGAGGCCGCGACCACCTACGCCTCGCTCTACGCCCGCGCGTTCGGCAATGGCGCCGGCCTGCGGGCCCGCGCGGCCTGATGCGATAACACTCCACGGGGGCCGAACCCCAAGACCTGCGAAAAGGCCCTTGCCACGCATCGCCTCCCGCCCGCAAAAGCGCGGCGAACCGTGAGAGATGCGATGCCCGCCTACCGTTCCCGCACCACCACCCATGGCCGCAACATGGCCGGCGCCCGCGGCCTGTGGCGTGCGACCGGTATGAAGGACGGCGATTTCGGCAAACCGATCATCGCCGTGGTGAACTCCTTCACTCAGTTCGTGCCCGGCCATGTCCACCTGAAGGATCTCGGCCAGCTCGTGGCCCGGGAGATCGAGGCGGCCGGCGGCGTCGCCAAGGAATTCAACACCATCGCGGTCGATGACGGCATCGCCATGGGCCATGACGGGATGCTGTACTCGCTCCCCTCGCGCGAGCTCATCGCCGATTCCGTCGAGTACATGGTCAACGCCCACTGCGCCGACGCGATGGTGTGCATCTCCAATTGCGACAAGATCACACCCGGCATGCTGATGGCGGCTTTGCGCCTCAACATCCCGGCGGTGTTCGTGTCCGGCGGCCCCATGGAGGCCGGGAAGGTTCAGCTCAAGGGCGTGATCAAGAAGCTCGACCTCGTCGACGCCATGGTGGCGGCGGCCGACGACCGAGTGTCCGACGAGGATGTGGCCGCCATCGAGCGCGCGGCCTGTCCGACCTGCGGCTCGTGCTCGGGCATGTTCACGGCCAATTCGATGAACTGCCTGACCGAGGCCCTCGGTCTGTCCCTGCCCGGCAACGGCTCGGTGCTGGCGACCCATGCAGACCGTCGCCGTCTGTTCGTCGAGGCCGGCCACCTCATCGTCGATCTCGCCAAGCGCTACTACGAGGGCGACGACGCCAGCGTGCTGCCCCGCGCGGTCGCGGGCTTCTCGGCTTTCGAGAACGCCATGACCCTCGACATCGCCATGGGCGGCTCCACCAACACGGTGCTGCATCTGCTGGCCGCCGCCCACGAGGCGGAGGTGCCGTTCACCATGGCGGACATCGACCGGCTCTCACGGCGCGTACCCGTGCTGTGCAAGGTCGCCCCGGCGGTGGCCGAGGTCCACATGGAGGACGTGCACCGGGCGGGCGGCATCATGGCGATCCTCGGTGAACTCGACCGCGCCGGCCTCATCGATGCGCAGGCCGGGAGCGTGCACGCCGGCACACTGGCTCAAGCCCTCGACCGCTGGGACGTGCGTCGCACGGCCAGTACCACGGTGTCAGAGTTCTACCGCGCCGCGCCGGGCGGTGTGCCGACCCAGGTCGCCTTCAGCCAGACGGCGCGCTGGGAGGACCTCGACCTCGACCGCGAGGGCGGCGTCATCCGCGCGGCGGCGCATGCCTATTCGCAGGATGGCGGCCTCGCCGTGCTTTACGGAAACCTCGCCGTCGACGGCTGCATCGTGAAGACGGCGGGTGTCGACGCCTCGATCCTCACCTTCACCGGCATCGCCCGGGTGTTCGAGAGCCAGGACGCGTCGGTCGACGCCATCCTCAACGGGCGGGTGAAGGCCGGCGAAGTCGTCTTGATCCGCTATGAAGGTCCCCGTGGCGGTCCCGGCATGCAGGAGATGCTGTACCCGACGAGCTACCTGAAATCGAAGGGCCTCGGCAAAGCCTGCGCCCTGGTCACCGATGGGCGGTTCTCCGGCGGCTCCTCCGGCCTGTCCATCGGACACGTCTCGCCGGAAGCGGCGGAGGGCGGCCTCATCGGCCTCGTGCGCGACGGCGACCGCATCGAGATCGACATTCCGGGACGCGGCATCCATCTCGCCGTTGACGAGGCTGAACTCGTCTCTCGCCGAGCCGCACAGGACGCCGCCGGGTGGAAGCCGGCCGAGCCACGCAAGCGCCGGATCACCACGGCCCTGCGGGCCTATGCGATGTTCGCCACCAGCGCCGCGCGCGGGGCCGTGCGTCAGGTCGGACCCGAATAGGGGTTCGGCCCGACTGGAGCGCTCTCCGCAGAAGTGGATGCCGGTTCGTCGGAGAGCGCGGCCGAACAAAGGCCTCGCGGTGTGTCCCGACCCAACGTGGTCGGGCACGTCTCTAGCCGCGCCCGAACGATTCAAACCGGGCTCTCGTCACGAGAAGCCGGTTTTTCCGTGTCAGGGGATGGGATCGAGCAGGATCGGATAGCAACGCGCGCCGGCCGCCGCCGCCAGGACTTCGACGGCGCCAACGGTCGAGGCATCTCCCGCGACATGGACCACATCGGTGGTGCGCAGCGACGGCAGATGCGCCGTCAGGGGGCCGGGTCGCACGTCGGGCGGGCGCTGGCGGCTGCGGTCGGCGACGAGCACGACGCGGCCGACGCCCGTGGCACGCAGCCAATCCAGGGATGGCCGCATGTAGAGGTCGAGGGGATCGCGGGCACCGACATGGATCGCCACCTCGCGCGCCGGCTCGATGTACCGCGCGGCTCGCGCAATGGACCAGATCGGAGCGAATCCGGTCTCGGCGGCGACGAGGACGAGGCGACCGCCACCGGGCCGGTAGTAGCCCCGGCCGACGGGCCCTTTGATCTTCACCGGATGGTCGAGCCGGATGCCGTCCCCGAACGCGTCGGGCAGGGCCGCGCGGTCTCCGGTGAGGCGAAGGTGAAAGACGAGTTCGTTGAGTTCCGCCGCGCCGTCGACGCGCAGGGTCGGACTGAGGGTGACGGGATCGAAGCCCTCGAAGGTGGCCACCACGCCATGGCCCGGTTCGAAGGCGAGCCGCTTGGTGATCGTCACCACGACTTCGAGGGTGTGTGGCCCGAGTGGGGTGATCTGCGTGACCGTTCCGGCGCGCTTTTGCGCAGGAACGGGCTTCACCGGGGCAGCGACCGTCTCGGACCGCTCGATGAGGCTGGGGCGGGGCAGGGTGAGCTTGACGGCGTCCGAGCGGTGGCTGCGTGCCTGTGCACGCCGGGGGAGGGGGCCGGACCCCTGGCCCAGGAGACCGGGTTGCGCGGCGATCATCCCGTCGGCCAGGGCGGCTTCCAGGGGCGTATCACCCGTGGAAACACGCACGGACCTGCCGTTGACCACGAGGGAGCAGCGGGCGCTCATCAGTATCCCTCGAACGGGGCAGGGCGGCGCGTCGCGCGTCGCGGAGGGGCGGCTATCGTGCGGTGTGCAGGAGCTGGTCGACGAGGGCGGCCCAGCGGTCGCGCACGGCCTGGGCCTCGGGCGTCAGCGGCTCCGGGTCGGCGATGGTCGCGATGCAGGCCCGCAGGTGGGCGGCCTCGTCGCGTTCCGAGCGTAGAACCGCCTTCATGACGAGGAGCTGGGCCTTCAGGCGAGCGACCTCCTCGGAGGCCTGCGCGCGATTCTCGGGGGCCGCGGCGCCCGGGTGAAGCGTGACGACCTCGGCCATGGGGGTCTCGACGAGTCGAAGCGGCCGGGCCATCAGGCGCCGCACGATGGTGGAGTCGAAACCTTCGTCGGTCCGGAGTGCGGCCTCGGCCATCACGCAATTCCCTCTCGCACGGCCACTCGAATCTGGCCTTTCGTCATCGAGAACGATGCCGGATCATGGTTAAGGGAGGTTTAAGCCGATCCAAGACATTCACGCGATGGGGCGTTCTACCGAGGCGGCGGACGAACTCGTCCCGACCCGAGCAGACGTGTGGCGTTCGACCGACCCTGCGTGACGCGCCGTCTCGACGAAGCCATTCGGCGTGTCGATCGACCGGGCGGTCTCAGGCGGCTTCCGGGGCCGCTCCAAGGAGCTGTCGAGCCTGGAGCATCGACATGGGCTCGCCGAAGGCGAAGCCCTGAGCGTACTCGCAGCCGAGTTCCGCCAGCGCCTGCGCGTCGGCTTCCGATTCCGCACCCTCGGCCACGATGGCGAGGCCGAGTTCCTGCGCCATCTTGACGATGGAACGAAGGATCCCCGTGCGTCCCGTCGCGATCTGGCGAACGAAGGATTGGTCGATCTTGATCGTGTCGAACGGAAAGCGCTGGAGGTACGACAGGGCGGAGTAGCCCGTCCCGAAATCATCCAGCGACAGGCCGGCGCCCAGATCATGGATACGGGCGAGCATCTGCGCCGCGTATTCCGGATTCTCCATCACCAGGCTCTCGGCGAGCTCGAGCTTGAGAGACCCCGGCAGCACGCCGGAACGCGCCAGGATCGTCTTCACGTCGTGCAGGAGATCGTGGCGCAGCAACTGCCGCGACGACATGTTGACGGTGGCGAAGATCGGCGGTTCGACGTCGAGGGAACGTTGCCAGGCGGCGAGTTCGAGGGCCGTACGCTCCAGGGCGAAAATTCCGAGGTTGACCACGAAGCCGCATTCCTCGGCCACCGGCATGAAGGTGGACGCCGGGATACGGCCGAGTCTCGGATGGTCCCAGCGCAGGAGCGTCTCGAAACCCGCGACGGTGCGGTCCTCCAGCCGGACGATGGGCTGGAACAGCACTTTCATCTCGTTGCGTTCGAGGGAGCGGCGCAGGTCCCCTTCGAGCATCAGGCGGTCGCCGCGCTCGTTGCGCATATCGGCGCGGAACACCTCGATGCGGTCGCCGCCGCCGCGCTTGGCCTGGATCATGGCGATCTCGGCGTTCTTGAACACCTCCTCGCGCTTCAGGGTGGCTCCGACCTCGTGCAGGACGATGCCCACGGACACCGTGAGGAAGATCTCGCGATCGGCGTAGGTGATGGGCGTGGCGATGGCCTTGCGGATCATCTCGGCGAACGAAAGGATGCGGTCGGGATCGCGTTCCGACAACAGGATGAGGGCGAATTCGTCGCCCGCCACCCGGGCCAGGGTGTCCTGCGGGCGGAGGAGCCGGCCGAGGCGACGCGACAGGGTCAGCAGGATCGAGTCGCCGGCCGAGAGACCAATCGCGTCGTTGATGGCCTTGAACCGGTCGATGTCGAGAACGATGGTCGTCGGCTTCAGACGCGCATCCTGGCTGGCAAAAGCGAGTGCCGCGTCGAGTCGGTCGTGGAACAGTTCGCGATTGGGCAGTCCCGTGAGGCTGTCGTGCACGGCATCGTGCAGCAGGCGTTCCTCGGCGGTCTTCACCTCGGTGACGTCCGCGATGGTGCCGACGATGCGCACCACCTCGCCGTCGGTGCCGATCACGGGGCGCGCCTTCAGGCGATACCAGTAGTACGGCCCGGCCGTGGAGCGCAGGCGGAAATCGTGGACGATGCGGCCGCGCCGCTCCTCGATGACCGTATCGAGGGCGGCCGAGTAGCGCTCCACGTCGAAGGGATGCACCAGGGCGAGCCAGTTCACCGCCGGACCTTCGAGGGTTCCCCGCTTCAGGCCGAGTTGCACCTCCATCTCCTGACCGGCGAAGACCCGGTCGCCGGGTACATCCCAGTCGAACACCACGTCCCCTGCGCCGGTCAGCGCCAGCGCTCTACGCTCGGTGTCGGACACGAGGGCGTGGGTTAGGCCACCCCCGGCGAAGGCGTGCTGCATCACCGTGAACCCGATGAGCATGACGATAAGGACGAGACCACCGATGAGGGCAGGCTGCACGAGATCGGAACCGATCTGGCCGGTGATGGCGAACCCCGCCGCCACCACCCACACAAGAAGAAGGAACCATGTCGGGATCAGCAGGATCGCCCGGTCATAGCCGTTATGGGCGGCGAGATAGACGATGAGGAGCAGGCCGACGCCGGCCACCGCCGCGATGGAGATGCGGGCGACGCCCGCGGCCACGGGCGGATCGAATACCGCGAGCGCGACGAGGCCCGCGAGGAACGCGAGCCAGAAGAACGCCACGTGGCTGTAGCGCACGTGCCATCGGCTGAGGTTGAGGTAGGCGAACAGGAAGACCAGCAGGGTGGCGCCCAGCACCGCCTCGGCCGACGCACGATAGATTCGCTCCGCCACCTCGGTGACGGGGAGAATGCGCTGCAGGAATCCGAAATCGATGCACGCGTAGGCGAGCACAGACCACGCCAGCGCTGCGGCGGCCGGGAAGATGATCGCGCCCTTGACCACGAAGATGATCGTTAGAAACAGAGCCAGCAGGCCGGCGATGCCGATGATGATCCCTTTGTAGAGGGTCAGGCCGGTGGACTTCTTCCGGTAGGCTTCCTGGTCCCAGAGGTAGACCTGGGGGATGTTCGGTCCACGCAACTCGGCCACATAAGTGACGGTGGCGCCGGGATCGAGAGTGATGACGAACTGGTCGGCTTCCGGGTTCTCGTCGCGCTCCGGGCGAATACCCTGGCTCGCCGTGATCGCGGCGATGCGCGAGCCACCGAGATCGGGCCAGATCACCCCGGACCCGACGAGACGGAAATGCGGGGCGACGAGGACCCGGTCGATCTGCTCGTCGGTATCGTTGGTGAGCGCGAACACCATCCAGTCGGGGCGTGCACCCGTGTCGCGCGCCTTGACGACGATGCGGCGGACGATGCCGTCCTTACCCGGCGCCGTGGAGATCTGGATGAGGTCGCCGTCCGAGCGGTAGCGCTCGATCATTGTCGTGAGGTCGATGGCCGGCGCATCGAGGGTGACCCGCACGGCCTCGACGGCGCGCGCCGGCGCGCTGAAGACCAGGGCGCCGAACAGGGCCGTGAAGACGGCGGCGAAGACGAGGAGGATTTGACGCAACGGGCGAGTGTTCCGGCCGGGCGGGCGAGTGTGACGAATACGGCTCAGCTAGGATGCCCAGTCGTATCGGCGGCGACCTCCACCGGCAAGGCGGAGTGCTCGCCGAAGCGGAGGCACCCACTGTTTCTCAACCGTGACGCCGGACCCGCTGGATCACGTTCCTTTGCGGCCAAAACAAGCCGCCCGCGAAATCCTTAGGCCGCGCTCAAGGCCGCGGTGATCCGCTCGAGGGACGGCAGCTTCTTGATCGGGCCGATGGCGGCGAGGGTTGGGGCGCCGGTGAGAAGCCTTCTGCCGGCAGCCCGCACATCATCGACGGTCACGGCATCGACCTTGGCGATGACCTCCTGCGCCGGAATCACCCGGCCCCAGGCCAGGATCTGGCGGGCATTGCGCTCGATGCGGCCCCCCGGTGTTTCGAGGGCCGACAGCAGGGCGACCTTGAGCTGTGCCTTGGCGCGGGCGACCTCGACGGTGTCGGCGTCGCGGGCCGCCCGGGTTGTGGCCTCCAGGGTCACGTCGATCAGTTGGCCGAGATCGCCGCCCGAGGTGCCGGCGCCGATGCCGAACAACCCGCAATCGTAGAAGGACCAGTGGAACGCCTGAATCTCGTAGGCGAGGCCCCGCGTCTCGCGGACCTCGTGCCACAGGCGCGAGGTCAGGCCGCCGCCGAGCACTTGAGCGAACATATGCAGGGCGTAGTAGCCGGGATCGCGGAACGAGAGGCCCGGCAGGCCGAGGACCACATTGGCCTGCTCGAGCTTCTTCTGGATCCGCTTCTCGCCGCCCTTGTAGACACCCGGGACCGTCTCGGGGGGCGTCGCAGCCTTGAGATCCCCGAAATGGGCCCGCGCCGATTCGACGATGGCGTCGTGCGCGATCGCACCGGCCGCCGCGAGCACGATGCGGTCTGGGGTGTACTCGCGGGCGATGTAGGCTTCGATGCCGGCGCGGTCGAAGCTGTTGATCGTCTCGGGCGTCCCGATGATTGGCCGACCCATGGGCTGATCGGGGAAGGCCGCCTCGGTGAAGGCCTCGTAGACCACGTCGTCGGGGGTATCCTCGATGGCGGCGTGCTCCTGAAGGATCACGCCCTTCTCACGCGCCAGCTCGCCGGCCTCGAACACCGAATCCGTGAGAATATCGCCGATGACGTCGAGGGCCACGCCGGCGTCCTCGCCCAGTACGCGGGCGGTGTAGCTCGTCCCCTCGGCGGAGGTGGCGGCGTTGATGTCGCCACCGACGTTCTCGATGTCCTCGGCGATGCGCCGGGCCGAGCGCGTGGTCGTGCCCTTGAACGCCATGTGCTCGATGAGATGGCTGAGCCCGCTCTCGTCCGGCCGCTCGTGCCGGGAGCCTGCGCCGACCCAGACGCCCAGGGTCGCCGTCGCGACACCCGGCATCGCCTCCGTGACGACGGTGACTCCATTGTCCAGGCGGGTGATCCGCAGGTCAGGGGAGGCGCCATGGGTGGCGAAGTGCTGGTTCATGGAATTCAGCCGGCCTTGGTGATGCGGGCGTGGGTGCGGATGAAGCTCTCCACGGCCGCCTGATCGTTGGCGACGCGGGAGAATTTTTCCTCGCGGTCGAGGAGGTCGGCGAGATGCGGCGGCAGGGCAGGGCGCGCTCCGCCGACGGCCTCGGACACGGCATCGGGGAACTTCGCCGCGTGTGCGGTCGCCAAGGCGACGACGGGCGTGCGCGGATCCTTATCGAGGAGCCGTCGGGCGGCATGGACGCCGATGGCGCTGTGCGGATCGATGACGTGACCTGTCTCGGCGAAGGTTCGGGCGATCTCGGCCTTCACGGCATCCTCGGGCACGGCGGTAGCGTCGAACTCGGCGCGCACGGTGTCGAGGACCGCCTCGTCGAGGCTGAACCCGCCCGACTGTTTCAGCCCGGCCATGAGCCGGCCGAGGCTGGACGAATCCCGGCCGAGGGCCTCGAACAGCAGACGCTCGAAATTCGAAGAGATCTGGATGTCCATGGAGGGCGAGGTGGTCGGCTGGACGCCGCGGACCTCATAGGACCCGTGCTCCAAGGTCCGTGCCAGGATGTCGTTGGCGTTGGTGCCGATCATCAGGCGATCGATGGGCAGGCCCATGCGCTTGGCGACCCAGCCGGCCAGGATGTCACCGAAATTGCCCGTGGGCACGGCGAACGAGACACGCCGATGCGGTGCGCCGAGAGCGACCGCACTGGTGAAATAATACACCGCCTGGGCGGCGACCCGCGCCCAGTTGATGGAATTCACGCCCGAGAGTTTCACCGCATCGGCGAACTCGGCGTGCTGGAACAGGGCTTTGACGATGTTCTGGCAATCATCGAAATTGCCGTCGATGGCGATGGCGTGGACGTTGTCCGCCCCGACCGACGTCATCTGCCGACGCTGGACCTCCGAGACGCGGCCCTCCGGAAACAGGATGAAGATGTCGACCTGATCGAGGCCGCGGAACGCTTCGACGGCCGCCGAGCCGGTGTCGCCCGAGGTGGCGCCGACGATGGTCGCCCGCGACCCGCGCGCCCGCAGGACATGGTCCATGAGCCGCCCGAGGAGCTGCATCGCCACGTCCTTGAACGCGAGCGTCGGCCCATGGAAGAGTTCGAGCAGGAATAGGTTGTCGTCGAGCTGGGTCAGCGGACACACGGCCGGGTGCCGGAACGTCGCGTACGAGTCCTCGATCATCCGATCGAAATCGGCATCCGCTATCTCGCCGTCGATCAGAGGGCGCAGGACGATCTTGGCGGCATCGGCGTAGCGCAGGCCCGCGAGCCCCGCGATGGTCTCGTGCGACAGTTGCGGCCAGCTCTCTGGCACGTAGAGACCGCCGTCGCGGGCAAGCCCGGCGAGCAAGGCGTCGGAGAAGGAAAGGGGCGCCGCTGCGCCGCGGGTCGAAACGTGAAGCAAAGGGGCCTCCAGGAAGGCGCCCCGTCTACACCAAGCCGTCCGGCCTGTCGAAACCTGATGCGCCTCAGGTGCTGGTGCCCGGCGCCTTCTTGAGTTGGCACCCCGTGATGCGCCATGCACCGTCTGCTTGTCTCTCCAGGGTGTAGAGGGCCACCCAGTCGATGCCGGCCTCGTCCTGCAGCTTCACACCGAGGGCGACACCGTTGGCATCGACATCCTCCACCCGGTCCACGCTGTAGCTTCGAGCGCGATAGACGGCGGCGTAGCCCTGTCGCACCATAGCGAGGAAGGTGTCGGGCGAGGGGAACATCCCCTGGATCGCAGGTGCAGCCTGGGCGTAGGCCGTCGCCGCATCGTCCTTCCGGAAAGCCTCGATCTGTCGGGTGACGGTGGCGCGGGCAGCCTCGCGCCCAGCTTCATCGGCGGCGTGCGCCGCGCTCCACGTCAAACCGAGGGTCAGCAACAGGATCGCGGCGCGCATGGGCACACTCCAGGGCGTGATCCGCCCTCCCAGAGAGTAGCGCACACCCCGTTGCCGGCAAGCCGACGGAGAACGGTCAGGCAGGGTCGGGTGCGTCGAAGAGGCGCTTCCAGGCGAACACACCGAAGACACCGATGAGGCAGCCGGCGATGCCGAACCACGTGAAGGCGTATTGCAGATGGTTGTTCGGCAGGTCGACCCGCAACTGACCGCCCTTCGGCCAGCCGCCCGGATTGGGAGTGGCGTCGGCTTCGACGAGATAGGGCAGAGGGGCCGCCAGCCCGGCTGCCGCGCTGATGCCGGCGATGTCGCGGTTGAACCACTCGTTGCGCGCCGCATCGGGGGCGGGGACGAACATGGTCCGCGGCTCGGAACCCCGCAGGATACCGGTGATCGTGGTCTCGCCCGCGATCTGCCCGACCGTCCGGCTCGTCGGCGCTTTCAGTTCCGTGGGTACGAAGCCGCGGTTGATCAGCACCGTATCGCCCTCGGACCGCCGTAGCGGCGTCAGGACATAATAGCCCTGGAGCGCGCGACCGGGTGCGGCGCCGGCGGCCAAGCCATGGACGAGGGTCTCGCGGTCGTTGAGTAGCGTGCCGGTCACCCGCACTCGCCGAAACTCGTCGGCCTCTGGGTTCCACGTGCCCGGCGCCGGCAAGGACGCCGGTGGTTCGATGCGCGACCGGTCGAGGATGCGCCCGATGAGCGCTTCCTTCTGGCTCTTGCGATCGAGCTGCCAAACGCCGAGGCCGAGGAGAATCGCGAGACAAACGAGCGAGACGAGGCCGGGCGCGATCAGAGCTCGCACGGCCCCAGGTCGAACGGCCGACACTAGCGAAAGCGTCCCTGCTCGGCCTTGTTGGCGAATTGAAGGGCCGCGAGCACGCCCTTGAGAGGCCGAATAATGGCGAGGCTCAGACCAATGGAGAGCGACCCGGCGACGACGGCGTGGACCCAGATCGGCGGCTCGTAGGAAATCTCCATCCACAGGGCGAGGCCGACCACGATGGTACCGACGATGGACATGACGAAGAAGGCCGGACCATCGCCGGAATTGAAGCCGGAATAGTCGAGACCGCAGGCTTCGCAGGACGGCGCGAAGGTGAGGAAGCCGTCGAACATGTGACCTTCCCCACAGCGCGGGCAGCGACCGCGCAGTCCTGTGGGAATCGGTGGGGGAAGCGGCCGCGTAGCGTCCAAGATTCGTACTCCTCGAGCCCGGGTGAGCATCAGCTCGATCTGGATATGGGGATAGGAGTTGGTCTCGACACGCGAAAGGGCGGCTCGCGCCGCCCTTTCATATCTCCCATGCAGCCGAGGGCCGCTTACGATCAGTGGGCGGCGTGTCCGATGCCAGATCCCCAGACGTAGATCGAGGCGAACAGGAACAGCCAGACCACGTCAACGAAGTGCCAGTACCAAGCGGCGAACTCGAAACCGAGGTGCTGCTTCACGGTGAACTGACCGAGATACGCACGGTAGAGGCAGATGGCCAGGAAGATGGTGCCGATGATGACGTGGAAGCCGTGGAAGCCCGTCGCCATGAAGAAGGTCGCCGAGTAGATGCTGCCCGAGAAGCCGAAATGGGCGTGGGCGTACTCGTAGGCCTGACAGGCCGAGAACAGCACGCCGAGGATGATCGTCAGCCACAGACCATATTTCAGGCCCTTGCGGTCGTCATGCAGCAGGGCGTGGTGCGCCCACGTGATGGTCGTGCCCGAGGTCAGCAGGATCAGGGTGTTGAGAAGCGGCAGGTGCCAAGGGTCGAAGGCTTCGATGCCCTTGGGCGGCCACGTCCCGCCGGTGAAATCGACGCGGGTCGATTGGATGGGGTCGGCGGTGTAGAGCGCTGCCTCGAAATAGGCCCAGAACCACGCGGCGAAGAACATCACCTCCGAGGCGATGAACATGATCATGCCGTAGCGGTGGTGGAGCTGCACCACGCGGGTGTGATCGCCGGTGTTGGCCTCGTGGACCACGTCCTTCCACCAGGCGTACATGGTGTAGAGCACGCCGATGGTGCCGGCACCGAAGATGTACGGACCCGGGCTGAGGGTACCGATGGTGAGGCTCTTCATCCAGAAGACGGCCCCGAACGCCATCAGGAAGCCGGAGAAGGCGCCGATGAGCGGCCACGGACTCGGGGCGAGAATGTGGAAATCGTGGTTC
This sequence comes from Methylobacterium sp. Leaf100, assembly GCF_001422845.1. Classification (NCBI taxonomy): domain Bacteria; kingdom Pseudomonadati; phylum Pseudomonadota; class Alphaproteobacteria; order Hyphomicrobiales; family Methylobacteriaceae; genus Methylobacterium; species Methylobacterium sp. Leaf100. The sequence continues at coordinate 110,994 of NZ_LMMW01000001.1, read as the reverse complement.
TTGGCGTGCGCCTCGGCCATCTAACGTCTCTCCTGACCCCTGGGCCCCGACCGTGACGGCCCCGGGCTCTCTCATTGTTTCGGCTCGACCGGATGCCCGGCTTCCACGCTCAGACCCTTAATCGGCCGGGCGCGCTCTTGTCACGCTTGCTGCGTCAGAAATTCGACTTCTTTCCCGTGCCGCCCGTTGTCGCAAGCGCGGCCGTGGGCTGACCGTTCTTCGACGCGAAGTAGGTGTAGGACAGCGTCATCTCCGAGAGGTGCGCGGTGTTCGAATCCTGGCGTACGGCCGGATCGATGTAGAACACCACCGGGAAGTCCATGGTCTCGCCCGGCTGCAGGGTCTGCTCATTGAAGCAGAAGCACTCGATCTTGACGAAGAACGCGCCCATCAGCGCCGGCTGGACGTTGAAGGTCGCGATGCCGGTGGATGGTACGGTGCCGGTGTTCTTCACCTTGAAAAAAACGGTCTTGGTTTCGCCCAGGCGGGCCGTGACTTCGGCGGCCTCGGCCTGGAAGCGCCAGGGCAGGCTGGAGGATACGTTGGTATCGAACCGGACCAGCATGCCGTCGTCGGTGGCGGCCGCCACCTGAGCGATGCCCTTGCGCGGGGTGCCGTCGAAGCCCGTTGCTTTGCAGAACATGTCGTAGAGCGGCACCGACGCGAAGGCGAGGCCGATCATTCCGAAGGCGAGGCCCGCGCAGGCGAACGCCGTGACGGCGGCCTTGCGGGAGGGATTCGTGCGATCGGTCATGGTGTCTCCCTCGCCACGCGTCAGAGTGCGCGATTGAGGACCTGAGGTCCGAGCTTCGCGATGGTCAGAACGTAGAAGATCGCCACGAGGGTGAAGAGGACGGCCGCGATGGCGAGGGAACGCTTGCGCCGGCGCTGCGCCTCCTCCGGCGTCAACGGCCGCGGCTGGTTCTGAAGGCCGCTCACGCGATCACCGTCCGAAACAGGCCAAGGCTGTGCTCGGCCAGAAGGGCGGAGAACAGTAGGAAGAGGTAGAGGATCGAGAAGCCGAACATGCCGAGCGCCGCCTTGCGCTCTGCCTCGCCCTCCCGATTGCGGAAAACGTGAACGCTGAAAGCCAGCATGCCGAGGCCACCCAGCAGCGCCGTCACGCCGTAGAGCAGTCCACCGAAGCCGAGAAAGACCGGGGCGAGGCCGATGGGGAACAGGACGAGGGAGTAGTAGATGATCTGGCGGCGGGTCGATTGCGGCCCAGCCACGTTCGGCATCATCGGGATGCCGGCCTTGGCGTATTCGCCGGACTTGATCAGGGCCAGCGCCCAGAAGTGCGGCGGCGTCCAGATGAAGATGATGAGGAACAGGACGATCGACTCGATGCCGACGGAGCCTGTGACGACGGCCTGACCGATGACCGGGGGCAGGGCGCCTGCGGCACCCCCGATGACGATGTTCTGTGGCGTCGCACGCTTCAGCCACATGGAATAGAACACCGCGTAGAACACGATGGTGAAGGCGAGGAGCCCGGCGGCGAGCCAGTTCGAGGCGAGGCCGAGAACAAGGACCGAGCCGACGGATAGGACGATGCCGAAGGCCAGGGCTTCGTTGGGCTGGATGCGCCCGTCCGGAATCGGGCGCTTAGCCGTCCGGGTCATCACCGCGTCGATGTCGGCATCCCACCACATGTTGAGGCAGCCGGAGGCGCCGGCACCAACCGCGATCATCAGCAGCGAGATCGTACCCACCACCGGCTGGATGTGGACGTTCGATACCGCCATGCCGACGAGTGCGGTGAAGATCACCAGCACCATCACCCGGGGCTTCAACAGGGCGAAGAAGTCGGAGACTTCGCCGCCGACGGCCATGATGACCGGTTGCGGCTCGGCGTCAGCGGATAGGCTGTTCGACAGGCTCGTCATGGGGACCTGCATGGGGACCTGATTGAGTTTGTCGTAGCGAATGGGGCTTCGGATCGCGCCGTCATCGAGTGTGACGTCCTGGCGCCGCCCTTTTCGGGATGCCCGCCCGCGAGTTCGGTGGGAAGGCATCCGGGAAAGAGCGAGGACCGCTGGCGCGGTCCTCGCAATCCGAAAAGCTGTGGCTTTTCTCTTAGTGGCCCGGCTCGTCAACGATGCGGGGCAGCGTCTCGAACTGGTGGAAGGGCGGCGGCGACGACAGCGTCCACTCGAGGGTGGTCGCACCTTCACCCCAGGGATTGTCGGCGGCGCGTCGGCTGGAGCGGAACGCCAGAACCACGCCGATGAAGAACACCACCATGCCAAGGGCGAAGATGTGCCCGCCCCAGGTCGAGACCTTGTGCCATCCGGCGAACGCCTCCGGGTAGTCGGCATAGCGACGCGGCATGCCGGCGAGACCGAGGAAGTGCATCGGGAAGAACAGTACGTTCGCGCCGATGAAGGCGAGCCAGAAGTGCAGCTTGCCTGCCCATTCGGGGATGATGTGGCCGGTCATCTTCGGGAACCAGTAGTAGACACCGGCGAAGATGATGAACACCGCGCCGAGCGAGAGCACGTAGTGGAAGTGCGCCACGACGTAGTAGGTGTCGTGCAGGTACTTATCGACGGCCGAGTTCGCGAGCACCACGCCAGTGACGCCACCGACGGTGAACAGGAAGATGAACCCGACGGCCCAATGCATGGCGGCGGTGAAGCGGATGGACCCGCCCCACATGGTGGCGATCCACGAGAAGATCTTTACGCCGGTGGGCACCGCGATCACCATGGTGGCGAACACGAAGTAGGACTGGGTCTGGAGCGACAGTCCGACGGTGTACATGTGGTGTGCCCACACGACGAAGCCGACGACGCCGATGGCCACCATGGCGTAGGCCATGGCGAGGTATCCGAACACCGGCTTGCGCGAGAAGGTCGAGATGATGTGCGAGACGATGCCGAAGGCCGGCAGGATCATGATGTACACTTCGGGGTGACCGAAGAACCAGAACAGGTGCTGGTAGAGCACCGGATCACCGCCGCCGGCCGGATCGAAGAAGGTCGTGCCGAAGTTGCGGTCGGTGAGCAGCATGGTGATCGCGCCGGCGAGAACCGGCAGCGACAAGAGCAGCAGGAACGCGGTCACCAGCATCGACCAGGCGAACAGCGGCATCTTGTGCAGGGTCATGCCCGGCGCGCGCATGTTCAGGATCGTGGTGATGAAGTTGATGGCGCCGAGGATCGAGCCGGCGCCCGAGAGGTGGAGAGCGAAGATCGCGAAGTCGACGGCGGGGCCGGGATGTCCGGCGCTGGAGAGCGGAGGGTAGACGGTCCAGCCGGTGCCGGCGCCGCTGGAGCCCGGAGCGCCCTCGACGAACAGCGAGCAGACGAGGCTGAGGAAGCCCGCCACCGTCAGCCAGAACGAGATGTTGTTCATGCGCGGGAACGCCATGTCGGGCGCGCCGATCATGAGGGGCACGAACCAGTTGCCGAAGCCGCCGATGAGGGCGGGCATCACCATGAAGAACACCATGATGAGGCCGTGGCCGGTCACGAACACGTTGTAGGTGCCGGGGTTGGCGAAATACTGGAGGCCGGGCTCCTCCATCTCCATGCGGATGCCGAAGGAGAGGAACGCGCCGATGATGCCCGCGCAGAAGGCGAACAGCAGATAGAGAGTGCCGATGTCCTTGTGGTTCGTGGACAGGAACCAGCGGGAGAAGAACGGCGGCTTGTGATCGTGGGCGTGGGCGTCGTGGTGCCCAGAATGTGCTGCGGCGTTAGCCATGGATAGACCTCAGTCCAGGTTTCTCTTGAATCTCATGAAACGAGGCCGGACCGGGCGCCCTTCGCGCCCGGTCCGGCCGGACCCGTCAGCGGGCCGCAGCGAACTTCGAGGTGTCGTTGTCGATCCGAGCGAACTTCGTCTTACCCTCGGCGAGCCACTTCGCGTACGCCTCGTCGCTCACGACCTGGACCGTGATCGGCATGTAGGCGTGACGGGCGCCGCAGAGCTCGGAGCACTGACCGTGATAGGTGCCCTCGCGCTCTGCCTTGAACCAGAACTGGTTGAGGCGGCCGGGGATGGCGTCGATCTTGAAGCCGAAGGACGGCATCGCCCAGGAATGCAGCACGTCGGCAGCGGTGACCTGGATCTTCACGATCTTGTTCACCGGCACGACCATGTCGTTGTCGGTGCCGAGCAGCTTGGGCTGCTTGTCCTCGTCGAGGTTGGCGTCGAACGTGAAGCCCCCGCCGTTCTCCACGGCCGGATACTCGTAGGACCAGTACCAGGCGTGGCCGATCACCTTCACCAGCACGTCGGCCTTCGGGTCCGAGAGCTGCGTGCGCAGCAGGCGGAACGAGGGAATCGCGACGGCGACGAGGATCAGCACCGGGACGATGGTCCAGGCCACCTCGATGAGGGTGTTGTGGGTGGTCTTCGAGGGCGTTGGGTTCGCCTTCTCGCTGAAGCGGAAGACGCAATACAGGATCAGCGCCAGCACGAAGAGCGAGATGCCGAACGAGAGCCAGTGCATGCCCTGCTCGAACGTGTGGATGTCCCGTGCATTCTCGGTGACCGGGACCTGACGGTCCATCTGCCAGGGCACGGGTTGACCGATGCCCGCCGCCAACGCGGAGGATGACGAGACGAGGACGGCGCCAAGCGCGGCAAGCCCCCATGATGACCGGTGTTGCGCCTGCGTCGTCCGCATCTGCCTCTCTCGGCTCCCCATGACGTGATCGATTGTCCCCGCGCCTCTTGCTATATTTAGACGAAAGCGCAAGTGCGTTCTGCGGGTGTTGCGGCATCCCGCGGATTTTGCCCACCTTGAATGCCGATCGGCGTGTCAGACCACATGGATTGTGGGGGCGCAACCGCAACAGCGTCGCATCGGCGGCATTCCAGCGGGTTACGCCGGGTCGGATTCGCGCGATGCGCGCGTTCCCCCAAAGGGGAGTCCCGTCGTCAGGGAGGTTCGTGCCGGTCCGTGATCGAACGCCTCGAATTCATCCTCGCTCTCGCCCGCGAGCGTCATTTCGGCCGGGCCGCGCAGGTCTGCAACGTCTCGCAGCAGACCCTGTCGGCCGGCGTGAAGCAGCTCGAGGAACGCCTCGGCGTCATGCTGGTCCAGCGCGGCTCACGCTTCCAGGGCTTCACCCCGGAGGGCGAGCGGGTGCTCGAATGGGCGCGCCGCATCGTCGGGGATGCCCGTGCCATGCGGGAGGAGGTGGCGAGCCTCCGGCGCGGCCTGTCCGGGACCCTGCGGCTCGCCGCGATCCCCACGGCGACGCCCATCGTCGCAGCCCTGACGACACCGTTCCGGATGCGCCACCCCGAGGTACGGTTCTCCGTGCACTCCACCACCTCGGGGGAGATCGGTCGCCTCATCGCCGATCTCGAGATCGATGCCGGCATCACCTACCTGGAGAACGAGCCGCTGGGACGCCTCACCGCCGTGCCGCTCTACCGCGAGCGCTACCGGCTGCTCACGGCGGTGGACGGCGTGTTCGGCGCCCGGGACTCGGTGACATGGGAGGAGGTGGCCCGCATCCCGCTCTGCCTCCTCACCCCCGACATGCAGAACCGCCGGATCATCGACCGGCACCTCACCAATGTCGGGCGGGTTTCGGCGCCGCTCCTCGAATCGAACTCGATGATCGTGCTGCTCACCCATGTCCGGACCGCGAAGTGGGCCAGCATCATGCCGGCAGTGCTGGCCGACAGCTTCCGCCTCAGCGAGCGGGTACGGGCCGTGCCCATCGTCGAGCCCGACGTCAGCCACCTCATCGGCCTCGTCGTGCCCGAGCGCGAACCGATGACGCCGCTCTGCGCCGCCCTGATCGTCGAGGCCCGCGCCGCCGCATCCACCATCGCGCAGGATATTGCCTCTCTGTGAGGTTTTCCGTCCCGGCGATCTCTGCCGTCGCTATGAGTTTTTGCGTTGCACAATCGAGTTTTGACAAAAATCTGTTGTCGACCAACGGAAAGGCGCGATTGATTCAAGCTCGGTGATATACCACCTTGGAACGAGAACAAGATAAACCGGGTGGAACAATGCTGCCGAACGAGCCCTGGAGCGAGCCCCGCGCCGCCGGGATCATCGCCGAACATCTTCATCTCGAAGGGGCGACCCTTCCGATCTTGCACGCCCTTCAGGAAACCTTCGGCTACGTCGACGAGGGGGCCGTACCGCTCATCGCCGACGCGTTGAACCTGTCGCGCGCCGAGATCCACGGCTGCATCACCTTCTACCACGACTTCCGCCGCGCCCCGTCGGGCAAGCATCAGGTGAAGCTGTGCCGGGCCGAGGCCTGTCAGGCCATGGGCTCGGACAAGCTCCACGCCGACATCCTCGCCCGCCTCGGGATCGATTGGCACGGCACAACTTCGGATGGGCAGGTCACCGTCGAGCCGGTCTACTGCCTCGGCCTCTGCGCCAACGGCCCCGGCGCCCTCGTGGATGACGAGCCCCTGGCCCGGCTCACCGCCGACTCCCTGGAATCGGCCCTCGCCGAGGTGAAGTCATGAGCATCACCCTCTACGTTCCCCGCGATGCCGTGGCCCTGGGACTCGGGGCCAACCGCGTCGCACGCGCCCTGTTCGCCTGTGCCGAGCGCCGGGGCCTCGACGTCACCATCGTCCGCACGGGATCTCGTGGGATGCTGTGGCTCGAGCCGATGGTCGAGGTCGGCACGCCGGACGGGCGCATCGCCTACGGTCCGGTCACCCCCGGGGATGTCGATGCGTTGCTCGACGCCGGCCTGGTCGACGGCGGTGAGCATCCCCTGCGCCTCGGCGACCCCGAGAAGATCCCCTACCTCGCCCGCCAGCATCGCCTCACCTTCCAGCGCTGCGGCGTCGTCGATCCGGTCTCCGTCGAGGATTACCGGGCGCACGGTGGCTACAGGGGTCTGGAATCGGCCCTGAAGCTCGACGCCGCCGGCATCGTCGCCGAGGTGCGCGAGTCCGGCCTGCGCGGGCGCGGCGGCGCCGGTTTCCCGGCCGGCATCAAGTGGAACACGGTGATGCTCGCCGCGTCGGACCAGAAATACGTGGTCTGCAACGCCGACGAGGGTGATTCCGGAACCTTCGCCGATCGCATGATGATGGAGGGCGACCCCTTCAACCTCATCGAGGGCATGACCATCGCGGGCATCGCGACGGGCGCTACGCGCGGCTACATCTACCTTCGCTCGGAATACCCGCAGGCCTTCGCGACCCTGAAGGAAGCCATCGCCAACGGGGTGAAGGCCGGATTCCTCGGCGCCGACGTCATGGGCTCCGGCAAAGCCTTCCACCTCGAAGTGCGCCTCGGCGCCGGCGCCTATATCTGCGGCGAAGAGACCTCGCTGCTGGAGAGCCTCGAAGGCCGTCGCGGCATCGTCCGCGCCAAGCCGCCGATCCCGGCGCTCAAGGGCTTCCTCGGCCAGCCGACACTGGTCAACAACGTGATGACCTTCACGGCCGTGCCCTACATCCTCGAGCACGGCGCCAAGGCCTATGCCGAATACGGCATGGGCCGGTCGCTCGGTACGCTGGCGATCCAACTCGCCGGCAACATCAAGCATGGCGGTCTCATCGAGTACGCCTTCGGCATCACCCTCCGGGAGATCATCGAGGATTTCGGCGGCGGCACGCAGAGCGGCCGTCCGGTGCGCGCGGTTCAGGTCGGTGGCCCGCTCGGGGCTTACTTTCCCGATCACCTCCTCGACACGCCCCTCGATTACGAGGCGATGGCGGCCAAGAAGGGCCTCGTCGGCCACGGCGGCATCGTGGTTTTCGACGACACCGTGGACATGGCCAAGCAGGCGCGCTTCGCCTTCGAGTTCTGCGCGGTGGAATCCTGCGGCAAGTGCACCCCCTGCCGCATCGGCGCGACGCGCGGCGTGGAGACCATGGACAAGGTCATCGCCGGCACGGACACCCAGCGCAATCTGGCCGTCATTTCAGACCTTTGCGACGTCATGACCGACGGGTCGCTCTGCGCCATGGGCGGGCTCACCCCAATGCCCGTCATGAGCGCGATCACCCATTTCCCCGAGGATTTCGAGCGTGGCGGACACATGTCCGTCGCCGCCGAGTAAGGAGGCGCGACCCATGGCCCTCATCAAAGAGATCGATTACGGCACCCCGATCCGGGTGTCCGAGCAGACCGTGACGCTCACCATCGACGGTATGCACGTCACAGTGCCGGCCGGCACCTCCGTCATGGCCGCCGCCATGCACGCCGGCACGCAGATCCCCAAGCTCTGCGCCACCGATTCGCTGGAAGCCTTCGGCTCCTGCCGCCTTTGCCTCGTGGAGATCGAGGGCCGGCGCGGTACCCCCGCCTCCTGCACCACCCCGGCCGAGAACGGCATGGTGGTCTCGACGCAGACCGACAAGCTGGCCAAGCTCCGCAAGGGCGTGATGGAGCTCTACATCTCCGATCACCCCCTCGACTGCCTGACTTGCGCGGCCAACGGCGATTGCGAGTTGCAGGACATGGCCGGCGCGGTCGGCCTGCGCGACGTGCGCTACGGCTACGACGGCGCCAACCACGTCAAGCCGTCCTCGGACCAGTACCTGCCGAAGGACACCTCGAACCCCTACTTCACCTACGATCCGTCGAAGTGCATCGTCTGCAATCGCTGCGTCCGCGCGTGTGAAGAGGTGCAGGGCACCTTCGCGCTCACCATCGAGGGCCGCGGCTTCGACAGCCGCGTCGCCGCCGGCCCAACGAACTTCATGGAGTCCGAGTGCGTGTCCTGCGGCGCCTGCGTGCAGGCTTGTCCTACGGCGACGCTCCAGGAGAAGTCGATCATCGAGCACGGCCAGCCCGATCACTCCGAGATCACCACCTGCGCCTATTGCGGCGTTGGCTGCTCGTTCAAGGCCGAGATGCAGGGCACCCGCGTGGTGCGGATGGTTCCCTACAAGGGCGGCAAGGCCAACGAGGGCCATAGCTGCGTGAAGGGACGCTTCGCCTACGGCTACGCCACCCACAAGGACCGCATCACCAAGCCGATGATCCGCGACAAGATCACGGACCCCTGGCAGGAAGTGTCGTGGGAGGTCGCCATCGACCGCGCCGCGTCCGAGTTCAAGCGCATCCAGAAGACATACGGCAAGGATTCGGTCGGCGGCATCACCTCGTCGCGCTGCACCAACGAGGAGGCCTACCTCGTCCAGAAGCTGGTCCGGGCTGCCTTCGGCAACAACAACGTCGACACCTGCGCCCGCGTCTGCCACTCGCCTACAGGCTACGGCCTGATGTCGACGCTGGGCACCTCGGCCGGCACCCAGGATTTCGCCTCGGTGGCGCATTCCGACGTCATCCTGGTCATCGGCGCCAACCCCACCGACGGCCACCCTGTCTTCGGCTCGCGGATGAAGAAGCGCCTCCGGGAAGGGGCAAAACTCATCGTCGCGGACCCGAGAAAAATCGATCTGGTGAAGTCGCCCCACGTCAAAGCCGACTTCCACCTGCCCCTCAAGCCCGGCTCCAACGTCGCCTTCATCAACTCGATGGCGCACGTCATCGTCACCGAGGGGCTTATCGACGAGGCCTATGTCCGCGAGCGCTGCGATCTCGGCGACTTCGAGGCCTGGGCGCGGTTCGTCGCCGACGAGCGCCACTCGCCCGAGGCTCAAGAGCGCTTCACCGGCATCGATCCGGCCGAGCTCCGTGGCGCCGCTCGCCTCTACGCCAAGGGTGGCGCGGCCGGCATCTATTACGGTCTCGGCGTGACCGAGCACAGCCAGGGCTCGACCATGGTCATGGGCATGGCCAACATCGCCATGGCCACCGGCAACATCGGCATGCTGGGCGCCGGCGTGAATCCGCTCCGCGGCCAGAACAACGTCCAGGGCTCGTGCGATATGGGCTCGTTCCCGCACGAACTGCCGGGCTACCGCCATGTCTCCGACGACGCGACCCGCGAGACCTTTGAATCCCTGTGGGGCGTCTCGCTCGACAAGGATCCTGGCCTGCGCATCACCAACATGCTCGACGAGGCCGTCGATGGCGCCTTCAAGGGCATGTACATCCAGGGTGAGGACATCGCCCAGTCCGACCCCGATACGCACCATGTCACCGCCGGCCTGATGGCGATGGAGTGCATCGTTATCCAGGACATCTTCCTCAACGAGACGGCAAAGTACGCCCATGTCTTCCTGCCGGGCGCTTCGTTCCTTGAAAAGGACGGCACCTTCACCAATGCCGAGCGCCGTATTTCCCGCGTGCGCAAGGTAATGCCGCCGCTCTCCGGCGTTGGCGACTGGGAGGGCACGATGCTGCTCTCGAACGCCCTGGGCTACCCGATGAACTACAGTCACCCGTCCGAGATCATGGACGAGATCGCCTCGCTCACTCCGAGCTTCAAGGGTGTGAGCTTCGCCAAGATCGACGAGCTCGGCTCGATCCAGTGGCCGTGCAACGACGCGGCGCCGCGTGGCACGCCGATGATGCACGTCGACCGTTTCGTGCGGGGCTTGGGCAAGTTCATGATCACCGAGTACGTACCGACCGAGGAGCGCACAGGTCCGCGCTTCCCGCTCATCCTCACCACCGGGCGTATCCTGTCGCAGTACAATGTCGGCGCTCAGACCCGCCGCACTGAGAACTCGCGCTGGCACGAGGAGGATGTGCTGGAGATCCATCCGTTCGACGCCGAGGTGCGCGGCGTCGTCGACGGTGACCTCGTGGCGCTGGAAAGCCGCTCGGGCGACATCGCCCTCAAGGCCGTGGTCTCCGAGCGGATGCAACCGGGCGTGGTCTACACCACGTTCCACCATGCCAAGACCGGCGCCAACGTCATCACCACGGACTACTCGGACTGGGCCACCAACTGCCCCGAGTACAAGGTGACGGCAGTGCAGGTCCGGCGCACCAACCGGCCTTCCGATTGGCAGGCGAAGTTCTATGAAGAGGACTTCTCCCTGACCCGTATTGCGACCCAGTTGAATGCTGCCGAGTAGCCAGGACCTGAACGAGAACGACGCGCCGGCCGAGACCGCCCGGCGCGTCAAGACCTTGGTCGTCGCGTACGACGATCCCGCCGCCCGGCCGGGCGAGCGCGACCTCGCTGTCGAGATGCCGGTCAACATCGTCTACGGCAGCGTGCCGTACGCGGTGATGATGACGACGCCGGCCGACCTCGTGGATTTTGCCTACGGGTTCAGCCTCACGGAGGGCATCGTGGCCTCGGCCGGCGAGATCCGGGACGTCACGGTCGAGATCGCCGATGGAGGCCTGCGCCTCCTCGTCAACCTCGCTCCGGGGCGCCTTCGTGAGCACCTTGCCCGCAAACGTGCCATCAGTGGCCGGACCGGTTGCGGCGTATGCGGGATCGACGATCTCTCCGCACTTCCCATGGCCGAAGCTCGCGTCGATGGGGCGGGCAGTGTCGGAATCGCCGCCATCGAACGGGCTCTCACCACACTCGGTGAGGCACAGGTGCTGAATCGTCGGACCCGCGCGGTTCACGCCGCCGCCTGGGCCAATCTCGACGGGTCCCTCTTCGTGGTAAGGGAGGATGTCGGGCGTCACAACGGCCTCGACAAACTCATCGGCGCTTTGATGCGCGAGCGGATCGATCCGGCGACCGGTTTCCTCGTGATCACGAGCCGTTGCTCGTTCGAGATGGTCGAAAAGGCGGCCAGCCTCGGCGCGTCGATCCTCGTTGCCATCTCCGCTCCGACATCGCTGGCCATCGACCGGGCGCGGCTGCACGGCATGACCCTCTGCGCTATCGCCCGCTCCGACACCCTCACGGTCTTTCACGGTCGCGAGCGTTTGATCCTCGCCCCGTCTCTCTGATCGATCCTGCAACGCAAACGACGCGAGCGTCCCCATGAGCGCCATGACATCCGATCAGAAACTCGTCCGCATGGCGAACCAGATCGCCACCTTCTTCCGCTCGTATCCGGACGACGAGGCTGTTGCCGGCATCCACAAGCACATCGTGGCGTTCTGGACTCCCAAGATGCGCCACGCCCTCGTCGCTTTCGGCCCCACGGAAGGGAGTGGGCTCGATCCGCTCGCACTCCAGGCGATCACCGAGAAGCCTCAGGCAGAGAGCCCCGTGCGCGCTGCCACCCGGGACCCCGCGCTTCAGGGCGCCGGCGCGAGCGACGCCGGCTGACTGGGGGACGTCAGTCTTTGGCTGGCTCGCTCGGCGGTGTTGCCCCCGGCACGATGGTGGCGCCGCCGATCACCCGAACCGACTTCTTCTGATCCGCGGGTGGGTCCTTCCACGCTTTAGGCGCCTTCGCGTCGATTTGCGGCTGCACGGCAGTTGGTGTCGGCGCAGTGGCGTTCGTCGCTGGCGTCACGGACTTCGGGGCTTCGAGGGAGGCAGCCGCCGGCTCCCGCACTTCCGGCTTTGACGAAGGTGTCTCGGACAGGCGGGGTGCCTGCGGGGTGATCCGGGTAGCGGCCGGCTTCGGCGGAGGATTGAGCCGGACCACCTTACCCGGAGCTTGGGGGGGGATTTGAGCTTGCGACGGCGCGTCGGGATTCAAGCCCATTGGATTGCGGTCCAGGGGTTCGGCTCGGCCCACCCGAACGGCATCGAGCGGCGCGCGGCGAAGCGGTGCGTTCGGAACGGTGCTGGGCGGTATGATTCGCTCCGCTTCACGGACGGGACGGCGCGGAACCGCCTCCTCCTCGGTCCAACCGTATCCCGGCGCCGGCCGCGCAACGCGCACCGGCGGCGAGGCGAGGGCGACGTTCAGACGTTGGCGACGAAGGATTGCGCCATCGTGGGCATCGACGAACACGCGCACGCGCTCGCCGTAGGGGTCGTCGGCTTCGACGACGTAGGCACGACCGTCGAATTGGGGTCGGGTGACGGCAGTGAATCCGCGGTCGTTCAGTCGCCACACCACGGCGCGCGGCGGCATCGGCATGTCGCGGTCGTCAAAATACTGCGCCATGGCGATTCCCGATCCGAAGACGGACAGGGTGAGGCCGCACAGTACCTTTGAGAGGCGCGGCATCGACGCGCGCGGACGGGGCTTGCTGCGCTGGTTCTGACCACGCACGATCATGAGGCCTCGTTCAGAAGGTTCGATCCGGAGGCCCGCTGTTGGCGCGGGTCCTCCGGTGGGTCTCCGCCAGGGTCTCGCCCCCGCATGCCGCTTGTGCTCGGCAAGGTCCTGTTAAGCGTGGGATTGGGGCGGGAATGCGAGGGCTTCGAGGCGGGTTTCTGTCGGGGTATGCCGAAGCAGGACTCGATCCAAACTCGTACCTGCGGCAACGGAGCGGGCCGTGAAACGTTCGCGCGCGCGGAAAAGGCTTACAAGCCGTCGGAACGGGCCTTGCTGGAGCGTTTAAAATCTGTCACTTTCCGTCGTTAGGACAGCAACGCTGTCCCATTTCCGGGGTAGTGACTTCCTGGATGGCCATGGATCTCCGCGGGTGACGTTTCCGGCGAACAAACGAGATTCGAAGACGATCGCCATCGTGGCGATTCGGGTCCGCGTGGCTTGAGACCAAGCCGGCGTCGTGCCCGCGGGTCGCGGGCGCTTCCTCACCGAAGTCCCGCTGACAAACAGATCCGCTGAGAGCCGACGTCGTCGAGAGGATGCACCCGGGAGCCGTTTGGCGCTTGGGCACGAAACATGCTCGCAAGCGAGCACGTCGGAGGCGAGGAATGGTGAGCGTGGTCGCATCTGCTGAATTCGGGGCGCTTCAGGCGTCCATTCCAGCCACCCGAGACGGCGGTGCGCCGCTCGTCGTGCGGGATCAGGCGCTGCCCAAGGCTCAGGGGTTGTACGATCCTGCTCGCGAAGGCGATGCCTGCGGTGTCGGCTTCGTCGCCGACATGCACGATCGCCGGACCCACGCCATCGTCGCACAAGGGCTTCAAATCCTGAAGAACCTCGACCATCGCGGCGCCGTGGGCGCCGATCCGAAGATGGGCGACGGTTGTGGCATCCTCACGCAGATTCCGCATGCCTTCTTCACGGCCGAGTGCGCCACGCTCGGTATCACCCTGCCGGAGCCGGGCCATTACGGCATCGGCCAGTTCTTCCTGCCGAAGGACGACGAGGCGCGGCGGCTCATCGAGGAGATCGTCGAGAAGGCCCTGGCCGAGGAGGGCCTACCGCTGCTCGGCTGGCGCGACGTTCCCGTGGACCCGAGCGACCTCGGGGTGATGGTCAAGGAGACCGAGCCCCACCACCGCCAGGTTTTCATCGGCCGCCCGGCCGCCATCACGGACGAGGACGCTTTCGAGCGCCGCCTCTTCACCGTTCGCAAGGTGATCTCGAACAAGGTCTACGGCCTCAAGGACCCGCGGGCCGACGTCTATTATCCCGTCTCGCTGTCGACCCGGACCATCGTCTACAAGGGCATGGTGCTGGTTACCCAGCTCGGCGACTATTATCGCGACCTGCAGGACGAGCGTTACGTCTCGGGCCTCGCCCTCGTGCATCAGCGCTTCGCCACCAACACCTTCCCGACCTGGCGCCTGTCGCACCCCTACCGGATGGTCGCGCATAACGGCGAGATCAACACCCTGCGGGGCAACGTCAACTGGATGGCTGCGCGCCAGGCCAGCGTCGATTCCGAGCTGTTCGGCAACGACATCTCGAAGCTGTGGCCGATCTCCTATGAGGGCCAGTCCGACACCGCGTGCTTCGACAATGCCCTCGAATTCCTCGTGCAGGGCGGCTACTCGCTGGCCCACGCCATGATGATGCTCATCCCCGAGGCGTGGGCGGGCAATCCGCTCATGAACGAGGAGCGCAAGGCGTTCTACGAGTACCACGCCGCCCTGATGGAGCCGTGGGACGGTCCGGCCGCCGTGTGCTTCACCGACGGCCGCCAGATCGGCGCGACGCTGGACCGCAACGGCCTGCGTCCCGCGCGCTACCTCGTCACCGACGACGGCCTCGTGGTGCTCGCCTCCGAAATGGGCGTGCTGCCGATCCCCGACGAGAAGATCGTTGAGTCCTGGCGTTTGCAGCCGGGCCGGATGCTGCTCATCGATCTGGAGAAGGGCCGCATCGTCTCCGACGAGGAGATCAAGAGCGAGCTCGCCGCAGCCCACCCCTATGCCGAGTGGGTGAAGAACACCCAGATCGTGCTGGAGGACCTGAAGCCCGTGATCCCGCGCGCCTCGCGCTCGGACGTGTCGCTGCTCGATCGCCAGCAGGCGTTCGGCTACAGCCAGGAAGACCTCAAGCTGCTCATGGCGCCCATGGCCGTGACCGGCCAGGAGGCGGTGGGTTCCATGGGCACCGACACGCCGCTCTCGGCCCTCTCGGACAAGCCGAAGTCGCTCTACTCCTACTTCAAGCAGAACTTCGCGCAGGTCACCAACCCGCCCATCGACCCGATCCGCGAGGAGGCTGTCATGAGCCTCGTCTCGTTCATCGGTCCGCGCCCGAACCTCCTCGACATGGAAGGCGCGTCCCGCAAGAAGCGCCTGGAAGTCCGGCAGCCGATCCTTACCAACGGGGATCTCGAGAAGATTCGCTCGATCTCGCACTTCGAGGACCGGTTCGACACGAAGACCCTCGACATGACCTTCCCGGCCGAGACCGGGGCGGCCGCCATGGAGGGCGCCGTCGACCGCCTGTGCGACCGGGCCGAGGTCGCCGTGCGCGGTGGCTACAACATCATCATCCTGTCGGATCGCGGCGTCGGCCCCGATCGCATCGCGATTCCCGCGCTCCTCGCCACGGCCGCCGTACACAACTACCTCATCCGCAAGGGGCTTCGCACCTCCGTGGGTCTCGTGGTGGAATCGGGCGAGCCACGCGAAGTGCACCACTTCGCGTGTCTCGCCGGCTACGGCGCCGAGGCGATCAACCCCTACCTCGCCTTCGAGACGCTGATCGCGATGAAGGACGAGTTCCCGCCGGACCTCACCCCCGACGAGATCGTCTACCGCTACATCAAGTCCATCGATAAGGGCCTGCTCAAGGTCATGTCCAAGATGGGCATCTCGACCTACCAATCCTATTGCGGTGCGCAGATCTTCGACGCCATCGGCCTGAACTCGGCCTTCGTGGCGCGCGACTTCTTCGGCACCGCCACCACCATCGAGGGCATCGGCATGGCCGAGGTCGCCGAGGAGACGGCGCGCCGGCACACGGACGCGTTCGGCGATGCACCGGTCTACCGCACGGCGCTGGATGTGGGCGGCGAGTACGCCTACCGCCTGCGCGGCGAGAGCCACACTTGGACGCCGGATTCCGTGGCGACGCTCCAGCACGCCGTGCGCCTCGGCCTTCCCGAGCGCTACCGCGAATACGCCCGCCTCGTGAACGAGCAGGAGAGCCATCTCAAGACCATCCGGGGCCTGTTCCGCATCAAGCAGGCGGCCGAGCTCGGCCGCGAACCCGTCGCCATCGAGGCGGTCGAACCGGCCGTCGACATCGTCAAGCGCTTCGCCACGGGCGCCATGTCTTACGGCTCCATCTCGAAGGAAGCACACGAAACCTTGGCCATCGCCGTGAATTCGTTCGGCGGCCGCTCGAATTCGGGCGAGGGCGGCGAGGAGGTCGAGCGCTTCAAGCCCATGGCCGATGGGCGTTCGCGCCGCTCGGCGATCAAGCAGGTGGCGTCCGGCCGCTTCGGCGTGACGACGGAATATCTCGTCAACGCCGACATGATGCAGATCAAGGTCTCGCAGGGCGCCAAGCCCGGCGAAGGCGGCCAGCTGCCCGGTCACAAGGTCGACGCCAAGATCGCCAAGGTCCGCTACGCCACCCCGGGCGTCGGCCTGATCTCGCCGCCGCCGCACCACGACATCTATTCTATCGAGGATCTCGCCCAGCTCATCTTCGACTTGAAGAACGTCAACCCGGATGCCGACGTCTCGGTCAAGCTGGTGTCGGAAGTCGGCGTCGGCACCGTGGCGACTGGTGTCGCCAAGGCACGGGCCGACCACATCACCATCTCGGGATTCGATGGCGGCACGGGCGCGGCGCCGCTCACCTCTATCAAGCACGCCGGTGGTCCGTGGGAGACGGGTCTCGCCGAGACCCAGCAGACCCTTGTGCTGAGCCACCTGCGCGGCCGCGTGGTGCTTCAGGCCGATGGCGGCATCCGCACAGGTCGCGACGTCCTCGTCGCGGCGCTGCTCGGTGCCGACCAGTTCGGCTTTTCCACCGCGCCGCTCATCGCCGCCGGATGCATCATGATGCGCAAGTGCCACCTGAACACCTGCCCGGTGGGTGTGGCGACGCAGGACCCCGTCCTGCGCAAGCGATTCAAGGGCACGCCCGAGCATGTGGTCAACTACTTCTTCTTCGTCGCCGAGGAGTTGCGCGAGCTCATGGCGGCCATGGGCTACACCAAGCTCGAAGACCTCATTGGCCGGGCGGACTTCCTCGATACTCTCGAGGTGATCAAGCACTGGAAGGCGAAGGGCCTCGATTTCTCGAAGCTGTTCCACCGTCCGGACGTGCCGGCGCACGTGGCGATCCGGCATACGGAGAAGCAGAAGCACCCCATCGACCACGTCCTGGATCGGCGCCTCATTGCCGGTGCCAGGGCGGCGCTCGACAGCGGCGAGGCTGTCGTGGTCGAGGATGTGATCAAGAACTCGGATCGCACCGCCGGCGCCATGCTGTCCGGCGCCGTGGCCAAGCGCTACGGCCACGAGGGCCTGCCCGACGACACCATCCGGGTGAACCTGTCGGGCACCGCCGGTCAGAGCTTCGGTGCCTGGCTCGCCGCAGGCGTCACCGTGGTGCTGACGGGCCATGCCAACGACTACGTCGGCAAGGGCCTGTCGGGCGGCAAGCTCATCATCCGCCCGTCCGACGCTCTGCGGGCGCCGTCCGCGCACACGATCATGGCCGGCAACACCGTGCTGTACGGCGCCATCGCGGGCGAGGCCTATATCCGGGGCTCGGCCGGCGAGCGCTTCGCCGTGCGCAATTCCGGCGCCATCGCGGTGGTCGAGGGCATGGGCGACCATGGCTGCGAGTACATGACCGGCGGCGTCGTCGTCTCCATTGGCGAGACCGGGCGCAACTTCGCGGCCGGCATGTCGGGCGGCATCGCCTACGTCCTCGATGCCGATGGCTCCTTCTCGGCACGATGCAATCTGTCCATGGTCGATCTCGAGCCCATCGAGGAGGAGGACGACCTGATGCGTCGCTTCCATCAGGACGGCGATCTCGAGACCAAGGGCCGCGTCGATATCCTTGCCGACATGTCGGGCCACGACGAGGAGCGCCTGAGCCAACTCATCACCAACCACCTGAAGTACACGGGCTCCCCGCGTGCCAAGGAGATCTTGGATGATTGGGCCGGCTACCGCACCAAGTTCGTCAAGGTGATGCCGGTCGAGTACCGCCGGGCACTGCGCGAGATGGAAATGGCGCGGATGCCTGTGGCAGCCGAGTAGGCTCCGCACTGCAGACTCGTGTCGTAACCCGACACGATCGTCGCTCGGGTGATCCTACCCAGAGGGTGGCGGTTTGCGCGACCGGGCGAACGACATGAGAAGCGAACTGGCGAAGATGCCGGTTCGGAGGAAGAAAGCGGAACAGGCCGATCCGGCCGCTTTCCGTGCGACGGATCAGACAGACTCGCGAAAGACAGTCAGACGATGGGCAAGGTCACGGGTTTCCTCGAATTCGACCGGCAGGAGCAGAAGTATCAGCTCGCTGCCGACCGCGTGCGGCATTTTCGTGAGTTCACGCTGCCGCTGGACGAGCATGACCTGAAAAAGCAGGCGGCCCGCTGCATGGATTGCGGAATTCCGTTCTGCCACGGGGATACCGGCTGCCCGGTCCACAACCAGATTCCGGACTGGAACGAGCTCGTGTTCCAGTCGGATTGGGAGGAGGCGGCGCGCAACCTGCACTCCACGAACAACTTTCCCGAGTTCACCGGCCGCATCTGCCCTGCGCCCTGCGAGGAGGCCTGCACGCTGAACCTCGAGAATCAGCCTGTGGCGATCAAGACCATCGAGCAGGCCATCGCCGATCGCGCCTGGAACAACGGATGGGTCAAGCCCGAGCCGGCCAGCCACAAGACCGGCAAGAAGGTTGCGGTCATCGGGTCCGGTCCCGCCGGCATGGCCGCGGCGCAGCAGCTCGCTCGCGTCGGCCACGAGGTCCATGTCTTCGAGCGTGAGCCGAAGGCCGGTGGCCTACTGCGCTACGGCATCCCCGACTTCAAGATGGAGAAGCGCCATATCGACCGGCGTGTGAAGCAGATGGAGGCGGAGGGCGTCCGCTTCCACTACGGCGTGAATGTCGGCGTGACGAAGCCCCTCGACGAGCTCTCGGCCGAGCACGACGCGGTTCTGTTCGCCGGAGGCGCAGAAGACCCGCGTAACCCGCAGCTGCCGGGTCAGGACCTGATCGGCGTGCACTACGCCATGCCGTTCCTCGTCCAGTCCAACCGCCGGGTCGGGGCGGAGCCGATGCCGGGCAACGGCGAACAGCCGATCCTCGCAACGGCGAAGAACGTCGTCGTCATCGGCGGCGGCGACACGGCGTCCGATTGCGTCGGGACCTCGTTCCGCCAGGGCGCCCTGTCTGTGACGCAGCTCGATATCCGCCCGCGTCCGCCGGAGCGCGAGGACAAGCTCTCGGTCTGGCCGTACTGGCCGACGAAGATGCGGACCTCGTCGAGCCAGGCCGAGGGCGCCGAGCGCGAGTTCCAGGCGGCGACCCTGCGTCTCGAAGGCAAGAAGGGCAAGCTCACCGGCGTGGTCTGCACCCGCGTCGACGAGAAGCGCCAGCCCGTCCCGGGCGGCGAGTTCGTGCTGCCGGCCGATCTCGTCTTCCTGGCGATCGGCTTCGCCGGCTCCGTTCGTAAGGGCTTGCTGGAAGAATCCGGTGTGACCATGGACAAGCGTGGCAACGTCACTGCCGACACCGTCGATTATCGGACCTCGAACGAAAAGATCTACGTCGCCGGCGACATGCGCCGTGGGCAATCTCTCGTGGTGTGGGCGATCCGCGAGGGCCGGCAGGCCGCGCGGTCCATCGACGAGGCGCTCATGGGCGCCAGCGTCCTGCCGCGATAGGAAAGCAGGGTCGCCGGTTCAGCCCGGCGGCCAGCGGAAGTCGTCTGCCCGTCCCGGTTGCGTCACGGGTGCGGCACCCCGTAGGAGTGCCCGCTCGACGTTGCCGGATGGATCGGCGTCGCGGGGCCGCCCGCTGACAAGCGTTCCTCCAGGCGCGAGTTCAGCCCTTCCAAGCGGAATCACCGGCCCGGCGGCCGGTTTGACCGGCAGGGCCGGGATGCCGGGTGGCTCTGGGAGACTCGGCAGCATGGCGGTGATCTGGCGGTCGATGGCCGCCGCATCGTCGAGGCGAGGAGCCTCACCCTCGGCCGGTACAGCGGGAGCGGTTGCGACCGGGACGGCCGGCGTCGCGCTCGTCCCCATCATCCGCTTCAACTCGACATCGGCGAAGTGCGCGAGTTTGCGCGCACCGGCCTTGGTGAAATGGACGCCGTCGCCAGCGCGCAGCTTCGCCTCCTGTCCGTCGAGATCCGGCCCCGTGGCGGCGTAGCGGTTGCGGTCGTCGACGAAACCCGGCCAGATATCGACGTAGGTCTGACCCGCTTTGGCAACGCGCTCGCGGGCGATATCGTTGATTTCGGCGAGATCCTTGGTGAGGGATTCGCTGCGCATCGGCGGCACTCCGACCCAGATCAGCGGGATCTTGTGGTCGGAGAACACCTTCACCAGGGCTTCGACGCGCTCCCCGTAGATCTGGCGCCAACGTTCGCTCAGGGGCTCGATGGTCTGGTCGCCATCCCGGATCGGTTGACGGTCGTTCGCACCGACCATCACCAGCGCATACGCGACCTTCGGAGTGGACTTGAGAATGTCCTCGACGGCCTTCGGCCAATCCACGATATCCTTGCGTACCAGGCCACTGTCGGCGCGCGATCGGTCGACGATGCCGATCTCGGTGTTGTCCTCGAACACATCGGTGAGTCCGGTGCCGAGGGAGCCGGCCAGGGAATCCCCGAATACCGCGATCCGGGTGGCGGGCTCGGCCTTGGGCACGGTGGGCTTCGGCTGCGCGATGACCGGCGCCGGGCGCGGCTTGCGCCGGACCGCACGAGGATCGTCGGCATAGGTGGGCGTGCGCGGCCGCGGCGTCGGGCGGATGGTCGGCGTCGGCGCCGGCTGTGCCTGCTGGGGCCGGTCCTCCCACGGCCAATAGAACTGGCGCGGTGCTTCCTGCGGCGGCGGCGCGTAACGACGGTTCGACTGCCGGGCGCCATAGCCGCCGTCGTCGCGGTAATACTCCCGCGCCCTTCGCGAAGGCGCGTCGTAGGAATCGCCCCATTGCGCAGCGGCGGGCGGGGCCGCACCGAGGAGCAGGACGAGGCCGACGAGGGAGGACCAAGCCGCGCGAGGTGCCGGCAGCGTCATGACGAACCTTCTCGAGAACCGGACGGGCCGGTGCGGTAGACCTAATCCTAACCGAGGACGGGCCCTCGGTCTAAGGGCAACATCGTCAGGGACGGTGCTTCAGGTGTTCGAGGAGCGCGGGTGTCGCGTAGCCATCGGCCGGCAATCCTTGCTCGATCTGATAGCGGCGCACCGCCTCGCGCAGTTTCGGCCCGGCCCGGCCGTCGGCCTCGCCGGCATAGAGCTTTCGGGCGGACAGGCCCGTCTGCAGGGCCTGGAGGCCGCCTTTGTCGAGGCGGGCCGCATCGCTCGGCCATGGCGCGACGAGGGAAGGTCCCCCGGCGAGACGGTCGGCGAGGTGGCCGACGGCGAGGGCGTAGGAGTCGGAGGTGTTGTAGGCCCGCACCACCTCGAAATTGTCGGTGATCAGGAAGACCGGCCCCCCGAGGCCTCCGGGCAGGAAAAGGCTGGCGTTTCCCGAGGACGGCAGGGGCGCGTTATCTGTTCGGCGCACGCCCCGCCGGGCAAAGTCCGACAGGTCGGCTCGGTAGGCCGTCAGGTCGAAGCCCGGCGGCAGGGTGACGGCATAACCCCAGGAGAGGGCCGGATTCCAGCCGAGGGACTTCAGGTAGTTCGCGATCGAGGCCAAGGCGTCGGCCTGCGAGCCCCAGATGTCTCGGTGGCCGTCGCCATCGAAATCGACGGCATGGGCGAGGAAACTCGAGGGCAGGAACTGGACTTGCCCCATCGCCCCGGCCCAGGAACCTTTCATCCCGGACGGCGCGATGTCGCCGCGTTCCAGGATCGTGAGCGCCGCCAGGAGTTCATCTCGGAATAGGGTGCCGCGGAATCCCGCCTGAGCCAGTGTGGCGAGCGCCCGGACCGTCGGCACCGTGCCGGCGCTGGCGCCAAAATCGGACTCGACCCCCCAGAATGCCAGGACGATCCAGCGCGGTACGCCGAAGCGTGCCTCGATCGCCGCGAGGGTGGGGGCGAGGCGCGCCGCCTGTGCCTGTCCACGTGCGATGCGGCCCGGAGAGACCGCGCCGACGAGATACTCCCAGACGGGACGGGCGAACTCGCCCTGGCGCCGGGTGCGTGCGAGGACATCCGGGTCCGCCGTGGTCACGCCGGAGAAGGCCGCGGCAAAGGTCCTGGGCGAGACCCCACGGCTGAGGGCTTCGGGGCGCAGTGCTTCGATGAAGGCACGGAGGTCCGTTGGCGCCGGAGGCTTCTCCGCTGCGGGCAGCTTCGAAGTGGGCTTCGTGGGCTCGGACCTCGCGGTACCGCAGGCCGCGAGCAGGAGCACGACGGCGAGGCGAAGGCCCGTCACGTGCGGTTGCGCTTCGTCAGGGCATCCTCCCAGGCGAGCGCCTGGCCGACGATCCCTTCGAGGCTGGCATGGCGCGGCGTCCAGCCTAACCCCCGGATCCGGTCCGCCTGGGCGATGATCCGCGCCGGGTCGCCAGGACGGCGCGGGCACAGCCGAACCTCGAAATCCTTGCCGGACACGCGTTTGACCACCTCGATGACGTCGAGGACGGAGTAGCCCTGGCCGTAGCCGCAATTCATGGTCAGACTCTCGCCGCCGCCGCGCAGGTGGTCGAGGGCGACTCGGTGCGCCTCGGCGAGGTCCGAGACCTGGATGTAGTCCCGCAGGCACGATCCGTCCGGCGTCGGGTAATCGGTGCCGTAGACGTCGAGGTGGCTGCGCTGACCGAGGGCGGCTTGCGTCGCGACCTTGATGAGATGGGTCGCGTTCGGGGTCGACTGTCCGGTGCGTCCGCGCGGGTCCGCACCCGCGACGTTGAAGTAGCGCAGGATCACGTAGGTGAAGCCGTGCGCCCTCGCGGCGTCGGCGATCATCCACTCGCTCATGAGCTTGGAACGCCCATAGGGATTGATCGGAGCGGTCGTGAGATCTTCCGGCACGGGTACGATATCGGGCTCGCCGTAGACCGCTGCCGTGGACGAGAAGATGACGTGGCGGACGCCTTCACGCACGGCCGTCTCGATGAGGGCGCGGGTTTTGACCGTGTTGGCGAGGTAGTAGCCCAGGGGATCGGCGACGGAATCCGGAACGACGATGCGCGCGGCGAAATGCGCCAAGGCGTCGATGCCATGTTCGCGGATGATGCCGGCCACCAGTGTCTGATCGGCGATATCACCGGTGATGAGGGTCACTTCCGGCGGCAGGGCCCAGTCGAAGCCCGTCGAGAGATCGTCGAGCACCACGACACTCTCATGACCTGCGTCGAGCAGGGCCAGAACCATGTGGCTACCGATATAGCCCGCCCCACCCGTCACCAGAACAGCCATGCCGACATCCCCAAGCAGATTGCGCAAGAGTGGTCACCGGGTCTGCATCGAAAACCTCCGGTTCACCAACTCTTAAGCGGGTGAGGCGTTGGCTGGCCGATGCGAACCTGCTCAGGACCGTGGACACCCGATATATCGTAAAACCTTCGCATCGGTTATGCCGTCTCACGGTCACGCTGTAAGACCGGTCTCGGGATGCTGTCGTGCGACGCCTCCGAGGCTCGTCCCACCCCATTCGATACCGGGTCCCGCTCGATGAAACCGATTCGCAAGGCCGTTCTTCCCGTCGCTGGCCTCGGGACCCGATTCCTTCCCGCGACCAAGGCGATGCCGAAGGAGATGCTCACCGTCGTCGATCGCCCCGTGGTGCAACACGTCGTCGATGAGGCGCGCGAAGCCGGGATCGAGCATTTCATCTTCGTCACCGGGCGCGGCAAGGCGGTGATCGAGGACCATTTCGACATCTCGTTCGAACTCGACCGGATGCTCCTGGAGCGCGGAAAGCAGGCGGCCTACGACGACCTGAAGCGCGATCTGCCCGCGGCTGGCCAAACCAGCTTCACCCGCCAGCAGGAACCCCTCGGCCTGGGCCATGCCGTATGGTGCGCCCGCGAGATCGTCGGCGACGAGCCCTTCGCCGTTCTCCTGCCGGACATGCTCAGCCGCGGCTGCATGCAACAGATGCTGTCGGCCTACGAACGCCACGGCGGCAACGTGATCGCCGTCGAGGAGGTCGCCCCCGAGGAGACCCACCAGTACGGCATCGTCAGCGTCGGCGACACCTTCGGTCAGACCTTCGAGATCACCGGTATGGTCGAGAAGCCCAAGCAGGGCACCGCCCCGTCGAATTTCATCATCTCGGGTCGCTACATCCTTCAGCCGGAAATCTTCGAAGTGCTGTCCCACGGCAGGAAGGGCGCTGGCGGCGAGATCCAACTCACCGACGCGATGATCGAGCTGGCGCAGTCGCAGGACTTTTTCGGCATGCGCTACGAAGGTCGGACCTACGACACCGGTTCGAAGCTCGGTTTCCTCACGGCCAACCTCGCCTACGCTTTGGAACGCCAAGAGCTCGGCGGTCCGTTGCGGGCCGAGATCGCCCGTCTGCTGGCTGAGGCGTAGCCGGCACCCGCGCCGCTCGCGAGCGATGGACGGCCTCAGCGAAAAGCTGAGCAAATCCTCCGAAAACTCTTGCGTTTTGTGCGGCGCACACTAGTTTGTGCATTGCGGGAGCGCGATGGCGTCGCGCTCCCGTTGCCCTTCTTGGGCGTTTCCTCCCTAGACTTCGGGCCGCTCTTCGGAGCGGCCTTTTTTTCTGTGTGAACCAGCCACGCGCGATGAGCGCCCTGTGTCCGATACGGCGGCCGCCCAGACCGGCAAATGTCGCTGAGATCACGATTCAAGGTTCGATTTGGATCACGGCGCCGCTCGGCTGCGGCCAGTGCTCACCCATTTTACCGCTACCGAGGCGGGGCTGGGAGCTAGGGCGCAGGCACAAAGTCCCCTCGTCGCAGGCGTGTCCGAGTTTGAGGTTCGGCGTGAAGCAGGCCTGGGCCTGTCTCTTCCGGGGGCTCGATCTGGATGCCGCTTATCGCGAGCGTCCTGTTCGATCCGGCGGACGCTTCGCTGCACCGCTACGATGCCCTCACCCTGGCGGTGGTCAAGATCTGGATCGCGATGCTCGCAGTGCGGAGGGAAACCCGGGAGGAGGCGAAAATCATTGCCCCGTATCAAGGGATCGGAACCGTCGTGAAACTCTTCAGAACCGGGGTCGGATCCTGGATCTAACCGGAGGCCAGCTTTCCACGCTTCTCATGCGTCCCGCCCTTCACGGGCTTCTTCTATGCCAGCATCGGCTTCTACATCGCACGGGTCTGGCGCTATCCCGACCAGCACGCCGGATGGGCAGTGGTACCCTTGGGGGAAGTTCGGCTCGTGGGACCGTCTGATGATCGCGTCTTATGTGCTCGTCACCCTCGTGAGCCGGCCGCGGGAAGTCCGGCGGTCGGCTCGCGGGGAAGGCCGGCCAATGCAAAGGCCGGTAGCGTCGCCGATCATCTCAGTTGAGGTACGTCCGAATCCAGTTCGGGGAAAGGATTTCGCCTTCCTCAGTGATGATCCAAGGCTGCTTGGCAGGATCGGTGAGGGCGCCGGCGGCGGCCTTGATGGCCTCGCGCAGGGTGTCGTAGCGCTCGGGCTGAGCGAGAGGAGCCGGGATCGGCGCAGTCCGCCAGATGGTCAGATCGGCGGGACGTTCGAGGGCTTCGGTTTCCATGGGTCCTGTTCCTTGATCGAGAGGGTCGCTCCCCGCGATGCCGGCTGTTCGGTCTCACCCTTTGTAAGGGGGGCAACCTGAACGGCCGCTGCGGAAAGTGATCGGCAATGGCAGCATCTCTGGGGCGGCTTTGCGATCTTTTCGGGCGCAATCCTGAAGGTTGCGTCCGTTTCGACGCAGGCTCAGACCGACGGTATGAGCGTCGCTGCGTCCGCTGCTGCTTTGGAGATACCGCTTTGTCGGGATACGGGTCTTCTCTGGGTCTGCCCTATAGGTAGGCTGTAGCTGTCGCCTTGGAATTGAACGGTGTGCGAACGCACCCGGATCGTCCCTGCGCTTGAGCATCAGTTGACCCTAGAGGCGTCACCGAGCGGTTAATGCCGCATTGCAGCAAATGGGTTCTCCCATTTTTTGGAAGAGGATGGTGATGGCGGACCGGTTTGTGCGAATGGCGGCGGGCGCGGCGCTCGTCCTGCTCGCGCTCCTCGTGGCGCAGCCCTACGTGACGGCTTTCCTGTTCGCGTCACGAACCCCACGCGCCATCACGGCTCGGGGGGATCTGGCATCGGTGGAGACCGCCACCGTTGCGCTTTTCGCCCAAGCGAGCCCGTCCGTGGTCCATGTCTTCGCACAGGCCGCGGCACAGGGGCGTGCGCTCCTCGGCGCGGAGTCCGAGGATGGCGGAGAGCGGGAGGGCAGCGGATCGCAAACGGGCACGGGCTTCGTATGGGATGCGGGCGGGCACATCGTCACCAACAACCACGTCGTGGCCGCTGCGGCGCAGGGGGGCGGCTCCGTCTCGGTGCGGCTCTCCTCCGGGGTGGTGGTGCCGGCTCGCATCGTCGGGGCCGCGCCGAGCTACGACCTCGCCGTACTCCGACTCGGCCGCACCACGCCCCCACCGCCGCTCGCCATCGGCACCTCCGCCGACCTCAAGGTCGGCCAAGCCACCTATGCCATCGGCAATCCGTTCGGCCTCGACCACACCCTGACCACCGGCGTCGTCAGCGCACTCCAGCGCCGCTTGCCGACGGCCGAGGGCCGTGAACTTTCGGGCGTGATTCAGACGGATGCGGCGATCAATCCGGGCAATTCCGGCGGCCCCCTTCTCGATTCGGCCGGACGCCTCATCGGCGTCAACACGGCGATCTTCTCGCCGTCCGGGGCCAGCGCCGGCATCGGCTTCGCCATCCCGGTGGACGTGGTTAACCGCGTCGTGCCCGAACTCATCCGGAACGGGCGCACCCGCAATCCAGGTATCGGCATCATCGCCGGACAGGAATCGGTCACCGCCCGCCTGGGAATCGACGGGGTCGTGGTGGTACGGGTGATCCGGGGGTCGCCGGCGGCGCAAGCCGGCCTGCGCGGCGTCGATCCACAGACGGGCGCCATCGGCGACGTCATCGTGGCGGCCGGGGATCGGCCGATCCATCGCCTGGCCGACCTCACCGCCGCCATGGCGGCCGCAGGCATCGACGCCACCATGGATCTCACGGTCGAGCGCGACGGCCGTCCTCGGCGCGTCCGCGTCACCACGACGGATGTCGCCGAAGCGCGACGCTGACAGGTGACGCCGCCCTTCATGTCCTTTGGACGCGCGAATGGTCTAAGGTCGAAGATCACGAGAGCGGCCGATGCGTCCAGACCCTCGCCTTCTGGCGATCCTCACACTGATTCTGTTGAACTCCAGCGCACAGGCGGGGGAGGGGGCACGACCGCGCGCGGCGCGGCTGCCCTGTCCGCAGGATGCGCCGGAGGGCGTGCGCCTGCCGGACCGGCCGGGCTGTTCGACCCTGCCGACGGCCAGGCCGCCCGATGGGGATGGGTTTCGCGATGTCGGGGGCGTGCGTCTGCGTGTCGGGGGCCGCGTTGGCGCCGAGTACGGAAGCGCCCGATGACCCTGCTGCTCGCGGGCTTCGGCCTCTTGCTGATGTGGTGGCTCGGCCGAAACGCCCTGCGCCGTTCGCCCGCCACCACGACGCGGCTCCTGCGGCGGATCGGGGGGTACGCGGCCCTGGCTGCGGCCGGACTGGTCCTGGTCCGGGGCCGGCCTGAGCTCGGGGTGATCCTCGTCGTCGCGGGTCTCTGGCTCCTCGAGGGTGACGCCGGCCTGCGCCACCGGTGGAGTGCGCTGTCGCGGCGGGTCCGCGGCAAGCTTCCCCTACAGGCGGATCTCGACCGCCGGCACGCCGGCCGGCGTGAACACGCTGAGGCTGACGCCGACCCGCGGTCGCGCCGTCCGGCGGACCCAGGGGCGATGACGCAGGAGCAGGCCTATGAGGTCCTGGGGCTTGAGCGCGGGGCGTCCCTGGAGGACGTCCGCACGGCTCACCGAACGCTCATGAAGCGGCTCCATCCCGACCAGGGGGGGACGGCCGAGCAGGCGGCGCGCGTCAACGCGGCCCGAGACAGGCTGACGAACCGACATCGCTGATACTCCACGCGCGTGCCAGAGGGATCGTAGGGACGTGTCTGCCGGCATGACGAGCCGGCCCCGCGCCGCCGCGAGGGACGGTTCGGGTCGAGCGCCGATCCGGACGGGATCGGCGAATCCGCGGATGGATCAGCTTCGGGTGGCGAAGCAGCTGAAACCGCTGCGCTTCAGGGTGTTGCAGGCATCCTGGGCCGCATCCTGCTCGGAGAACCCCGAGAAGCGCGCGCGGTAAAGGGTGGCGCCGCCGTGCTCGACCTTCACCGTGTAGGGCGCAGCTCGGGACAGGGAGCCGCCGGCACGGCTGCGCGCCTCGGCGAGCATGGATTTCGCCTTGTCCTCGTCGTCCATGGCACCGAGCTGGATCACCCAGGCGGTGGGGGTCACTTTGGCGCCCGAGACGGTCTTGGGCGCGGATTCCGTGCGCGGACCGTCGACGGAGGCGAGCCGCGCCGGGCTCTTCACGCCCATCGGAAACGGAGAACCCGGTGCCGTCGGGGCGTAGGCCTGGGCGTTGGCCGGCAGGCGTCCCTTGACGCCGGCGCTACCCGGAGTGGTGGTTGCCCGGCTCGGGGAAATGTCGAGGGGTTGCGCCGTCGAGGCGGTCGTCTCGACATCCTCGTCGTCCGCCGATGCCATCTGCGTGCGCGTGCGCGAAGCGCCGTCGGCCACCACGGCAGGGCGCGCGCGCTCGGCGACCTCGATCGTGGCCGGGGTCTGGCGGTTGCCCGCATAAGCGCGGGGAAGGTTGGCTCGCACGAGATCAGCCATGATCTTGTCGCGGCTCGCCCCGGATTTACCGCCGAGGACGATGGCGACGATCTGGCGGTCGTCGAGCCGGGCAGCCGTCATGAGGTTGAAGCCGGAATCGCGCGTGTACCCGGTCTTGATCCCGTCGACGCCCTGGACATTGCCGAGGAGACGATTGTGGTTGCCGATCACGCGACCACGGAATGCGAAGGAGCGGGTCTGGAAATAGCGGTAGTAGCGCGGGAAGCGATCCTGGATGGCACGGGCGAGCACCGTAAGGTCGCGGGCCGTGGTGATCTGATCGGAATCCGGCAGGCCCGACGCGTTGGCGTAATTGGTCCGGCCCATGCCCAGAGCCTTCGCCTTCGCGGTCATCATCTCGGCGAAGCGCGGCTCGGACCCGGCGATGTTCTCACCGATGGCGCAGGCCACATCGTTGGCCGATTTCGTCACGATGGCCTTGATCGCGTCTTCGACGGAAATGGTCGAACCGGGACGCAGGCCGAGCTTCGACGGTGATTGCGACGCGGCGAAGGACGAGATGGTGAGGGGCGATTCGAGGGTGTAGCGACCGCGCTCGAGTTGCTCGAAGAGCATATAGAGGGTCATCACCTTGGTGATGGACGCCGGGTGACGCAAGGAATCTTCGTTGACCGCGTGCAGGGTCTTGCCCGTCTTCACGTCGACGACCATCGCCGCGTAAGGCGGGCTATAGCCGCCGCCGCCACGATGATGGGCGCGCCGCTTGGCTTCTGCGGGGGAGGCCATCGTGGCCAGGACCGCCGCCGCCGCGAGCAACGCGGGCAGGGATCGCTTCAGGCCCGGACGCGGGGCTCGCGCGGGGTCGGCCATCGCGTGGTTGGGAACGCTACGCATCACGACTCACTGCCTCGACAGGCACGGCACGGGGCCGGCTTGCACCGCAACATCGGGGCGGGGAGGCATCTGCGCCGCCGTTACCCCGCAACATCTGTCAATCAGGCTAGGTGGATGCAGTTACGGCCGGGTTAATGAGGTGCGCTGGATTTTGCCGGTTATATTGCGATGCATCATAACCCTTGACGTTCTATATTGCATCGCACAAATAAGGGGAGCCGGCGGTCCGCGCCAGACCGATGTCGATGCCAAGGGGATGCCCGCCAGGGCAGTGCCAGACGATGAACATGATGACGCAAGCGTTCGAAAAGACCTCCGCCCTCTTCAAGGCTGGCGCCGACGACAAGGCTGGCTTGGGCACCGCAATCAAAGGCTTCACGGCCGTGGCCAAGGCGAACCAAAGCGCCAGCATCGAGTGGGCGGATTATGCCCGCCAGTCCCTTGCAGAGGGCAGTGCCACCATGAAGAAGCTCGCCGCCGCGCGCACCCCGCAGGCCGTCTTCGAAATCCAGGCCGCCTACCTCAAGGGCTCGTACGAGCGCCTGATGACCCAGACCCAAGTCATGCGCGACCTTTATTCCGGCCTCGCCGGTACGATGAAGCCCCAGAGCTCCAGTGCAAAGCTGCCCGCCACCATCTGATCGTCCTCCCGGACCCATCGTTCCATCGGCCCCGCGCGTCACAGACGCGTGGGGCTTTTTTTCGCTTGCCTCGACCCCGAGCCGGGGTCGGCCGGCGGACAAGTGCGCGCAGCCGACTGGCGAAGTCGCCCATCGCCCTATAGATTGTGTTCACCACCCGCACGGCTCGCGAGACGGGGTGTCTCGACGGTGCCGCGCCGCCTCATGGGGTCGATGCGATTCAGATGTCCGACGTCCTGAAGCAGGGCATAGCCATGACGCAACGGCGCGAGGATTATCGCAACGCACGCGATGCGCCGCTCCGACCCGAGCCAAGGGCGGCCTCGAATCCCGACGATCCGGGGAACGGCGATGACGGCCGGTCCGGCACGGCGATCATCACCCGAACCAAGCCGAAGACGAAGCGCCCGAGTCTGTATCGCATTCTGCTGCTCAACGACGATTACACGCCGATGGAGTTCGTCGTGCATGTCGTCGAAAAGTTCTTCAACAAGTCCCAGGAAGACGCCTACCAGATCATGATGCACGTACACCAGAACGGTGTCGGCGAATGCGGCATATTTACCTATGAGGTCGCCGAGACCAAGGTGACGCAGGTGATGGACTTCGCCCGCAAACACCAACATCCTCTCCAGTGCGTTATGGAAAAGAAATAGGCACCCCCACACAGAGGCCACGCTTTGCCCAGCTTCTCTCGCAGCCTTGAACAAGCTCTCCACCGCGCCCTGGCGCTCGCCGGTGAGCGGCGGCACGAATACGCGACGCTGGAGCACCTCCTCCTCGCCCTTGTGGACGATCAGGACGCCGCGGCAGTCATGCGGGCCTGCAACGTCGAGGTCGACACGCTCAAGCGTAGCCTCGTCGAGTACGTCGACACCGAACTCGCCAACCTCATCGGCGATGGACGCCAGGACGCCAAGCCCACGGCGGGCTTCCAGCGCGTGATCCAACGCGCGGTGATCCACGTGCAGTCCTCGGGCCGCGAGGAAGTGACGGGGGCCAACGTGCTCGTGGCGATCTTCGCCGAGCGCGAGAGCCATGCCGCCTATTTCCTGCAGGAGCAGGACATGACCCGCTACGACGCGGTCAACTACATCAGCCATGGGATCGCCAAGAGGCCCGGGTCGTCCGAGCCGAAGCCCGTACGGGGTGCCGAAGAGGAATCCGCAGCCGAACGCCCGAGCGGAGACGACAACGACGCCCGTCCGAAGAAGAAGGGCGATGCCCTCGAGGCGTACTGCATCAACCTCAACAAGAAGGCCCGCGACGGCCGGATCGATCCGCTCATCGGCCGTGAGACCGAGGTGCAACGCACGATCCAGATTCTGTGCCGGCGTCAGAAGAACAACCCCCTGCTGGTGGGCGATCCCGGCGTCGGCAAGACCGCCATCGCCGAGGGGCTGGCGCGCAAGATCATCCACAAGGAGGTGCCGGAAGTCCTCATCGACGCCACGGTGTTCTCCCTCGACATGGGCACGCTGCTCGCCGGCACCCGCTATCGCGGCGACTTCGAGGAGCGCCTCAAGCAGGTGATGAAGGAGATCGAGGCGCACCCCAACGCGGTGCTGTTCATCGACGAGATCCACACGGTGATCGGCGCCGGCGCAACTTCGGGCGGGGCCATGGATGCGTCGAACCTCCTGAAGCCAGCACTGGCCAACGGCTCGCTCCGCTGCATCGGCTCGACCACCTACAAGGAGTACCGCCAGTACTTCGAGAAGGACCGCGCCCTCGTGCGCCGGTTCCAGAAGATCGACGTCAACGAGCCGTCGATCCTGGACGCCATCGAGATCGTGAAGGGGCTGAAGCCGTACTTCGAGGAATTCCATAAGCTCAAGTACACCACCGAGGCGGTGAAGGCGGCCGTGGAACTCTCGGCGCGCTACATCAACGATCGTAAGTTGCCCGACAAAGCGATCGACGTCATCGACGAGACCGGCGCCTCGCAGATGCTGGTGCCGGAGGCGCGCCGCAAGCGGACCATCGGTGTCAAGGAGATCGAAGCCACCATCGCCACCATGGCGCGCATCCCGCCCAAGACCGTGTCGAAGGACGACGCGGTGGTGCTGAAGAACCTCACCGACAGCCTCAAGCGCGTCGTCTACGGCCAGCCCAGCGCCATCGAGGCCTTGACCTCGGCGATCAAGCTGGCCCGCGCCGGCCTGCGCGATCCCGACAAGCCCATCGGCTCGTACCTCTTCGCCGGCCCCACGGGTGTGGGCAAGACCGAGGCGGCCAAGCAGCTCGCGGCTTCCCTGGGCGTCGAGATGCTGCGTTTCGATATGTCGGAATACATGGAGCGTCATACGGTGAGCCGCCTCATCGGCGCGCCCCCCGGTTATGTCGGCTTCGATCAGGGCGGCCTGCTGACCGACGGCATCGACCAGCATCCGCATTGCGTGCTGCTGCTGGATGAGATCGAGAAGGCCCATCCGGACCTGTTCAACATCCTGTTGCAGGTGATGGACCACGGCAAGCTCACCGATCACAACGGCAAGCAGGTCGATTTCCGCAACGTCATCATCATCATGACCACGAATGCGGGCGCTTCCGATCTGGCGAAGTCGGCTTACGGCTTCACCCAGACCAAGCGCACAGGCGACGATGTGGAGGCGATCAACAAGCTGTTCGCACCGGAATTCCGCAACCGTCTCGACGCGATCATCTCGTTCGGTCACCTGCCGAAGGAGGTCGTCGCCAAGGTGGTGGACAAGTTCGTCCTCCAGCTCGAGGCGCAGCTCGCCGACCGTAACGTCACCATCGAACTGTCCGACGAGGCGCGCGAGTGGCTGGTGGAGCACGGCTACGACGATGCCATGGGTGCCCGCCCCATGGCGCGCTTGATCCAGTCCACCATCAAGACGCCGCTCGCCGACGAGGTGCTGTTCGGACGCCTCAAGGACGGCGGTGCCGTACGGGTGGTGGTGAAGACGCCCGAGGAGGGTGAGAAGCAGGCTCTCGGCTTCGAGTTCCCGGCCGGTCCGGTGACCCCGAAGCCCGAAAAAGACGTGACCAACGCGGTCAAGAAGCACAAGCGTACGCGGGCCAAGGTCTCCCCGCGGAAGAAGGACGACGGGTCCAACAACGGGGGCTCCGGAAACGTTCGCACCGTGCCGAAGGTACCGTTGGTCAAAGCCTGAGCCGTCGAGACATGGAGCGGGATCGGTCGGGTCGTGCCGGCCGGTCCCGCTGCTGTTTCAGGGAAGCGAACGGCACCTCGATTCAAGCGGTCGACACGCGGGCTTGCGATGGTTAGCAAGCGGGCCTTGAGGCGCAGGCGCTTCGGTTCAGCGCACGGTGCGTGTGGTCCAGTTAATCATCAGGGGGCATCCGAATGAGCGATCTGCATGAGGGCCCCCTCACGCCGGTACAACATCAGTCCGCGCCTGCTGCGACACGGCGCGACGATCGACGCGCGCGCCGCCGCCGTCGCCACAGGGGAGAG
The DNA here is from genome assembly GCF_001422845.1 of Methylobacterium sp. Leaf100. NCBI lineage: Bacteria > Pseudomonadati > Pseudomonadota > Alphaproteobacteria > Hyphomicrobiales > Methylobacteriaceae > Methylobacterium > Methylobacterium sp. Leaf100. The sequence continues at coordinate 76,997 of NZ_LMMW01000001.1, read as the reverse complement.
GAGATTCTCGGCTGGATCCTCGTCCCGATCATGGTGGTGGGACTCTATTGGGGAATCAATGCCGGTTTCGACGCGCTGGGCACGTCGCCGGGACAGGTTTGGGATCAACTGATGCAGGTCAAGGCGATGATGGAGAAGCGCAGCTGAGGTCTCTTCGCGGATACGATGTCCGGGACGAAATTTCAGGCGCGACTTCTCAGGCCCGCGTCAGGGCGTGGATCGAGAACAGACCCTCGGCATCGGTCCAGGCGGCCTGTGGCATCCAGCCCGCCGCGACAGCCAGGGTCCGGAAGCTGTCGAGCGTGTACTTGTAGCTGTTTTCCGTGTGGATCGTCTCGCCCTCGGCGAAGGCGAAGGTGTGGCCCGCGAGGTGAATCGTCTGCGCCCGCCGGCTCACAAGATGCATTTCGATGCGCGACGCGTCCGCGTTGAAGAAGGCCCGGTGGCCGAACCCCTCGACGTCGAGGATCGCCCCGAGTTCGCCCGCGATGCGAATGAGCAGGTTGCAGTTGAACGCCGCCGTTACCCCAGCCGCGTCGTCGTAGGCCGCCTCCAGCACGGTCCTGTCCTTCACGAGGTCGACGCCGACGATGAGGGTGGCGCCAGGCCCGAGCACCCGGCCGAAATGCGCCAGCAGGTACGTCGCCTGGGGCGGCTCGAAATTGCCGATGGTGGAGCCGGGAAAGAACCCCGCGACGGCATCGTGCGACAGCCCGTCCGGCAGGGTGAAGGCGCGGGTGAAATCCGCCGCCACGGGCGCGATGGCGAGGTTCGGGAAGTCGGCGGCCAGGGTCTCGGCCTCGCTGTGCAGGAACGTCTCGGAGACATCCACCGGCACGTAGGCGGCGAGGTCCGGCCGGTGCACCAGGAGGCGACGCACCTTCACGGTTGAGCCGCTGCCGAGCTCGACCAGATTGGCCCGAGCCGGGAGGCATGCAGCGATCTCGGCACCTCTGGTATCGAGGATGCCGAGTTCCGTACGGGTCGGATAATACTCCGGCTGGCGGGTGATGGCCTCGAACAGGTCCGACCCGGCCGCGTCGTAGAAATACTTCGCGGACAGGAATTTCTGCGGCGCCGAGAGGCCGGCGACGACGTCGTCCTCGAATTGCTGCCGGGCGTCCCGGGCAGCCAGGGGCTTCGCGTTCGTGAAGACGGGATTGATGGTCAACGCTGGAGTCTCCGGGACGCGGGCTTCAGTTCAGATGCGGATGTCGGACAAGCGCAGGCCCGTGAACTGCCAACGCTGATGCGGATAGAAGAAGTTCCGGTAGCCCACGCGGGCATGGCCTTCGGGCGTCGCCACCGACGAGCCGCGCAGAACGAACTGGTTCGACATGAACTTGCCGTTGTACTCGCCGAGCGCCCCGTCCACGGGCCGATAGCCCGGATAGGCCGTGTAGGCACTGCGGGTCCATTGCCAGACGGAGCCGAAGGCATCGGCGAGGCAACCGTCGCGGGCCGCCACTTCCCACTCGAACTCCGTAGGCAGGTCGCGTCCGGCCCAGCGCGCGTAGGCGTCGGCCTCGTAGTAGCTCACGTGGCTAACGGGCAGGGACGGGTCGATGGGCCGGATTCCGGCGAGCGTCATGGAAGCCCAGCCGGCTTCGTCCTGGCGCCAGTAGCCCGGCGCGTTCCAATCCTCGGCCTGGACCGCGAGCCAGCCGTCGGAAAGCCAGAGTTCGGGCCGGGTGTAGCCCCCATCGGCCATGAAAGTGAGCCATTCGGCGTTCGTCACGAGCGCGCGATCGAGGGTGCCGCCCTGGATCAGCACGTCGTGCCGGGGTGATTCGTTGTCGAACGAGAACCCCTCGCCGCCATGTCCAATCCGGGTGATGCCCCGGGCCAAGTCGACCTTGCCCGACGCGGCGGATGGCGCAGGAAAACGCCAGTCCGCGTCGTAGGCCGGGCCAAGGGGGTTCTGCGCGAAGGCATGCAGGATATCAGTGACCAGCAATTCCTGGTGCTGCTGCTCGTGATAGAGCCCGATTTCAAGAATCGGCAGCAGCGTTTCGAGGGCCGCCGCCGAGGCCTGCGCGAGAAGCGCGTCCACGGCGCGGTCGACATGCGCCCGGTAGCCCGCCACCTCCGCGGTCGTCGGCCGGGTGATGAGACCGCGCAGGATACGGGGCTGACGCGGACCAGCAGCGACATAGTACGAGTTGAACAGGTAGTGCAGGCGCTCGTCATAGAGTGCGTATCCCGGCAGGTGCGCTCGGAGCAGGAACTGCTCGAAGAACCACGTCGTGTGAGCGCGGTGCCACTTCGTTGGACTCGCATCCGCCATGGACTGGACCTGCTGGTCCTCCGGCGACAGGGGGGCGGCCCGGCGCTCGGTCTCGTCACGGACATGGTGGAAGGCAGCGATCCAGGCCGTGCGGTCGACGGGCTTGGCACCGAGATTCGGGGGCGGGAAAGCGGGGCGGCCGGACAACGCGGGTCTGGTGTCGCGAAACGCTGCGGTCGCTGCCATGCCGATGTCTCCAGAAGCTCGTGGTTTCGGAACATATGGTGGACGCGACATTCGGCAACGGCCGCCGGGCCGGTCGGTTCGTCGCGGTTCGTCGGGCTTGCGACGCGGTGTTCGAGGACGATCGCCTTTTTCGTGCCTTGGTCACATCCTCTTAACCGGGCGCCATCGACACTTGCTCCCTTGGGTGGGACGTCGGACCAGGTTCGGATGCGGAACAATCTCATGGCGGGCACGGCCACGATTCCCGTGGCGACGGGCGCGAACCCGACCCCGACGATCCTCGTGTTCGATTCGGGACTCGGCGGCCTCACTGTGCTGGAGCAGGTGCGCCGCGCCCGCCCGGACGCGGCCTACGTCTACGCGGCCGACGACGCCGCCTTCCCGTATGGCCGCCTGGACGAAGCAGCCCTCGTCGACCGGGTGCTCGCCGTGATGGACCGCCTCGTCGCGCTCCACCGGCCCGACCTCGTGGTCATCGCCTGCAACACCGCTTCGACCCTCGTCCTGCCGGCCCTGCGCCAGCGCTTCACGATTCCGTTGGTCGGCGTCGTTCCACCAATTAAACCAGCCGCGGAAGCGACGCGCTCGCGCCGGATCAGCCTGCTCGCCACCCCCGGCACGGTGGCGCGCACCTACACCCACGAACTCATCGAATCCTATGCCGCGGCCTGCGCCGTGACCCTGGTGGGGGCCCCGAACCTCGCCGGGTTCGCCGAGGCGGAGCTTGCCGGTACCCCCGTGGACGATGCGCGGCTCTCCGCAGAGATCGCCCCGTGCTTCAGTATCAGCGACGACGGGCGCCGCACCGACGTGGTGTGCCTCGCCTGCACGCATTACCCCCTGCTGCTGGCCCGTTTCCAGGCCCTGGCGCCGTGGCCGGTCCTGTGGATCGACCCCGCTCCTGCCATCGCCCGCCGGGTGACGCAGCTCCTCGGCGCGCCGCCGCGTGGTATGGAACACCGCGCTGGCTCCATACTCGGCGCCTTCACGGGCGGCGCCGGGCTCACCGAGCCCCTGCGGGCCTCCCTCGCCCTGCGCGACGTCACCTCCGTCGCCGTCGAGGCGATGCCGCTCGGGCTCCAATGAGAGCACTTTCCCGGCGACGAAGCCGGCTCGGCATTGACGAGGGCACGGCCCTACTCTAGGGAAACGCACGTGACGGGGTCCCGACGAGGGGCCCCGAAACGTTTTCAAGCGCACCCGTGAGTCGGCTTCGGCCGCTCTGTCGTTCCGGGTCAGGCCATAGGGCCGGTCCGGAAAGAGGAGGGCGCGTTCCTCGATAAATCTCTGTTGCGAGAGGAACCGCGATGTCAAAACGTATTCAGGCGAAGCACAAGCTCGATCGCCGCATGGGCCAGAACATCTGGGGCCGCCCGAAGAGCCCCGTCAATCGCCGCGAGTACGGCCCAGGCCAGCACGGCCAGCGCCGCAAGGGCAAGATGTCCGACTTCGGCACTCAGCTGCGCGCCAAGCAGAAGCTGAAGGGCTACTACGCCAACATCACCGAGAAGCAGTTCCGCCGCTACTACGCCGAGGCCATCCGTCTCCGGGGCGATTCGGGCGAGAACCTGATCGGCCTGCTCGAGCGTCGCCTCGACGCCGTGGTCTATCGCGCCAAGTTCGTGCCGACCCCGTTCGCCGCGCGCCAGTTCGTCAACCACGGCCACGTCAAGGTTAACGGTCAGCGGGTGAATATCGCCAGCTACCTCGTGAAGACCGGCGACGTGATCGAGGTCAAGGATTCCTCGAAGCAGCTCGAAATCGTCGTCGTGGCATCGCAGCTCGCCGAGCGTGACGTACCGGATTACATCGAGGTGGATCACGCCAAGATGACCGCCCGCGTCACCCGCATCCCCAACCTCGGCGAGGTGCCCTACCCCGTCCAGATGGAACCGAACCTCGTGATCGAGTTCTATTCGCGCTGATCCGCCCGGATCGCCGCCGATGTGAAAAGGGCCGCCCCATGGGGCGGCCCTTTTTGTTGGTCGGGCGTTCCTTCGCGAGGCGTGGGTTTGGTGGGCGCCGTTTCGCATCGGCCCTTGCCGAGACCCGGCATCCACGCTTGGCCGATGTCTAACGGGGAAGAGAGGGGCGATCCTTCAGGTTCCGTGCGCGCAACGCCTCCGATGCCTGCTGCGCGCTCGGCGGCATCTCCTGGGCGCGGGCGCCATCCGGAGCGAGGAGACCGGGTCCCGCGTCAGTCCGGTCCCGACCGGACAAGGCATAACCTGCGTTCACGCCCGCATAGGCACCGGTAAAGTCTTCCGGCCAGGCCGGGACGGCCAGGGCCGCGAGCCAGATCAGGCTGAGCGGGACGATTCGCATGGCCTCTCCACCTGGAATTTCGGGGCTGAAACGCGAAACGGCGGCCCCGGGGGACCGCCGCTCGCTCGAGTTGAACTCGGAACCGTGACCGAAGGACGGCCGGGCTCACGGATCAATCGTCGACGTTGATGCTCTGGGCCTCACGACCCTTCTGACCCTCGACAACACCGAGCACGACCTGCTGGCCTTCGGCCAGTGATTCGAGGCCGGCGCGCGACAGGGCTGAACGGTGCACGAAAACGTCCTTGCCGCCATCGTTGACGGACACGAAGCCGAAGCCCTTGGCCGGATCGTACCACTTCACGGTGCCGCTCATCTCCGTGGAGGGGCCGCTGGCGAAGCGTCCGCCGCCACGGTCGCCGCCGCCAGCGCTGCCGTAGCGATCGCCGCCACCGGCGGGGGCGCCATAACCACCACGGTCGCCGCCGAAGCGGTCGCCGCCGCCGAAGCCGCCGGTACGGGGCGGACGCGCATCGCGCATGGGGGCCGCCTCGGCCGTGGAGGTGTCGACGCTGGTGACGTCGGTCACCTGCGGACCCTTCTGGCCCTGGGCCGTATGGACCGTCAGGCGCGTGCCGGGCAGAAGGTCGGCATGGCCTGCGGCTTCGACGGCGCGGATATGGAGGAAGGCATCGCCCGAGCCGTCAGCCAGCTCGACGAAACCGAAGCCCTTCTCCTTGTTGAACCACTTGACCGTCGCATCGCGCTCCGGTCCCGAGGGGGCTGCCGCCGCGCGCGACGGGGCGCGGTCGAAGCCGCCGCCACCGCCGAAGCCGCCACCGTAGCCACCGCCGCTCGGCGGAGCCTGATCGGGCCAACGCGGCTCGGCTCCACCCTCATCGAAGCCGCGCTTCTGCGGCCCCCTGAAATCACGACCACGTCCCATAGAAAGCTCGCAAAAACCGTCCGCCGACCATCATTTGTGAATACCGCGTGCGCGCCATCCCAGACAGCCCACGCTCCGCACTATCATTACCCCCGGCAGCGGTGACCAAGAATAACGCCTTAGTCCTGACTGAAACGCGCCACTCTCGCAAGGTCCATTTCGGCGCCCGAGCGACGGTTCCCTTAATTTTGTGCGGCAAAATGCGTAGCGGATCGGGGTGGGTGCAGAAAGACTGTGGGAAGGTTTGGTTCCGATCGCCCTTGTACGTCGAACGCGGGCGGATTTGGGTCCGACGTTAGGAAAGCGAAAAGGCTCTTGGGTTAATGGTGATGCCGGGCCGATCCGAGTGAGCGGACCGGAGCCGAATGCTGCCGCATGATCGCCACACCAACGTTTCCGGACCTGTCCGCCCTGGTCGTGGACGAAAGCTTGTACATCCGCCGTATTGTGCGGGACATGCTCATGCGCGTCGGCATCAAGCGCGTCCTCGAGGCTCCCGACGGGGCCGAGGCGCTCGGGGTGCTGGCAGAGAGCAAGCCGGACATCACCATCATCGATTGGGATCTGGCGATTCTCTCGGGTGAAGAGTTCATTCGTCTCGCCCGCACACCGACCACATCGCCTTCTCCGACGGTCCCGATCATTCTGATGCTCGCTCAGCCGCGCCGCAACGTGGTCGACCGTGCGATCTCGCTCGGGGTCAACGAGATCATCGCCAAGCCCTTCTCGCCGAAGACCCTTTGGTCGCGCCTCGACGAGGTGATCCACCGGCCGCGCCCATTCTCCCAGGTCAAGAGCCTGCTGCGGCCAGTGCCGCGGCTCGCCGCCGCCGGCAAGGCGTAGCCTGACCGACGCAGAAGCGCCGTGCCAAGGGCGATCCGCGCAACGAATCCAGGGCTTTGCAGTTTGCCCGCGACACCTGTAGCGTGGAGCCTGAATGATGATCCGGCTCTCCGCCTGAGATCACGCGGAAGGACTTCGGCACAGCCGATGCGGGAAGAGAGTGCCGCGACCATCCCGGCCCGCTCCATGGCCGGCCCGATCACCCCCACGGTCGCGCCGGGGGAAATGCAACGATCCGGAACGCAGGCCACCACCCACCGGCCGCCGCGGCGGAATGCTTACGCCGCCCTCGATCTCGGCACCAACAATTGCCGCCTCCTTATCGCTGAGCCCGCATCCCACGGGTTTCGAGTCATCGATGCGTTCTCGCGCATCGTACGCCTCGGCGAAGGCCTCGGAAATGCCGACCGCCTGAGTGAGCCCGCCATCGAGCGTACCATCGATGCTCTTCGTGTTTGCCGTGCGAAGATGCAGGCGCGCGGTGTCGTACGCGCCAAGATCATCGCCACGGAAGCCTGCCGGCTCGCAGTGAACGGCGCGGCTTTCGTCGAGCGTGTACGCGACGAGGTCGGTCTCGATCTCGAGATCGTCGATCGTCAGACAGAGGCTTACCTCGCGGTCACGGGCTGCGCGGCTTTGGCCGACCCCTATGCCGAATCGGTGGTGATCTTCGATATCGGCGGCGGCTCCACGGAGATCGCATGGCTCGACGGAGCGGCCACGAACCCGTCCACCGACCCGACCCTGCGCATCCGCGCCTGGGACTCCCTGCCGGTGGGCGTAGTCACTCTCGCGGAGCGTCACGGCGGCGCCGACGTGACGCGCCTGACCTTCGAAGGCATGGTGGAAGAAGTGGCCGACATGCTCGCCCGCTTCGCGATCCGCGCGGCGCCCGCCGCCAATGCCCGGCACTTCCACCTGCTCGGCACGTCGGGAACGGTGACGACGCTCGCGGCCATGCATCTGCGCCTCGCCCGTTACGAGCGTCGCCGCGTCGATGGCCTGTGGATGAGCGACGGCGAGGTCGGGGGCGCCATCGACGACCTCCTCGACACGCGTCTCGACCAGCGGGCGGACAATCCTTGCATCGGGCGTGACCGGGCCGACTTGGTGCTGGCGGGGTGTGCGATCTTGGAAGCAATCCGGCGGGCGTTCCCATCCGATCGCCTGCGGATCGCCGATCGCGGCCTTCGCGAGGGGCTCCTGATGAACATGATGCGTGAGGACGGCGTGTGGCGCCGTGGGGGTTACCGGTGAGTGACAGGCGTGGTGCCGGTGCAGGGTTGCGCGGCGAACTCAAGCAACGGGTGAAGACCGGGCGCGGTCGTACGGCTTCGCAGAAACGCTGGCTGGAGCGCCAGCTGAACGATCCCTATGTCGCCCGTGCGAAACGCGAGGGCTATCGCTCGCGGGCCGCCTTCAAGCTCATCGAGATCGACGAGCGCTTCAAACTCCTGAAGCCCGGCCAGCGTATCGTCGATCTGGGCGCCGCCCCCGGCGGCTGGTCGCAAGTGGCGGCTAAGATCGTCGGCGACACCGGTCGCATCGTCGGGATCGATCTCCTCGAAATCGAGCCCATGGCCGGTGTCGAGTTCATCACCCTCGACTTTCTCGACCCTGCGGCACCACAACTGCTCACCGGCCTGCTTGGCGGGCCGGCAGACTTGGTCCTGTCTGACATGGCTGCCAATACCACCGGCCACAAGCAGACCGACCACCTGCGCATCATCGGTTTGGCCGAGACGGCCGCCGAGTTCGCCCGTGAGATTCTCGCCCCCGGTGGGTCTTACCTTGCGAAGGTTTTCCAAGGCGGTACCGAAGGCAGCCTTCTCGCTGATCTGAAGCGCGATTTCGCCAGTGTGCGGCATGTCAAGCCGAATGCCAGCCGTGCCGATTCGAGCGAACTCTACGTTCTCGCCTCGGGCTATCGTGGTGGGCGGCGATCGGACGACGCGGAAGACGCCTGAGAACTCTCGGCTTCGGCCGGGTTGTTCCTCGGCAGATCCGAAAGGTCCGCCGACCCGACACATTGCACGGATATCCGAGCGACGCCGAGTGCGTGACGCACAAGGCACGCGGCTTGCCTAGCCAGCCTGGAAGTATCTTGCATTCAAATGCTGGGCTTATTCAAATCAAAGACGCGGCCTGCGATTTAATGGCAGTCAAAGTCGCGACCGATTTCAGAAAATCTTCATTTTTCATGGTTATACCAGATCGATGCTCTTTCCGAAATCGATCGGGTAATATCGATGACACAATTCAGATTGTCGATCCGGACTCGTCTGATCGGTGCTTTCGCGATCGTAATCGTTCTCATGACCGGTATCGGGGTGGTGGCGCTGCAGGCCACGCGTACCATCAATGATCATCTCGTGCAGGTTCAGTCGGATTCTTTGCCGAGCGTGGCGAAGGCTGGCGAAATTACATCCTGGATGGCGCGTTACGCTATCAGTGTCTATCGCCACAGCGCGCTCCTCGACCCGGATTCCAAGAAGCGGGCCGACACCGAGCTTGATGAGCGTGGGGCTCATGTGGCGAAGGTGGTCGGAGAGTACGCGGCTCTCATCAGTTCGCCCGAAGAGCGAGCCTTGTACGACCGGATCAAAGCCAATTGGGCTGCCTATCAGGTTGAGGTCACGGAGATCCTGGCGCTGTCACGCAGAGGCTTGAACGAGGATGCTTTCGAGCGTCTCCAGGGCAAAGCCTCCGAACTCCAACGCTCGTCGATCGACACATCCAACGAGTTGGCCGCTTTGAACAGCAGCCTCGCCGCACAATCACGCCTCGCGAGCGAGCAGGCGTTCGAGCGAACTGAAACCATCGTGCTGACCGTGGTCGGAGGCGGGCTCGTCCTGTCGATCTTGCTCGCAGTTTTCATCATTCGAGGCATTTCCGGCGGGATCGGTGCCGTCGTCCGGCCGATGACCGCGCTCGCGGAAGGCGATCTCACCGCCGTGATCCCGAACCAGGGCAATGGCACCGAGATCGGCCGCATCGCCGACGCCGTTCAGGTCTTCAAGGACGGTCTCATCCGCATGAAGCATCTGGAGGAGGAGACCACTTTGGCGCGTGCCGGAGCCGAGGCCCAGCGCCGGCAAGGCATGCGTGACATGGCCGATTCGTTCGAACGGGCGGTCGGTGGAATCGTCGGTTCGGTGGGAAGCGCTGCAGCCGAGCTCCAGGCGACGGCTCAGACAATGACCGCGACGGCGACTCAGGCGGGCACTCGGTCCGTCTCCGTCGCAGCGGCGGCCGAAGAGGCTGCCATCAACGTTCAGACCGTGGCGGCCGCGGCGGAAGAACTCGGTTCGACGGTCCAAGAGATCGGACGGCAGGTCCAGGGCTCGGCCCACCTGGCGGAGGTCGCCGTGCGCGAGGCTGGTGCAACCGCCGCCCTGGTACAAGATCTCAGTGGCGCCACCGCCCGGATCGGCGACGTGGTCAAACTCATCGCCGATATCGCGTCGCAGACCAACCTTCTTGCCCTCAACGCAACCATCGAGGCGGCGCGAGCTGGCGAGGCCGGACGCGGATTCGCGGTGGTCGCGGCGGAGGTCAAGGAGCTCGCGAGTCAAACCGCACGCGCAACCGAGGAGATCGGCAGCCAGATCGCCCGCATCCAGGGGGCGACGGGAGACAGCGTGACCGCCATCGCCGGGATCCGCGGTCGAATCGGCGAGATCAGCACCGTCGCGATCTCGCTTGCGGCGGCCGTGGGACAACAGGGTGAAGCAACCCAGGAGATCGTCCGAAACGTCTCCCAGGCGGCTGCGGGTACGGGCGAGGTGACGGTGAACATCGCCGCCGTCGCGTCGGCCGCCGAGGAGACCGGTACGGCCGCCACTCGGGTTCTTGCGTCGGCCTCCGACCTGTCGCGTCAGTCCGGCCATCTCAGTGCCGAGGTCGAGCGGTTCCTCGCCAGGGTCCGCGCCGCCTGAGCGGTTCAGAGCGCCTCCGTTCTTGCCGCGATGCCACGGTCGGTGCCTAGGGTGCTGGAAACGACCACGCGATTCACCATCTGAGTAGCGGCGGCAGCCTGCCGCCCAGATGGAAGGAACCCATGCATGACCACCGAGCGCGCTGTGCTGGCAGGAGGTTGTTTCTGGGGGATGCAGGACCTCATCCGTAAACAGTCGGGCGTCATCGCGACGCGGGTCGGTTATTCCGGCGGTGAGGTGCCGAACGCAACCTATCGCAATCACGGCCGTCATGCCGAAGCGATCGAGATCCTGTTCGACCCTGAGGTGATCGGCTATCGCAAGCTTCTGGAGTTCTTCTTCCAGATTCATGATCCGACCACGGTCGATCGGCAGGTAAACGATCGGGGACCGGGTTACCGATCGGCGATCTTCTACGAGAGCGAAGCGCAGAAGGCAGTGGCCGAAGACACCATCGCCGATGTCAATGCATCCGGGTTATGGCCCGGCAAGGTGGTGACTGAAGTCTCGCCCGTCGGGCCATTCTGGGAGGCCGAACCAGAGCACCAGGACTACCTGGAGCGCATTCCGAACGGCTACACCTGTCACTTCATACGGCCGAACTGGACGCTGCCGCGCCGGGCCGACGCTGCCTGACGCGGTCCGCAAGGGGGCTCGCGCCGCCGTATCGTTGCGGCCGGTGCGCGCTGCCGTTGCGTACGCGCTCGGGACCGTTGGACATTCAGTCAACACGACAGTCAACAGGAAGAACCGTCCGTTTCGATCGTGAATTGATCAGTATCGTCGTCACCATCGAAAGGGGCATAGATCGTGCCTGTGACGTCCGGCTTTGCTCCGGAGTTCGATTTCGGAATGGTCCAGCGTTCCCTATGCGGCTCGAAGGACCGGACTTGCTGGTCGATCATCTAACCCGCTGCCCAGTTGATGTGAGACGTTTTTTTCCACCGAATCATTAGAATCCGATGCGTCTCGGATCGCTTCGCTTAACGAGGTCCGTGCACCTTTCTGTCCGAGACCAATGAGTTCTCCAACCGCCGCAGGTTGTCGGCCTTGAAGCCGCAGCCTGATGGGGGGCGTCCGGGAAAAGCGAGGAGCGGCACATGATCAGTGCGGTGTCGATCAGCCGCGGCGGCATAGCGGCGGCCACCCAACGGTTCGCCCAAGCCGCGGAGCGGATCGCCACGATCGGCACGAGCCTGCCTGCGGCGGCACAGGTCGATCTGTCGACCACGGCGATGCAGCTTCTCGCGGCCAAGACGGACGTTTCCCTGAGCACCGTGATGCTCCGCTCCTCGCTCGATATGGAGAAGCGTGTCCTCGATATTCTCGCCTGACCGCTTCCATCCTTGCCGGGAACACGCAAAGCTCCTAAGAGCCAAGGGCGTCGAGAACGCGTCGGGGTGTAGCGCAGTCTGGTAGCGCATCTGGTTTGGGACCAGAGGGTCGTAGGTTCGAATCCTATCGCCCCGACCATTTTTCGACTGGTAACCCGAGACCGTTGGGAATCGTCCGATGTCGAGCGCCCGGATCTATCAACCTGCGAAGGACGCGTCGCAGTCAGGGCTCGCCCGCACGAAGGTTTGGGTCCTCGAATTCGACCAAAGCGCACCGCGTGAGACCGACCCGCTGATGGGATGGACGAGCTCCTCGGATATGCTCCAGCAGGTCCGCCTGGAGTTCGAGACGCGCGACGAGGCCATCGCCTATGCCGCGCGTGCCGGCTTATCCTACCGGGTCGAGGAGCCTCAACAACCGATCGTTCGGAAGGGGCTGTCCTACTCCGATAACTTCAAGTTCAATCGTACGGCGCCTTGGACGCATTGAGCGCAGCTGTGTCTGTTCCGGTCAGAGCTGCATCAGTATCGTCACTGCACCGAAGATCAGCACTGCGGTAACCGTCACGGCCAACAGGATCAGCGCAGCGCGCGATTCGCGAAGATCGTTCTCTGTCATGGCCCCAGGCTAGCGCCGGCAACTTACAAAGCCAATGACTTAATCTTTGGTCTTTTGGCGTTCACGCCATGCCGCGTACGGATGATCTTCGGCGGGTACCGGGTGATGCGTCACCTGCATCGGTTGGTCAGCCAAGGGGCGACAGAGTTCGGCGTAGATGCCCGCACTGATGAGGCCGTAGGTTTCGGCCTCCTCCGCTGAATAGGCGAAGTAGGCTTCGCGGATGCCTGCGAGTCGCATGGCGGCATGGCACATCGGACAGGGACGTCCGCTCGCATAGACGACACAATCGTCGAGCTTTGCCGATCCCAGAATGCGGCTCGCCTCCCGGATCGCAACCATCTCGGCATGATCAGTCGGATCCCGCGTCTCGGCCGTGCGATTGACGGCACGTACGAGGACAGCCCCGTCCCGCACGATCACGGCCCCATACGGACGGCCTTCGGCGAGCACATTGCCGTGGGCCAGCGTGACGGCGTCGAGAAGATGGGCTTCATGGGTCATGGCTGAAGGCTCTCCAGGGCCGGGCTTCAAAACGAATGGTCAGAATGCGTAGCGGACGGTGCAGTACGGCATCCGTTCGCTGAGGAGTGCGGTGAAACGGGCAAGCCACCGGCCTTTCCAGCCTGTGCGGTAGCGCAGATTGGTACCCCCACCCTGGGAGATCTTGGCTTCCTGAATGTCGGGGCGCCAGAGGAGATCCTCGGCCTTGGGATGCCAACCCAGATTGACCGCATGCAGATCGGCATTGTGGGTCAGCATGATGATCTCGGCTTTCACCTGCGCCCGCGCTGCGCGCCCGATCCCATCATCGATCGCTGTGAAGAGCTCAGCCCAGTCCGCTTCCCAGCCTTCGTAAAGGATGACCGGCGAGAAGTTCAAATGGACTTCGTAACCGGCGGCCACGAAGTCGTCGATGGCGGCGATCCGCTCTCGAATCGGGCTCGTGCGGACGTCGACGATACGGGCGATGCGCTCGGGCATCAGCGAGAACCGAATGCGGGTCTTTCCCTGCGGATCGTAGGCGAGAAGGTCGCGGTTTACCGCCTTGGTTGCGAAGGACGCCTTTGCGTTGGGCAATGCGCGGAACAGGCCGATGAGGTCGCGAACGGTGTCGCTGATCGCGGCATCGACCGAAAGATCGCCGTTCTCGCCGAGATCGTAGACCCAGAGGGCGGCGTCGACGTTGTCCGGCGCGGACAAGGGCCCCTGACGCTCGGCATGCCGACGGATCGCGGCACAAACCGCCTCGACGTTGACGAACAGTGAGATCGGATTGGCGAATCCCTTGCGGCGCGGCACATAACAATAGGCGCACGCCATAGCGCAGCCGTTCGACGTCGAAGGGGCAATGAAGTGAGCACTGCGCCCATTCGGACGCATGGCCAGCCCCTTCTTCACCCCCAGGACAAGTGTCGAGCGCTTGATCCGCACCCAATCGTCAACCGAGCCGGCGTTGCCGTGGAGGTCTGGGATGTTCCAATGTGACGGTACCTGGATGCGCTGTGCGTCGGGGAAGCGATCCAAGATCTCACGGCCGCGCGGAAACGTTGCGACTGCCGCCTCGTGATAGATCGTCCGAACATCGATGAAGTCGCGCGAAAGTCCCATCGAGGAGACATGGGACTCGGCGAGCCGGTGGCGACCCGCATGCAACATGCTGGCTGTGGACACGTCGGCGCAGGACATCGACACCCATCAGAGGCGCGCCAGCAGCTCCGCTTTCTTGGACGAGAATTCCGCTTCCGTCAGCACTCCCTTGCGTTGGAGTTCGGCCAGTCGTTCCAGGGTCGTCAGAACCTCGTCGGCCGGGGATTGCGCGCGCGCCGGGCCCGCTTCCACCCGATGAATGGGTTCAGGCGTGAACGGCTTGGGCTGAAGGGTGTTATCTCGCTGGACGGGCGTGTCGGGTTCGGTGGAGGTCGATGAGGAAACGAACGATTCGCCACGATCGTCGTCGATCCGACGCAGGGATTCGAGAGGAATGGCCCCGTCAGGACCGGAGAACCGTAGGCCGCCAGTGCCACCCTGCTGCTGCGAAACCCCGGTGATGTGCTGCCCTGCCGTTCCATAGAGAATGACATTCCCATCCATCGCGATCGCGAGGCGTTGGGCATGCGGAAAATAAGCATAGCGCAGACCGTTTTGGGAGCCCGAAGTCGCGGGCCGTCCGAGGTGCTGCGGCCACCAGGCATCCGACGTGACGCTGGTGATTGGAAAGCCGACTGCCGGCAGGGCTTCGGCCAGAGTGCTGCACAATGCACCGACGCGGGCTTTGAGCTCCGCGTCGAACATGTTGCCGATCATCGTCATGCCACCCGAGGACCACTGACCGAAGCCGCCGAGTTCGCGGTGGTTGAACTGTGCCATGGTGCCGTTTCCGGCCTGTAAGGCATCGACGAGATGGCGGATGGCGTCGAGGCTTACTCCGTACCGGTCGGCGATGGTTTGCAGGCCGTTCGGTTGGTCGGTCATCGTTGAGTACCCAATGGGAGGGTGAGGCGATGCATCGGGAAGCGATCGATCCCGCCGAACTCCGTGATGCACCCTCGACCCCAGAATGGTGCCCCGCGCCAGGCTTCGCAACGCAAAAAGTTTTCTCGGGTGCGGACCTTCGAGGGAAGCGTGAGCGTTCCCGTTTCGGTTTTGGCGTGCCGACGTGCCCGATGAGAGCGCCGCATCGGGCAGGGCGCCGTCCCTGGAGCAGTTATGGCCGACGATTTTTCTCAGACGGGCAAGGCGTCCGCCACCCGCTCGCGTATCAAGGAAGGCTCACCCTATCCGCTGGGGGCAAATTGGGATGGGCTTGGGGTGAATTTCGCCCTGTTCTCGGCCCATGCCACGAAGGTCGAGCTCTGCTTGTTCGACGATGCGGGCGAACAGGAACTCGAGCGCATCGAACTGCCGGAGTACACGGACGAGATCTGGCACGGGTATCTACCCGATGCGAGGCCAGGTACCATTTATGGCTACCGCGTACACGGTCCATACGATCCGAAAGCCGGTCACCGCTTCAATCCCAACAAGCTGCTCATCGATCCATATGCCAAAGGTCTCGTTGGCTCCATCACCTGGAACCCGGCCCTGTTCGGGTACCAGATGGAGACAGGCGACGACCTGACCTTCGACGAGCGCGATTCCGCGCCGTTCACCCGCCGTAGCCGGGTGATCGATCCGGCCTTCACCTGGGGGCGGGACCGCAAGCCGCATGTGCCGTGGGAGAAGACGATCTTCTACGAGACGCACGTAAAAGGCTTCACCAAGCTTCATCCGGCCGTTCCGGAGAAGCTGCGCGGCACGTATGCAGGTCTTGGGACACCGGCGGTGCTCGATTACATCAAGAGCCTTGGCGTCACGTCCGTCGAGTTGCTGCCGGTCCACGCCTTCGTGCAGGACGACTATCTCCAGGAAAAAGACCTGGTGAACTACTGGGGTTACAACACGATCTCGTTCTTCACCCCAGCCCGGCGTTATTCGGCAGTGCCTGATTTTGCCTTCTCCGAATTCAAGGAGATGGTCGCGCGCATGCATGGCGCCGGTCTCGAAGTAATCTTGGATGTCGTCTACAATCATACGGCGGAGGGCAACGAGAAGGGGCCGACGCTCTCCTACAAAGGTGTCGATAACGCTTCGTATTATCGCTTGATGCCCAAGGAGCCGCGTTACTACATCAACGACACCGGCACCGGGAATACCTTCAATCTTTCCCACCCGCGGGTTCTGCAACTCGTTACCGACTCGCTACGCTACTGGGCGACCGAAATGCGTGTCGACGGATTCCGGTTCGATCTTGCGACGATCCTCGGCCGCGAGCCCCATGGGTTCGACGAAGGGGGCGGCTTCCTCGATACCTGTCGCCAGGATCCCGTGCTCAATTCCGTCAAACTGATTGCCGAGCCCTGGGATTGCGGCCCCGGCGGCTACCAGGTCGGTGGTTTTCCACCCGGCTGGGCCGAGTGGAATGACCGGTACCGTGACGACGTTCGCGGCTTCTGGCGGGGGGACCTCGGCTTGCTTCCGTCGCTTGCGTCCCGAATCACTGGCTCAGCGGACAAATTCAACAAGCGCGGGCGCAAGCCCTGGGCATCGGTGAACTTTCTAACCGCCCATGATGGTTTTACGCTGAACGATACGGTTTCGTACAACGACAAGCACAACATGGCGAATGGGGAGAACAACCGAGACGGGCACTCCCACAACCTCTCCAACAATTACGGGGTGGAAGGGCCGACGGAGGATCCGGAAATCCGGGCCGTGCGCCTGCGCCAGATGCGCAACATGATGGCGACGCTGTTTCTGTCTCGAGGCACGCCGATGCTGCTCGCTGGTGACGAGTTCGCCCGGACCCAGAACGGCAACAACAATGCCTATTGTCAGGACAACGAGATCTCTTGGCTCGATTGGGGCGCCATCGGCCCAGAGGAGCGCGACCTCACCGAGTTCACGCAGCGGCTGATGATTCTTCGTGAATCGTTGCCGATTCTCACCCGGGGGCGGTTCCTCACCGGTGAGTTCGACGAGGAACTCGGTGTACGCGACGTGACGTGGCTAACCCCGGCCGGCACTGAGATGACGCCGGAGAACTGGTCGCAGGGTGATGCTCGGTCACTTGCGGTCGTTCTCGACGGCCGGGCGCAGGTCTCGGGTATCCAGCGTCGCGGCGGCGACGCCACGTTGCTGCTGCTCTACAATGCCTACCACGATCTCGTGTCGTTCACTTTGCCGGCAACCATAGGCGCTTCCGCGTGGACGCGCCTCCTCGACACCAATCTGCCTGACAGTCAGGAAGTGGTCAGCGTACCGATCGGCGAACGCTACGATGTCACGGGTCGCTCGATGCTTATGTTTGTGCTCAAGCCCGAGGAGGTCGAGGACGCCGAGGTGACCGAGATGGAGCGTTCGTACCAGCATGTGATGCAGGCGTTCGAGCGCGCCAACATCGACAGCGTCCGCTTCGGCGCGCGCAAGGATTGATGTGGGTCCGGGACGGTGCTTCGTTCGCATCGTCCCGCTTGTCGTCTACGCACGCATGCTATCGGACATAGCCCTGCAGTGAACCGAAGGTGCGATAGGCGAGTTGAGCTCGTGAAGGTCAGGCATCCTCGAAACCCCGATTGTTGCGTCATGTTCGCTCTGTGGATCAGGGAGCGTCGTTGGGGCGGGGAGCGACGGAAGGAGACAAGGCGGTGCCGCAGGGAGACAAGTCGCGCTACACCGATAAGCAAGTTCGTAAAGCCGACCACATCGCGGAGTCGTATGAGGCCCGCGGTGTTCCGGAGGATGAAGCCAAGGCTCGTGCCTGGGCCACCGTGAACAAGGACGACGGTGGTGGAAAGAAGCCTGGCGGAGCCGGCCGCGGCCGCTCGACTGATCATCCGGCTGCCAGGAAAGGCGGCGAAATTGGTGGCAAGGGGTCCGCAGCGCGTACGGCGGAACAGCGCTCGGCCTCGGCGAAAAAAGCTGCCGAGACGCGCAAGCGGAATGCCGCCAACGCCTGAAACGCAGCCCTGCCCGATGCAGGGCCGCGCTCGGCTTCGGATCAGGCCATCGCGGCTTTGAGGTGCTGATCGACCTTGTCGAGGAAGCCTGTGGTCGAGAGCCATTTCTGATCAGGGCCGACGAGAAGGGCGAGGTCCTTGGTCATGAACCCGGCCTCGACGGTATCGACGCAGACGGTCTCCAGGGTCGTGGCAAACTTGGCCAGATCCGCGTTGCCGTCGAGCTTGGCCCGGTGCGCGAGGCCCCGCGACCATGCGAAGATCGACGCGATGGAGTTGGTCGAGGTCTCCTTGCCCTTCTGGTGTTCGCGATAGTGCCGCGTCACCGTACCGTGAGCCGCCTCGGCTTCGACGGTCTGGCCGTCCGGGGTGAGGAGCACGGAGGTCATCAGGCCGAGCGAGCCGAACCCCTGCGCCACGGTGTCGGACTGCACGTCGCCGTCGTAGTTCTTGCAGGCCCAGACGTAGCCGCCCGACCACTTGAGGGCCGAGGCCACCATATCGTCGATGAGGCGGTGCTCGTAGGTGATGCCGGCGGCATCGAACTTGGCCTTGAACTCGTTCTGAAACACCTCCTCGAACAGGTCCTTGAAGCGGCCGTCATAGGCCTTGAGAATCGTGTTCTTGGTCGAGAGGTAGACCGGATACTTGCGGTTGAGGCCGTAGTTCATCGAGGCGCGGGCGAAATCGCGGATCGAATCGTCGAGGTTGTACATCGCCTGGGCGACGCCGGGGGAGGGGAAGTTGAACACCTCCCGCTCGATGACCGTGCCGTCCTCGCCCTCGAACTTGATGGTCAGGCGGCCCTTGCCCGGCACCTTGAAATCGGTCGCCTTGTACTGGTCGCCGTAGGCGTGGCGGCCGACGACGATGGGCTGAGTCCAGCCCGGCACGAGGCGGGGCACATTCTTGCAGATGATCGGCTCGCGGAAAATCACGCCGCCGAGGATGTTGCGGATCGTGCCGTTGGGCGACTTCCACATTTCCTTGAGGTTGAATTCCTTTACCCGCTGCTCGTCGGGGGTAATGGTGGCGCACTTCACGCCCACGCCGTGGCGCTTGATCGCCTCAGCCGCCTCGACGGTCACCCGGTCGCCCGTGGCGTCGCGGTGCTCGACTCCGAGATCGTAGTACTCGAGGTCGAGGTCGAGATAGGGATGGATGAGCTTGGTCTTGATCTCGCTCCAGATGATCCGGGTCATCTCGTCGCCGTCGAGTTCGACGACGGGCTTGGCTACCTTGATCTTATCCATCGCGTGTCAGGCCTTCCGCAAAAATCCCGAGGGGCCCCATGCAAATGCCGTGCGGCCGCGGGCAGGGTCATAGCGCGGGCGTTCCAACGGCGAAAGCCGCCAGGGACCCATCACGCCGTGACAGGGGACGGCATCTGTCAGGTGGGGGCCGGGGCTGGACATTCGGTGCACAAGGGGGGATCTGGCTACCATCACGCAACGAGACGGAACGGGAAAACCCATGAGCGAACGCATCATCCTGCGAGCCGGCGAGGCCCTGGTCGCGGGTGGCCCGCCCAACACCGCCGCCGAGCCAGAAGTCATCATCGGGGAACTCGATGGGCCCGTCGGCACCGCGCTCGCTACACTGACGGGCGATCAGGTGGTGGGACACAGCCGCGTCTTTGCGCTGCTGAATACGGATATCATGGTCCGGCCGGTGACCCTGTGCGTGTCCAAGGTCAGCGTGACAGAGAGCAAGTATACCTCGATCCTCATGGGCACCGTGCAGTTCGCCATCGCCAATGGGGTACTGGACGCTGTGCGGCTCGGCTACATTCCCAAAGACAGAGCCAACGATCTCGGGATCATCTGCTCGGTCTGGCTGAGCCCCGGTGTGATCGAGGCCGAGACCGTCGATCACAAGGCCCTGTTCGAAATCCAGCGGAAGGGGATGACGGAGGCTATCCGCAAGGCGATGTCCAACGAGCCGTCCATCGACTGGCTTCTGGAGAACCAGGACAAGATCATTCACAAGTACTACCAGATGGGTCTTGACGGGAAAATCTAGTCCGATGCCGAGCGCGCCTGTCGTCGTCCTCGTGGAGCCGCAGCTGGCCGAGAACATCGGCATGGTCGCGCGTGCCATGGCGAATTTCGGCCTGTCCGAACTCCGGCTTGTTGCGCCGAAGAATGGCTGGCCGAAGAAGGGTGTGCGCGAGGCGGCTTCGGGCGCGACCCACATTCTTGATGGTGCGGCGGTGTTCGACACCGTCGCGGAGGCCATCGCCGACCTTCACTATGTCCTAGCTACGACGGCGCGCGAGCGCGGGCAGATGAAACGCGTCGTGGGGCCCGAGGACGCCATGCGCAACGTCGCTGCCCGCGCCGGCCAGCGGACCGGGATCCTGTTCGGGCGAGAACGGGCGGGCTTGAGCAACGACGAAGTCTCCCTCGCCGACGCCATCGTGACGTTCCCGGTGACGGAGGAGTTCCCGTCTCTCAACCTCGCCCAGGGGGTCCTCCTCGTCGGCTACGAATGGCGCCGTGCGGCGGGGCTCGCGAAGCTGCCGTTCTCGGGCGAGATGCTGTCGCCGCCTGCGACCCGCGAGGCTATGGCGTCCCTCGTCGGAACCCTGGAGGACAGCCTGGCGACGGCCGGATTCTATCCGCCGGAGAAGCGCGAGATCATCGCCCGCAATATGCGGGACATGCTGCACCGCATGGCGATGACGGAGCAGGACGTACGCACTTTGCGCGGCGCCCTTCGCGCCCTCAACGGCGGGCGTCATCGTCGAGGGTGATCGGCGGACGTAGGCTGGTATTGCTCAATCAGTCTCGGCTTCCACCCTTTCGGAAGGCTGACGCGCCGCTTGCGGGTGCCGGTCACCATCGGGAGGATGGAAAGAAGGCTGCGATCCTCGTCGCCCATGGAGCTCGAGGTGTGCGCAGATGAGGAGCGGACCGCGAGACGAATTCAGCCGACCTGTGCCAGTGCCTGATCGATGTCGGCGATGAGATCTTCGGCGTTCTCCAAGCCGATCGAGAGGCGCACGGTCTCGGGCCCAACGAGCGCGGCGGCCTTCTCGTGCGGCAGCAGCTGGCGGTGCGTCGTCGTCGCCGGATGAATGGCCAGGGACTTGATCTCGCCGATGTTGACGAGGTGCGAGATGAGCCGGAGGCCCATGATGAACTTGACCGCCGCGGGCTCGCCGCCCTTCAGGGCGAAGGTGAAGATCGAGCCCGGTCCGTCCGGGACGTACTTCGCCGCCAGCGCTTCGCCGGCTTGACCGGGCAGGGCCGGGTAGCTGACCCAATCGACGGCGGGATGATCCCTGAGAAAGCCCGCCACCGCCTTGGCATTCGCACAGTGGCGCGCCATGCGCAGCGGCAGGGTTTCGATGCCCGTCAGCGTCAGGAAAGCGTTCATGGGCGAGAGGCCGGGCCCGAGTTCGCGTAGGCCGAACAGGCGACAGGCCACCGCGAAGCTGAAATCGGGAAAGCGCTCCGTGATGACGAGGCCGTCGTAATCTTCCCACGGCTCGGCGATGAGGTTGTAGCGGTCGCCCGCCGCCTTCCAGTCGAACGTGCCGGCGTCGCAGATCACGCCGCCGATGGTCTGACCGGAGCCGCCGAGGAACTTCGACGTCGAGTGCATGACGATGTCGGCGCCATGCTCGATGGGACGGATAAGCGCCGGGGAGGCGAGGGTGTTGTCGACGATGAGCGGCAGCCTATGCCGACGCGCGACCTCCGCAATGCCCGCCAGATCCATCACGGTGGCACACGGATTCACGATGGATTCGCAGACGATGGCCTTCGTCTCGGGCGTGATCGCCGCTTCGAAATCCGCCGGGGTGAGACCCTGGGCGAATTGCGCCTTCATGTCGTAGCGCTTGTCGAGGCGGGTGATGAGGCCGAGGGAGCCGCCGAACAGGCGCGGGGAGACGACGTAGGCATCGCCGCTGCGCATCAGCGTCATCAGGATGAGCAGGAGGGCCGACTGCCCGGAGGAGACCGCCACGGCGGAGGCGGCACCCTCCAGGGCGGCGACGCGGCGCTCGAGGGCGGCCACCGTCGGGTTGGAGCCACGCGAGTACGAGAACCCGGTCCGGCGCATGGCGAAGATGTCGGCGGCCTGCTCCGTCGACTCGAACACGAAGCCGTTGGTGAAGTAGATCGGCTGCACCCGGGCGCCCGTGGCGGGGTCGGGCGCCGCGCCGGCATGGATGGCCGCGGTGGCGAAGCGGTGGGGTCTGGTCTCGCTGGCCATGGGGCCTTTTCTCGAATTCTGTCAGGGAGTTAGGCGGCCCGGTGCACGAAGGCGCGCAGGGTGCGGACGAGGGTCGAGGGTTCGTAGGGCTTCGGGATGAACCGGGCGCCGTCCGGCATGTCGTGGGGGCCGGGGGTGCCCATGCCGGAGACGACGAGGACGGGGATGTCGGGCCAGCGATGGGCCACCAGACGGGCGAGCGCGAAGCCGTCCATGGAGCCGCGCGGCATGTCGACATCCGTCATCAGCACGCCGACGTCGTCGCGATTCTCCAACACCGTCAAGGCCTTATCGGCATGGCTCGCCTCCACCACCGTGAAGCCCGCATCCGCCAGCGTGTCGGCCGCCTCCATCAGGAGCAGGCCGTCGTCTTCGACGAGGAGCACGACGGGCAAGTCTTCGGGCAAGTCTGGGGAGTGCGTCATCGGCAGCCGGACGATCTCGCGCTACGGGGTGAGTGGGGCCTATTCCCCGTCATCCATGCCGTCAACAACGGGGCGCGGCGCACGATCGTTTCACCGGCGCGGGTATGACGCGGTGCGCCGGCGCAGGCGCCGATGCGCCGAGGATCGGCCCGGTCCACGCCCCGGCCCGCGCCGGCGCGCGCGCCCGATGCGCCGGGCTCAGGCCAACGCGGCATCGAGATCCTCGATGAGGTCGGCCGGATCCTCGAGTCCGATGGACAGGCGCACCACCTCCGGCCCGGCGCCGGCCGTGATCTTCTGCGGGTCGGTGAGCTGGCGGTGAGTGGTGGAGGCCGGGTGGATCACCAGGGACCGGGTGTCGCCGATATTGGCCAGATGCGAGAATAGCTGCAGGTTCGACACGAGTTTGACGCCGGCCTCGTACCCGCCCTTGAGGCCGATGGTGAACACCGCGCCGGAGCCGAGGGGCGAGTAGCGCCGGGCGAGCCCATGGTAGCGGTCGGTCTCCAGGCCCGGATAGCTCACCCACGCCACGGCGGGGTGGTGCGCGAGGTGGTTGGCGATCGCCAGGGCGTTGTCGCAGTGGCGCTGCATCCGGAGCGGCAGGGTCTCGATGCCGTTGAGGATGAGGAAGGCGTTGAACGGCGCCAGCGCCGGCCCGAGGTCGCGCAGGCCGAGCACCCGGATCGCGATGGCGAAGGCGAAGTTTCCGAAATTCTCGGCGAGCACCATCTCGGCGTATTCCGGCCGGGGCTTCGACAGGGCCGGATAGCGGTCGTCGCCGGCCCAGTTGAAGGTGCCGCCATCGACCACGAGGCCGCCGATGGAGTTGCCGTGGCCGCCCAAGAACTTCGTCGCCGAATGCACCACGATGTCGGCGCCGTGCTCGAACGGGCGGATGAGGTACGGCGTCGCCATGGTGTTGTCGACCACCAGCGGAATGTTGTGCCGCTTGGCGATTTCGGACAGCGCCGCGATGTCCGTGACGACGCCGCCGGGATTGGCGATGGATTCGCAGAAGATCGCGCGGGTGCGGGGCGTGATGGCGCGCTCGAACGACGACGGGTCGTCGGTGTCGGCCCAGACCACGTTCCAGCCGAAGTTCTTGTAGGCGTGGTTGAACTGGTTGATCGAGCCGCCGTAGAGCTTGTTGGCCGCGATGAACTCGTCGCCC
The DNA here is from genome assembly GCF_001422845.1 of Methylobacterium sp. Leaf100. Lineage (NCBI taxonomy): Bacteria > Pseudomonadati > Pseudomonadota > Alphaproteobacteria > Hyphomicrobiales > Methylobacteriaceae > Methylobacterium > Methylobacterium sp. Leaf100. The sequence continues at coordinate 53,258 of NZ_LMMW01000001.1, read as the reverse complement.
GGCTGCATCAGGGCGTTCATGGTCAGGAATTCGGCGGCGTGGCCCGAGGCGACGGCCACCGCGGCCGTGCCGCCTTCCAGCGCCGCGATGCGCTCTTCCAGCACCGCGTTGGTCGGGTTGGTGATGCGCGAGTAGATGTTGCCGAAGGCCTGGAGCCCGAACAGCGAGGCGGCGTGGTCGACGTCGTCGAACACGAACGACGCCGTCTGGTAGATCGGGGTCGCCCGCGCGCCCGTGGTCTTGTCGGGGGCAGCACCCGCATGGATAGCCAGGGTGTTGAAGCCGGGCAGGCGGTCGGTCATGAAATCCTCCTCGGGCCGGCGGGCCCGCAGTGGCACCGTTCTAGCGCCGGCCTCGACCCCAGCGAAAGGGGCTGGCCCCGTTCCGCTTAAACGAACATGCGTTCTTTGTAGCGGACGATCCCCGCAGGTCAAGCGCGGGCGCCCTGGGGCACGCGGCCACGGCCCGGAACCGCACCGCCCCGATGCGCGTGATCGGTAGAGCGAATGGAAGCCAACCCGGGAGATGGCGCGGTGGCCGAGCACGACGACGCGAGCACGTGGAAAGACTTCAAGGCGGCCGTCAACATGACCGCCTCCGCCCTGGAGAAGTTTCTCGACACCGACGCGAGCAAATCCGTCGGCCAGAAGGCGAAGGGCAGCGACGAATCCACTGGCCACGCCTCCGGCCGCCGCATCGTCGAATTGCTGAACACCAAGAAGGCGGATCTCACGGAGGACGATTACGCGCACATGCGCAAGGTCGTCAGCTACATCCACCGCCACCTCAAGCAGGGCGGCCCCGACGACAAGGACGCCGTGAAGGACTCGCCCTGGCGCCTGTCGCTGATGAACTGGGGGCACGATCCGCTGAAGACGTGAGGGTCGGCAGAGATCGGGAGACGGGGAGAACTTGTCCGCCGCCCTGGCAAGAATGGCGCGGGTCCCCACACCTCCCGGGAGAGGGACAGGGTGAGGTGTGTGACCTTTTCGGAGAGGGACGACACCTCACCCCAACCCTCTCCTTCCAGGAGAGGGGCCCGTCGCGCCTCACGCCAAGATGTAAGGCAACACGCGTCCAATCCGCGCTAGGCGCCCCAGCGACACTTCGCTAAAGCGGCGCCATGCGCACCGTCAGCCCCCCCGTTTCCGCCGCGCGGATTCTCATCGCCAGCTTCGTCGGCACGGCGATCGAATTCTACGATTTCTACGTCTACGCCACGGCGGCCGCCCTGGTGATCGGGCCGATCTTCTTTCCGCCCGGCGATCCGGCGGTGCAGACGCTCGCGGCGTTCGCGACGTTCTCCATCGCGTTCATCGCCCGGCCCCTGGGGGCCGCATTCTTCGGGCATTTCGGCGACCGCGTCGGCCGCAAGGCGACCCTCGTCGCCTCCCTGATGATCATGGGCCTGTCGACGGTGCTCATCGGCTGCCTGCCCACCTATGCCACCGCCGGGTGGTGGGCGCCGTTCGCGCTCTGCGTCCTGCGCTTCGGCCAGGGGCTGGGCTTCGGCGGCGAGTGGGGCGGGGCGGCGTTGCTGGCCGTCGAGAACGCCCCGCCGGGCCGCCGCGCCCTCTACGGCATCTTCCCGCAGCTCGGCGCGCCGGTGGGCTTCATCACGGCGAATCTCGGCTTCCTGGGGCTCGCCCTGGCGCTCAGCCCCGAAGACTTTCAGGCCTGGGGCTGGCGCATCCCGTTCCTGGCGAGCGCCGCGCTGGTCGGCGTCGGGCTCTATGTCCGGTTGAAGCTCACCGAGACTCCGATCTTCAAGGCCGCCCTGGAGAAGGCCGCGCCCGAGCGCGTGCCACTGGCGGTGATCTTCACGAAGTACCTGCGCGCGACCCTGCTCGGCACCTTCGCCATGGTGGCCTGCTACGCGGTGTTCTACCTCTCCACGGTGTTCGCCCTCAGCTACGGCGTCTCGACCCTCGGCTTCACCCGGCCGACCTTCCTGCTGTTCGAGTGCGTGGCGGTGCTGTTCATGGCCCTCGGCATTCCGCTTTCGGGCTGGGCCGCCGACGCTTACGGCCGCCGCCCCGTCCTGCTCTCGGGCCTCGCCTTCACGGCCAGCCTCGGCCTGCTCATGGGTCCGATGCTCGGCAGCGGCCAGGGCGGCCTCGTCCTTGGGTTCCTGTGCCTCGGCCTGTTCGCCATGGGCTGGCTGTTCGGGCCGATGGGGGCCCTGCTGCCGGAGCTGTTCCCGACCCGCGTGCGCTACACCGGGGCGTCCGTGACCTACAACCTCGCGGGGATTCTGGGGGCGTCCGCTGCGCCGTATCTGGCGCAGCGGTTGAGTGAATGGGGTGGTGTGGGTTGGGTGGGGCTTTATTTGGCTTTGGCGGCTGGGGTTAGTTTTGGGGCTGTAGCGCTGATGGAGGAGACGCGGCAGGCTAAAATTTCTTGATGCACAGAGTGAGAATTATTTATGTTGCAGGCAATTAATAAAGTAAACTTACGGAGAATAAATTATATATCTGCACCATTTTATAAGCAATTAATCGAAAAAGATTATTCATTTAGAGGGGCGGCCTTTTTGTTCGATTGTATAGTGGAGATTCCCGACGCGCCATTCGCTTCGCGGCTCAGGAAGATAATACTCTTCGTTCGGAATACTCAAAAATTTCAACTCGAAAATAAGATCGTCTAAAATAATCTGTTTGATGTCCTTTTCCATTAATCGCTCAACTGCCGTGACGAACTGGGTCCAATTGGCAGATGAAACATCTTCGCCATCGACAACATGGCGAAGTGAGTGCGCATAATGTCGCGTCACTACTAGTAGACTTATCTGCGGGTTTTTTTGAAGCGGAGGAAGTCTAAATGTCGCCTGTATTTCATTTACGCTTGATGATGCGATCCATGACCGTACCTTGCCTAACCATTCGTGGATTTGCTGATTCAGTCGTCCGGTTCTGGCTTGCTTTGTTGCTATGTCTTCTCCATAGGGATCTTGATGTTTGAGTTGTATTAAAACCATATGTTTTGTTGAGCGCTCAAATAAAATCATATCTATATCAGTAAGAGTATTTTTATTTCTTTTAAGCTTGATATTAAATCTATAATCTATTTCGGGTAGTAAGGGGCGCAAGGTTGCTTCGATAACCCTTTGCATTACCCCCTCTCGATCCCGCTGTGCCTTGTCGTATTCTTTTGGAAAATTGAACTGGAGAGAATTGAGAAGAAAAAGCATAACTCCGTCACTAGTTGCGCCTATTAATGGCCTAATTACATGTTCATCAGAACACTGAACTAACGGCGGTATCGGTGCTCCAGGGCGATCAAGCAGCGCCAGATTTTTTCTACTGATGGAAAGTACATCGAATATATTCTTAACGTCTTCGTCATTCACTGGGACATGCCCCTCCTGCTGTGCCCCAAATACATTTATGAATTCACGAAGTCCTTCTAGAAAGTCCGCCGTGATCACAGAAACTGTAAGTATATCTTCAATTCGTATTGTAGGTACTTTTTCAATCAACGCTCGTACAAAGGCGCGGTGCTTCAATCCTATCGATACTATAAATGTTGCGGCTAATTTATAGTTTTGGAAAGTCTGTTTGCCGAAATAAGTCGCAAAATGGAATGTATCAAATCCCTTTGATAGGATTATCTCGTTGTAAGCATGTCCATAGAAATAGGAATCCAGTGCGAAGTGGGCTTCGTACCCTATGAAATGGGTTCGAAATGGATAGACCAGTTTATTAAGGAGTAGCTTGACCTCTTTACTCATGTCGGATGTTATAAGTGATTCAAATCCTTGTGTTAATATATTAGAATAGTATTTGTTCATATATTTATCTAACTCTCGCTCATGCCATTCGTGATCGGGGAGATCTTCAGGTAGACTGATATAGAAAATCTCATCGATTTTTCGAATTTGTCCGTTTTTTGAGATCAGGCTCTGTGCTACTCGCCGACCATGTTCAATGGTGCCGATTTGAGCTATTAGGGAAAGCACTGATCCTGAAAGCTTTAGCGAGCGTTGGAACGTAACAGAGGGGGCATCGAAATGAGGATGTGCTTGCATAGCAAGTTTGATTAGACGAATTACTCCAATCCGCATAATATACATGCGCTCATAATCAGCTTCTGTGATCGGGTTGATTTGATTTATAATGTCATAAGCAAGGTCAAGCTCGTTAATTCCGGCCCGCATCACAACCCCCAGATTGTCGACCGCGACGTCGGAGGCAAGTATAACTTCTTCGGAGGTCAATTGATCATAGAATTTTTTTAAATCATTGGTCATTTTATGGCCCAAAACTCAAAATTATTCTTATGTTATATTAATGTTAGGCATAAAAATTCGTGCATGACAATCGAAACAAAGACTTCGACTACGAATTCTAAAAAAACATCTCAATCTTCGGACACCGATCCATCACCACCACAACCCCCTTCGCCTCCGCCCGCGCGGCGGCGGCGTCATCCCGCACCCCGACCTGCATCCAGAGAAAGCGCGGCAGCCAGGGGAGGGCGAGGGCTTCGTCCACCACGCCGCCGGCCGCGTCGGAACTGCGAAAGATCTCCACCATGTCGACGGGGGCGGGCAGGTCGGCGAGGCGGGCGAGGACGGGCTGACCCAAGAGCGTCCGGCCGCCGAGCCCGGGATTGATCGGGGTGACGTGAAACCCGCGCCCGAGCAGGAACGCCATCACGTGGTGGCTCGGCCGGGCGGGATTGGCCGAGGCGCCGACGAGGGCGATGCTCCGGGTCTCCGTGAGGATCCGGCGGATCAGGGCGGGGTCGTAGGCATCGTGCTCGGACATGCCCCCATCTTGTCGGGCATGCCCCTTCATGCTGCAAGGTGGAACGGAGACCCGCCCGCATGTCCGACGCCCCTACGCTTGCTTTATCGCTGCCCGAGACCGTGGCGTTCCTCGACGCGGCGTTTCCCCAGATGGCGGCGGGCGGGCGGACCTATCACCTCGTCGGCGTCGGCTCCTTGCGCGCGACCATGCGGATGGACCACCACGAGCGGCACCTGCGCCCCGGCGGCACGGTCTCGGGCCCGTCCATGATGGCGCTGGCCGATTACGCCCTCTACGCGGCGATTCTGGCCAACATCGGCCCCGTGGCCCTCGCCGTCACCACGAGCCTCAACTTCAACTTCCTGCGCAAGCCCGGCCCGAACGGGCTGGTGGCCGAGGCGCGCCTGCTCAAGCTCGGGCGCCGGCTGGCGGTGGGTGAGGTGGCGATCACGGCCCCCGATTCGGAGGACCTCGTCTGCCACGCCACCGGCACCTACTCGATCCCGCCGGAGCGGTGAGGCACGAAGCCGTTCCCCCAAGGGGACGATGGTGCGGGCATTCCCCGCTGGAACCGCGGCGCCTCCCACGAGAGGGGCCAGGAGAGAGTTGCGGTACCAGAATACCACTTGATCGAACCTGCTCAGAACATTGTGGTTTTCGCCATTTCGCAGCACAAAACCGCATCCGGGCTTGACGCGCCCGCCGTCACCCCCTAGAGACCGTGCCAACGCCGTCGCGTCCCGAACGCGGCGGCGCACCCTTTTCAAGATCAGACTGGAACGTCACGGGATGAGCAGCGCGCAAAAGACCTTTTCGCTGAAGCCCGCCGATGTCGACAAGAAGTGGATCATCGTCGATGCGGAGGGCCTGGTCGTCGGCCGGCTCGCCTCCATCATCGCGATGCGCCTGCGTGGCAAGCACAAGGCTTCGTACACGCCCCACGTCGATTGCGGCGACAACGTCATCGTCATCAACGCCGAGAAGGTGAAGTTCACCGGCCGCAAGCGCGAGCAGAAGGTGTACTACCACCACACCGGTTACCCGGGCGGCATCAAGGAGCGGACGGCGAAGTTCATCCTCGACGGCCGGTTCCCCGAGCGCGTGGTGGAGAAGGCCGTGGAGCGCATGCTCCCGCGCGGCCCGCTGTTCCGCGAGATCATGGGCAATCTCCGGGTCTACAAGGGCACCGAGCATCCCCACACCGCCCAGCAGCCGCAGGCGCTCGACGTCGGCAGCCTCAACCGCAAGAACGTGAGCGCTTGATCATGGCGACCCTTCAGTCCCTCTCCGACCTCACCCGCGGCAACGTCGAGAACCCCGAGGACGCCGCCCCGGTCCACGTGCAGAAGCTCGACGCGCAGGGCCGCGCCTACGCCACCGGCAAGCGCAAGGACGCGGTCGCCCGCGTCTGGATCAAGCCCGGCAACGGCACCGTCGTGGTCAACGGCCGCGCCGTCGAGGTGTACTTCGCCCGCCCCGTGCTGCGCATGATCCTGCGCCAGCCCCTCACCATCGCCAACCGCGTCGACCAGTACGACATCACCGTCACGGTGCATGGCGGCGGTCTCTCGGGTCAGGCCGGCGCCGTGCGCCACGGCCTGTCCAAGGCGCTGACCTACTACGAGCCCGAGCTGCGCTCGCCGCTCAAGCGCGAGGGCTTCCTCACCCGCGACAGCCGCGTGGTCGAGCGCAAGAAGTACGGCCGCAAGAAGGCCCGCCGCAGCTTCCAGTTCTCGAAGCGCTGATCGGCCCATATCGGTCTTACAGAGAGGGCGGCGTCACAGCCGCCCTTTTTGCGTTCACTCAGCAGGAGCAGCCCGCGATGGCAAAACCCTTCCGGCGCGTCGAGGCCCCCGTGGCGAGCGCCGTCACCCTGTGCCTCGACCAGAAGGGCGGCGACGTGACGGGCGAGGTCAAGCTCGCCGACGGCCGGCTGTTCAGCACCACCGGGCCGCTCCCCGTGGCCGAGGCCTTCGGCATCGCCGTGCACGTGGCCAACGAGGGCAGCCTCGAGATCGTGGTGATCGATCCCGGCGCCGTGTGGAAGCCGTCCTGGGGCGTGCTCGAAGGGTAGGGCCCTTTACGGGCGCGCGTCCGGCCCGGATGCGCGCTGCGACAGCAGCCCGTCGATGGCGGAGAACAGCAGGGCCCAGTCCACGGGTTTGGCCACGTGGGCATCCATGCCGGCCGCCCGGCAGCGGGCGATCTCCTCCGCCATGGCGTTGGCGGTGAGCGCCACGATGGGCAGCCGCGCGCGGCCTTCGTCGGCCTCCGCCCGGCGGATCGCCCGCGTCGCCGCCAGACCGTCCTGGCCGGGCATCTGCACGTCCATGAGCACGAGGTCGAAGGGCGGCTCAGTCGCCACCGCGCTCACCGCCCGCTCGCCGTCGCCCACCACGGTCACGGCGTGGCCCTTCTGGCGCAGTACCGTGCCGATGATCTCCTGGTTGATGGGGTTGTCTTCCGCCAGCAGCAGCCGCCGCGCCAGGGGCGCCGGGGCCGTCAGCGCCGTCCGCCCGGTTCCGGCATCGGCCGCCTGCGCCAGGGGCAGGGGCACCGTGAACCAGAACGTCGAGCCCTCGCCCACCCGGCTGGTGGCGCCGATCTCGCCGCGCATGAGGCGCACGAGGCGGCGGCTGATGGCGAGGCCGAGGCCGGTGCCGCCGTATTGCCGCGAGATCGAGCCGTCGGCCTGCGAGAAGCGCTCGAACAGGTGGGGGAGGGCGTCGGCCGCGATGCCGATGCCGGTGTCGACCACCTCGATGGTGACGAGGGGCACGGCGCCGGTACCGCTGTGGCGCGCCCGCAGGGTGACGCTGCCGTCCGGGGTGAACTTGATGGCGTTGGTGGCGAGGTTCAGCACCACCTGCCGCAGGCGCGTCGGGTCGCCGATGAACCAGTCGGGCATCCCGGGGGGAACCTCGACGGAGATCGCCACGGACCGGCCCCGCACCGCCTCGACGGAGAGTTCGCGGCACGCCTCCAGGAGGGCGCGCAGGCCGAAAGGCAGGGATTCGACGGTGAGCTGCCCGGCCTCGATCTTCGAGAAGTCGAGGATGTCGTTGACGATGGTCAGCAGCGAGCGGCCCGATTCCTGGGCGAGGCCGAGGAGGCGGGTCTGCGAGACGCTCAAGGTCGCCTCGCCCATGAGCAGATCGTGGACGCCCAGCATGCCGGTGAGCGGCGTGCGCAGCTCGTGGCTCATGTTGGCGAGGAACTCGGCCTTCACCCGCGCACCGGCTTCCGCCGCCACCTTGGCGCGCTCCAGGTCGGCTTCCTGGCGCTGGCGCTCGGTCACGTCCCGGATGGCGTGGATGATCTGGACGCCGTGCTCCTCGATGCGCCGGAACGCGGCCTCGACCCAGATGTCCGACCCGTCCTTGTGGCGCAGGCGATAGACCGCCGAGCCCGTGGGGCGCGCCGACGACAGGGCGTGCAGGGTCGCCGACAGGTTGGCGATGTCCTCCGGGTGGACGAGGGTGCGCAGGCCCGCCTCGTTGGCCTCGTCGACGGTGTAGCCGAGCATCGGCGTGACGGCGGGCGAGATGTAGAGGTGGCGCCCGCTCGGGTCTTCGAGGAGGATGAGGTCCGAGGCGTGGTCGGCGAGCAGCCGGTAGCGCGCCTCGCTGTCGCGCAGGCGGTCCTCGGCGAGGCGCCGCTCGGTGACGTCCGTGAGGGTCTGGACGTAGCCCTTGCCCCCGAGGATCGGCAGGGAGCGGATCTCGATGACGCTGCCGTCGACGCGGCGCCGCTCGGAGCGCAGGTCCGTGGTGCGCCGCTCGCCGTCGAGGTGCCAGTGGGCCGGGTCCTGGATCAGGACGCCCCAGGCGCCCGTGGCGCGGCAATGCCGGCGCACGGCCCGGTAATCCGGGCGCCTGGCGATCATCTCGGGCGGCAGGCGCAGGATCTCCAGGGCGCGGTGGTTGGCCATGGGCACGGTGCCGTCGGCGGCGATCACCATCAGGCCCTGATCGATGCCCTCCAGGGTCGCCTCGAGGAGTTCGGACTTGTCGGCCAGCGCCCGCTCCACCTGCTTGCGGTCGGTGAGGTCGGCGAACACCCCGAACAGCGCATGGGTCGCCTCGGCGCCGCCCGCATCGGTCACCTGATAGACCCCGCGGGCGAACACCTCGCGCACGTCGCCGTCCGGCCGGACGATGCGCAGGCGGATCTCGAAGCCGGCCCGGTCGCGGATCGCGGCGGCGATGCAGGCCTCCACGCGCGCCCGGTCGTCGGGATGGTAGGCCTGGATCGCCGCCGCCAGGGTCGGCACGAAGGTCGCCGGATCGACGCCGTGGATGCGGAACACCTCCTCCGACCAGGTCAGCGCGAAGCCGGGCAGGCCGATGAGCCAGTGGCCGACATGGGCGACCTCCTCGGCCATGCCGAGAAGGTGGGTCGCGGCGTGCGCCTCCGCCTCGGCGGCCTTCAGCCGCGTGGTGTCGCGCAGGGTGATGCAGACGAGCGCGGCGCCCTTCGCCCCCCGGAGGGGAACGTAGAGGGCATCCGTGCTGTCGAGGCCACCGAGGCGCAGGCTCCGACCCTCGCTCCGCACCGGCAGGCCGGTGGCGACCGCGCGTTCGAGGTGGGGCCGCATGGCCTCGGCGTCCGCGTGCGAGAACACATCCGTGAAGGGCAGGTTTTCCGGGCAGGCCAGGCTTTCCGGGGAGGCCAAGCTTGCCGGGGAGGCCAAGCTTGCTGGCGAGGCTTGATCTCCAGGCTGCGCGAGGCGGCGGCGCGCGGCCGCGTTCGCCCGAAGGAGGGTCGACCCGCCATCGGCGGCGACCGAGACGAGGAGCTGGAGATCCGGCGCCGCCTCGAAGGCGTCGAGGAAGCGGGCCTCGGCCGCGTCCGCCTCGGCCGTGAGCCGCCGGGTACGGCGTTCGGCCGCGATGGCGAGGCCGAGGAGGGCCGCCAACGACAGGCCGACGATCAAGGACGGGACGAAGCCACCGGCCAGCGCGAAGTCGACCCCGGCGACATCGACCACCGCCCGTTCGATCTCGGCCGGCCGGGCGAACTGCCAGCTGCCGAGCAGCAGGATGGCGAGGGCAGCGGAGCCCGCCGCCCATGCGGCAGCGGAGAGGCGCGGACGATGGGGCGTGCCAGAGCGGTCTTCAGCCACGCTGCACCGCGTCGGCAGCCTGGGTCCGGCGCCGCGTGAGGAGGGCGGCGACGCCGATGACGAAGGCGGCGCAGGCCGCGGCCGCCCAGGTCGCGGCATGCGGCACCGCGGCGATCCGCTCGACCACGAAGGGGTCGGTGGCGATCATCTCGCCGGCGATCCAGCCGAGCAGGCCCGCGCCGGCCCAGACGATGGCGGGATACTTCTGGAGAAGGCGGCTGATGAGGGTGGCGCCCATGACGATGAGGGGAATCGACAGCAGCAGCCCGAACACGAACAGCTCCACATGCCCCTTGGCGGCGGCCGCGATGGCGACGACGTTGTCGAGGCTCATCACCGCATCCGCGATGGCGATGGTCCGAACCGCCCGCCACAGGGAGGTGCTCTCGTCCACCGTGTGGGCATCCTCGTCCTCGCCGAGCGCCAGCTTCACGGCGATCCAGACCAGCAGCACGCCGCCGACCACGCGCAGGAGCGGCACCGCAAGGAGCCAGGTGATCGCCAGGGCGAAGACGATGCGCAGGGCGACCGCCGTTCCGGCACCGAGCAGCATGCCGATGCGGCGCTGGCGCGGCGGCAGGGCCCGGCACGCCAGGGCGATGACCACGGCGTTGTCGCCGGAGAGCAGCAGGTCGATCCACACGATCTGCAGCACCGAGACGAGGAAGGGCGTGTCGAGGGTGATCATCGAAACCTTATGGGGCGTCGTCTGGCGGAAGCGGATGCCGTTCCGGGCGTGCGCCCGAACGGGGGATATGAGCCCGGTCTCGTACCGTCCCCATGTGAAGTGCCTACTCGCGTGCCGTCGCGCCAGTGCTCCCTTACCGTCGCGGCTCGCGGATTCACACTTCTCGGCGCGACGCAGCCCTCACCCCAGCGGATTTCTGACGTGTCCGAGACCCGTCGAACGTCCGGGACGGCGTCGACGGTCCGGGCGCTTCGCCAGCCTCGGCCCGACGGGGACCTCGTCCACCCCGGTTGTCAGCCTGACGCCACACGGGCTGTGGCCTCGGTTCCTCGCGCGGATGACGCGGGCCGCCACGCCTTACAAGAGAGGGAGCGCCCTCGTGCCTCACGCTGGCGGAGGGCGGCTTCCGACGCGCGCCCGCGGGCCCGTGTCCGAACCCGGTGCCCTCCCGGGGGAGGGCGCCCGCACCCGATCCCGTGGCCGGGCGGGTCGTCCCCTCAACGCCGCCCGCGACGGCAAGCTCACGCGAGGCTCGTATGGGGATAGACCGCGATCCCGTCGCCCACGCGCACGGCGGTCAGGTCCTCGGACAAGAGGGCGAGGCCGTCGCTCGCCGCGAGGGACAACAAACCGCCCGCCGCCGCGCCCGCGGGCCGGACCGCCTCGAGGGTACCGTCGTCGGTTCGGCGCAGGCCGACGCGGAGGATTTCGCGCCGGCCGGCCTTCTTGGTGTGGTCGAAGGCGGCGCGGGCCGCGACCGCCAGGGGCGGGGGCGAGTCCCAGCCGCCGAGGCGGGCGAGGAGGGGGCGCACCACGAAGAGGAGGGTGACGTAGGCGGCCACGGGATTGCCCGGCAGGCCGACGAACGGCGTTCCGGCGATGTCCCCCATGGCGACGGGGCGCCCGGGTTTGATGGCGAGGCGCCAGAAATCGAGCCGCCCGACGGCCTCGATTGCGGGGCGGACGTGATCCTCCTCACCGACGGAGACCCCGCCGGTGGTGATGAGACAATCGTGCCGGCCGGCTTCCGCCGCGAGGCGCGCGCCGAGGGTCTCGGGCCGGTCGCGCAGAATACCGAGATCGCGCACGTCGGCGCCGAGGCGGCGCAGCAGGGCGGCGAGCATCGGCCGGTTGGAATCGTGGATCGCGCCGGCCTCGAGGGCGGCCCCGGGCTCGGCGAGTTCGTCGCCCGTTGAGAACAGCCCCACCAGGAGGCGCCGGCGCACGTCGAGCCGGCCGTGGCCGGCGGCGACCGCGAGGCCGATGTCGGCCGGGGTCAGGCGGTGGCCCGCGGCGACGATGCGCTGGCCCGTCCCGACATCTTCGCCTTTCCGGCGGCAATTGGCTCCCGGTGCCAGACCGGCCGGCAGCACGATCTCGTCCCCGGTGCGGCGGACATCCTCCTGCATGAACACCGTGTCGGTGCCCTCCGGCATCGGCGCGCCGGTGAAGATGCGGATGGCGGTGCCGGGGAGGGCAATGCCGGTCTGCCCGGCGGCGATGCGGCCCCGCACGGGCAGGCGGGTCTCGCCCGTGGCGGCGAGGTCGACGGCCCGCACGGCGTAGCCGTCGACGGCGGAATTGTCGAAGGGCGGCACGTCGCGGCGGGCGGTGAGCGCGTGCGCCGCCACCCGGCCGTCGGCCTCGCCGAGGCTCACGCTCTCGATGCCGGCGCGCACGGGGAGGGCGGCGACGCGGGCCACGGCCTCGTCGAGGGACAGGGCGAGGGATCGTCCGCGACCCACGAGGCTGCTGTCGGTGAGTTGCGCCATGCCGCCGGATCCCGCTTCTCCGGCCCGAGCCCGAAGCGCGGACCGTTTCGGATCTGTACGCTGCCGGGCTAACCTGCCGACTCGCCAAGGGCAATGTGCGGGCACGCGGCCGGCCGGTTGCGAACGCCCTCTTCGAATGCCCAGGAGTGCCAGGACCCATGCCGCGCTTTGCCGCCAACCTCACCCTGATGTTCACCGAGGTGCCGTTCCTCGACCGGTTCGCCGCGGCGGCGCAGGCCGGCTTCACAGCGGTGGAGTGCCTGTTTCCGTATGGCCATCCGCCGGAGGCGATCGCCGAACGCCTCGCCCGGCACGGCCTGACCCTGGCCCTGTTCAACCTGCCGCCGGGCGATTGGGACGCGGGCGAGCGCGGCCTCGCGGCCTTGGCCGACCGATTCGCGGAGCTCCAGGCCGGCGTCGAGACGGCCTTGCCCTACGCCGCCGCCACGGGCGTCGCCCGGCTGCACCTCATGGCGGGCCTCGCCGACCCGCGCGACCCGGCGGCGCGGGACGCCTATCGCCGGGCCGTGGCATGGACCGCCGAACGGCTCGCCCGCGCGGGGCTCGACCTCGTGCTGGAGCCGATCAATCCCCGCAACATGCCGGGGTACTTCCTCGCTGATTTCGGGGCGGCGGCCGATCTCATCCGCGACCTCGCCCTGCCGAACCTCCGGCTCCAGTTCGACCTCTACCATTGCCAGATCCTGCACGGCGACGTGACCACCCGCCTGCGCGCCCTCCTGCCGCTGGTCGGCCACGTCCAGACCGCGAGCGTGCCCGCCCGCAACGAGCCCGGCACCGGCGAGATGAACGACGCGTTCCTGTTCGCCGAACTCGACCGCCTCGGCTACGCCGGTTTCGTCGGCTGCGAGTACAACCCCGCCGCCGGCACCGAGGCGGGCCTGGGCTGGTTCACCCCCTACCGGGCCGGGCAGATCGTGGGCGGGTGAGGCCGTCGTTCGCCCGCACCGCCGCGCGGCCGGATCAGCCGCCGATCCGCACCGGCGTGCGCGGCAGGGCCGCCGCGGCGAAACCGGCGGGCAGGCTGCGCCCGGCCACGGACGACCCGAGCATGGTCACGATGTCGGTGAGGCCGCCGCCCGGGGTCACGCACGCCTCCGACAGGATGGTTCCGACGAGCATCACCCCCGCGCTCGGCGCGGCGCTCGCCCAGGTCCAGGTCGACGGATCGTCGCCGCGCGCGCCCGTCGGGGCGGCCGCGCCCGCCGTGGCGCTCCGCGTCGCCCGCAACTCCACCGCGAGGGTGACGCCCTGACCCACGAAGGTGTGGTTGGCGATGCGGCCCGCGAAGTCCGGCAGGGTAATCTCCGCCGTCAGCACCGGCTCGCCGCGGGCGGTCACGCCCGGTGTCAGCCGGGCCTCGGGGGCTGCGACGGACGCCAGATCGAGCAGGGGCGCGTGGTAGCGCACCCGGGCGGCGCCGGCGTTCCAGCCCAGCCGGGTGCCGCGCGCGGCCAGGAGCCGCCCCAGCAGCATCGCCGACTGGGTCCGCGCCTGCGTCTCGGCGCTGCGAAGGCTGTAGTTCACCAGCGGGACAGGGCCGTTGCGCTGCAGCGCGATGGCGCCGCTGATCCGGAGCGTGGCGCCGAACGCCTCGCCCCGCACCGCGAGGCGCCCGTCCGCGAGGTGGAAGCCGTGGGCGAAATCGTTGACCAGGGTCTCGGCCGCCACGTTCCGGGCCAGGCCGTCGGCGATCGGCCCTGCCGCGCTCCCCCCGCCGCGCACCCCCGGCGAGCGCGTCGCCTGGCTGGCGGGCGCCCTCCGCTGCGTCGCACGCACCCGGCTGGCGGGCAGGAAGATGGCCTGGCCCGGAACCAGCCGGTCCGGGTTGACGAGGGGCCGCTCGGTCATCGCCAGGATGTCCGGGCGATTGTTGAACGCGTAGAGATCGGGCCAGCGGGCGGGATCGCCGTAATGCGCCTCGGCGACACGCCAGAGCGTGTCGCCCGCCTTCAGCACGTAGCGGACAGGCTTCATCGGGTTCCCCGTGTTGGTCCGCCGCCGCGCCACGGGGCGGGCGAAGGCCGAATCTCGATCCACCCGAGCCGCACGCCGGCGCGGCCCGGTTCCGATGCGGGTGTGGCCGCGGCCCGTTAGGACGAGCGGGCGGTGGCGAGGTCGTAGGAGGCGATCATGGGTGATTGCTGCGCGTTCTTGTCGTCGAACGGCGTGTACTTCACGTCCATCTTGGTGAAGTTCAGCGTCACGGTCTCCACCGGACGGTCGCCCGTGGTGCCGACGGTGTAGCCGGCAATCAGCGTGTTGTGCAGCGTGAACTCGATGTAGGTGTCGCCGGGGTTTCCGGTGGTGACGAGGTGGATCGTCGCCGTCTTGCCGTTGCGGCCCGAGCAGGCCTCTTGGAACAGCTTGGTGGTGGAGCTGTCGCTGACCTTGGTCAGGGTGACTTCGCTCACCGTCGGCTCGGAGGCTTCGCGGTTCGAAGCGGAGCCCGCGAAGGTGTTCATGTTGCGCGTCACGTTCCAGTGCAGCGACTCGATGTCCATCCAACGCTTGTGCGTCTCGTGGGTGGCGTCGCCCTGGATTCCGTCGATCTGCAGGTAAATCGGCATGGTTTGGGTCCTGTGTCTCGTGTGGAGCGGTGTGGGCGGCGTCGCCCGGGAACGTTCGCCGGCGCCCTAGGAAGGCGGACCGTGCGAGGGTGCGACCGGGGGCGTCGCGGCCCCGGCGGTTGCGGCGGGGGCCCCGTCGGCCGAGGCGGTGAACTGTCCGTGGGACGCCACGCCGAGGGCGATCTCCCGCGGCACGCGTCCGTCGAGGGCGTGTTCGAGGATCAGGTCGGACAAGGCCGGCAGGATCTCGCGGGTCAGGGTGCCCTCGATGGCCCGCGCGCCGATATCCGCCGCGAGGCAGCGGGCGACGATCCGCGCCTCGACTCCGTCGTCCCAGACCAGCCGGGTCCCGTGCGAGGCCGCCGCGCGCTCGCGCACCCGCTCGAGCTGGAGCCGCGCGATCCGCGCTAGGATCTCGGGCGTCAGGGGTCGGTAGGGCACGATGGTCACGCGCCCGAGGAACGCCGGCTTGAAATGGCGCAGGAGCTCGGGCCGGATCGCCTCCACCAGGGCTTCGCCCTCCGGCATCGTCTCCGGGTCGGCCGCCAGCGCGGCGAGGGTCTCGGACCCGGCATTGGCCGTCAGGATCACGGTGGTGTTGCGGAAATCGACGTCGCGGCCCTCGCCGTCGCGCAGGGAGCCCTTGTCGAAGACCTGGTAGAACACGTCCTGAACGCTCGGGTGCGCCTTCTCGACCTCGTCGAGGAGCAGGATGCCGTAGGGCCGGCGCCGGACCGCCTCGGTGAGGACGCCGCCCTCGCCGTAGCCGACGTAGCCCGGCGGTGCCCCGATCAGGGAGGAGACCTTATGCTCCTCCTTGAACTCCGACATGTTCACGACGGTCAGGCTCGCCTCGCCGCCGTGCAGCGCCTCGGCCAGCGCCAGGGCGGTCTCGGTCTTTCCGACGCCGCTGGTCCCGACCATGAGGAACACGCCCGGCGGCTTGCGCGGATCGGCGAGGCCGGCGGTGGCGGTCCGCGTCGCGGCCGCGATCGTCGCGAGCGCGGCGTCCTGCCCGGTCACCCGCCGTTTGAGGCGCTCTTCGAGGGATTGCGAGGCGAGGGCCGCGTCGCGCAGGAGCCGCCCGGCCGGAATCCCGGTCCACCGCGCGATCACGGCGGCGACGGCCTCGCGGTCGACCTCCCGGTGGACGAGGGGGGCGTCGCCCTGCAGCGCCGCGAGTTCGGCCGTCAAGGCGGCGTGCCGCTCGGATACGCCCGGACGCGCGATCTCCCCGGGGGCCTCCAGGGCCTCGATCGCCGCGATCAGTTCCCGTTCCTTCCCGAGCCTGTCGCGGACGGCGGCGAGGCGCTCCTCCACGGCGGCGATGCGGGCGTCGAGTTCCCCCGGCGATCCCGGCCCGCCGGTCCCGTCTCCCTTGGCCCCGTCCACCTTGTCGCCGTCCCGGGCCCGCGAGATCCGCTCCGTCTCGAGGTATCGTGCCTCGGCCACGAGATCCTGCAGGGCGGCCGGGTCGGAGGAACGGCTGATCGCCACCGCGGCGGCGGCCGTGTCGAGCACGCTCACGGCCTTGTCGGGCAGCTGCCGCGCGGGCAGGTAGCGGGCCGACAGGCGCACGGCCTCGACGATGGCGGCGTCGCGGATCGTCACCCCGTGGTGGGCTTCGAGGACCGGCACGAGACCGCGCAGCATCCGGGCGGCGTTCTCCTCGCCCGGCTCGTCGACCTTCACCACCTGGAACCGGCGGGTCAGGGCCGGGTCCCGCTCGATGTGGCGCTTGTATTCGGACCAGGTGGTGGCCGCGATCGACCGGACCTCGCCGCGGGCGAGGGCCGGCTTCAAGAGGTTCGCCGCATCGCTGCCGCCGGCCTGGTTGCCCGCGCCGATCAGCGTGTGCGCCTCGTCGATGAACAGGATGACGGGTGTCGGCGCCGCCTTGCAGGCGGCGATGACCGCCGTGAGCCGGCGTTCGAACTCGCCCTTCACGCCCGCGCCGGCCTGCAGCAGACCGAGATCGAGGGTACGGATGCACACGTCCGCCAGAGGAGCCGGAACCGCGCCGGCGGCGATCTGCAGGGCGAGCGCCTCGACGATGGCGGTCTTGCCGACCCCGGCCTCGCCCGTGAGGATCGGATTGTTCTGCCGCCGCCGCAGGAGGATGTCGATGACCTGGCGCAGCTCCGGCTCGCGCCCGATCACGGGATCGATCCGGCCCGCCCGGGCTTCGGCGGTGAGGTCCACCGTGTAGCGCTCGATCTCTGCGTCCTCGGGCGAACGGCCGTCGACCGGGGGGCCACCCGATTCTCGGACCGATGCCGGAACGGCCGCGGCCATGTCCGCCACCCGGCCCGGATCGACCCGAAGGGACGGGGCGATGTCCCGGACCGTGGCCCTGAGCGCGGTCGAGGTGGTCAGCGCCGAGACGAGGTCGGCCGCCGTGACCGTATCCCGGCCGTAGCGGAGGGAGGCCGTCAGCCAGGCCTCCTCGATCCACCCGATCGTCGCCTGCGACAGGGAGGGGGCGCCGCCGCCGCTGCGGCGCATCCGATCCAGTGCATGGGCGACCTCGTTCGACACCGAGGCGGTCCGGCAGTCGAGTTCGCTCAAGAGATCGGTGAACGGCCGGCATCCGTCGACGAGGGCCAGCAGCCAGTGCTCGACCTCAACCGCACCGTGCTCGCGGGCGACCGCGAGGCCGACGGCCTTCTCCAGGGCCTGCCGAAGCGGCGGGTCCAGTCTTGCAACCACGACGTGAAGGTCGAATGTCGGCATGGGATCTCGTCTGCTCCGCCGCGCCGGACCACGAAGCCGCTGCGATCGCTGTCTTCGACTGGGGTTCAGCCTTGGTCGGGAAGGTGGAGTTCGAATTCTACTTGTGTCGTCAGGCTAGAGCGGCTCCGGCCATTCGGATCCGAGCCGGGGTCCGCCGAACGCCCCGGGCGTCAGTTATTATAACTCTGCCGCGAGCGGTCAAGGCCTATACAATCGTAGATAGATGCGCTTTATCGAGCGTCGATGCCGATCGATCTCGCCACCCTGTTGGAGCGTTTCAGTGGACCCGAGCCCGCCGGCTCGGATCTGAGGGCGAATCTCGGTTCGGACGCGCTGTACCTCCGGTTGAAGGATGCGCGGTCGCAGGCCCGCGCGGCGGAGCGCACCGCCGAGGCGTCGGGTGAGCCGACCTCGGTGCCCGCGGCCTGGACCACGGTCCGTCAGCTTGCCGCCGAGGCTTTGGCGAACCACAGCAAGGATCTGGAGGTCACCGCCTGGCTCACCGAGGCGCTCGTCCGGCAGGACGGCTTCTCCGGCCTGGCGCAGGGCTTCGCCCTGGTCGACGGGCTGATCGACCGGTACTGGCCCGACCTGCATTCGAACGACGAGGACGATGCGGAGGGCCGGCTCTCTCCCCTGGCCGGACTGAACGGCGTGGGCGGCGACGGGGTCCTGATTCAGCCGATCCGGATGATCTCGCTGCTTCCGAACCACGCCTACGGCGCGAACGCCCTCTGGCACATGCAGCGCTCGGGGCGGGAGGCCGACCGGTCCGGCCAGGATTTCCTAGAGGCGCGGGCGGCGGCGGGCTCCGAGGCCCTGCGCGCCCATGCCGACATGGCCCGCGCGGCCTACGAGGCGTTTCAGCGCATGAGCGCGACCCTCGATGCCTTCTGCGGCGCCGACGCGCCGCCATTGTCCAACATCCGCACGGTTCTGGAGGACGTCCTCGACGTCTACCGAAGGATGCTTGGCGAATCCTGGTACGGCCCGGCCGCGACCGTGGCCGTGCCGGTGCCGCAGGACGCCCCCGATCCGGCGCCCGCTCCCGACGGGCCGGCCGCTCGCCCGGCCCCGAAGGGCGTCCGGACCGAGATCGCGACGCGGGACGAGGCCTTCGACGAGCTCCTTCGGATCGCCGCCTATTTCCGCCGGGCCGAGCCGCACTCGCCGATCTCCTACGCCCTCGAGACCATCGTGCGGCGCGGCCGGATGAGCCTCCTCGATCTGCTCTCCGAGCTGATCCCGGATGCGGCGGGCCGGGTTCAGTTCCTCCGACAGGCCGGAATCGAATCCGGTGCCGAAAGGCCCGTGCCGTGAGGCCGTCCAGGTCCGAAATTCCTGCCGGTTCGGCTCCGCCACGGATCGTCGCGCGCGGATCGCCGCGGCGCTCCCGCTGCCTAGATCGCCGTCCCGGCTCCAGCACAGGAAGAGGTCCGCGTGTCCAGCATTCATGAGAAGCTCGAACGCGTGCGCAAGCCGCGCGTCCATATCAAGTACGAGGTCGAGACCGAAGGCGCCCTGATCGAGAAGGAGCTTCCCTTCGTCGTCGGCGTGCTGGGTGATTTCACCGGCAATCCGGCGGAGCCGCTCAAGCCGTTCCGGGAACGCAAGTTCGTCCAGATCGACCGGGACAATTTCGACGAGGTCATGACGCGCATGGCGCCCGGCCTCAACCTGCTCGTCGACAACACGCTCGCCGACGACGGGACGCAGATGGCGCTGAAGCTGCGCTTCAACAAGCTCGACGACTTCGAGCCCGCCGCCATCGTCAGGCAGGTGCCGGCCCTGGCCAAGCTGTTCGAGACCCGCAACGAATTGCGCGATCTCATGACCAAGGCCGACCGATCCGAGGATCTCGAGCTCCTGCTCGAACGCATCCTGCAGGACAACGGCGAACTGCGCCGCCTCGTCGGCGAACTCGACCGCGAGGCACCGGGCTCGCCGCCGACCCACACCCCCGACGGAGCTCTCTGACGATGTCGCGATCCGCCGATCCCCGCACCCTCCCGACCACGGAATCGGTCACGGGCTCCACCAGCCTGCTCGATACGGCCATCGCGGCGACGAAGCAGACGGAGCCGGACCGGACCGAGGGTCTGTTGCGCACCCTCACGCAGACCGCCCTCGCGGGCACCGTGAGTTTCGACCGCAACCTCACCGTCACCCTGACCCGGGCCATCGCGGAGATCGACGCGCGGATCTCGCGCCAGCTCGCGGCAGTGATGCACGATCCCGAGTTCCTCGAGCTGGAAGGATCGTGGCGCGGCCTGAAGTACCTCGTCCACAACAGCGAGACGTCGGCCAACCTCAAGATCCGCGTGCTCAACGTCTCGAAGCGCGAGCTCGGCAAGGATCTGCTCAAGGCGACGGAGTTCGACCAGAGCCAGATCTTCAAGGCGATCTACGAGAACGAGTTCGGCACCCCCGGCGGCGAGCCGTACGGCGCGCTCATCGGCAACTACGAGTTCTCGAACCACTTCGAGGACATCGAGATGCTGCAGGGGCTCTCGGGCGTGGCGGGTGCCGCGTTCGCGCCCTTCATCGCCGCCGCGAGCCCGAAGCTGTTCGGCTTCGAGGATTTCCGCGATCTCGCCCGGCCGCGCGACCTCGAGAAGATCTTCGACACGGTGGAATACGCCAAGTGGCGCTCCTACCGGGATTCGCCGGATTCCCGCTTCGTCACCCTGACCATGCCGCGCGTCCTTGCGCGGTTGCCCTACGGCCGCGAGACCCGCTCGGTGGACGAGTTCGATTTCGAGGAGACGCCCGGCGGGCTCGTCGGCGAGCGCACATCCCTCACCCACGCGCAGTATTGCTGGTCGAATGCCGCGTTCGTCCTCGGCGCCCGCCTGACCGACGCCTTCGCCAAGACCAGCTGGGCCACCGCCATCCGCGGCGCCGAGAGCGGCGGCAAGGTCGAATCCCTGCCGATGCACGTCTTCCAGAGCGACGACGGCGACCTCGACCTCAAATGCCCCACCGAGGTCGGCATCACCGACCGGCGCGACGCCGAACTCGGCAAGCTCGGGTTCCTGCCGCTCTGCCACTACAAGAACACCGATTACGCCGTATTCTTCGGCGCGCAGACAACCCACAAGGCCGAGAAGTACGATCGCCCGGAGGCGACGTCCAACGCCGCGATCTCGTCCCGGCTGCCCTACATCATGGCCACCGCGCGGTTCGCGCACTACCTGAAGGTCATCGCCCGCGACAAGATCGGCTCCTTCATGGAGGCCGAGGACTGCGAGAAGTGGCTCAACCGCTGGATCGGCAACTACGTCAACGCCAACGACGACGCCGGCGCGGAGATGAAGGCCCGCTATCCCCTGCGCGAGGCCAAGGTCGAGGTCCAGGAAATCCCCGGCCGGCCCGGCTCCTACAACGCCATCACGTGGATGCGGCCCTGGCTGCAGATGGAGGAGCTCACGACCTCCCTGCGCATGGTGGCCCGCATCCCGCGGCAGGGCTGATCGCCCGGTGCTCGACGCGGACCGCGCACAGCCCGCATCGTCCTTCGGGGGGATGGGGCAGGCGGCCCCGTCCGATGGCGCGGCCGCGCGCAGGCAGGCCGACCGCCTCGTCGCGCTGATCGACCGCGCGCTCAACACGTCCGTCAACGCGATCCTGCATCATGCCGAGTTCCAGGCGTTCGAGGCGCGCTGGCGCGGTCTCGCCTACCTGGTCGGGGTGGCGACCGAGACGGGCGACGTCCAGGTCAAACTGCTCTCGGTGTCCTGGCGCGACCTGTGCCGGGATTTCGAGCGGGCGGTCGAGTTCGATCAGAGCCGCCTGTTCGAACTCGTCTACGCGCAGGAATTCGGCATGCCGGGGGGCGAGCCGTTCGGGCTGCTGCTCGGCGATTATGCGGTCGGCCACCGCTTCGATCCCGTCGACCGCACCGACGACATCGCCGCGCTCAAGGGCATCGCCGGCGTGGCGGCCGCGGCCTTCGCGCCGTTCCTCACCGCATTGCGGCCCGAAACCCTCGCGGTCGACGCCTTCACGGACCTCGACGGGCTGCCGCAGCTCGGCGGCGCCTTCGACGGACCCGACTTCCTCCGCTGGAAGAGCCTGCGCGAGACGGAGGATTGCCGGTTCCTCGGCATCCTGGCGCCGCGCGTGCTCATGCGCCGGCCGCACCGCGCCCACCATCGCGGCCGGGTGGACGGCTTCCCGTTCGAGGAGGATGTTCGGGCTGATGGCCACGCCCTCCTGTGGGGCAGCCCGATCTACGCCTTCGCCCGGGTCGTCCTGCGCGCCTTCGGACTGTCGGGCTGGTTCGCGGACCTGCGCGGCGCCCCGCAGGACCAGGATGGCGGCGGCCTCGTCACCGACCTGCCGACGCTCTCCTTCGGCACCGATCGGCCGGGCCTCGCCGCGCAGCCCCCCGTGGAGATCCGCCTCACCGCCAGCCAGGAACGCCAGCTGTCGGACCATGGCATCATCCCGGTGGGCTGGGTGCCGTTCACGGCCTCCCTGGTGTTCAACGCCAACCCGTCCCTGCATCGGCCGCCCCACAGCCTGGGCGCCGCGGCCGAGGAGAACGCCCGGCTCGCCGCCATGCTGCAATACGTGCTCTGCGCCGCGCGCTTCGCCCATACGCTCAAGGTGATGATGCGCGATCAGGTCGGGCGCCTCGGCGACGCCCCCGCGGTGGAGCGCTTGATCGTCGACTGGCTCGCCCGGTACCGCCTGGGCAACGACACCGCCGCTCCGGAGCTCAAGGCGCGCTACCCCCTGCGCGACGCCGGCGTCGAGGTTCGCGAGATTCCCGGCCGTCCCGGCGTGCTCGGGTGCACCCTGCGCCTGCAGCCGCATTTCCAGCTCGACGACGTCGCGGCGAGCTTCCAGCTCGTCGCCGAGGTCACCACCGCACAGAGCGGCGCGTGACGCCGTTTCCCCCGCCAGAGGCCTGACCATGACCACGACCGACGACGCGCCGACCGGTCTCGCCGACCTCCTCGACGCCGGGCGCCTCGACGATGCGATCGCGGTCGCCTCGCAGGGCGTTAAGGCCCGGCCGACGCAGGCCGCGGCGCGCCTCGCCCTGGCCGAACTGCTGGTGCTCGCCGGCGCCCTCGACCGGGCCGAAGCGCAGCTGCAGGTCGCCATGGAACACGCGCCGGCCGAGGCGACGGCCCTCGTCGCCATGCGCCACCTGCTGCGGGCCGCCGTGGCGCGGGAGGCCTGGCACCACCAGGGCGCCCTCCCGGATTTCATCGACGGCCCGACCGCGCGTCAGGGGGAGGCGATGCGGTTGGCCCTCGCCGTGCGGGCGGGCGATGCCGCGGCCGCCGAGGCCGCACGCCTCGCCCTCGAGGCGATGCCGCCGATTCTGGCCGCCGTCGACGCGGGCACGATGCAGGAGGTCCGCGACGTGTGCGACCTGTCTCAGGCCGGATTCGAGGCGCTGACGCTCGCCGGGCGCTACCTCTGGCTCGCGCCGGAGCGGGTCGAGAGCCTGGTGTTCGCGCCGCCCCGGCGCCCCACCGACCTGCTCTGGCGCCGGGCCGAGGCGCGCCTCGTGGACGGACGCGAGACCACCTTCCTCGTCCTGGCGCAGTATCACGATCCGGAGGCCGGCGAGGCGGCGCGTCTCGCCCGCGAGACCGCCTGGATCGACCTGCCCGGCGGCACAGTGCGGGGGCGCGGCCAGCGCGTCTGGCTCGTCGGCGAGGCGGTGCGCGAGTTCCTAAGCCTCGGCCGCGTCGCCTTCGCGCCGCGCTGAGCCGCGGCATGGGCCTCCATGCCTCCCTCCTCGATCGGCTGATCGACGACGAGCCCGAGCGGGCGGCGGACCCGCCGCGGGCGCGGAGCGACGCACTGCGCCGCATCCGCGAGGGCTTCCGGCGCGACCTCGAATCGCTCCTTAACACCCGCCGGAGGCCCACGACCCTGCCGGCGGCCTTCACCGCCCTGCGCGGAGCGCTGCCCGGCTACGGCGTCGAGGATTTCGTCGGCGCGCCGCTCGCCACTGCCGAGCAGCGCACCGACCTCGCCCGCGCCCTCGAAGCCACCATCAAGGCGTTCGAGCCGCGGTTCCACTCCGTGCGGGTGAGCGTCGTCAAGGGCCGCGATCCCCTCGAACGCCTACTGCGCATCCGCATCGAGGCCGTCGCGCACCTCGGCGCCGGCCCGGAGCCGGTCGCGTTCGAGACCTCGCTCGACCCGGCGATCCGAAGTTTCGCCGTGGAGAGCCCGCACTGAGGGGAATGGGTGTCGCGTGATCGCGGGCGTCGGGGCGACCGACGGGCCGCGCCGCGGAAGAACCACTCCGCCCCCGCTCAGGTCGGCGGCTCCGGCGGCTTCCTGGCTTCGCCGCCCCAGCTGCGGCGGGTCCAGACATCGAGATGGGTGAAGCTGTCGTAGAGGCCGATGCCGCCGTCCGAGACGAAGGAGGCCGCGAGGGCGACGGCGCGGGGAGCGTACCCCTTCACCTGCACGTCGGCGGCATAGCCGTAGACGTGCATCGACTGGCGCGCCGCGTTCTCCAGGGCGGCGTTGTGGGCCGGAGTCCGGTAGCCGCTGGTCACCAGGAGGGGGAGCGGGGCGCCGTGGACCGCCGCCATGCTCGACTGGACCGAGGCGAGGAGGTCGAACAGGCGCGGCTCCATCCAGACCGCCCGTTCGTCGTCGCGGATGTCGCGCATGAACCATGACAGCAGGAGGATCTGCGCGCGGTCGTAGGCGCCGGACGGGTCCCGAAACCGGCTGACGATCTCCGAGCCGTCGGCGCGGCGCAGCCAGAGACGGTCACGGCCGTTGGGCCGGTCACGCAGGGACGCGAGGGCGTCGGCATAGGCGGCGTCGCCCGGCCACGCTCCGGCGAGGAGACCGCCCAGGACGGTGCGGCGCGCGAAGCGCCTCAACGGAAGGCGGCGGGGGCTGCGGCGCGAAACCGGGGGCTCACCTGCAGGCTGACGACGCGCTCGCCCACGAAGGCGCGTGCGCCGTCCGCCGCCACGCGCACCCGGCGGGCCGACGTTCCGACCACGGGCAGGCTGACGGCGCCGCTGCGGGCGAGGTCGTGATAGCGGCCCATCCCAGCATGGTCCCGCTCGAGGCGGTCGAGGTTGGCGGTGAAGCTGGCGCGCGCCTCGGCGATCCCGACCGCGACGCCGGATTCGAAGGCGATCCCCCAGACGCCCTCCTCGGCGCCGCCCTCGGGCCGGACCTCGGAGGCCGATGGCGGCAGCGTCGGCGGCACGCCCGTGTTGTAGAGGTAGTCGCGCCAGCCCGGTGGTGCGAGGGCGAGGCGGGCCGGCCGCACGATCTCGAAGGCGCCCAGGGTGAGGTAGAGCCGCCGGTCGTCGGCCCGCTCCCCGAGGCGGCGCAGCTCGACGATGACGGGCGGCACCAAGGTACGGTCGATCATCAGGGGCGCGAAGTCGTAGCGCCGGTCGAGGGCCGCGCCGTAGGCGCCGTCGAGTTCGGCGTTGATCCGGGCCGTCTCGTCCGCGAAGCCCTGGCGCACGCCGACGCCGCGGGCCGCCTGGGCGATCACCTGCTGGCGGATGTCGCCGTTCTTCGAGCGCAGGCCGCCGTAGCGGCCGTAGACCGGCGAGCCCGGATCCTGCAGCAATTCGTAGCTGGTGTCCGGATCGGGCGCGGGAAGCATCGCGGCGCCGCCGCCGCCCGGCGATCCGCCACCGCCGGATCCTCCTCCCTGGCCGCCGCCGCCCTGACCGCCGCCCTGACCGCCCCCTTGACCGCCCCCTTGGCCACCGCCGAGCAGACCCTGCATCTGCGTCGCGCCGGCGCGGCTCGGCACGTTCGGGCTCCCCTGCGACTGGGTGATCTGGTTCAGGGCGGGATTGGTGGCGGGGTAGGGCGATCCGTAGCCGGGATACGGGGGAGGATAGAAGCCGCCGTACCCGGCCGGAGCCCCGTAGGGATAGGGCGCGGGGGCGAAGGCGCCGGGCACGAAAGGGGCCGCGGCTTGGGTCGCCGCGAGGATCGGATTCACCTGAGCAGTCGCGGCGACCGGAGCGAGCGACATCGTCGCGGCGAGGAGCGGACGAACGAGCCTCATAGACCGCGCCGGCCCATCTCGTCCTTGAGGAAGCTTCGCGTGCTCTCGGGCGAGCCCGTGCCGCCCGTCGAGGAACAGGCCTGAAGGCCGAGGGCCGCCGCAACCAGGACGAGCAGGCGTAGCGACTTCATACCCGGGCTCCCTGTGATAACCAGAAGTTGTCATCTCCGTTCGGAAGCGCCCGCGTCAATCCGCTTCGGCGGGTCCGCTGGTGATTGCCGGGCCCTGTGTCCGGGGGAGCACAGAACCGAAGCACGGTCCCCTGGCGCCCTGCGATTTTCAGGCGTTCCCGCTCCGCCGAGTTATTGCCGAAAACCCGGGGTGTGGCAGGAATGGCATTGCGTTTCGGCGCCGAAGCACGGCAGGTGAGTCAATCCCGCCACAACCGAGGGGTGGTGACGTGCGTGAGGCGAAGAGGCTTTCGGGCTTGATCAGCAGGAAATTTTCGCCACCCCTGGTGGTGTGGCTCTGCGTTCTGGCGCCGGGCGGAGCGGCGCCGGCCCTGGCGCAGGCGCGTGCCGCGACCCAGGTGGCGCAGGCCGAACCCGCCCGCCCGGTCGCGGGCGAGGCTCCCGCGCCGCCCTCGGCTTCTGCGCCCTCCTCGGCTTCTGCGCACCCCGGCCCGGCCCCCCAGGCGCAGCGGGCCGCGACGCCTCCGCCGCCGCGCGAGCTCACGCCGGCCGAGGTCTCCGCGCTCCAGAGCGCCATGACCGATCGGTCGGGCGGTGCGATCCTCACCCCCGGGAACATCGGAGCGATCCGAAACCGCATCATCGATGCGCAGAGCGCCGCCATGGCGTCGGGCTACTCGGACGAGCCGCCGCCCAAGGTCCGGCCGAAGCTGATGAGCATCCAGCCTCAGGTCGACCTGGCGGCGCCCCAGGTCGTGCACCTCGCCTTCGGGATGGTGACGCCGATCACGATCCTCGACGGTGGCGGCCATCCCTGGCCGATCACCGCGACCGCCTACGACCCGCGCATGTTCGCCGTCGACGGCGGCGGCTGCGGCGGCCAGGCCGTGGCGCCGGCCGAGCGCCCCAGCACCATCCACATCATGCCCTGCCGGGTCTCCACCTACGGCAACATCTCGATCACCATCGAGAATTACCCCCTACCGATCGTGCTGATCGTGCGCAGCGGCGGGCGCGGGATCGAGACCGTGGACCTGCCCGTCGCCATCACGGTGCGCGGGCGCGGCGCCTCGGCCGCCGGCCGGGCGCCGGACGCCGAAGCCGCGTCCACCGCGGCGGCGAGCCGGCTCCTCCGGGAGGGGCCCGTCAACGCCCGGCACACGGCACTCGTGGCCGCCGCCGCGGGGGCGGATGCCGGCCCCGCGCGCCTCGTCTCGACCCGGGTTCGGCGCGCGGGCGGCCCGCCGGACCCCGACCGGCTGATGGACGATTTCGGCACCGGCGTCCCGCCCCGCTCCGCCCTGCGCCTGCGGGTCGACGACCCCGTGGTGTCGGCCTGGAGCTACGGCGGGCGGCTCTACGTGCGCGGACCCGTCGTCGTCGTGAACCCGGTTCAGGACGCCATGGCCCAGACCACGGATGGTTTGCGGGTCTGGCGCTTCGACCGGCCGGTGCCGCGCCTTCTCGTGACCGATGCCGAGGGCCGCGAGCGCGCCGTCACCATCGCGTACTGATTCCGTTCGCCGGACCGGGACCGCCTCGGATCGGCCGCATGCCGTGCGACCCCGTCCGCGTGTCTCCGCCCTGGTGACCCCGCCCTCGTGACTAGGTGAAACGATGCCATCCCTCGTCCTGGCCCTCGGTTTCGGTGCGGCTCTGGCCGGCGCGACACCCGACGCCACCCTGCTGATCCGCGTCCAGGCCGAGGCGCCCGTCGGCACCGTGCTGGCGCCCGCCGGCACCGTCCAAGCGCCCACCAGCCCTGTCCAGGCGCCTGCCGGCCCTGTCCAGGCGCCCGCCAGTCCTACCCAGTCGTCGGCTAGCCCTGTCCAGGCGCCGCCCCAGGCGGCGATGCCGTTCACGCAAGGGTCGCTGCCGGGGCAGGCGCCGGCCGCACCGAGCGTCGTCTACCAGGGCCCCCCCGGCCAGGCGCTCTCGGACCCGGCGATCGAGGCGCGGATCAACGCTCAGATCGAGGCGCTGATGGCGCCCCCGAGCGGCGGCTTCACCCTGCAGCGCTACGGGCGGGCCGAGGGGGCGGGGGGCGGTGGGATCTCCGGTGCCGGCCCGACCCGCAGCGGCGGATCGCCCGCACCAAGCGGCGGCACACCGATCCAGCAGGCGAACTACCCGCAGGCGGGGGCACAGCCGGGCGGCTTCGGCGGCGCTGGCGGCGGCGGCCAGTCCGGGTCTCCGGGCGGCTCCGCTGGGCCGGGCGGCGCCCCGGGGCCGGCGGGCTATGGCGGCGGTTCGCAAGGCCAGGGCGGTTATCCGGGCCAGAATGCTTATCCGGGGCAAGGGGGATATCCGGGGCAAGGGGGATATCTGGGGCAGGCCGGTCCGAACGGCCAGTTCGGGGGGGCGCCGGTCCGGCGCTACGCCGTCGCGCGCGCCGGCGACACGGTCTACGCGTCCCTCGACCAGGGCTTCAATTCCGACGATCCGCAGGCGCCGATCTTCGCCACGATCTACGATGTCGACGGGGCGCAGCGGCCCGGCCCCCTGCACGGCGTCCGCCTGATCGGCCAGATCGTCTACAGCAGCAACCAGGCGGCGATCCAGTTCAGCCAGATGGTCCTCAACGACGGGCGCCAGTTCCCCCTGAAGGCCTATGCGATCTCGGCCCGCGACGCGCGCACGGGCGTCTCGAACGATGTCGACCAGCACGTCTTCGAACGCTACGCCGGCCTGTTCGCGGGTGCGCTGATCCAGGGCGCCGGCCAGGCCGGCCAACTCCTGCTGCAGGGGAACCGCAACATCGCCATCGACCCGGGCACGGGCCTCGCGGTCTCCTCGCAGGGCGGGGGCATCCGCACGCAGGCCGCCATCGGCGCGCTCCTGCCCCTGGGCCAGGCCGCCACCGCCATCGGCGCGCAGAACTTCAACAAGCCGGCCACCATCGCGGGTGCCCCGGGCCTGGGCATCGGCGTCGTCTTCCTCGAGCCGCCGGCCCTGCCGCGCGACGCCGTCTACGGCTCGGGCCGGAGCGAGCGGGACACCCGCGTCCGGATGCGGGCGAACTAGCGGTGCGGGCGGGGAATCGCAGGATTCGGGGGCTCACGAAACGGGGGCTCCGGCGGAGCCTCATGGGACGATGACGTTCACCCTGCGCGTCCTGCAGACGCCCGCGGGCGTTCCGGGGATCGACCCGCGGCGCCTCGAACCGTCCGCCTGTCCGTTCGCCATCGGCCGGGCGCCGGACAACGACTGGATCCTCGCCGATCCCGACCGCCACATCTCCAAGGTGCATTGCCGGATCGAGAACGGACCCGATGGCCTGTACCTCGTGGACCTGTCGAGCAACGGGGTGTTCTTCGCCGCCGAGACGCGCCCCGTCGGACGGGACCAGCGGCGCCTCCTCGGGCCGGGCGACGTCTTCCGCATCGGGGATTATCGCATCGCCCTCGATCGGACCGCCGACGCGACCCTGCCGGACCCGCGCGGCGGGACGGACCAGATCGCGCCCGGCACCGCCGAGGGCGTGACCGGGATCCTCGCCGGCACCAGCGAGGCGAGCGAGGGCCGCGCCGCGCGCAGCCTCGGCGGCAGCGCCAGCGACTGGCTCTCGACCCTGCCGGGCGGGGCCGTCGATGCGCAGGTCGTGCAGCCCTTCGGCTGGCAGGCTCCGCCCGCGACGTCCCTGACGGACGAGCCCGAGGCCATGCTCCAGCCGTTGAGCGACTTCGCCAGCCGCAGCGAGCACCTCTCGCCGGTGAGCGAGGCGCTGCAGCTCGGCGGCGTCCGGGCGATCCTGCCGGCCGACTGGGATCTGGGCGACGATGCGCCGCCCGCGTCGGGCGCCGCCGCGGGACCCGACTGGGGCGATGCGCAGGCCGCCCTGGTGGAAGGCGCCGGCCTCGGCGGCCTGATGCCGGAGCGCGTCGCGCCCGCCCGCGACCGCGCCGCGATGGTCCGCAGCGGGCAGATCCTGCGTCGCCTCATCGACGTCCTCGCCGCCCTCGAGGCGGTGCATCGCACCGCCGAACGCGACCTCGGCCTGTCCGACCGGGAGACGTCGGGGGCCGACCTCGCCTCCCTGTTCGCCGCCGCCCTCGCGACGGGGGATGCCGGGGCGACGGACGAACTCACCGGCCGCCTCGCCCGCCTCGCCCAGGCGAGCCGTGCCCTCGGCCTCTCCGTCGGCGAGGCCGCCGCCGATCTCGGCGCGCAGATCCAGCCCGAATTCCTCGAGGACGCGGCCCGCGAGCGGACCCGCCTCGCCGTGGGCCCGCTCCTGCGCGCCGCCTCGTGGGACCGCTACGTCGCCCTTCACGCCAACCTCTGCGGCGCACCCGACGCCCCCGCGGCCGACGTCGTGCTGACGCCGCTGCGTCGGGCCTACGCCCGCAGGACCTGACAGAGCCCCGGAGCCCCGATCCATGCTGAGCGAGAACCGTGTGGTCTGGTCGGAGGGCATGTTCCTCCGCGTCCAGCACTTCCAGCAGGCGGACCGCTGGACGGAACGCTTCGTGCGCGGCCTGACGCGGGACCTCGCGCCCTATCCCTGGGGCTTCTCGGACATCGGCATCAATCGCGAGACCCTCGGCGCCGGGCGCTTCGCGGTCGCGCACGCCCGGGGCATCTTCCCCGATGGAACCCCCTTCGAGGCGCCCGGCGACGCCGACCTCCCGCCGCCCCTCGAATTGCTGCCCGGCACCCGCGACGTCACGATCTACCTCGCGATTCCCATGCGCCAGCCGGGAAGTCCCGAGATCGGCGCCGAGCGCCGCGAGGACGCCGCCACCCGCCTGCGGCGGACCGCCTACGACGCGCCGGACGCCAACGGCGACAGCTTCACGAGCGCGAGCCTCGAAGTGGGGCGCCTGCGCCTCGCCTATGCCCCGTCGAACGGACCGCTCGCGGGCACAGAACGCCTCGCCGTCGCCCGGGTGGTCGAGGTCCGCTCCGACCTCAGCATCGTCCTCGACGACCGGTTCATCGCGCCCTGCCTCAACTGCGCCGCGCAGGCGCCCCTGGCCGCCCTCGTCAACGAGCTGCAGGGTCTCGTCTCGCATCGGGCCGAAGCCATCGCGGCCCGGATCGCCGACCCGACGGTGCGCGGCACCGCCGAGGTCGCCGACTTCCTGCTCCTCCAGGCCCTGAACCGGGCCGATCCACCCCTGCGCCACGCGGCGGCCCAGGCGGGTCGTCTGCCGCCGGAGGCGTTCTACGGCTTCTGCCTCGCCCTGGCGGGCGAACTCGCGACCTTCACGGCGCCCTCGAAGCGCGCCACGCGCTTTCCCGACTATTCCCACGAGGATCTGGCGGCGACGTTCGCGGCGGTCTTCTCCGACCTGCGGGCGGCGCTCTCCGCACTCCTGGATCAGGTGGCCGTGCCCATCGACCTGCAGGAGCGCCGTCACGGCGTGCGGGTGGGCGCGATCAACGACCGCTCCCTGCTGCTCGGCGCCGGGTTCGTCCTCGCCGTGCGCGCCAACATGCCGGCCGAGAGCCTGCGGCGGTCCTTGCCGAACCAGGTCAAGATCGGTCCCGTCGAGCAGATCGCCCAGCTCGTCAACGTCGCCCTGCCGGGCATCGCGGTCAGGCCCCTGGCCGTCGCGCCGCGCCAGCTCCCCTATCGCGGCGGCACGGTCTACTTCGAGCTCGACACCACCGGCCCGCTCTGGCGGGAACTCGAGCATTCGAGTGCGGTCGCCATCCACCTCGCCGGCAATTTCCCCGATCTCGAACTCGAACTGTGGGCGATCAAGGGCTGAGCGCGAAACACGCAAACGGTGTCTGTTCTGTTTTATGCGATCCTCGGTAGAATTTCTCTTGGGACGGGCGGTGGTTCTGGCGCAGTGTCGCGGGTGACCTCGGCCGTGCGCGGAGCGGTCGGCCGCGGCCCTCGCCCGCGGGCCGTCGCGAGCCGGTGGACGACCTTGGAGCGAGCGGGAGCGAACGGTGTCGGAAGCTGAGGCCCGCGGGCTTGCGGGCGAATCCACGGTGGTCAAGCCGACGCCCGGCGGGGTGCGTCCCCAGCCCGTGCTCCGGGTGGACCCGCAGCCGGCGGCGGCCCCCCCGGACGCGGCCATCGAGACCCTCGGCAGCCTCGATCTCGCCCGGTCCGGCGTGCCCCCGATGGTGGCGGCCGCCCTGCCGATCCTCAGCCTCGTCGGACGCCTGCGCAGCCTGTCGAGCCCGCCAGATCTCGAGGCCCTGCGCCTCAAGGTGATCGCCGCCGTCAAGGCCTTCGAAGCGGCGATCCTCGGCGTCGCGGTCACGCGCGAGCGGGCGCAGGCGGCGCATTACGCCCTCTGCGCGACGGTGGACGACGTGGTGCTGAACTCGTCCTGGGGCGCCTACAGCCTGTGGGCGCGGCAGGGCATGGTCTCGACCTTCCACACCGACGTGACGGGCGGTGAGCGCTTCTTCGACCTCCTAGCGCACCTGCACAAGGACCCCGGCTCGAACCGGGACGTGCTGCTGCTCATGTACCACTGCCTCTCCCTCGGCTTCGAGGGGCGGATGCGGGTGCATCCGCAGGGGCATCTCGAGATCGGGCGTATCCGGGAGGGGCTCTACCGCACCCTGCGCGGGCCGGTGGAGCGCGAACTGTCGCCCGAGTGGCGCGGCGTCGATGCGCGCCTGCCCCCGATCCGCGGGCAGCTCCTGCTCTGGGCGGGGGCCGGACTCGGCATCCTCGCCCTCGCGGGCCTGTTCCTCGCCCTGCAATGGGCCGTCAACCGGCGCTCGGACGCGACCTTCGCGGCCTTTCTCGCCGCGCCGCCGCGCGGGACGCCGAGCCTGCGTCGCGTGCCGTCGGCCCGGGCTCCGGCGGAACCGATCGCCGAAGCGCCCCCGGCATCCGACACGTCCCTCGCGGCCGGGCTCGGGCGCGTGCTGAAGCCGGAGATCGACCGGGGCGCCATCGACGTCGAGCCGAGCGGCTCCGGCGCGATCGTGCGCATCCGCAACGTCGGACTGTTCGAGTCGGGCAGCGCGACGGTGGCTCCCGCCTTCGTCCAGCTCTTCGAGCGCGTCGGCGCGGCGATCCGGACGGACGACGTCACGGTGCAGGTGGTCGGGCACACCGACAACGTCCCGATCCAGACCGTGCGGTTCCCCTCGAACTACCAGCTCTCCGTCGCCCGCGCCGAGGCCGTGGCGGCCATCCTCGGCCGCTCCATCGGCAGCGACGCGATCCGGGCCGAGGGCCGCGGCGAGGCGCAGCCGATCCGCCCGAACGACTCTGCCGAGAACATCGCCATGAACAACACCCGCGAGGGACGGGCCGAGAACCGGCGCACCGAACTCCTGATCCGCCGCAACACGCCGGCCCGGGGCGTGTCGGACGGTCCTGCATCGGACGGTCCTGCATCGGGCGCACCGGCCCCGGGACCGTCGAGGGCGGGAGCCACGCCATGAACATCCTCAACTGGATCTACGAGATCCGGTCCTACGCGACGACCTATGCCAGCCGGGTCAAGGCCTGGTGGCTGGTCGCCCTGATCTGGGCGCTCGTCGCCGCCTGCGTGGTGTTCTTCTACGGCGACGGCGTCTCGTTCGGCCGCTGGCGGCCGTTCGAGCGCTTCGAGACCCGCCTGTACGCGGTGGGGGCGATCGCCGTCGGCTTCGTGCTCTACTGCCTCGTCCGCCTCGTCCGGGGCCAGCGGCGCGACGCGGCGCTCATCGACGCGGTCGCGGCCGGGGCCGAGGCCGATCCCGCCCGGGCCGCGGCCGACGACGTCGCCGAACTGAAGTCGCGGCTGCGCGACGCCCTGAAGCTCCTGCGCAAGACCATGGGGCGCGCCTCCGTCTACGCGCTGCCCTGGTACGCGCTGATCGGCCCGCCCGGCTCCGGCAAGACCACGGCCCTGCGCAATTCCGGCCTGCGCTTTCCCCTCGCCGACAGTGTCGGCGAATCCGTCGAGGGCGTCGGCGGCACCCGCCACTGCGACTGGTGGTTCACGGACGAGGCCATCCTGATCGACACCGCCGGGCGCTACACCGCGCAGGAGGGCGACGGCGAGGCCGATGCGGCGGGCTGGCGCGGGTTCCTCACGCTGCTGCGCAAGCACCGGCGGCGCCAGCCCCTCAACGGCGCCATCGTGATGGTCGGGATGGACCTGCTGGTACAGGCCTCCGCCACCGAGCGGCTGCATCACGCCCGGACGATCCGCAAGCGCCTGCGGGAACTCGACGAGGCCTTCGGCCTTCGCGTGCCGGTCTATCTCGTGCTGACCAAGGCGGACCGCCTCGCCGGATTCACGGCCTTCTTCGACGACATGGCCCGGACCGGCCGCGAGCAGGTCTGGGGCGTCACCCTGCCGCCGCCGCGCGGCGGGATCGAGGGCCGCGACCTCGCCGACCGGTTCGGCTCCGCCTTCGACCGGCTCGTCGGACGCCTCGACCAACTCCTCCTCGACCGGTTGCAGGCCGAGACGGACCCCGAGCGGCGCGCGCAGATCTTCGCTTTTCCGAGCCAGCTCGCCCTCATCGCCGAGCCGCTCCACGAGACCATCGGCGAGATCGCGGCGTCCTCGCGCTTCGACGCCCCGCCGCGGCTGCGCGGCCTCTACCTCGCCTCGGCCGAGCAGAGCGGCAGCGGCCTCGACCTCGTGACGCGTTCGGCGAGCCAGCGCTTCGCCATCGACCTGCCGCGCTTCGGTGCCGCTTCGGCGGACGGGCAGCACAGCTACTTCCTCGCGCGCCTGCTGCGGGAGGTGGTCTTCAACGAGGCGAACCTCGTCTCGACCAATCCGGCCCTGGAGCGCCGCCGCAGGATCCTGCGCTCCGCGGCGGGCGGCCTGGCCGCGGCCCTCGTCCTCGGCCTGTCCCTGACCTGGCTCGTCGCCTACCTGCGCCAGGAGCGGATGCTCTCGGACACCGATGCGCGCCTCGCCGTCTACACCGCCGGGGCCGGGACCCTGCCCGTCGAGGCCGTGGCGGATACCGACTTCGTGCGCGCCGAAGTGGTGCTGAGCCAGGCCCGCGATGCGGCCACGCCCTTCACCGAGGCCGGCACTCCGCGTCTGCTCGATACCTTCGACCAGGCGGAGAAGATCTCGGCCGGGCGGGCCAACCTCTACGAGCGCGCCCTGACGGGCTTCCTGCTGCCGCGCATCCTGGTCGCGCTCGGGAACACCCTGCGCGAGGCCGGCGCGGCCGGGGACGCCGACGCTGCCCCGAGACCGAACCCGGACGCGCCGGTGGTGCCGAGAGGAATGTCCAGGCCGCCCGCCGCCGTGGCGCGGGAGGCCGTCCCGGGCGTGGCCGGCGCAGCTTCGCCGAGGCTGGTCCGCGAATCGATCCAGGCCGGTGTCGCCGACTTGGGTGCCAAGGACGCGGGGAGCAAGGACGCGGTAAGCAAGGACAGGGGCGCGAAGGATGCGGATGCCGGATCGGCCGGAGCCGATATCGGCGAGACCCTGCGCCTCTACCGCATGCTCGGCGGCGCCGACTCCCTCGACAAGCCCTTCGCCGACGCGCGGCTCGAGGGGCTGTTCGCGCGGCTCTACCCGGAGGAGAAGCACGCGGTCCTGCGGACGAGCCTCGACGGGCACGTCGCGGCGATGCTGGCGCGTCCCCTGGTGCCGATCGCCCTCGACGAGACCCTCATCGCGGGAGCCGAGGGCAAGGCGCAGGTGGTCGATCTCGCCCGCCGCTGGAGCCAGGCCGGCGAGCAGGCCTGC
This sequence comes from Methylobacterium sp. Leaf100, assembly GCF_001422845.1. Classification (NCBI taxonomy): domain Bacteria; kingdom Pseudomonadati; phylum Pseudomonadota; class Alphaproteobacteria; order Hyphomicrobiales; family Methylobacteriaceae; genus Methylobacterium; species Methylobacterium sp. Leaf100. Next base: position 17,797 of record NZ_LMMW01000001.1, on the reverse strand, counting down.
CGCGCCGCGACGGACAGGCGCTTCCCGTTCGATCGGAATGCGGCGGCCGATACGCCGCTGGGGGAGTTCGCCGCGGTGTTCGGACCGGAGGGCGTCTTCGCCACCTTCTTCCGCACCCACATGGCGGATGCCGTCGACGGGACGGGGAAGCCCTGGCGATGGCGATCGGCGGGCAGCGCCGCCCTCCTGCGCAGCTTCGAGGATGCGGACGAGATCCGGCAGGCCTTTTTTCCGGCGGCCGGGGCGCAGCCCGCCTTGGCCTTCGAGGTGACACCGATTCGCCTCGATCCCGAGGCGACGGCCGCCTCGTTCGTCAGCGACGGCCAGGAGGCGGCCTTCTCGCGCGGCAGCGCGCGCCCCCTGCGTTTCACCTGGCCGACGCCGGGCCTCGCCGGCCCGGCGGCGCGGGTGAGCGTGCAGCCGGGCGCCCCGGAGGCCCTCTCCTTCACCGGACCCTGGGCCCTGCTCCGGCTCCTCGATGCCGGCCGCGCGGAGGCCGTCGCGCCGGACCGGACCCGGGTGACCTACGGCACGGCGAGCCACGCCGTGACCTTCGAGATCCGCAGCCTGGCGCTGCCGAGTCCGTTCGGGCTCGCGGCCCTGCGGAGCTTCCGCTGCCCGAGGTTTCCATGACGGGGGGGCGTGGCCCATGCCCGTGAAGCGCGCAGCCGGCGCCGCGCCGCCCGGCCCGCCGCAGCTCGGCTTCTTCGGCAAGGTCCCGACCCGGGGCGACTTCGTGAACCGCCGCCTGGGTCAGGCCCTGCAGGCCGCCCTCGACCAATGGCTGTCCCGCGCCATCGTGACGAGCCGGCGCCAGCTCGGAACGGAGTGGTTGCCGACCTATCTCGTCGCCCCGGTCTGGCGCTTCGTCGCCGGCCCCGGGACCCTCGGGCCGCATGCCACGGCCGGCGTCCTGATGCCCTCCGTCGACCGGGTCGGTCGCTATTTCCCCCTGGTGATCGCCCTCGAACTTCCGGGCTTGGCCAGCCCGTGGCGGCTCGTGCGCGCCGCCGAAGCCTGGTTCGACGGTGTCGAGGCCCTGGCCCGGAGCTGTCTCGACGACGCTTACGATTTCGAGGCCTTCGAGGAGGCCGTGCGCGCGTTCGGCCCGCCGGCCCCGATACCGGACGAGCCGGCCCGGCCGAACCCGAGCCGCTTCGCGCGCGACGGCGCGGATGGCCCGATCCAGGCCTATGCCGACGCCGTCGAGGCGATGCTGGCGGGGACGAACCGACCCTTCTCCGCCTGGTGGACGCGAGGCTCGAGCACCGTGGCGCCGTCCCTGCTCCTCCATGACGCGGCGCCGGAACCCGAGCAGTTCGCCGCCCTGCTCGACGGGCGCTGGCGCGAATGGGGCTGGCACGAGGGCCTGCGGGCCGGGCCGCCCGCCGCGTCGAAGCCCGCCGGGCCCCCGGAACCGGAGCCCGATCCGGGGCTGGTCAAGCTCGTCGGCGCCGCCCGGTCGCACAAGGGGACGCGGCGGCGGCGCAACGACGATGCCGTGGTGAACCGGTCGGACCTCGGCCTGTGGGCGGTGGTCGACGGCGCCGGCGGCCATGCGGCGGCGGACTACGCGGCCGGCGTCGTCGCCGACCGGCTGGAAGCGATGCCGGCCCCCCTCGGCCGCGCGCCGGAGCGGGCGGAGATCGACCATCTCCTCCTGGAGGCGAACGCCGCCCTGCGGGCTCGTGCCCGCCGGCTCGGGCCCGAGGAGATCGTGGCGGCCGTCGTGGTGGCGCTCCTCGTCCACCGGGGCCGCTACGCCGTGGTCTGGGTCGGGGACAGCCGCGCCTATCTCCTGCGCGGCCATGCGCTCCGGCCCCTGACGCAGGACCACGTGACCCGCGAGGGCCGCAGGATGGTCACCCGTGCGGTCGGGGCGGAGGATGCGTTCGCGGCGGACTGGGTCGAGGGGACGATCCGGCCGGGGGACCGCTTCGTCCTGTGCAGCGACGGGCTGGTCGGAGCGCTCGGCGAGGCCGGGCTCGGCCACGCCGTCGGTCACGGCACCCCGCAGGAGGCCGTCGGAAGCGCCATCGACGACGCGCTGATCGCCGGTGCGCGCGACAACATCTCGGCCGTCGTCGTCGATGTCGTCGGCGCCGATGGTTGAGGCGGCGAACGTGGAGGGCGAGGCCGCCCGGCGTGAAACCCTGCGGGTTCAGGTGCGGCTCGACGCCCTGGTCCAGGCCATCGTCGCCGGTGGCGACGGCCGTCCGCGCCTCGAACCCGAGCGACGGGCGCTGGTGGACGCGGCGCGCGCCGCCCTCGACCGCCTCGGCGACGGCGGCTCCGCCCTGGCGCAGGCGTCGCGCGCGCAGCCTTCCGCCGCGCCGGACACGCCGGACACCGCCTCGCTCAGCCCCGATACGGTCCTGGCCAACACCTACGTGGTGCGCGACCGCATTGGACGGGGCGGGATCGCCGAGATCTACCAGGTCCGCCATCGCGAGTTGCGGCGCGACCACGCCGTGAAGATCCTGCGGCCGGATCGCGTCCGCGATCCGGTCATCGCCCGTCTCCACGTCGCCGAGGCCCGCACGCTGATGAGCCTGCGCCACGAGGCCATCCCGCAGGTGCGCGATCTGCTGCGGCACGCCGACGGCCGCGCCTTCATCGTCATGGACCTGCTCCACGGCGAGACGCTGGCACGGGCGATCTGGGCCCGGGGGGGCCTGGCACCGGACGAGGTCGCGGTCCTGGCCCGGCGCATCGCCGGCGCCCTCGCGGCCGTTCATGCGGCCGGCTTCGTGCACGGCGATCTTTCGCCCGAGAACGTGATGCTGTGCGGTGGTGCCGCGGGCGCCACGCTGATCGATTTCGGCGTCGCCCGGAGGATCGGCGAGCCCGATCCGGAGATCGCGTTCGCGGGCAAGTGGTCCGTCGCCGCCCCCGAGCAGCTCGACGGGCAGCCCGGCGGTCCGGCCGCGGACCTCTTCGCCCTCGGCCTCCTCCTCGCCTGCGCCGCGCGGGGCGAGCGGCCGCCCCTCGGCACCGATCGCGAGAGCGCGCGGGCGGCGCGGCTGCGGCCGCCGGACAGCGGCCTCGACGGCCGGTTGGGGCGCCTGGTGCGGGCCCTGCTGCGCGCCGATCCGGACCGCCGGCCCTCGGCGGAGGAGGTCCTGTCGCGGCTCGGTGCGGGCGGCTGGCTGCCGCGCGTGTTGCGGCGGCGCTGACGCGCGAGCGAGCCGCGCGAGCGTCCGGCCGGACGACACCCGGCGTCGGGCTCAGTGTGCGCCCCGCATGGGATCGTGCACCGACTGATCGGCGTCGCGCTCGGCGGGCAGCTGGCGCAGCCAGGCGTTCCAGCCGAGGGACGGGGCGGCCGGGCCGAGTCGGCACTCGGGCACGTCGTCCTTGCGCAGGATGATCTGGACGTCGAAGTCGAGGCCGGGGTCCATGTAGAGCCGCACGAGCTCCACCAGTTCCGCCATCCGCGTCCCGTCGGGCGCGAAGGCCGCGAAGGTCGCCGCGTCGAGGGGCCCCACCACCACCCGGAAGGTGCTGGAGGCATCCATGATCCCCGAGCCCGCGACGGCATCGACGCCGAGGCGTCCGAAGGCCGGGTTCGGCCCGGCGAGGCGGCTCTGCTCGGCGGGGGCGATGGGCAGCCACCGTGCGATGAACGGCGCGACCCGGATCGGCGTGCCGAGCCGGTCGGCCAGGAGCACTTCGAGGCCCGCGGCCGAGCGCACGTCCCGCCCGAGCAGGCCCGCATAGGGCAGGAGTTCGGCGTCCGGGGTGGCGAGCCGGCCCCGATGCGACGGCAGGCCGAGGCCCATGAGGGCGCGCAACGCCTCCGTCATGCGGTTGGCCCCGCCGCTACCGCGGCGCGCCACCAGGGCCGGAAGCCGATACTTCTCGGAGGTGTCGAGGAAGGCCGTCGTGATCCGGGCGACGAATACGTCGAAGAAGGCCGCGAAGCCCGGATTGCGCGCCTTGCGTTCCTTGAGCGCCACCTCGGTGTAGATCGGCGGCAGCGGGCCGAGGGGGCCGGCGAGCCCGACGAAGGCGATCTCGGGAATCCCGCTCCGGTCCAGGCCGAAGCGACCGCCCGGCACGAGGGGCGTGGCGACGTGCCGGCTCGTCAGGGCGCCCGTCGCGAGGGGCCGATCGGCCGGGGCCTCCGCCTCGTCCGGCGCGGGCCCGGGGCCGAACGCCTCGACGAGGCGCAAGCCCTCGAACGGCTCGAAGCGGTCGATCTCGGCGGCGAGCTTGTCGCCGAGCCGCTCCGGGACGGCCTTTCCATCGCGCGGGCTCATACGAGCGGCCGGGCGCCGGAGCGGGCGGGCCATGTCTTCAGCACCCGGGAGGCCCCGCGCATCCGCACGGTCAGGCGCGTGAAGCTGTTGAGGTTGACGTAGAGGCCGAAGAAACGGTCGAGCACCTGCCCGAGCAGGAAGGCCGCGCCCGGATCGATGTAGCGGCGGTCCATCTCCACCTCGATGTCGAGGCCGCGTGCGAGACCGCCCTCGGCCACCCGCGCCGTCGCGCGCCGGTGCGTGACGGACACGATCCCGTCGATGAGGGTGCGGGTCTCCGGCGCATCGCGAAAGTCGTAGAGCCGCAGGATCTCGCGTAGCGCCTCCGGTCCGCCCTCGCCGTTGGAGAGCGACAGGTGGTTGAGCGTCAGGTGCGAGATCAGCCGCCACAGGAGGCCGTCGCCCGGCGTGAGCCGCAGGGTGGCGGTGAAGGGCGTCAGGGCTTTCAGGCGCCCGACCTCGCCCGGTCCGCGCAGCACCGTGAGGACCGGGTGCTCGCCGCCATAGGGCAGGCGGGCGGGCAGGTCCCGGTTGATGCAGGTGGTGTCGACGGAGAGGACCGCATCCGTGGGCGAGGCCGGGGAGGCAGCCGCATCGACGAGGGCGAGCCGGGCATCCGTGCCTTCGCCCCCTTCCGCCAGATGCCGGCGGCGCAGCTGCCAGTAGAGCGCGCCGACCGCGTCGTGCTGGGCCAGCGTCCGTCCGAACAGGGGACTCGCGTCGCGGGTCATCCCGGCGCGGTCGGTCAGGGTGACGCGTTCCACCGCGTAGACCTCGCGCGAGGCGTGCCTACGCGCGTCGGGCACGAGAGCGTACTCGCTCGCCACCTGGGTGAGCATGATCGGTTCGGCGCGCTGCTCGAACAGGTTGACGACCGGCGTGCAGGCGAGGGCGAAGGTTCCGGCGGTGCAGGCCCGTTCGAGCTCCTGCGCATGCCGGCCGAGATAGAAGAAGATCTCCAAGCGGTTGCCGGCCCGCCGCAGGGTCTTCGCCGAGAGGCGCGACAGGTCGAGGAAGAGGAACTTCTGCGGATAGGCGAAGAACTCCGTCAGCAGGCGGTAGGCCGGATGCGACCGCGGCGCGGGCGGCAGCACCGCTTCGGCGGGTTCGAACCCCACCGCGCGGATCGCGTCCGGCCCGATGAAGACGGCTCCCCCGTCCTCGGCGTGATCCGCGAGGGCGATCTCGAGGCAGTCGTTGAGCAGGAGTTCGTAGAGCGCCACCGCCGGCTGCCAGGGCGCCCGCAGGTAGAAGCGCAGGCGGTCGACGCCGAGATCCGTGAAGGTCACGCCCGGATCGACGGTCTCCAGGACGATCCGCAGGCTGGCGGGCGCCTCGACATGCGGGCAGGGCGGCGCGACGAGGGGGCGCCCGGTCAGGGCGACCGAGGCGACCCTGACGGGCCAGAGCTCCACGTCCTGCGTGGTCCGGAACCGGCAGACGTCGCCCTCCAGCACCTCGCTCTCGACCACGGCGCCGCGCGGCAGGGTGATGACCTCCTTGAGGTCTGGCGGGAACGCCACCTGCGTCACGGCGAGCGCCGGGATCGGCGCGAGGTAGTGCGGATAGAGGAATTCGAGCAGTGTCTCGGTGAGCTCGGGAAAGTCGTCGTCGAGCTTGAGCCGCAGGCGCGCGGCGATGAAGGCGAAGCTCTCGATCAGCCGGGCCACATGGGGATCGTCGATGGCATCCGGCGACAGCCGCAGCCGCCCGGCGATCTTCGGATGCCGCTCGGCGAACCGGCCGCCGAGGCCGCGCAGGGCCTCGAGTTCGGAATTGTAGAAGCCGTAGAGGCGGTCGTTCACGGGGGCGCTCTCCAGGCTCGGACGGTAGAAAACCTACACCGGACGATCGGTCGAATCACGGAAAATCGCGCCGGTCTGCTTGGTTGTGCAGGGACATGGACGATGATGGTCTTCATGAGATCGTCGCAAATACAGATTTGTACTTCCGATCCGGCCAGAGGTACACGTGCTGGGTCGCGCAGCAATCGATCCCGGACGTCCTGTTGTGCCGAGCCGTCCCGTCCCTGAACCAGCGATCCGTATTCTATGCGACCCTGGGTTGTCTTGAGGACGTGGTTCCGAGCCGGTGAAGCGTGCCCGCGGATGTTCGACCGCCGGGCGCCCACGCTGTCGTTTCCCTGCGGGGATCGCGCTTTCTCATGCGAAGACATAGGCTCGGGATGCGACCCGGGGCGATCGCGGCGCACCGATCGCGGTGCCTGGTGCACTCGCCTTCCTGTGCGGCGACCCGGACCCACCCGGCCATGTCCACCTTCGCGAGCTGCCTCCCCGGGCGCGGCGGGCGGCCGGACAACGGCGCCGCCGCGAATCCCGCGCGCGTCGGTGAACGCGTCCGGGCCTACCCGTACGACGCGGCCCGAGGATACCACGGGGGATGAAGATGCCACGGAGGATGAGGATACCACGGGGGATGAGGACATCAGGGGGATGAAGCCTGTTAGCACGATCTCACCGCTGCCTTGGCCCACGGCGCCGGCCGGACACTTGCGGATCTCTCCCTGCGACGACCTCCAAGGCGCGTTTGGGGGGTGTTCTGCTTCGCCCGTCTATCGCCGCGGCCATGCCCGCCGGTATCGCGGCGTCTGCCGTCAGCCGCTCACGGCGGCGGCGCCTCGGTAGGCTTGGGCGGCGTGGCGGGCGGGTAGGCGGTCGCCCGCGCCGAACAGCTTGTTTCTGAACGAGCCCGGCGCGTAGGCGGTCTTGTACAGGCCGCGGTCCTGAAGCTCGGGGATCACGAGATCGATGAAGTCCGAGAAGCTTTCCGGCACGACGATGCGGCTGAGGTTGAACCCGTCCACTTCGCCCTCCTCGACCCAGGATTGCAGTTCGTCCGCGATGGACGTGGCGTCCCCGGTCAGCACCGCGTAGCGGCCGCCGAGGCCGAGTTCCGCAAGGAGGTCGCGTTTGGTCAGCCCGCGCTTGGCCGCAGCCGCGGTGGCCGACTGGATCGCGTTGCCGGGGACGTAGGGGATCGGCTCGTCGAGGCCGTAGCGGGCGAAATCGATGCCGGTGGAGGCGGAGAAATGCGCGAGCCCGGCCTCGGCGCTGGCGTAGCGCATGTACTCGGCGCGCTTATCCTCCGCTTCGGCACGGGTGCGGCCGGGGATGGCGGCGATGCCGATGAACACCTTCACGTCCTGTGGGTCGCGCCCGGCGGCGGCGGCCTCTGCCCGGATCGCCCGGACGGCGTCTCGGGCCGCCGCCTTGTCCCGCGCCGAGATGAACACGCACTCGGCGTGTCGCCCGGCGAAGGCGCGGCCCCGGCCGGAGGCGCCCGCTTGATAGAGCACGGGCGTCCGCTGCGGCGAGGGTTCGCACAGGTGGTAGCCGTCGACGGAAAGAAACTCGCCGCGATGGGAGACCGGCCGGATCAACGCGGGATCGCCGAACACCCGTGCCCCGCGGTCCCGGCGTACCGCCGCGTCGTCCCAGCTTCCCTCCCAGAGCTTGTAGAGCACCTCCAGATACTCATCGGCGTAATCGTAGCGGCGGTCGTGCACCGGAAGGGTCTCGCCCCGGCCGCGATGGGCGCTCTCGAGATAGCCGGTGACGATGTTCCAGCCGACCCGCCCGCCGGTGAGATGGTCGAGCGTCGAGAGGCGCCGGGCGAAGGTGTAGGGCGCTTCCGCGAAGACGTTGACGGTGACGCCGAAGCCGAGATGCTCCGTCACCGCCGCCATGGCCGGAACGATCAGCGTCGGGTCGTTAACCGGCAGTTGCACGGCTTCCCGTGCCGTCACGTCGATGCCGCCGCCGTAGACGTCGTAGACGCCGAGGATGTCGGCGATGAACATCCCGTCGAACAGGCCGCGTTCCAGGAGCTTGGCCTGGTCCGTCCAGTAGCGCAGCGTGTTGTACTCGGCCGAGCGGTCGCGCGGATGGGTCCAGAGGCCGTGGTTGATGTGACCGACGCAGTTCATGTTGAACGCGTTGAGCCGGATCTGCTTGGCGGCGCCCGTCATCGTGCCCGGAGCCTCCGCACCACGCTGTCGCCCGCGAACTGCACGAGGCAGACGAGGACGATGAGGATCGCGATCACCACCGACATCACCGTGGTGTCGAAGCGCTGGTAGCCGTAGCGGATCGCCACGTCGCCGAGCCCACCCGCGCCGACCGCGCCGGCCACGGCCGAGGCCCCGATCATCGACACGATCGTGATGGTGAAGCCGCCGACGATTCCCGGAAGCGCCTCGGGCAGCAGCACGTGGAGCAGGATGTGGCGTCGGCGGCAGCCGATGGACTGGGCCGCCTCGACCAGTCCGGGATCGACCTGCCGCAGCGAGACCTCGGCGATTCGCGCGAAGAAGGGTGTCGCGCTGACCGCGAGGGGAACGATGGCCGCCCAGACACCGATCGTGGTTCCCACGACGAGCCGCGTGAACGGGATCAGCGCGACCAGGAGCACGATGAAGGGCACGGCGCGAAAGCCGTTCACGAGAAGGCCGACGAAGCGGTTCGTCCGCGGTGCCGGGAAGATGCCGCCCGGCCCGGAGGTGACGAGGAACAGTGCGAGCGGGATGCCGACGGCCACCGCGATTCCCGCCGAGACGCCCACCATGAACATCGTGTCGAACACCGCCTGCCAGAGGCGGTCAATCATCTGCGGCGACATAGCCGATCCCCTCGACGGTGACCCCGATGGCTCTCAGGCGGGCCTCTGCCTGCCGGTTCTCGGCGGCGATCAGCAGGCGGCCGACGGCGTGTCCCTGGATGCGCTCGACGCTCGCCTGCAGGAGCCGCAGCGGGCCGCCCGTCGCCGCGACGAGGGCCGACAGGTCGGGGGCAGACCCCCCGGAATAGGTGATCCGCAGGACGGCCTGGGCGCCCGGGACGGGATGCGGCACGAGCCGCTCCGCCAGATCGTCGGGCAGGTCGCGGGTGAGGGGCGCGAGCAGGGCCCGCGTCGCCGGGTGTTCCGGGGCGCCGAACACGCGCCAGACCGGACCGGACTCGGCGATCCGCCCGGCTTCCAGCACTACGACGTCCGTGCAGATCTCGCGGATCACGCTCATCTCGTGGGTGATGAGGATGATGGTCAGGCCGAGCCGCCGGTTGATATCCCGCAGCAGGCCCAGGATCGACAGGGTGGTCTCCGGGTCGAGGGCCGAGGTCGCCTCGTCGCAGAGGAGGATCTCGGGGTCGCTGACCAGGGCGCGGGCGATGCCGACGCGCTGTTTCTGCCCGCCCGAGAGGCGCGACGGATAGGCCTCCGCCTTGCCTTCGAGACCGACGAGGCGCAGCACCGCTTCCACCCGGCCTTCGATCTCCGACGGGCGGATTCCGGCCACCTTGAGCGGCAGGGCCACGTTCTGCCGGACGGTCTTGGCCGACAGCAGGTTGAAGTGCTGGAAGATCATGCCGGTGCGGCGGCGCAGGGCCACGAGGCCGTCCGTCCGGAGGGCCTCGATGGGCTCGTCGTCGACCAGCACCCGTCCCGACGTCGGCGCCTCCAGACGGTTGACGGTTCGGAGCAAGGTCGACTTGCCGGCACCCGAGCGGCCGATGATGCCGAGGATCGCGCCGGACGGAACGTCGAGGCTGACGTCGTCGAGGGCACGGACCTCGCCACCCGCAGAGCGATATGTCTTCGAGACGTTCTCGAACCGCACGGTGCCGGTGCAGCGCCGGCCCGCTTCGGTCCGGGCGGCGGGGATCGCGTCCAGGCCGATCGCCTTCGACCGGGCCGAACCCGTCGCCCCGAGGCAATCCAAAGCCAGGCTCACCATGGTCAGTTCTGCCACGCGAGCAGGTACAGCTTCTCGCTGCCGGCGAACGATGTGTGGATCTGCTGCTTCACGGCCTCGGAGTTCTGGAAGATCTGGACGAATCTTCGGATGGTCGGATCGTCCTTGCGGGTGGCTTTCGTGACGAAGTTTACGGCGAACAGCTTGTCCTCGATCCCGGAATAGATCAGCCCGCTCTTCGGGTCGAAGGCCCCGGCGGCGACGATGAAATGCGGGTAGCCCTGGGCGAGATCGACGTCGCCGGTGATCCGCACCAATTGCGGACCCTCGACCTCGGTGAATTTCAGCTTCTTCGGGTTCTCGACGATGTCGTCGACGGTACCGAGGAAGCCGACACCGTCCTTGAGCTTGATGAGGCCGGCCTTCTGCAGCAGCAGCAGGCCTCGGCCCTGGTTCACCGGGTCGTTGGCGATGGCGACCTTGCCCCCCGCCGGGATCCCGTCGAAGCTCTTATGCTTGAGCGAGAACAGCCCGATGTTCTGCAGGATGCCGAGCCCGACGATGTCGAACCGGTAGCCTTTCTGCTTCGCGGCGTTCTCCATGAAGGGGCGATGCTGGAAGAAGTTCAGGTCGATGTCGCCGGCATCGAGGGCGACGTTGGGCGTCGTCCAGTCGCTGAACTCGATCACCTTCACGGTGATGCCCTGCGCCTTGGCCTCCTTGGCGGCCGCGGTGATGGCGTCGCTGTAGGCGCCCGGCACGGTACCGATCGTCAAGGTCTCGGCCTGGGCCGCCATCGTACCCATGGAAAAAAGGGCGATGGCGAGGGTCTTCAGGAAGCGCATCGGTCGTGGACTCCGGTCGCCCAACTCGGCGAAGGCAGGGCAGGATGGGACTATCGACGTGTGGGGGGCAGTTTCACCCCCGCCGGTCAGGACGGGCGGACAGGGACGACCGAGCCGCGGTAGCGGTGGCCGATGAACCCAGCGACTTCGGCCGAGGTCAGCAGGGTTCCGAGACGCAGCACGCGGGAATCCTTCGCCAAGCCCTCGGTGGTGACGAGGACGTTCGCATACGGGTTGCCCTCGGCGGCTTCGAGGGCCAACGCATCCCGCGCGGGCTCCAGCCCCGCTTCCAACGCGTAGTTGCCGTTGATCACCGCGAGCGCCACGTCGTCGAGGGAGCGCGGCAGTTGCGGAGGTGCGATCTCGACGAAGCGGAAGTTCTTCGGGTTCTCGACGATGTCGTCCACGGTCGCGGCCACGCCCGCGTCCCTCGCCCGCAGTCGGATCAAGCCGTTCGCTTGAAGCAGCGACAGCCCGCGGCCGGTGTTGGAGACGCTGTTCGACAGGGCGACGGCACCGCCACTCGGGAGGGCCGCGAGCGACGTGGCGCGGCGGCTATACAATCCCAGGGGCTCGACATGCACCGCCGCGACGACGGCGAAGCGCATCCCCATGGCGGCTTCCTCCGAGCGGAGGAAGGGGACGTGCTGGAAGAAGTTGGCATCGGCGTCGCCGTCACGCAGCAGGGCATTCGGGCGCAGATCGCCCGAGATCTCGATGATCTTCAGAGGCAGTTCGGGGGCGAGCTTTTCGCCGACGAATTCGAGGATCTCCGTATGCGGCAGCGAGGAGGCGACGACCCGCAGGGGCGTCGATGCGGCGCGGGCCGGTGCGATGCTCAGGGCCAGGGCGCCGGACAGGAAGACGCGACGGGTCGGTGCAAGCACGGCGCACGCTTCTCGCTGTTGTTAGAAAAAGGAAAGACGATCTCTGTATCTCCAAAGGAACGGCTCGCATCAAGAGTACTGAATATCAAAATATTGCCACTTCTCAGACTGTTGTTTTCACGCGCCGTGCTCGAAGCGCATCGATCTTCTCCCTGCACGACGCCGAGACGAGCCTTGCCGACGAAACTTCGTGTCGCGTCGGCTTGGGCTTCCAGACAGATTCGACACAGCGCTCAGCACCGTCAGTACCGGCGAACGGCGATTCTTCGATTCCGTGCGCTGGTCGGCGACCCAGGCCCGCTTCTTCTACTCGGCGACCGTCTCCGGGGTGATCCCGTCGCGTCGAAGGCGCCCCCGGGCGTTTGTCGGTTGCCGCTTCCGGCAGGCGTGCCGCCTGCGCCAGACCGCCCCGACCCGCATCCACCTCGTGGAACGCCGCCCCGTTCAGGGCCAGATCGTCATCGAAGCGCTCCGCCAGTCCGTCGCCGCGCCTCCGTCACCTGACCGTTGGTATCGTAGCCGTAGGTGGTCGGGCCCCAGCGCGCCTCCGCGATCGATACCGGCTCGAAGGTCCGGTTCCAGCCGTAGACCCGCCCCGGTGCTGGCTCGGACCTCGCCTCCGGCCCCCCTGCGCGCGCCGCCACCTGGCAGATCGGCCGACACACCGCGTCATAGAGCGTCTCTGCGAAGGCTTCATCGGCGGGGTGATCGCCCCCAGGTGGACGGGATGCGACGCTACGAATTGACCGGTGCGCAGTGGGAGCCGATCGCTCCGCTGCTGCCTCCGCAGCAGCTTCGCACGGGCCCTTCTTCCGAGGACCACCGGCAAATTCTGAACACTACGCGGTGGATCTTGCGGAGCGGCGCACCCTGGGCGGATCTGCCGGCGCGCTATGGTGCTGTCGGGACCGGGTCGAGCCGGTTCCATCGCGGGCGGTAGGCCAGCCGTGTTCGACCGGGTGCGGCGGCGCCTGCAGGCGCAAGCCGATGCCCGAGGCGACCTCGACTGGGACCTGCACTTCGTGGACACCACGGTGGTGCGCGTCCACCAGCACGCCGGTCCGGCGCCATTGGGGGATGAGGGCACGGTCGAAGGCGGGGGGCGCCCCTGAGCGCAGCCAGGGCGGGTTGTCGACCAAGCTGCCTCTGCGCGCCGAAGGCGGTTGTGCACCCAGCACTACGGTGCTGATGGCGGGCGAGCGCCACGAGCGATTCGCCCTGGCATCAGCATGCTCTGGCTCACATGACTTTGCAGAGACGCCTTCGCCGCTGGGCTTCACGCGCCTGCGCTTCTGCCCACGATACGGTTTCACTTTTCGAAGAGAATGATCGTGACGAGGCGGGGCAGCGCCTCGCACTTGAACCTGCCAGGATCAACTGCGCCGACGAATGGCAGCCGTGATTCGAAACCCGTTACCTGTGACAAAACGGGCGACAGGTCGATCAACGACGCCATGGGGAGGTTGAAACGCGGGGCCGAATCATAAGCGAGACCAATGGCTTGATGATTGGCGCACCCGACACGATTCGAACGTGTGACCTTTGCCTTCGGAGGGCAGACGAGATGGGTTTTCCGGTGCTTCCGCTGAATTGCCCGAGCTTTCCATAGGCCTATCACACCAGCGTTTTCTGCCGTTCGAGTAAGGCAAGGCTCACTCCGGTAATTTCGCGCTTTTTCCGCCCGCTGCTTCCGGTATGCTTCCGGTAGCAGCCTTCGCCTCGCGGCACGGATCACGGATGAAGCTGACGAAGAAGGCCGTCGAGGCGTTGGAGCCGAGGGCAACCGACTATCTTGAGTTCGACGATGGGCTGGCCGGGTTCGGTGTCCGCGTCTGGCCGTCCGGCCGCAAAACCTACGTTGCGCAGTATCGAGCCGGCGGCCGCACCCGTCGGGTGAAGATCGGCAACCACGGGCCTCTGACCGTCGAGGAAGCTCGCAACGAAGCCAGGGGCATTCTTGGCGACGTGGCGCGCGGTGAGGATCCGGCAGAGGACCGCGCAACGAAGCGAGCATCCCTCACCGTCGCCGAACTGTGCGACCGCTACCTGGAGGCCACGGACGCCGGTCTCGTCATGGGCAAGGGCGGCAAAGCGAAAAAGGCGTCCACTCTCTACGTCGACCGGGGCAGGATTGAGCGGCACATCAAGCCGCTGCTGGGCAAGAAGCTCGTCGGTGAACTGACGCAGCCGGACGTGCAGCGCTTTGTGAGCGACGTTCAGGCCGGCAAGACGGCGGCCATCGTCAAGACGGGCCTACGCGGCAAGGCGGTGGTCGAGGGTGGGGCAGGCACGGCCGCTCGCACCGTGGGATTGCTGGGCGGCATCCTCAGCTTCGCGATCAGCGAGCGCGTCATCACCATCAATCCCGCGGCAGGGGTTCGAAAGCCGGCCGGCAAAAGGCGGACGCGCCGCCTGAGTGCCGAAGAGTACGGCGCCTTGGGCAAGGCGATCGCGGAGATGCTTGAGGGCGCCGAGGAGCGATGGCAGGCCGCCGCCGGTGTTCGCCTCTTAGCCCTGACCGGCTGCCGCCTGGGCGAGATCGTGAAGCTGCAGTGGTCCGAGGTGGATCGCGCCGGCCACTGCCTGCGGCTGGAGGATTCAAAGGAGGGCGCGTCGGTGCGGCCAGTGGGCAGCGCCGTGCTGGCACTTTTGGACGGGCTACAGCGGGCGCCAGGCTCGCCCTACGTCCTGCCAGCCGCACGGGGTTCCGGAGCCTTCACCAGCCTCGACGATGCCCTGGAGCGGATCATGGTGCGTGCTTGCTTGGAGGGCGTCACCGCTCACACGCTGCGGCACTCGTTCGCTTCGACGGCAGGGGATCTCGGATACAGCGACTCGACGATCGGCGCGATGCTCGGCCACGCCGGCAGCACCGTCACCAGCCGGTACGTGCATCACCTCGACGCCGTGCTGATCGCCGCGGCCGACAGCGTGGCCGCTCGGATCGCGGGGGCTCTCACGGCGACTGGAGCCTCTGAAAGCTGAAAACCGTTCCCCGTTACGCCGTTTCGATGGGGAACAAGGGGTACACGGGGAACAGTATCCGCAAGCTGTTGTTTCAATTGTGATTTTCTTGTTCCCCAAGCTGTTCCCCAAGCCGCAGGGCTTTGGAGAACATGGGGAACAGATAGCGGCCGCGGGCCAATCCCCACAGAACTTAGGGGTGCGGAGAGATTTCGCAAATGCTACACAAACACAAGGCCAAATTCTGAATCAACGAGAGCACCAATGGCAAAATCAATTAGTATTTTCAATAATAAAGGCGGCGTCGGCAAGACAACTTATATGTATCACATCGCAAACCTTCTTGCGAGAGATGGTCTTACTGTATTAATGGTCGACTGCGATCCACAGTGCAATCTAACGTCTTACTCAATGCGTGATGGTGCGGTTAGGCACGCATGGAGAGACACAGGGAACAGTATATTCCAAAACATACTTCCAGTTTATCGTACAACAGGGGATATCAGAAATCGAGCACCAACAAAAATTCGGGATGAATACGAGCTATACCTCGTCCCAGGCGATATGAGACTCAGTGACTTTGAAGATCGTCTCGGCGACACGTGGAACAGCGCGAAGGGCGGCAGCGAACCTGATTTGCGGGCCCAGTCAGCAATTCATCGCTATATTGAATTTGCGAGCGCTAGCGTTGGGGCCGATCTTGTACTGATAGATTTGGGTCCAAATCTTGGTGCACTCAATAGGGCAACATTGGCGTCAAGCGACTATTTTATCACTCCTGTAGCCCCCGATCTATTTTCGATCCAGGGCACCGAAAATCTTGGAAACAAACTCGTTGGTTGGAGGCGTGAATGGAACCAGTGCAATGCAGCTTGGACGGGTGGTGCAAGCCTGTCAATTCCCGCCGGACGCCCGTCTTATCTTGGCTATGTGGTCCAGATGCATAATCAGCGCTCCACCGGTGCTTCGGGTATGACTGCTGGGTGGCGAATCTATGGGAGCCGACTAGAGCCTGCAATCAGGGCAAATATCGTAGCAAAGCTGCCAAGCGATCAAGTTGTATCATGGGAAGACGAAATCTATAAACTGGGACAAATCCCGAATCTACATAGTCTTATTCCGTACTCGCTCAATGCTAGACTTCCGGTGTACGATCTCCGGTCATCTCATGGATTGACCGGCGCGCATATTAAAACCGCAGCAGATTCAGACGAGCACTTCGAACAGATCGTACAAACTTTGAAAAATGTAGCAAGTTGGCCCTGATACTCAGGCTTCTTCAAATTAATGGAGAGGCACTCATTGCAAAATGGGCGTCTCTCCACTAAAATTTACGTATTATCTTTGCATGGTACGAGGATCATGAGCCCGCAGGCGGCTTCAGTCCCCCCATAAGCCCCTCCCATTTCGCCCGACCTGCCGCTTTTTCCTCGGGCGATCGGTATGGCTGTAGCTCTGCCCTCGTAAAATCGAAGGCACCGACATTCAATATGGTCACCTGCTCATGCTCGCCGTACCCCTGGCAGACTTTGATGAGCGGTAGGGCGACCTCCACCACCTCGCCTACCCAGGTTGCCTGCTCCCTATCGAAACCAGTTGTGAAACGGTAGTCACGGCCCTGCTCGAACATGAAGCACCTCACTCGTTAATCCCGCCACACCCGTCACAGCAACATAGCTAATCATCCGGAGATCTTTCTTCGAAAATGTCGGATACGGTACTTAGTTGGCCGTATGCCCATACCCGATGAGCCTGATCGTCATGTCCATTGTCTACATCGAAGCCGAGCATCGCACCTATATGCCATAGAGACTTGCCGAGCTTCTCTGACAGGTAGCTATCGAGATCTCCGGCTTCGGATCGGGCATGATCGCGTAGGTCGCTAACTAGTGCACTGACTCAGACAGATGGTTCAGGGGCTCGGTTGAGGGCGTCGAAGATAGCGGCGGCGGGTTTGGTCCAGACGAAGGGTTTTGGCTTTCGGTGCTAGTGCACTGACTCAGACAGATGGTTCAGGGGCTCGGTTGAGGGCGTCGAAGATAGCGGCGGCGGGTTTGGTCCAGACGAAGGGTTTTGGCTTTCGGTTGTGCTCGGCGATGTAGCGTTTGATGGCCGCCTGCAGATCGACGAGGCCGGTGAAGGTCCCGCGTCGCAGCCGACGGCGCGTGAGGGCTGAGAAGAAGCCTTCGACGGCGTTGAGCCATGAGGCTGAAGTCGGGGTGAAGTGGAAGGTCCAGCGTGGATGGCGGACGAGCCAAGCGCGGACCTTTGGGTGCTTATGCACGGCGTAGTTATCTAGGATCACGTGGACGAGCTTGCCCGCCGGCACGGCCGCCTCGACCGCGTTGAGGAAGCGGATGAACTCGCCGTGGCGATGGCGCTGCATGCAGCGTCCAAGCACGGTTCCCTCCAGGACGTTCAAGGCGGCAAACAGGGTCGTTGTGCCGTGGCGGGTATAGTCGTGGGTCTGGGCGGCGGGATGTCCGGGGCCGAGCGGCCGGTCGGGACGGGTGCGCTCCAAGGCCTGGATTTGGGACTTCTCATCGATGGAGAGCACGACCGCATGGGCGGGCGGGTCCATGTAGAGACCGACCACGTCCTCTACTTTCTCGACGAAGGCCGGATCGTGCGAGCGTTTGAAGGTCCGCACCCGATGCGGTTGCAGGCGGTGCGCCTCCCAGATCCGCTGGACGGAGCGCAGCGAGATCCCAATCCGCTCGGCGACGGCGCGACCGGTCCAGTGGGTCACCTCGCCCGGCGGCTCCGAGCAGGTCAGCGCCAGCACCTCGGCCACCGCTCGAAGGGGAAGGGGCGGAATGCCGGGCGGTCGCGTCTTGTCCCGCAGCAGGCCGTCGACGCCTTCCTCACCGTAGCGCTGCTGCCAGCGCCAGACGGCGGGTCGACTGACGCCCGCGTGCCGCGCCACGTCCTGCACGCTCAGGCGCTCGGCCGAGAGCAGGATGATGCGGGCTCGCAAGATGTGCTTGAGCGGACGCGAGCGGTCGCCCGCAATTCCCGTCAACTGCGCCTTGGCCGCGTCATCGAGAAGAATGCAAACGGTCTGAGCCATCGCCCAAACTCGCACGCATCACGCCCCCCGTGAATCATCCGCTCGCGTCAGTGCACTAG